>NZ_JBWKJG010000002.1:292005-601098 GCF_056432325.1 Streptomyces sp. NPDC045287
GGGGCGGGGCGCCGCCGGGTGGGTGTTGCGGGGGGGGGGGGGGGGGGCGCGGGGGGGCGGGGGGGGGGGGGGGGGGGGGGGGGCGGGCCCCCCCCCCCCCCCGCCCCGCCCGCCCGGACAGCGGCCCGGGCGGGCACCCCGCAAGGTGCCCGCCCGGAAGCGACGTCGCTGGGGAACCGGTCAGTCCATCTCCCAGCAGACCGCGTCGAACGTGGCGGCCTGGGCCTTGCCCGCCTGGACGTAGCTGCCGTCCACCCAGCAGCCCCTCATGTCGCTCGTGTGCGCGGCGGCGGGGGAGGCGGTGAAGAAGCCGACCGCGAGCAGACCGGCCAGAGCGATCGAGACGCGACGAAGCATGTTTCTCTCCTTTGAGTGAGTGGGGACTCGCCACGACTCTTCACCAGCCGGGGCGGTACCGCACGCCGGGACGTACGACCGGGTGGTCCGCCCCTCTCCGCCCCCCGCCCCTCCACCCGTCCGCGCGCGGGTGCCCGCTCCCGTGAACGGCCCCGGGCCGGCCGCGTCGCGCGGCCGGCCCGGGGACCCATGCGGGGGAGAGGAGGAGTCACGTGGGGGGCGGCGGTTCCCGGCGCTGCTCGGGGTCGCGGCCCAGCTGGTCCTTGAGCCGCTCCTGCGCGGTGTCGACCTGGCCGCTGTACTGGCCCTGCGTCCGCTTGTCGACGTAGTCACCGGCCTTGTCGACGCCCTTGCCGACGTGGCCCTCGTGCCCCTTCAGCATGTTCTTGAGCTTGTCCATCATGGACATGGGTCGTCCTCTCGCCGAGTGACCCCCTGCCGTCCAGTCTCCCCGCCCCGCCCCCCGCCCGCATCCGGGAACGGACCCCCGCGACTCAGGCCCGTCCGGCCGTCTCGCGCCGGGAACCCAGCCACTCCTCGTGAGCGCGGCCCACCCGCTCCCACAGGGTCGCCCGATCGGCCGCGTCCAGGTCGCCCAGGTCACGGCGGAAGGCGCCCTCCAGCAGCCCGAACCACTCCTCCGGGGTGTCCACGACACGCTCCTGCGCGCCCGCGGCGCCGATCCGCAGGAGCACCCGGCCGCGCAGCACGTGCACGGTGTCCGGGTCGCGGCGCAGCGCCGTGAACGTCGTCATGAACGGCGAGTCCGCGGCCGTCGACAGCCGCCGGTGCTCGTCGGCGAAGTCCTCCGGCGAGGCCGCCTCCCCCCGGAACTCCATCACGGGGAACGTGCTGCGCGCGTCGTGGTGGAACGTCCACCCGCCCGGCTCGGCCACCGAGGGTTCCATCCGGTACGTGAACGGGCCCCGCCGGTACGTCCCGGCGCGCAGCGGCAGCGGCTCGTGCGGCCCGTCGCCCAGGCCGACGTCCACGAACCACCCCTCACCGCCCACCCGCACCGTCAGCGCCATGTGGTCGCCGGTCGCGCCCCGCCCCGCCGGGTCCTGGTGGACCCCGCCGACGTGCCGGGCCACGTCGTACCCGAGGGCCTCCAGCAGCGCGGCGAAACCACCGTTCAGGTGGAAGCAGTAGCCGCCCTGCCCGGCCGCGAACCGGCGCACCGACAGCTCCGCCTCCATCCCGGGCGGCCGGCCGAGCTGGATGCCGACGTTCTCGTACGGGATCCGCTCCAGGTGGGCCCGCTGCAACGCGAACAGCTCCTCCACGGACGGGCTCCCGGAGGGAACGACACCGAGACGCTCCAGGTACCTCGCGAAACCTTCTGGGATCATGGTGCCCGACCATAATCCGCCGGGCGGCCGGGGCGGTCGGCGGGGTGGGAGGGGGCGGGCGCCGCTCAGTCGGCCGACGCCGTCCAGCCGTCCGCCTCGATCAGTGCCGCGTCCGACGGCCGCGCCTCGTCGAACAGCGTCCGCCCGCCGTCCAGGACGCGCAGCCCGTCCACGTACACGCCGCGCCCCACGTAGCGCGTGTCCGTCGCGTACCGCCAGCGCAGCCGTACGGGACCGGCGCCCGACCACGCCGACAGGTCGGCCTCCAACCGGTGCCAGACCCGCCCCGACCAGCCCGTCACCGACCCGCCCGGGTGCCCCGCCGGCTCCCCGCCCGGCCGTACGGTGACGAACGGCACCGGCCGCCACCCCGCCGCCCCGCCCCCGGCCGGCTCCGCCGACGCCTCCAGGACGAGCGTGTCCGCGCCCGGCTCGGTGTCCCACCACAGTGCGCACCGCAGCCGCGCCCGCGCCGTCACGGGCCGTACGGCCGGCAGGGTCAGCGTCGCCGCCGCGGCCGACGCCGTCCCGGCGAACCAGGCGGTGCGGCCGTGCGCCGGGCGCACCGGCACCGCCCGGGCCAGGCGGTCGGCGGCGGCGACCCGCGGCGCCGACCCCGAGCGCCAGCTCCGCACCGGGTGCACCGAGTTGCCCAGCAGCACCAGGAACGAGTCGGTCGTCGGGTCCAGCACCAGGCTCGTCCCGGTGAACCCGGTGTGCCCGGCCGTGCGCGGCGTGGCCATCGCGCCCATGTACCAGTGCTGGTACAGCTCGAAGCCCAGCCCGTGCTCGTCGCCGGGGAACGCGGTGTTGAAGTCCGTGAACATCAGCTCCACCGACTCCGGACGCAGGATCCGCGCGGAGCCGTAGGCACCGCCGTTCAGCAGCGTACGGGCGAGGACCGCCAGGTCCCAGGCGCGGGAGAAGACCCCCGCGTGCCCGGCGACCCCGCCGAACCCGTACGCGTTCTCGTCGTGCACCTCGCCCCACACCATGCCCCGGTCGATCCCCGACCACGGCCGGCGCGCGTCCTCCGTCGCGGCGATCCCCGGCCGCCAGGAGGCGGGCGGGTTGAACCGGGTGCGCCGCATCCCGAGCGGACCCGTGATCCGCTCGCGCAGCAGCACGTCCAGCGACCGCCCGGTGACCTCCTCCAGCAGCAACTGCAACGCGATCAGGTTCAGGTCGGAGTACCGGTACACCGTGCCGGGCGGGTCCAGGGGCCGCTCCTCCCACAGCAGCCGCAGCTTCCCCTCCCGCGTCGGCTCCAGGTACAGCGGCAGCCAGGCGCGCAGCCCCGAGGTGTGCGTCAGCAGGTGACGCACCGTGATGCCGTCCTTCCCGCCGCCGCCGAAGTCCGGCAGGCGCTCGGCCACCCGGCCCTCCAGCTCCAGCGCGCCGCGCTCCAGCAGTTGCACCACCAGGATCGACGTGAACAGCTTCGTCAGCGACGCCAGGTCGAAGACGGTGTCCTCGCGCATCGGGATCCGCTGCTCCGGCGGCAGCTCCACGCCCCGCCCGGTCGTCTCGTCGTAGGCCGCGTAGCGCACCGCGTAGCCGATCGCCCGGTGCAGCGCCACGGTGGGGCCGCGCCCCGCGAGGAGCACCGCGCCGGCGTACCAGGGGTGCGCGGGGGAGGGGCCGAGGAACCGCTCGGCGTCGGCGACCAGCAGGTCGAGGTGGCGGGGCAGCAGACCGGCCCGCTCGGCCGTGCCGTGCCGCAGCACCGGCCCGGCCGCCCCCCGCGGGGCCCCGGTCGAAGCGTCCCGCGCGGCCCCGGAGCCCTCCCGGCCGGCCGCGGCGGCGCCCGGAAGCGGGCCGATCACCAGCGCACCCCCCAGTGCCAGCGCCCCGCCGCCGAACCCGCGGCGCCCGATCCCGCCCCCACCCGGCTCCCGCACCATGCCCGCCCTCCCCGCCCACGGCACCGCCGTCTGAAGGAAACCTTCGCCGTCGCGCACATCAGGTGAAACTTTCTTACCGCCGCATCCGCCCGTCAAGGAGGCGGACGGCGGAACCGAGACCCCGCCGGCCCCGTCGGCGTGCGGGCCGTCCGCGGCTCTGGCAGCGTGGCCGCATGGGTACGCAGACCGACGGGGACCGGGGCCGCGCCACCGGGCCGGAGCCCGGGGGCGGGGCCGCCGCGCCGCGGCCGTGGCGCCAGAGCACCACCTGGGTCCCGCTCCTGGCGCTGGCCGTCCTCGCCCTCGGCTGGGGCCGCGACCTGCCCGGACCCGCCGTCGCCGTCGTCGGGCTCTGCCTGGTCGGGGCCGTCCTGTCCGCCGTCCACCACGCCGAGGTGGTCGCCCACCGGGTCGGCGAGCCCTTCGGGTCGCTCGTCCTCGCCGTCGCCGTGACCGTCATCGAGGTCGGCCTGATCGTCATGCTGATGGCCTCGGGCGGCGACAAGGCGGCCACGTACGCCCGTGACACCGTCTTCGCCGCCGTCATGATCACCTGCAACGGCATCGTCGGCCTGTCCCTGCTCGCGGCGACCCTCCGCGGCCGTCGCGTCGCCGTCTTCAACGCCGAGGGCTCCGGCGGCGCCCTCGCCACCGTCACCACCCTCGCCACGACGACCCTCGTGCTGCCCGCCTTCACCACCGGCGCCTCGGGCCCCGAGTTCACCGGGGCGCAGTTGACCTTCGCCGCCGTGGCCTCCCTCAGCCTGTACGGGCTCTTCGTCACCGTGCAGACCGTCCGCCACCGGGACTACTTCCTGCCCGTCACCACCGAGGGTCGGCCCCTCGACCCGACCGCGCACGCCCCGCCGCCCTCCCGCGCGGCCACCGGGTGGAGCCTCGGCCTGCTCATGGCGGCCCTCGTCGCCGTCGTCGGCCTGGCCAAGCTCGCCTCGCCGACGATCGAGTCCGGCGTGGCGTCCGCCGGCCTGCCCACGGCGGTCGTCGGCGTCGTCATCGCCCTCATGGTGCTGCTGCCGGAGACCCTGGCCGCGCTGCGGGCCGCGCGCGGCGGGCGCGTCCAGACCAGCCTCAACCTGGCCTACGGCTCCGCGATCGCCAGCATCGGGCTGACCGTGCCGGCGATCGCGCTCGTCTCCGTGTGGATGTCCGGGCCCCTGGTCCTGGGACTGGGCGACGTCCACCTGGTGCTGCTGGCGCTCACCGCCGTGGTGAGCGCCCTGACCGTGGTGCCCGGACGCGCCACACTCCTGCAGAGCGGCGTCCACCTGCTGCTGTTCGCCGCCTTCCTGTTCCTCTCGTTCAGCCCCTGAGGGCCGCCCCTCCGGGGGGAGGCGGCCCCCGGGGTCACTGCGCCACGCGCACCACCCGCAGCGCCGGGTCGCGCAGGATGTCCCGCTCGCAGAACCGCGCGGTCACCCACCGCTCCTGCGAGTACAGCCGGGTCTGGTCGGCGTGGTGCGGCGAGCCCGGGTCGGAGGACTGGGAGTACGACAGCAGCGTCCGCGCGACCGGGCACCGGCTGTCGTCCCAGCCGACCGCCTGGACGTGGCTCGTGCCGTGCCGCACCTCCGTGTAGCCGCCGCCCGCCGCGTCCCACACGGGGACCGTCATGTTCCACACGCCCGTGTTCGTGCCGCCGTGCACGGGGATGCGCTGCCCGCCCCGCACCACGAACTGGTGCTCGCCCAGCGGGGCGTCGAGCGGGATGCCGGCGGCGCGCAGCTCGTCGACCGCCCCGCGCAGCGCCGTGGCGAAGCCGGGCGCACCGGTGTTCAGGCCGCGCGGCGTGCCCACCGGGTCGGCCGCGGAGAACGGCACCTTCCACCGCTCGGCGTTCGTCGTCTCCCGCTGGAGCCGGATCCAGAACCGGTCGAACAGCAGCGCGCCCCGGCTCGCGGTGTCCATCCGGCGGTCCCACCGCGCGAGCGCCCCGCACGCCTCCGGGTCGCCCGGGAGCGCCGCCGGGCACGCCCGCACCACGTCGTCGGCGGTCAGGTCGGCGGCGGGCACCCGGTTGGCGAACTGCTGCCGCTGGAGGTCGGCCACGGTCAGCCCGCCCCGGTCGGCCATCGCCGCCACGTCCTCGATGGCGCCGCGCGTCCGCAGCGACCGCTCCGTTCCCACGTCGCCGAAGACCCGCTCGTACCGGGTCAGCGGCCGGTCGGCGTTGGACAGCCAGGCACTGTCGTTGGAGTTCTCCGCGTACGGGGCGTCCTGGAGCAGCGGCCAGCGCGCCGGGCCCATGATGCCGGGCTGCACCGCGTCCGGGTCCCGGCCCAGCACGCAGTCGCCGCGCGACCCGTCGAGCACGGCGACGCCCGTCGCCGGGTACAGGGTGCGGCCCAGCGGCGTCGAGCACTGCCCGGCCAGCTCGTCCGTGATCCTCGGCACGACCTGCGCCTGCGCGAGGAGCGTGCCGCCGTTCCGGTCGGAGGCCACCGTGTTCACCCACGGCAGGCCCTGCGTGCGGCGCAGCGCCGCCGCCATGTCCCGCGTGGAGCGGGCCTTGGCGAGGCCGAGCGAGGTGTCCGTCATGCGGAGGTTCCCCGTGTTGGGGTCGTGCAGCGCGTACGCGGTCGTCGCCGTCCACGGCAGCGGGTCGCCGCCGAAGGAGGTGACGACCGGCCCGTACCGCGTCCACCACTGCGTACGGGTCACCGGCTCGCCGTCCGCGACGGGCACGGTCACGGTCCGCCGCACCATCCGCTCGGCCTCGCCGTCCACCAGGTACGCGGTGGGGTCGGCCGGGTCGAGGGTCAACTGGTGCAGGTTCATGGTCCGGCCGGTGGCGACGGTGTGGCTCCACGCCACCTTGTCGGTGAAGCCGACCTGCACGAGCGGCGCGCCCAGCAGCGAGGCGCCCTGCACGTTCAGCTCGCCGGGGATCGTCTGCTGCGACTGCCAGAACCGGCGGCCGCCGTGCCACGGGTAGTGCGGGTTGCCGAGCAGCAGGCCCCGGCCGTTCGCGGTGGTGGTGCCGGCGAACGCCACGGCGTTGGAGCCCATCGTCGCGTTCCGCTCGTCGAACAGCTCCCGCGCCGCCCCGGCCACCCGGCCCGGGTCGGCGCCGGGGCCGGGGGCCGTGCCGGAGGCGGGCGGCCGGGCGGCCGTGATGGCGTCGACGAAGGCGCCCTCGCCGCCGAGGACCGCGAGCGCGTACGCCCGCCGGGCCACGTCGAGGCCGCTGACCGGGTGGACCCACGCCTTGCCGGCGCACGCCGGGTCCGTCACCCTGTTCTGCTTCAGCCAGGCGTTGTACCCGGCCGCCCAACCCCGCATCAGCTCCTTCTGCGCACGGCTGGGCCCGGCGGGCGCCGGCCGGGCGAGCAGCCGCTCCACGGTGCGCGCGTCGCGCACCCCGGCGAAGTACAGGTCGCTGGAGAGGTTCGTGCGGGCCGACGACAGCGACCCGTCCGTCGTGGCGTCCGGGCCGAAGTGCCGCGACCGCTCGCCCCGTACGGTCACGAACCCGTCGGCGAGCACGCACACCTGGTCGGCGGCCTGCGCCCAGCCGGTGCCGAAGCCCAGGGAGGCGTAGTCCTTCGCCAGGATGTGCGGGATGCCGTACTCGGTGTAGCGGATGGTCGCCGACAGGCCGCCCGCCGAGGGGCGGTGGTCGCCCGCCGCGGGTGGCGGGGCCGCGGTGGCCGGCAGCGTGGCGGCGGCCGTGGCGAACACGGCCGCGGCGACCGGTAACAGGCGTCTCAGACTGGTGCGGAACAGCAACGCGTCTCCCAACTGGGGTGTGTGCCAGGTCGGTTGTCCCATGCACTCACCCTCGGGGGCGCACTGTCATCCTCCTTGGGGCGGATCCGTGATCATCCCCCGGACCCCCGGCGGCCCGGAGATTCCCTCAGGGTCACCGGAGGTCGACGATCCGCTTGATCTTCCCCACCGACCGCTCCAGCGTCCCCGGGTCCACCACCTCCACCGCGACCGTCACCCCGACACCGTCCTTGACGGCCGCCCGTACCTCCACCGCCGCCTCGACCCGCCGCCGCGGCGCCGTGTCCGCGCGCGCCTCGACCCGCACGGTCAGCGCGTCCAGCCGCCCTTCGCGGGTCAGCCGCAGCTGGAAGTGGGGGGCCAGCCCCGGTGTGCGCAGCAGGACCTCCTCGATCTGCGTCGGGAAGAGGTTCACCCCCCGCAGGATCACCATGTCGTCGCTGCGGCCCGTCACCTTCTCCATCCGCCGGAACGCCCGCGCCGTCCCCGGCAGCAGCCGCGACAGGTCCCGCGTCCGGTACCGCACCACCGGCACGGCCTCCTTGGTGAGCGAGGTGAACACCAGCTCCCCCCGCTCCCCGTCCGGCAGCACCTCGCCCGTCACCGGGTCGACGACCTCCGGGTAGAAGTGGTCCTCCCAGACGTGCAGCCCGTCCTTCGTCTCCACGTACTCCTGCGCCACACCGGGCCCGATCACCTCCGACAGCCCGTATATGTCGACCGCGTCGATCGCGAACCGCTCCTCGATCTCCCGCCGCATCTCCTCCGTCCACGGCTCCGCGCCGAAGATCCCCACCTTCAGCGACGTCGAGCGCGGGTCGACGCCCTGCCGTTCGAACTCGTCCAGCAGCGTCAGCATGTACGAGGGCGTGATCATGATCACTTCCGGCCGGAAGTCGAGGATCAGCCGCACCTGGCGCGCCGTCATCCCCCCGGAGGCCGGGACCACCGTGCAGCCCAGCCGCTCCGCCCCGCCGTGCGCCCCGAGCCCGCCCGTGAACAGCCCGTACCCGTAGGCCACGTGCACCATCTGCCCCGGCCGGCCCCCGGCCGCGCGGATCGACCGGGCCACCACGTCCGCCCACGTGTCGAGGTCCCGTTCGGTGTAGCCGACCACCGTGGGCCGACCCGTCGTGCCGCTCGACGCGTGGATGCGCCGCACCCGCGACCGGTCCACCGCGAACATCCCGAAGGGGTACTCGTCCCGCAGGTCCGCCTTGGTGGTGAAGGGGAACCGGCCCAGGTCCGCCAGCGACCGGCAGTCCTCCGGCCGCACCCCCGCCGCGTCGAACGACCGCCGGTAGAAGGGCACGTTGTCGTACGCGTGCCGCAGCGTCGACCGCAGCCGCTCCAGTTGCAGCGCCGCCAGTTCCTCCCGACCCAGCCGCTCCCCGGCGTCCCACAGGTCCTCCGTCATGCACCGTCCTCCGCCCGTCCCGCACCGACCCGTCACGCGGCGACCGACCATTCGGTCGAACCGCTCCCGACCAGTTACCCCGCGGAGCCCCTCCCCGGCAAGCCCCCCGACGAACCCGACCCGCCCCGGCTCGCCCCGCCCGGACCGGTCACCCCTGCTGCCCGGCTCGCCCTACCCCTGGTCGTTCGGCTCGCCCCGCCCGCCTAACTCACCCCCGCCCGTCCCGCCCCGGTCGCCCCTGCTGCCCGGCTCACCCCGCCCGCTCCCTGGCCCGTCCCGGTCGCCCGCCCTGCCCTCTGTCGCCCAACCTCCCCGCCCGCCCCGCCCGCCCGACCCGCGTCGCCCCGCCACCACCGGGGGAGCCGCCACCGCCGGGGGACCCGCTCCCCGCCGGGGCGCCGTCCAGCCGGTGGACCGGGGCGGCGCCCTCCCACCGACCGGGCAGGCGGGAAGGGGCCGCGGACTTGCGCGTGAACCTCCCCGGTCCCGCGGTCGGCTTTCGCGGTCCGCGCCCGCCGAGGGGCGCGTCCCACCCCGGGCCCGCCGCGGCGGGCCCGGTCTCATCCGACCGGGTTACCGTTGCGGCCATGGCCGCGCACGCCCCCTCGACCCGACTCGCCCTCGCCCTCGCCGTCACCGTCCGCCACGACGGCGGGGGCGGCGTCGCCGACGACCTGACCACCCCCGAGGCCCTCACCGCCTGGGTGCGGGACCACGCGGCCGACCTGCCCGCCGCGGTGCCCGGCCCCGCCGCGGACGCCGCGGCCCTCGCCGCCGTGCGCGAGGTCCGCGCGGCGGTCCGCGCCCTGTTCGCCCGCGCGGTGCCCGGCGAACCGAGCCGGGCCGACGCCGACCGCCTCATGCCCGTGCCGGACGCCCTCGACGTCCTCAACGCCGCCGCGGCCGCCGCCCCCCTCGTACCGCGGCTGACGTGGCGGCCCGACGGGGAGCCGGCCGCCCGGCACGTCCCCGCCGCGGCCCTTGCCGGCACCGACCCCGGGCGGGTCCTGGCGGCCGTCCTCGCCCACGCCGCCATCGTCTTCCTCGCCGGCCCGGACCGGCCCCTGCTGCGCGCCTGCCACGCCCCGCGCTGCGTCCGCTACTTCCTGAAGGGCCACCCCCGCCAGGAGTGGTGCACCCCCTCCTGCGGCAACCGGGCCCGCGTCGCCCGCCACCACACCCGCCACCACCCCTGACCCGCCGCCCGCTCCGCCCCGATCGGCCCCCGCCCGCCCCGCCCCGACCGGCCCCCGGCCCCGTCCGCGGCATCGCCCGAACCGGTGAACCGCCCGGCCCGGCACGCCTTCCGGGCCCGCGCCGCACCCCGCCGCCGACCCCGCCCCACCCGCCGTGCGACGCCCCCGGCCCCGTACCATGGGCCCATGTCCTTCCTCCGCCGCCGCAGCCCCGCCACACCCGCGGGCCCGGACTTCGACGTCCTGGCCATGGACCCGGGCGACTGGCCCGGTAATCTCGGCGCCGGCCTGCTCCCCGCCCCCGACGGCACGTGCCAGGGCGTCTTCCTCCGCTACGACCTCTTCGGCGGCCGCGGCCCCGCGATGATCATCGGCAACCTGCCGGAGGGCTCCCCGGCCCGGGAGCTCGCCGAGGGGCAGGTCCCCTTCGAGGTGGCCCAGCTCCTCGCGGCGCTGGACATGGACGAGCACGTCGAGGTCGCCGAGACCGAGGACGTCCCGGTCATGCAGGGCGACAACCTCCTCATCGTGCGCCGCCTGAAGCTCACGGAGAGCCGGATCTCCTGCGTCCAGTTCGATCGCAGCGACAACGTCCTGGTGACCATCGCCAGCTGGGACCGGCCCATCACCGACGACCTGTACGCCCTCCTCAAGCCGCTCCCCGCGGAACTCTTCCAGCAGGGCTGACCCCGAGGACCGCCATGACAGCGACGGACGAGGCGAACCCGAACGCGACGGCACGCGTCGACAGCTGGATCTGGGCCGTACGCCTCACCAAGACCCGCTCCCAGGCCGCCACGGCCTGCCGCGCCGGACACGTCCGCGTCAACGGCGACCGCGCCAAGCCCGCCCAGGCCGTCAAGCCGGGCGACGAGGTGCGCGTCTTCCACGCCGGCCGCGAACGCGTCGTCGAGGTGAAGCGGGTCCTCACCAAGCGCGTCGGCGCCCCCGTCGCGGCCGAGGCGTACACGGACAAGACCCCGCCCCCGCCGCCCCGCGAGCACGTCGCCCTCGCCGGCGTCCGCGACCGGGGCGCGGGACGCCCCACCAAGCGCGAGCGCCGCGAACTGGACCAGCTCCGCGGCGCCCGCCGCCCGTAGCGACCGCCGCTAGGAGGCGAGCAGCGCCGCCACGCGGGCCGCCGAGGTCCCCGGACCCGTCGGCCCGCCCAGCGCGGGCACGCCCGTCGCCGGGGCTCCGGCCCGGTCCCGGAGCAGGACCTCCTCCTGGTACCGCTCGCAGTCGCGGTGCCAGGTGTGGATGCCGGCCATCCAGTTCTCCAGCTGCCGCACGTACCCGTCCAGCACGGCGCGGGTCTCCCGGTCGAGCCCCAGGTCGTCGTAGAGCACGGGGAGTTCCTCCGCGGCGACGTGCTGGAACTGCCGCATCCGGGAGTTCATCAGGTCCCCGGTGATCGCCACGGCCGTCGGATGGTCCACGTCGAAGAAGTTCTGCGTGACGAGCACGCAGTTGTGCACCTCGCCCTCGAACTCGATCTCCTTCTGGTACGAGTAGAGGTCGTTCAGCAGCGTCGCGTAGTCGATCGCCGCGTTCTCCAGCGATCGCACCGGCCCGCTGCGGTAGACCTCCGGCGGGACGCGGTTGCCGTGCCCGATCCGGCACAGGGCGATCGTCATGTCGGAGCCGAACGTGGCCCGTCGCATCTCGATGTAGTCCACGGGTTCCGGGATCCGGTTCTGCGCCTGGTTCGCCAGCTCCCACAGCCAACTGTCGACCATGACCTCCACGGCCCGTCGGAACGCCGCGCGGTCCCGGTCGTTCATGGGTCCCGCCGTCCGCGGCCACAGGTCCGCCAGACCGCGTTCCAGCGCGTTCGCCGGGGCGGGCATCGAGGCGGGGGAGCCGTCCAGCGGCATGAACGACCTGAGCCGGTCGTTCTGGGCCCGCGCCCCCGCCAGGTCCCGCGTCCTGCCGTACACGACCGGGTACAGGTCGTCGCCGTACGTGCCCCAGGCCAGCCAGTGCGACGCCAGGTCCAGGTCGTCGGCGCTCGCCTCCGGGTGCAGCCCCGCCGCGCACAGCGGCAGGTCGTACCCGGCGAGCTTCCGCTCGTTCCAGACGCCGGACCCCGGCCGGCCGGGCTGCTCGTCCAGCAACCCCATTTCCCGGCTCCACGCGACGCACCGCTCCCTGGCGCCCTCCAGGTGCACGTTGTGCCGGACCCGGAACGGCATCTCGATGTGCGGCAGCACCGACGGCCCGACCCGCTGGAACGGCACGTGCGAGAAGCCGCGCCACCGCGCCGCCTCCGCGCGCGGCGTCAGCCGGACCGACGCGGCCGCCATCCCGAACGCGCCACCGCCCGGAGCGGCGTTCACCGCGCCCTCGTTCATGTACCGGCTGGAGCGCAGGTGCCACTCGTGGCCGCCCGACTGCCAGTCCTGGAGCCCCTTCGCGTACGCCAGGACCGCCGTGGTCTCCCGCGCGTCCAGGCCCCGCTCCGCGCACATCGGCGCCACCTCGGTCAGCGCCGTGTGCTCGAACTGCTGGAGCCGGGAGGTCAGCAGGTCGTTGACGGCGTCCGCGGCCTCCTGCGTCGAACAGCCCAGGAACCGCTCCAGGACCAGCACGCCGTTGCTGTTCTCGCCCTCGTCCTCCACCTCGCGCTGGTACGAGAACAGGTCGTTGCGCAGGTGCACCGCGTCGGAGAAGGCGTCCCGCAGCACCCGCAACGGCCGCGCGTCGGCCACCGACTCCGGCACCTCCGCGCCCGCCGCGTATTCCACGAGCCCCGCCGACCAGGGCGCGCCGCCCACCTTGCGGCGCATCTCGATGTACTCCAGCGGGTTCGCGACGCGCCCCTCGTTGATGTTGGACAGCTCCCACAGGGACTCGTTCAGCAGGTTCTCGGTCGCCACCGCGAACCGCGCCCGCCAGGCCGGCGACATCGCGGGCACCGTTCGCGCCCACAGGTCCGCGAGGCCCGCCTCGACCGGGTTCTCCGGCTCCGGCCGCGGCGCCGACGGGTCCGCCGGCATGAACGCCGGCAGCCGGTCCAGGTGGGCCTTGCCGCCCTCCCGGTCCTGCGTGCGCTTGAAGACCTCCAGGAAGTGGTCGTCGAAGAAGAAGACCCACACGTACCAGTCCGTGACGAGGGACAGGGCGTCGGCGTCGCAGTCCGGGTGGGTGTACGCGCACAGCAGCGCGTAGTCGTGGGAGTCGAGGTCGCGCTCCTCCCAGATCCCCGACCCCTCCAGCATCCCCATGCGCCGGGCCCACGCCCTCGTGTGGACGCGCGCCGCGTCCACGTGCGGATTGAGCCGTGCGGGATACGGCACGTAGAACTCGGGGAGTGCGAACGGTTGTGCCATGCGTGTCCCATGCCTTTCGGTGGGCGTGACGATCCGCGCGGGCCCTGCCCGTGCCCCGGCGGGCACGCGTGGACCGCGCACTGGTCATATGAACGCCGAACGGGGCGTGCGGGTCACGGGCGCCCCGCGGACGGGGCGGCCCGGCTCCACGGCCCGGCACGCGACGGCGCGCCGTGCCCCGGTGCGGACACCGGACGCACGGCGCGCCATCCCCCCCGTCGTACGGTCAGCGCGTGCCGACCGCCGCGCGCACGGCCCGCCGTGCCAGCGCGCAGTCGTCGTGCAGCCGCCGCAACAGCAGCCGCTGCTCCTCCCCGGGCGAGACCGTGCCGGGCTGGACGGGGACCGAGCCCGCGGGCGGCGCCTCCCTCATCGTGCGCTGCACCGCCGTCTCGTACGTCCGGATCTCCCGCGTCAGGACGAGCATCAGGTTCACCAGGAACGCGTCGCGCGCCGCGGGCCCACCGGCCTGCGCGTGCTGGCTGATCCGCCGCCGCGCGACGGGCGCGTCCCCCAGCACGGTCCACAGCGTCGCCAGGTCGTAGCCGGGCAGGTACCAGCCGGCGTGCTCCCAGTCGACCAGGACCGGCCCGGCCGGCGAGAGCAGCATGTTCGACAGCAGGGCGTCGCCGTGGCAGAACTGCCCCATGCCGTGCCGGCCGCCGGCGTGCGCCAGCCCGTGCAGCAGCTTCTGCAGGTCGTCGCGGTCCCGGTCGGTGAACAGCCCCAGCTCGTGGTAGCGGGCGATCCGCGACGCGTAGTCCAGGGGCGCGTCGAACGTCCCGGCCGGCGGGCGCCACCTGTTCAGCTGCGTGACCGCCCCGAGGACGGCCTTGACGTCCGCCCGCGGCGGCGCCTCCGCCACGTGACGGCTCAGCGCCGCGGCCCGGCCCGGCATCCGCTCGACGACCAGCGTCCCGTCGTCCGGGTCCGCCGCGATCAGCCGCGGCACCCGCACGGGGGGGCGGTGCCGGACGAACGCGCGGTAGGCGGCGATCTCGTGCCGGAACCGCTCGACCCACACGGGGGAGTGGTCCAGTAAACACTTCGCGACGGCGGTGGCCCGCCCCGTCGTGCCGACGAGGAGCACCGAGCGCCCGCTGCGCCGCATCACCTGCACGGGGTTGAACTCGGGGCAGATGCGCTGCACCGAGGCGACCGCCTTCCGCAGCTGGGCGCCCTGGGGCCCCGACAGGTCGATCCTCCCGCTGAGCGGACCGGTCACCGCCCCCGCCCAGCGCCTGTTCCGGCCCACCTGGGCCGGACCCGGGTACGGGCCGCTGCCGGCCGGTACCGTACGGGGCCGGGGCGGGGCGGACACGGAGGACGATGCTGTGTACATGGGGGAGGCAGATCCCTTCGTGTGCCGACGACTGCGTACGCTGCCCCGTCCCGTCTCCGGTCCGACACCCTGGGGAATGAGGGCCGTCGCCGGGACGGGGTGGCGCGTTCCTACCTGACACCCCGCCACGGGTGGCTAACCACCTTGCGCACCCTGGCGAACCCTGGCGAATAGTCGCCACCCCCATGGCGGAGGGCTACTGTCAACTCAGCCGAGAACCTGGGGGCTTGACGTGACAGGACGACCCAACACCCGCCTCTGTGACCTGTTCGGCCTCGCCGGCTGGTCGAAGGGCGAGCTCGCGCGGCTGGTCAACCGGCAGGCGGCGGCCATGGGCCACCCCCAGCTGGCCACGGACACCTCGCGGGTCCGGCGCTGGATCGACATGGGGGAGACCCCGCGCGATCCCGTGCCGAGGGTGCTGGCGGCCCTGTTCACCGAGCGACTCGGTCGTGTCGTGACCATCGAGGACCTCGGGTTCGTACGGCACGGGCGCGCCGGGAGACGGCGGGACGTCAAGCACACCGACAATCCCGACGGGCTGCCGTGGGCACCCGAACGCACGGCCACGGTCCTCACCGAATTCACGGGAATGGACCTCATGCTCAACCGACGCGGCTTGGTGGGCGCGGGCGCCGTGCTCACCGCGGGCTCCGCCATCACCAGCGCCATGCACGACTGGTTCCGTACCGACACCGGGAAACCCGGTACCCACGGCCACTCTGCCGCCCGCCACGCGGACCCGGCGGGGCTGGACCGCTACGAGGCCGCCCCCATCGGGCTGCAGGAGGTCGAGGAGCTGGAGACCTCCGTCGAGGTGTTCCGCGCCTGGGACGCCGCCAAGGGCGGCGGCCTCCAGCGCAAGGCCGTCGTCGGCCAGCTCAACGAGGTGGGCGGAATGCTCGCCTACCGTCACCCCGACCCCATCCAGCGGCGCCTGTGGGGCGTCGCGGCCAACCTCGCCGTCCTCGCCGGCTGGATGTCCCACGACGTGGGCCTGGAGCCCACGGCGCAGAAGTACTTCATCATCGCCGCGCACGCGGCCCGCGAGGGCGGCGACCGGCCCCGCGCCGGCGAGGCCCTGTCCCGCTGCGCCCGCCAGATGGTCCACCTCGGCCGGCCCGCCGAGGCGCTGGACCTGATCCAGCTCGCCAAGTTCGGCTCCGGCGACGAGATGCTGCCGCGCACCCGGGCGATGCTCCACACGATCGAGGCGTGGGCGCACGCCTCCATGGGCCGCGGCCAGGCGATGCGCCGCACCCTGGGCGAGGCGGAGGAGCTGTTCGTCTCCGACAAGGGGGACGGCCCGCTGCCGGTGTGGATGCAGACCTTCAAGTCCGAGGACCTGTACGGCATGCAGGCCCTCGCCTACCGGACGCTCGCCGAGCACGAGCCGTCCGCCGCCAAGCAGGCGCAGCACTTCGCCCAGAAGGCCCTGGAGCTGCGGATCGACGGCCGCGAGCGCTCCAAGATCTTCGATCACCTGTCCATGGCCTCGGCCTGCTTCATCGCCGACGACCCGGAGCAGGCGGACCGGTACGCCCGGCTCGCACTGGCCGCGATGGGCGGCAACTCGTCCCAGCGGACCTGGGACCGGTTGGGGGACATGTACGGGCTCACCGACCGGTACGCCGACCACTCCGGGATCAGGGACCTGCGGGAGCGGATCGAGCACGCGCTGCCGAAGGACCAGGCGAAGAAGCTGGGCATCAAGGGGATCTGACCGGGGCGGGCCGGACGAAGCCCCGCCTCACGCACACCACCGCGCACCGACAGGCCACGCGGTCCGTTCCGACACGCGGTTCGCCCCGATACACCGTCCGTTCCGACACGCCGTCCGCCCCGATACATCGTCCGTTCCGACACGCCGTCCGCCTCCCGGCACGTGCCCGGGGAGGGGCCCTTCTACGACGGGCCGCCCACCCTGACCGCCACGACACAGGCGTCGTCGACGCGTCCCGTGCCGCCGAACTCCTCGACCACCATCCGCACACAGTCCTGCGCGTCGCGCGCACGGGCGAACCCCGGCGCGAGGGCCAGCAGCCGCTCCGTGCCCGGCGTGTCCGCGCCGAGCCCGGCCTCGCCCCTGGTCAGCCCGTCCGTGTGGAGCAGCAGCAGATCACCGGGGCGCAGCCGGACCTCGGCCTGCTCGTAGGCGGCGCCCGACGCGGTCGCGCCCAGCAGGACGCCCTCCGGCCGGTCCAGCGCGCACCCCGTCCCGTCGCGGAACAGCAGCGGGGCGGGGTGTCCCGCCTGCGCCCAGCGCAGCGTCCGCGTCACCGGGTCGTAGCGGCAGCACAGGGCGCTGCCGAGGGCGGGCTGCGCGGCGGTCTCCAACAGCTGGTTGAGGTGGCCCAGCAGCGCCCCCGGCCGGATGCCGGCCACGGCGAGGCCGCGCAGGGCACCGAGCAGCATCGCCATCGACGACGTGGCGGACACGCCGTGGCCCGTGAGGTCACCGACCGTGAGCAGCGCGTTCCCGTCGGGCAGCTCCAGCACGTCGTACCAGTCGCCGCCGATCCGGCTGCTGCTGCAGGACGGCAGGTAGTGCCCGGCGACGTCGAGCGCGGCGGGGCCGCTCCCGGCGAGCCGCAGCGGCCCGCGCCAGGACGGCAGGACCGCCTCCTGGAGCTCCACCGCGAGCCGGTGCTCGGTCTGCTCCCGCTCGTGCTGCCGGCGCAGCGATTCGCGGGACTCGCGGACGGCGCGCTGGCTGCGGCGCAGTTCGCTGACGTCCCGGAACACCGCCCACATGGACGCCGTGCGGCCCTCGCCGTCGAGGACCGGTTCGCCCGCCATGTGCAGGGTGCGCACGCGGCCGTCGGCCCGTACGACCCGGAACTCCCCGTCGATCGGCTTGCCGTCGACGAGACAGCCCGTCACCAGTTGGGTGAGGAGCGGCTGGTCCTCCACGAACACCAGGGACGGCAGCTCGTCCAGGGACATCGGCCCGGCCCCGGGGGAGCGGCCGACGATCCGGTACAGCTCCTCGGACCAGCTCACCTCGTCCGTCAGCAGGTTCCACTCGGCGCTGCCGACACGGGTGAGCAGGCAGCCGGTCGCCTCCTCGCCGTACGGGCGGCCGTCCCGCTCGCCCGGCCCGGAGTCCTGGTCCGCGGACCCCTCCCGCCGCGCGGCCCGCTCCGGGACGCCCTCCTTGAGCTGCCCGAGCTGCGCGCCCAGGTCGTCGAGCTGGTGCACGGCCAGGTCGCACAGGGCGCGCTGCCAGCGGGCCCGCGGGTCGGTCTCGTCGGACGCGGCGTCCCGGCGTACGGCGTCCACCTCTCCGCGCAACCGGCGGGTCTGCGAGATGAGGGCGTCCACCGGGCCGCGCTCCGGCGGCTGCTGGCTGGGACGGTCCGCGAACAGAGGGGACGGCATGGGGATCTCCGATACAGGCGCGCGGCCATGGCTTGAAAAGCAAGGACCACCCACGACTGTGACACAGGGGCGCAAGGGCCGTAAGCCGTTTGGCAACACTCGGATCGGCCATGTCGCCGGCATATGCCAAAGGCCGGAAGGGTTCCGGCCAAGGTGGCCGGAACCCTTGGGAAGCGTGTGCGAACGCGATTTTCCCGAGGTCCCGGTGAGGTCCCGGTCCCGCCGGGCCGCCCCGCACGTCGCGGCCCGGTGTCACCCGGAAGGATCATCGCGCCCCGCCCCTGCGCGGAGGTGAACCGGCGCGAACCGGGTACCCGGAACGCACCGGGGGCGCATCCGCGCGCCGCCCGGTGGAGGCAGGGTCCCACGGACCGGACGACCGACGGAGGGAAGCACCCGTGACCGCACAGCCAGGCAAGAGGGTCGTCGTCACCGGGGCCACCGGGAACGTCGGCACCAGCGTCGTCACCGCCCTCGCCGACGACCCGCGCGTCGGCTCCGTCCTCGGCGTGGCGCGCCGCCGCCCCGGCTGGTCCCCGCCCCGTACCGAATGGGCGGAGGCGGACGTGGAGAAGGACGGCGACCGCGAGCTGACCGCCCTCTTCGAGGGCGCCGACGCCGTGGTCCACCTGGCCTGGGCGTTCCAGCCGACCCACGATCCGCTCGCCACCTGGCGCACCAACGTCCTGGGCGGCATGCGCGTCTTCCGCGCGGTCGCCGCGGCCCGCGTCCCCGCCCTGGTGTACGCCTCGTCGGTCGGCGCGTACTCGCCGGGGCCGAAGGACCGGCCCGTCGACGAGTCCTGGCCCACCCACGGCTGGCCGGAGGCCGCGTACTGCCGCGAGAAGGCGTACCTCGAGCGCGTCCTGGACGGTTTCGAACCCCGCAACCCCGACGTCCGCGTCGTCCGGATGCGCACGGCCTTCCTCTTCAAGGAGGCGTCCGCGAGCGAGCAGCTGCGCATCTTCGCGGGGAACCTCGTCCCCGGCCGGCTCGCCGACCCGCGCTTCGTGCCCGCCGTGCCCGACATCGAAGGACTCGTCTTCCAGGCGCTGCACACCGACGACGCCGCGGACGGCTATCGCCGCGCGGTCCTCGACGACGGCGCCCGCGGCGCGTACAACCTGGCGGCCGACCCGCCGCTGGGGCCCGACGACCTCGCCGCGCTCCTCGACGCCAAGGTCGTCCGCCTGCCGCGCCGGGCCGCCCGCGCCGCGCTCGCCGCGGCCTGGACGCTCCGCCTGGTGCCGTCCTCGCCGCAGCTGTTCGACGCGTTCCTGCGGCTGCCGCTGATGGACTGCTCCCGCGCCCGGGACGAGCTGGGGTGGAGCCCCCGGCACACGGCGAGGGAAGCCGTCGAGGCGCTCCTGCGGGGACTGCGGGAGGGCGCCGGCATGGACACGGCCCCGCTGCACCCCCGCAAGGCGGGCTGACCGCGCGGCGGGGGCGCACGCGCTCCGGGCGGACGGGCCCCGCCGGCCCCGGTTCCCGCCGGTCTCGGCCGGGGTGCCCGTGGCCGCCGGGGAAGGTCAGTCGGGCGGCTCCATGGCGGGCGCGTCCACGTCCGCCGCCCCGGTGGCGTCCCCGGCGGGGTCGGCGTCCCCCGAGTCCGTCAGGGTGAACAGTCCGCCGTCCGGGTCGCGCAGCGTCGCCTGGGCCCCCGGCTCGTGGCTGATCACCGTCCCGCCGTGCCGCAGCGCGGCCGTCACCCGCCCCTCCACGTCCGGCACCGGGAAGTGCACCTGCCAGCGCGGCCGGATCGCCGGGTCCGGGGCCTCCTCCAGCGCGCCCGACGACAGTCGTGCCACCGCCCGCCCGGCGCTGCGCAGAACGACCTCGTCGCCCTCGTACTCCACGTCGCAGTGGCCCGGCCGCCCGCACGCCCAGTCCAGGACCTCCCCGTAGAAGATCGCCGCCTCGAACGCGTCCCGCGTGTGCAGCCGCACCCACGCCGGCGCCGCCGACCGCCCCGCCCCCCACCCGGTGGGCGCCTCGCCCTCCCAGATGCCGAACACCGCGCCGTCCCGGTCCGCCGCCAGCGCCCCGCGCCCCAGGGCGAACGCGACCGGCCCGACCGCCACCGTGCCGCTGCGCTCCCGGATGCGCCCCGCCGTCACGTCCGCGTTCCGCACGGCGAAGTACGGCGTCCAGGCCACGGCCACGTGGAACGCCGACGCCAGCGCGCCCACTCCGGCGATCAACTTGCCGCCGGACAGCGCGACGCTGAACTCCTCCCCGAGCCGGGCGGGCCGGAACTCCCACCCCATGACGGCCCCGTAGAAGTCGTGTGCGGCCCGCAGGTCGCGGGTCATCAGACTGACCCAGCACGGCGCCCCGTAGACCGTGCTGCTCGTTGCCGCCGCCCCCGAAGCCGTGGCAGCCGTCGGTTCTCTGGTCATGTGCCAACCATCCCGGTGTCGCCTCGCGCGTCGTCCGACCGCTGTCCCATCCTGTCACTTTTTATCCGATAGGCGCTCTTTTCTCCGCTTTTGTCGCAGCGGGTCGCCCCGCGGAGTGCCGGGCCCCCGGCGGAACGGCGGCGCGGAAAAACTCCTCTACGGTGTCGGATCAGTGTTTTCCCCCGAAAGGCAGTGGTGAGAATGGCCGTCGGCGCGCCCCGCGTCACCGACCCCGACGACGAGGACACGGGGCGGGGCGACGGCCCGCGCCCCGCCCGGCGGCCCGCCGTCACGGCGGGTGTCCTCGCCCTCGCGGCCCTGCCGCTCGCCCTGCTGGTGGCCGCCTCCGGCCTGGGCCGGTACGTCCGCCCCTCGGCGGACGAGTGGTGCTTCCTGCCGCTGGTCCGCGACCACGGCGTCGCCGGGATCGTCGAGCAGTTCTACGCGACCGACAACGGCCGCCTCGCCAACGGCCTCCTCGTCGGCCTCTACGCGAAGTTCCCGGTCGCCGGACACCAGTGGTACGCCCCGGTCAGCGCGGTGGCCGTGCTCGGCCTGCTCTGGGCCCTCACCGCCCTGCTGCTGCGCCGCACCGGGCTGCGGGCACCGCGCGGCACGGCGCTCCTGGCCGCCGCCATGACGAGCGCCGTGTTCCTGCTCGCCACCCCGAACACGTACAAGACCTTCTACTGGCCCGCCGCCTCGGTCTCCCACACCCTCGCCCCCGTCCTGGCCGCCGGCGCCGCCCTGCCGCTGCTCGCGGCCCGCGGCCGGCGCGGCCGGGCCGCCGCCCTCGCCACCGTCCTCCTGGCCGGGGTCTTCATGGGCACGCTCTCCGAGGAGGCGTCGGTCGTCGCCCTGGTCGTGCTCGGCGCCGCCGTCGTCCTCGCGCCGCAGGTCCTCGCCGCACGCGTGCGCCGCGCCGTCCGCGTCTGGGCGCTCACGGGCGCGGCGGGCGTCGCCGTCGGCACGCTCCTGCTGGTCACGTCCCCCGGCTCGCGCAACCGCCGCGAGCGCTACGACGCCGAGACCGTCTCCATGCTCGCCCCGGACTCCCTCCTCACCTCCCTCGAGCTGTTCGTCCGCATCCTGGAGGACATCCTCACGACCTGGCAGTACGCGGGCGCCGTCGCCGCCGGTGTCCTGCTGGGCCTCCTGGCCCGCCGCCGCCCGGACGCCGGGCCCGCCGTCCTCCTGCCGTACCGCCCGCTGCGGCTGCTGTCCCTCGGCGCGCTGGTGTTCCTCGCCTCCGGCTACCTGTGCACCGTCATCACGTACCCGGTCTTCGGCACGCGGGTCCTCACCACGGAGCGCACCTGGAACGACTACCTGCTGCTGTACGTCCTGCTGCTCGTCGCCGCCGGCGCGTTCCTCGGCCGGGCGGTGCGCCGCGCCGGGCGGCCCGCCACCGTCCGGTACGCCGTCGCCGCGGGCTGCGCCGCCGTGTGCGCCCTGACCGTCGCCGGCCTCGCCGCCCCGCTGTACCAGCTCGGCGGCGACATGCGGGCCCGCGCCGAGCGCTGGGACCGCCAGGACCGGTTCCTGCGCGAGCGGGCCGCGAGCGGCGCCCGGACCGCCCCGTACACGCCGAACACGGTCAGCCGCATGCTGGAGCCGTTCGGCGGGGGCGGCAGGCACCAGTGGCCGGCGCGCTGCGTCGCCGACTACTACCACCTGGACCGCGTCACCGACGGGCGGCGCGCCCCGTAGGGCGCCCACCCGCCCCCGCCCGGGTCAGGGCCGGCCCGCCCGGGCGGGGGCGCGGTCGGCCGCGGGGCTCCCGGACGCGTCCCGCTCGGTCTCCCGCACCACGTAGTGGGGGCGCCGCTTCGACTCGTGGTAGATCCTCCCCACGTACTCGCCGATCACCCCGAGCGTCGCCAGCTGCACGCCGCTCAACCCGACGACCGCCGTGATCAGCGTCGCGTACCCCGGCGTGTCGACGCCGTTCAGCAGCGCGTTCGCCACGATCCACAACGCGTAGGCGAACGCCGAGAGGAACAGCCACAGGCCGGTGTGCACGGCCAGCCGCAGCGGGCGGCTGTTGAACGACAGGAGCCCGTCGACGCCGTAGTTCAGCAGCCGCCTGCCACCCCACTTCGACGCGCCCGCGGCCCGCTCCACGTTCTCGTAGCGGAAGCTGACCGTGTCGAAGCCGATCCACGAGAACAGGCCCTTGGAGAACCGGTTGCTCTCCGGCAGCGACAGGACCGCCTCCACGGCGCGCCGCGACAACAGCCTGAAGTCGCCGGCCCCGTCGGCGATCTCCACCTCCATGAACCGCCGCACCAGCCGGTAGTAGGCGCGGCTGAACGCCTTGCGGACCGCGCCCTCGCCGGCCCGGTCCCGCTGCGCCACCACCTGGTCGTAGCCGTGCAGGCGCAGCTCCAGCATCCGGGGGAGCAGCTCCGGCGGGTGCTGGAGGTCGGCGTCCATCAGCACCACCGCCGCGCCCCGGGACATCCGCATCCCGGCGAGCATCGCCGACTCCTTGCCGAAGTTCCGGCTGAACGACGTGTACCGCACCCGCGCGTCGGTGCGGGCCAGCTCCCGCAGCCGCTCCACCGTCCCGTCGCGGCTGCCGTCGTCCACGTAGCAGATCTCGAAGGCGGCCCCCGTGGGTTCCAGCGCGGCCACGACCGCCGCGTGGAAGTCGCCGATCACCTCGCTCTCGTCGAAACAGGGAACGACGACCGAGACATCCACCATTGCTGACCCACTCCATGCACGCCGATGCGGGACGCCCCTCCGGTACCCGCCGCACACGGAAGATGCCGAGGGGACCGCCGAGGTTGCCTCCACCTCGCTACCAGCGCCGCACGGCCCCGGTCCGCCCGCCACCCGGGTCGCCCGGACGGGTGCCGGGCCCGGCGGCGGCGCCCGTACGAACGGCCCCGGCCCCCCACCAGGGGGACCGGGGCCGGGGGCCGGCGCTCGCGGTGTCCGCGCGGGCGGCCGACGGGACGTCACCCGTCGGCCGCCCGCGCGGCCCTCCTCACCGCGGCGCCCGCGGAAGGGCCGGCCCCCGCTCCGCCGGGCGGAGCGGACGCGGGCGTCCTCGGTGCCGGCGCCGTCGCGGGACCGCGCGGAGAAGCCGCCGCTCCCCGGACCCGCGCCGCCACCGGCCACCGGGACCCCTCCGGTCACGAGGGGCCCCTCTGATCGGGAACCCGGTCCCCGGGTCTCCCCTTGCACAACCGGAGACCGGGTTCCCCGCCGCGCGCGGGACGGACGGCCCGTCCCGCGTCACCCGCCCGCCCCTACGGGAGGGACACGAACGGGTCCAGGAACGCCCGGGCGCCGGGCGCGTCCAGGCGGTAGGCCACATTCGTCGCGTAGCACGGGCCGTCACCGGTGATCGTCGTCGCCACCAGCGTCCGCGCCCCGTCCACCCGGGCGAAGTTCGGCCCGCCCGAGTCGCCGTAGCAGGCCCCGCCGTTCCCCTGCGGCGCGGTCATCCCGAGCCGCACCCACGACGCGTTGAGCGCGTTGAACGACACGGGCGCCTTCATCCGCACGCCGCCGCCCGGATGGGTGTGGCCGCCCGGCCCGCGCCGCGCCTCCTGCGTGCCGTATCCGGCGACGGTGAACGACGCCTCCTCCAGGCCCCGCGGGCCGAGCGCGCCCAGCGCCCCGGCCCGGGGCAGCGCCGCCGGGGTGAACGACCAGCGGGCGGCGACCCGCGCGGCGGGCAGCTCGACCACCGCGATGTCGTACGTGTCGGAGGCGGACCCGGGGTAGCGCGGGTGGTGGTGCGCGGTGCCCTCGACGGCGACGTCGCGGGCGACGGCCGCCGGGTCGCCGGGGTGGCGCCCGGCCGCCTCGTCGAGGGCGCCCTGGACGTCCTGGTCGAGGGAGACGAAGAACCGCGCGTTCTCCGGCCGGTCGGCGGTGCAGTGCGCGGCGGTGAGGAACGTGTCGGCGTCGATCATGGTGCCGGAGCACACCCAGTCGACCCGGTCCGGTGTCGCGGGGTCGCCGTCGTCGTCCCAGGTGGCGACCAGCGCGCCGACCTCGGTGCGCTCGGGCGCCGGCGTCGCGTGGTACGAGTTGATCGCGGAGGACGGCACGGCCGCGCCGACGACGACGGCGCAGGCCATCGCCAGGACGGCGCCCGTACGGGCAGGGGTGACGGTCAAGAGAAACCCTTCCGGACGGCGAGTGAACAGGTGCTTCTCCTGCGGGGTGACCGAAAGTGAAGCGCGTGGCGCCCACCCGGGGAAAGAGGGAAACCCCTGGCCCACCCCTACACCCCTGCGCCGCCCCGCCCCGGCCGCGCCGCTCCCCGCCGGCCGCCCGGCCCCGTGCCGCCCCCGGCCCGCCCCGCCGGCCTCCGGTTCCCGGCGCGGCCGGGGCGGGGGAGAGGGGCGGGCGCCGCGCGGGGCGCGGTGTCAGCCTCCCAGCGGCAGGCCGCCGGTCGGCAGGCCGTCGGTCGGGAGCCCGGTGGTGGGCAGGCCGCCGAGCAGCCCGCCACCGACGGGCAGGCCCGCCGGGTGGCCCTCGTCCTGCGCCTCGCTCCCGGTCAGGGACCCGAGCGGCCCGGTCGTGTTGAGGTCGGTCGCCACCGGCGTGCTGATCGACGAGGGCGGCGCCTCGGCGGCCGTGGCGGGGACGGCCGCGACCATCCCCGCACCGGCGATGCCGGCGCAGACCGTGAGGAGGCGGGTGCCGGTACGGATGCTCATGTGTCACTCCTGACGTGAGGCGGACGGAGGCTGCCTTCCAGCCCCACTGGGCAACGACGCGGCCGGTGCGGCGACACGGCCGGGCCGCGGCGGGACGGCCGGGCCGCGGCGGGACGCGAAGTCGCCCCCCACCCCTTGAACTTGGTCTAGTCCAATGCCAAGCTGCTTGTGAGCCGCCCGACTTGAGTCCCCCACTGAGGAAGGGACCCCCCACATGTCACTGCGAAAGACCACCCGCGTAGCGGCGGCAGCCGCCGCGGCACCCCTGCTCGTCGTCCTGACCCCCGTGCAGGCGACGGCGCACGGCACCATGTACGGCCCGGTCAGCCGCGTCGCCACCTGCTACGCCGAAGGCCCGGAGAACCCGGACACCCAGGTGTGCAAGGACCTCGTCGCCACGAGCGGCACGCAGCCGCTCTACGACTGGAACGAGGTCAACATCGCCAACGCCAACGGGCAGCACCGCCAGCTGATCCCCGACGGCAAGCTCTGCTCGGCCAACCGCGAGAAGTACAAGGCGCTCGACTGGGCCCGCACCGACTGGGCGGCCACGCCCGTCTCCCCGGGCGCGCTGCATTTCAAGTACCGCGTCACCGCCGCGCACCCCGGCACGATGACCGTCTACATCACCAAGGAGGGATACGACCCCACCAAGCCGCTGAAGTGGTCGGACCTCGACCAGACCCCGGTCGCCGTGGCGAACGTCGCGAGGACGGCGCCGACCGGCTGGTACGAGTTCAACGGCACCCTGCCGCAGCGGACCGGCCGCCACCTGCTGTACAAGATCTGGCAGCGCAACGACAGCCCGGAGGCGTTCTACAGCTGCTCCGACGTCACGTTCTCCGCGGCGGCCGTCGCCTCCGCGCCGAAGGCGCCGACCGAGAAGCAGATCCAGGCGGGCCTGTCCAAGTCGACGGTCAGCCACCACGGCCACGGCGGTGACACGACGGCCCAGGAGCGCAACGTGCTGCCCCAGACCCTGGCCAGCGTGGCCGCGGTCGGCATCACGGCCGCCTGCTTCCTCACCACCCGCCGCCGCAGGACCTCCTGACGGCCCGCCGGCGGTCCGGCGCGGAGCCCCCGGGCCCGCGCCGGACCGCCGGCGTTCAGCGCGACCGGCCCCGGCTCCGCGAAGTCCCGCAGCCGCGCCGTTCCTTCCACAGTCACCGGCGTCCGCGCCCGGCCCGCGCGTCCGCCACGGCCTCACCCGGGAACCCCCCGAACCCCCACTTCGGGAGGACCGCCCGGGCAGGGCGACCGGGGTCGGACCCCTCAACGCGACGGAGAGGCCCGCCCCAGCAGGGCGCGCCCTCCCCAAGGCGGTGGGGACGGGCCTGTCGGGGCGGGCGCGTCGGGGCCGCGCTCCTTACGGGTCGTTGCCGCCGGTGTTGCTGAGCGCCTCATAGATGCCGATGGACGCCAGGTATCCGTTGCCGACGCTGGTGACGCCGCGCAGCACCACTGTGGCGCCCACCTTGTACACCGGATTCTTGAGATTCGTGGTGATGGTGGAGGTCACGCCGCTGAGGGTGAGGAGGATGTAGGTGCCCGCCTGGCGGTACCATTCAACCTTCTTGTCCTTTTCGTTGTACATGATGGCGGTGCCGGCGAGCGTCAGGACGCCGGACGCCACGTCGAGGACACACTTCCCGTTGTCGTACCAGGCGGGTTTGTTGCCGGGTGTCTTGTGGAGCTTGTACAGCGTTCCCGTGAAGAAGGCGATGAGGTATCCCGTCCAGCGCAGCCCTCTTGCCCAATGGCTCATGGTGATGTCGGCGGGCCAGAAACTGGGAGCAAAACCGAGGGCCAGCCGGGCGAAGTTGAGACCTCCGGCCCAGTTCTTGAGTTTGGCCGCCAGGGGAGATTTCTTGTCGTCGATGCGCCGGTCCGTAGCGACCGCACTGAGAAGCCCGCCCACGAAGGAAGCGATGGCGGATCCCATGCCCATGAACAGATAGGCGGTTTTCAGCACATCGGCGTTCGGGGTCGTGGTCGGCCCGCCGTCTCGCGGTCCGCAGAGCTTGTCGAACAGCTTCTCGTCGGCCAGGAGGTCGATGCCGTCGGGCAGCTTCTTGCCGAGGACGATGCGGTTGATCTGCACCGTGGGGATGGCCAGGGCCAGGCACACCACGCCCCGGTACGTGAGGTTCACCCGGTCCTTGGTCCCCAGGAGCTCGTGGAGGAACTCCACGATGGCCCGCACCCAGGGAATGTCGCACGGCGCGTCCAGCGCCTTCTTCAAGGCGGCCGGGAACCGGGGGGAGAGTTCGAGGAACTTGTCGATGACGGTGGCTCCGCCGTCCAGCGCGCTTTGTGCCACCTCGACCGCCGCGCACCACAGAGCGGCGATGTTCGCCTGCCCGGGGTTGTTGACGGCTGCGATGATCTTGTCGGCCAGCTCCTGGGTCAGGGCGTCGGCGACGCCTCCCAGTGCCTCCTCCACCGCGTCGCACACCTCCCCCACGAGGGACGACAGATCGTCCTTCGTGTCGGGGTCGGTGTCCGCGAGGAGGTCTTCCATCAGGCCGGTGACGGTTCCGCTGACGGTGGCGGCTCCCTCGATCAGCGTTCTGACGGTGCCGGCCGTACTGTCGAAGTGCGACGGTGTCTTGCCCTTGAGATCGTCCGGCGGCTTCAGGTTCTCCAGCTCTCCCTTGGCCTTCTGGAAGTTCTCGCTCACGCTCTTACGCCACTTGGCGCTCTCCTTCTTGAGGCGGGCTTCGGCGTAGGTGAGCCCGTTGTCGATGATCTTCTCGTACGTCTCGGCGGTCTTGAGGATCTCGTCCCATCCGAGCATGTGGCGGAACCAGGCGATCAGGTCGATGCCGATCAGCTTCAGGACGCTGTTGATGGCCTTCAGGACGTGGGCTGCCGTCTTGAGTACGAAGGTGAACACCTTCCCCGCGATCTCGACGACGCACTCTATGCCCTCCTTGACCGCCTGGAAGAGCATCTTGGCGCTCTTCTTGAGCTGTTCGATCCGCTTCTTCGCCCAGGCGACGATGGCGTCCCAGGCGGCACCGACGTCGTCCCAGAAGCTGAACACCCGGGCGTCACCCGGTGCGGTGCTGCCCGCACGGGGCAGGTCGGGCGGCGTGGGAGAGGTCTCCGCCCGCCAGCCCTTCTGCTCGCTGCAGGTGATCTTCAGTGTGGAGCGCGGTGTGGTGAGCCCCTGCCCGGCATCGTCGCTGAGTGTCTCTTCGACGGTGGTGAACACGCACCCCCGGGTGGGTTTGACGCGCTCGGTGGGCTGGGTGAGGGACGGCAGGACGATGCCCACGGCCTCCACCACGTCGTTGGGCTGATCCTGGACGATCTTGGACCCGTCGCCCCGTTTCGCTTCCTTCAGGCTGTCGACGCCCTGGATGCCGTGGAGGACGGTGTTGGCCTTGCCGCTGGGCCGGACGATCACCCGCCCCTTGAAGGCCGCCGACTGGAGGTACAGCGCCGCCGGGGTGACTCCGGTGGCGAAGGCGATCACCTGCAGGCGGCCGCTGCCGTCGCAGACGAGCTTGGAGTCGCGGTCGGGCCCCAGGCGCCGCATCTCGTGGTTGACCAGCACGTAGCACGTCTGCGAGGCGCGGGCCGTGATCTCCAGTCGGGACGCGGGGTTGCCGTCGGGGTCCACGAGCGTGATCGACGACGTGTAGGAGTCCACGCACAGGCTCTTGGGCTGCTTCGCCGCCTGCTCCTCCGCCTCGAACGCGGTGGCGTCGATCGGCGGGACCGGCCCGGTGGCCGTGGCGAACGACGCGCCACCGCTCCAGCCCAGGGGGCGTTTCTCCCACAGGGTCGTCGTGGGGTCCTGCCACAGGTGGGTCAGTCGCCCCTTGGAGTCGGCAACCGCCAACTCCGCCGGGTGGGAGGCGTTCTTGCTGGCCGCCAGCGTGACGGCGTTCTCCAGGAACTCCGTCGGCAGGTGGAAGGTCAGGGACTCGCTGCCACGGTCGCCCGGGATGTAGGTGAGGCCCTTCGCGACATCCTTGTGGAGGGCCCACACGCCGATCTTGTCCCCGGCGTCCGTGACGACGATCGAGTGGATGTCCTTCAGGTCCTCGTCGATGGTCTGGTACGTGTCCCCTTTGCCGTCGGGGAAGACCACCAGTCCGTGGTTGGTCCCCGCGTACACGTCGGACGTCATGTCGTCGTCGTCCTGACCGGGGTAGGTGACCGGGGTCACGCAGTAGTACTCGAGGTCCTTGGGAAGCGCGTCGTTGTCGGAGCCGGGGCTGAAGGACCACGTGCGGTTCCCGTGTGCCTCCTTGGCCGTCAGTTGGGTACGGGTGCCGCCTTTGCCGTCGCCGGTGGGCGCACGGTAGAGGAAGAACGTCGCGCGGTGCCCGTCGTGGTGCCCTGCGGCCACTTGTTCGACCGAGGACAGGTCTTCCGGGTATTCCCGCTTCTTCGCCGTACCCTCCGGGAGGAACGCCTCGTAATAGGCGTACTTCTTCTCGGAGCCGGTGCCCGTGGCGCCGGCGACCGTCAGCAGGGGCCCGTCGGTGCTGTCCCCAGTCGGCGTGTCCTCGGCGCTGTCGTCGGTCCCCAGGCACACCTGCTGTACCTCGAAGTCGTTGGGCACCCCGCTGATCTTCGTCATGATGGCGGGCAGCTTCTGCCACTCCTCGGGGGCGGTGTTGGCCGGTATGAGGGTGGCCGCGAAGAGTTCCCGGGTCTCCGCCTCGTTGTCTTTCGTGCTGCGGACCGCCACCGCGACGCTGATCCTTCCCTTCGCGTCCTGCACGGTGTCGAAGGCACAGACCTGCGTGACGTCCTTGCCGAGGTGCTTGGCGAACTCCTTCGACAGATCGATCATCTGCCAGCCGGTACGCGAGGTGTTGTCGAAACGGTGCATCCACAGGTGCCCGTACGTGCCCAGCGACAGCAGCATGGGATGACCGGCGCCGTCCTGCAGGAGGCGGCATCCACGAGCCGGGTCGATGGGCGTCAGAGGGAGCTGGTTCGTCATCAGCTCACAGGAGATCCTCGCTTTGAGCGCCTTCCCCGTGGAGTTGTCGGGTTTCGGCAGGGTCACCACGTCGACGGGTGCGATCTCGGTGAGCTGCTTGCCCTGCTGTGCCCCCAGGAAGGTGGCGGGGACGTCCCGGGGCCGGGTTGGGGCGGTGGTCATGCCGGGTCCTCCTGACGCGCGGTCTTGTAGGTCACTTCTGCTGCCAGAATTCCCCCCTGGTCGATCGTCCCGTTGCGGAAGTAGAACTCTCCGCCGGCAGGCAGCGTCAGCGGCAGGGAGAGATGCCTGACGGCCTCCTCGAGCGCACTGTCGATGTTCCTGCCGTCGACGCTCATGTCTTCCTTGACGCTCTTCTTCTTTTTTCCGGTGTACTCGCTGTAGAGGCTGTTCGCGGCGTTCTTCGCGGCGTCGTAGTACTTGTCAAGATCCCATTCATTTCCGTCCCCCGTGCAATGGGCGAAGCCGCGGGCACACTTCACCCGGGCCGGCCACGTCAGGCCCTGGTCGACCTGCCGCAGGACCATTTCCATGTCATTGGTCTTGCTGTTCCGCTGTGTCACCAGCTCGAAGTAGTCCAGCCAGCGGACCGTGTTGTCTTCCCAGCGACCTGCCAGTTCGGCTTCGCACTGGTCGGGTTCCTGCCCCGTGCGGACGGTCAGCTTGTACAGCGTCAGATCGCCGTACAGCGCGAAGCGGTTCTTCTTGTCGTACGGGTAGTTCCAGTGGGCCCTGACGAAACTGTAGACGTGGTGGACGATGAAGGGGGGATCGTCCGCGACGGGGTCGGCACTGTAGGTGACCAGGGCCGTCGTTCTCAGTTCTTCGTGCGCCACTGTGTAAGGGGCGCCCCACTGCGTGCTCTTGAGCTTTTCCTTCGAGATCACCGAGGCGAGTGTTCCCACGTTCTCGGCCATCAGCCGGTGGAGCGGCTTGAAGAGCAGCGGCAGTGTGAACGCCTTCGGTCCGAACCGGATGATGCCGTCACAGTCGTCGTCCGAGGTGATCCACGGCTGCTCGTGCCGGTGCGGCACCGGGCGAATGGGGCCGGGAGTACCCGCCTTGGTGATGGAGTAGAAGTCGACGGTGCTGATGTCCGGGTTCTGGTCGCAGCGCGTCGTCGAGAACGTCACCTCCACCGGCTTCATCTCGTCCGGGACACCGTATTCGTCACTCCCCGTCGTGTCGGTACTGGCCGGGTGGTTCACCGAGTACCCCACGACGAAGGAACGCCCGTTTCCTTCCTTGCTCTTCTTGTAGTGGAAGTCCAGGAATCCGGCCAGCACGGAGAGCACCAGTTCCTGCCGTTGCGCGTCGTGTTCCTCCATGTCGAACGAGGAGTGGTCGCGGTCGTACGCCGACAAGTCCGCGTCCTTGATTCCGACGTACAGGTGTTTGATGCTGTACATCTTCTCCTGGCGCTTCCGAAGGGCCTCCCTGGTGTCCTCGGACACGTACGTGGAATCCGCGGCCTGTCCGTGGTTCCAGTCGCCCAGTTGCGGCCGAGTCTCTATGCCCAGGAACCAGCTCCCCTTTTCGCTGAAGGCGTGTTTCTCTATGCGGACGCGCCCCGAGCTTCCTCTCTCGCTGAACACCGCGGTTCCGGAGATCAGGCGGAACTTGAGGATCAAACGCTGCGAGTCGCTCCGGTGGACGAGGAACTCCGGCCTCACCCGGGCGTCGATGTAATCGCTCCACTCGCTGCCCTGCTTTATGTCCGGCGGCTTTTCGTTCTTGGCGATCTTCTCGTACTGGTACTCCCCGTCACTGCCCGGCTTCCGCCGCAGACGAATGGTCTTCGGTATGACCTTGAGGGCGTCGAGTTGGTCGTTGACGGCCTTCTGCTTGACGGAGACGACCATGTCGTACACCAGCAGCATCTGCCGATTCGAGAGCAGCTCGTGATCGTCGAAAGCAGGGGAGCTCGCGTCGACGGGGAGATGAGACTCCGCCTGCAGTTCGGAAAGTGACTGTTCGAGTGACATGCGTAATCCTTCCCGGATGCGTCACATGAATGGCGCGCCGTCCGCTGCCGGGAAACCCCGACTCGGCGAAGGCGCGGAGAGGTACGACCCCCTGGAGATGCCCCCCATCCACGGTCACTCCGTCGCCGTGGACTGTCGCGCGCATACCGCCGAACGGGTGAAGCGGTCTTCAGCGGGCGCGTCGGTGAACTGCGAGACGTCCGTCCTGGATGCCTCTGTTGCCGGCGGGGACCCTGCACGGCGAGGGAACGGAGCCCGGCGCGCCCCGGGCCTGCCGACCGGTGGTCCTGCCGCCCCCGGCAGCGCCGCTACCCCCCCAGCGCCCCGGCCGCCCCGACCGGACCCCGGTCGCCGGGCGTGCCGTTCAGTGGCTGTTCCGTCCAGACCGTCTTGCCGTCACGGGTGTACCGGGCGCCCCAGCGCTCGGTCAGCTGCGCCACCAGGAACAGGCCGCGGCCACCCTCGTCGGTGCTACGGGCCCGCCGCAGGTGCGGGGCCGTCGTACTGCCGTCGGACACCTCGCAGATCAGCGCCGAGTCCCGGATCAGGCGAAGCTGCACCGGCCCGGACGCGTACCGGTAGGCGTTGGTCACCAGTTCGCTGACGATCAGCTCCGTCGTGAGCACCAGGTCGTCCAGCCCCCACTCCTCCAGCCGCGTCGCCGTCAGCCGCCGCGCCCGCTGCGCCGCGGTCGGCTCGGCCGGCAGCGTCCACGTCGCCACCCTGTCGTCGGCGAGGACCCGCGTCCGGGCGAGGAGCACCGCCACGTCGTCGGTGGGGTGCTCGGGCATCACGGTCCGGGTCACCTTCGCGCACAGGGCGTCCAGGTCGCTCTCCCGCTCGCCCAGCACCTCGTACAGCAGCGCGAGCCCCTCTTCGATGTCGTACCGGCCCGACTCGACGAGCCCGTCCGTGTAGAGGGCGAGCAGACTGCCCTCCGGCAGCTCGAACTCGACGCTCTCGAACGGCAGACCGCCCAGTCCCAGCGGTGGACCGGCGGGCAGTTCGGCGAGTTCGGGCCGCCCGTCCGGCGTGACCACCACGGGGGGCGGATGCCCGGCCCGTGCCAGCGAACAGCGCCGCGAGATCGGGTCGTACACCGCGTACAGACACGTGGCGCCCACGATCTGCTCCCCGGTCACCGGACCCGTCGCCTCCTGCTCCCCGGCGATCCGCCCGACCAGGTCGTCCAACTGCGACAGCACCTCGTCGGGCTCCAGGTCGAGCCCGGCCAGGGTGTGCACGGCCGTGCGCAGCCGCCCCATCGTCGCCGCCGCCGGCACCCCGTGCCCGACCACGTCGCCCACCACCAGGGCGACGCGGGCGCCGGACAGCGGGATCACGTCGAACCAGTCCCCGCCGACCTCCGTGGCGTCGCCCGCCGGCAGGTACCGGTGGGCGACCTGCACCGCCGGGTGCTCCGGCACGTCCGCCGGGAGGAGGCTCCGCTGCAGCGACAGCGCCGCCGTCCGCTGCTGCGTGTAGCGGCGGGCGTTGTCGATGGAGACGGCGGCCCGCGCGGCGAACTCCGCGGCCAGCGTCAGGTCGTCCTCCTCGAACGGGTCGGGCCGGTACGCGCGCCACAGGCTCACCACGCCCAGCACGGCCCCGCGGGCGCTCAGCGGCACCACCATCAGCGAGTGCGCGTCCGCCTCCCGCCCCGCCGGTCCGGTGCCCTCCGCCCGCCCCGCCCCGCCCGTCTCCAGCAGGGGCCGCCGCTCCCGCAGGCACCGCGCCTGGGGCGGGTCCGGAGCGAACACCACCTCGCCGCCGGGGCGGCGCGCGGCCGGCGGCGGCAGCTCCGTGACGCAGCTCAGCGCCGCCCGGTGCAGGCGCCCCGAGGTGTCCGACTCGGGCTCCCCACCCCGTACGACCGGTTCCAGCAGGTCCACGGCCACGCAGTCCGCGAGGCCGGGCACCGCCACCCGCGCCAGCTCCTGCGCCGTACGGGCGACGTCGAGGGTCGTGCCGATCCGCTCGCTGGCGTCGTTCAGCAGGGCGAGCCGCCGCCGGGCCCGCTCCCGGTCGGTCACGTCCTCCACGAACTGGGTGACGCCCAGCACCTCCCCGGCCGGGTCCTGCATCCGGAAGGCCGACACGGCCACGAACCGCTCCCGGCCCGGCGGATCGGACAGCAGCCGGCACGGCTGCTCGGTGAAGATCAGGGGACGGCCGGTCTCCACGACCGACCGCAGCCCGTGCTCCGCGGTCCGCGCGTCCGGCGCGACGAGGAAATCACCCAGCCGAGCCCCCCGCAGCGCGTCGGCGGGTGCGTCCGCGAACAGGGCGACGGCCTGGTTGACCCGCAGGATGCCCAGGTCCGGGCCGTGCACGCTGACCCCGATGGGGCAGCGGCGGAAGATCCCGTCGAGCAGCGACCGGTCGGTCTCCCACTGGATCACCTCGTCCGCCGGCGCGCCGGCCAGGAACCACTCCTCGTGGTACCCGGCCCGCAGGACGAGCCGCGCGCGAAAACCCATCCGCAGCGTCCGCCCGTCCTTCCGGCGCACCGGCAGCACCCCGAACCAGCCGCCCGCCCCGACGCACGCCGTGATCGCCTCCGAGGCGGCGGCCCGGTCCGCCACGTCGACCAGCGCGCTCAGCGCGTGGCGGCCGATGACGTCCTCGGCCCGGTAGCCGAGCAGGTCCTCGGCGAGCTTGCTCCAGCCGACGACCGTGCCCCGCGCGTCGAGGACGGCCGTCGCCGCCCGGTGAAGGGAGAAGGGGTCCTCCGGGCTCTCGGTGAACGTTCGCAGCGGCGTGTCCATCGCCATCACCCTCGTACGGGAGGACGGCCCCGGCAAGCGCTGCCGGGGCCCCGGAGCCCGGTGGTCCCGGGCTCCGGGAGCGGGCCGGCCCGTCGCACCGCCCCGCTCCCGGCCTCAGCCCCGGGCCGGAGCGAGGACGACGAACCCGGCGCCGGCCGGGTCGGCGCAGATCGCCAACCGGCCGGTGCCCTCCGCGTCCTTCGGCCCCGTCCGGACCGTGCCGCCGCCCGCCGCGACCCCGGCGACCGCCTCGCCGTCCAGCCGGAAGACGCCGTAGTCGCCCGCCTCCGGGCCCACGGGCCGGTACTCCCAGCCGAAGACGGACCGGTAGGACCCGGCGGCCGCCCCGGTGTCGGGCGCACCGAGGTCCAGCCGGCACGGGGAGCCGGGGACGAAGTCAGTGGTGATCACGGTGGTTCCTTCCGTCACGCGGCGGGCCCGGGGCGGACGCGGGACCCGGGCGGGGCGGGGGACCCTCACGGCTCAGCGTGGCACCCCCGCCCCCCGGCCGCGCGCCCGTGGCGGGCGAACCGGTGACGCGCGGCCCCCTCCGGAGGCGTGCGGGTGGCGGAACGGCCGTCCCGGGGCGTGGACCGCCTTCACCGCGGTCGCGGCCGGTCGCTGTCCGCCCCGTGGCGGGCCCGCCACCGGCCCCGCGGCTCCTTGGGTACGCCCGGCCCCCCGCCTGGGCGTCGCGCCGCGTCGTGCGTGCCGTCCCGCCGGGCCCGGTGCCGGGCCGCCGCGCCCGTCGCGGCCCGGCCCGGCGGGAGGTGACGCACCGCGCCGGGAGCAGCGCGTTCCGGCGGACGGACACGGTGCCGCCGGGCCGCACCCGGCCCCCGGTGACCGCGCCGCCACCGCGTCCGCCCCGCCGTCCCCTCCCCGCCGCCCGTCGGCCTGCCCGCGGCGGGCGGGGCGAGCGGGGACGCCCGCCGGGTCCCGTCCGGGCGGCGGCTACTCGGCGGCCAGTGCCTCCGACAGCTCCTCCAGGGACTCCAACAACTGGCGCGCCCCCGCCCGCACGACGGGGTCGGCGGACGCCTCCGCCGCGTCGAGCGCCGCCCGGACCTCGCCCCAGCGCGGCACGCGCCGCTCCCTGATGTCCGCCGCGCCCCGCTCCGCCGCCCCGCGCAGCGCCTCCGCCAGCGCCGCGGCGCCCGGCGACGGGGCGGCCGAGGGGTCCGGCAGGTGTGCCTCCAGCACCACCGCGGCCCGCGCGAACCGGCCGACCGCCCGCCCCGACGCGTCGGTGGCCGTCCGCGACAGCCCCCGGTGCCGCACCGGCTCGTGCGCGGCCCGGTCCACCGCCTCCCGCCAGGCGACCCGGGCGGCGCGGGCGTCCAGCAGCGCCTCCCGGACGGCACCCGTCGCGAGCCGGTCCGGCCGGGCGTACCGCTCCAGCACCTCGGCGCCGTACCGGGCCGCCGCCGCCAGCCAGTCGGCCAGCCGGGCGCGCAGCCGGGGCGTCTCCCACGCCGGGTACAGGGCGTAGGCCAGCATCGCGAGGACCCCGCCCAGCAGGGTCAGCACCACCCGCTCCGGGACGGTCTGGGTCCACTGCGCGCCCGCCATGCCGAGCAGGAACACGACGTACGCGGAGACGAACACCTGCACGGTGGTGTACCCGGTCCGCAGCAGCAGGTACGTCGCGAAGGCGCTGGCGACGGCGAGTGCCGCCGACGCGTACGCGCCCGGGGTGGCCAGCCGCACCACGCCCGTCGCCAGGGCCACCCCCACCAGTGTCCCGGCGAAACGGGCCACCGAACGCGCGTACGTCTGACTGAAGTCGGGCCGCATCGACATGACGGCGGCGAGCGGCGCCCAGTAGCCGTGCCCCAGCGGCAGCGCCGCCCCCAGGAGGTACCCGGCCGTGGCGACCGCCGTCACCCGGATCGCGTGCCGCAGGTACGGCGAGTCGCGGTACCGCACCTCGGCCCGGACGTCCCGCACGACGACCGGGACCAGGCTCAGCAGGCCCGGTTGCGCGCGGAGCTCCTCGGGGCCCGCCCGCCGGCCGGTGGGCCCCGCCGCCTTCACCACCGCCTCCAGGAGCGCGGCGAGCCGGGCGGCGGCCCGCCGGGCGGGCGCCGTCCCCAGGACGGCCGGGGTGTCCGGGGTGCGCAGCGCGGCGAGGGCGCCGGGCGGCACGTCGAGCGGCGCGCCGTGCCGGACCGCCCGGGCGGCCGCGTCCAGTACCGCCCCGGCCGCGTCCAGCAGCTCCCGCGCGCGGTCACGGCCGGGGCCCTCCGCGGGCGCGCCCACCGCCGGGTCGGCCAGGGACGCCAGGACGGGACGGATCCGCTCGGCCAGCCCCCGGACGCCGTGCAGCTCGCCGGGGCGGCGGCGGGCCTGCCGGGGCGTGACGGCGGCGGCGTTGCGGGCCGTCATCAGCGGGACCGGGTCGAACGAGGCGTACGGGTCGTGGCGCAGCCGCCGGGCGTAGTCCGCCACGGTCGCCAGCGCGTCGGCGAGCGCGTCGCGCTGCGGGCCCCAGCGGCGCACCGGGAACAGCACGATCAGCCCGGCCTGGACCACCCCGCCCGCCGCGATCACCGCCGCGTGCACGGCGGCGTCCGCGACCGACGTGGGCAGGGTGACCGTGACCAGCATGATCGCCACGTTGGACGAGGCGATCAGCCCCACGGTCGGCCCCGCCGTCCACGCCAGGCCCGAGAGGAACGTCCACACGGCCAGCAGCACCAGGAACACCGCCAGGTGCCCGCCGCAGACGTAGCCCAGGAACGTGGAGACGGACAGGGTCAGCCCGGAGACCAGCGCCAGCGTCGGCCGCGGCCGCCAACTGCGCTGGAACGTGGCCATGGCCGCCTGGAACGCACCGAACGCCGAACTGGCCGCCATCGCCGGACCGCCCACGGCGGCGCTCACCAGCACCACCAGCGCCAGCCCGGCGGCGGCGCGCAGCGCCACGAGCGGCTCCAGCCGCCGCCGCTGCACCGCGAGACCCGAGCGGGCGGTCGCCTTCAGGGCGCGGAGCCAGGTCATGGCGTCGAGGGTAGGTCGTCCCCTCCCACCCGCCCGGTCGTCCCGCCGGGGCGTGTCGTGGCCGGGCGGGGGAGATAGATCCACCGGCCGGCGGGTACCCGGGCCTCCCACCACGCCGAACTGGGAGACGACATGAACGACGAGACGTCACGCGACCGCGCCCGCGAGCGGAGCCGCGAGGCGCCCGGCGCCGGCTCGGGCGCGGAGGACACGGCACACCGCCGCGACGTGCCCGGCACGGCGAGCACGGCCGAGGGCTACCGGCCGGGTGAGGGCACGGCGGGCGGAGAGCAGCTCGCCGGGGTCGAGAAGGACCCCGAGGACCGCGCGGTACCGACGGAGGGGGCGGACGGGCCGGACCGCGCGGACGGCGACAGCCGGGGCTGACCGGCGAACACCCCGGCGGGCAGGGCAACCATTCGTGGTTCACGGCGGTCGAACCCCCTGAACTGACGAAAGGGGACCCATGTACGCCGTACGGCGGAGACCGGCCCTGCTGGCCGTCGGCATGGCGGCGCTCGCCGTGTTCGCGGCGTGCCTCCACACGGTGCTCCCGGTGCTGACCGAGGACGTCGGGACCCGGGGCTACCGGCTGGACCCGCCCCGGTCGGTGGGCGCGTTCCAGGAGGAGAGGCGCTTCGGGGACACGTACGTCGGCCGCGTGAGCTGCGGGGGGATGCCTTCGGACTCGGACTGCGAACTCGTGCAGACCGAGGTGGGAGGCATCGGCATCAACCCGAGCGACGCGCGCCGCATCGTCGTCGGGGCCTCCGGCACGGGTGCCGACTACGAGGCGGGGGAGCCGGGCGGGGAGTACAGCCGGTACCTCGTCTTCCGCGGGCTCCAGGGGAATGTGCCCGACCCGGACGCGGCGCTGCGCGCCATGTTCCGCTCGATCGACCGGGGCGAACAGTCCCCCTTCCGGCCCTCGGGCGAGAAGTGGGACGGCCCTCCCCGGCCCGTCCGCCTCGACGGGTACGAGGGGGCGGTCATGCGGTGCCGCGAGGGCGAGTACACGTACCAGGACATGCACGGCACCGCCATCACGAGACCGGTCGCCATGTGCGTCTGGGCCGACCACAGCACCGTCGCCGCCACCGAGCTCGACACGTCCGTGCAGGAGCTCAGGCGGCTGACCACCGAGCTCTACCGCACGGCGCGCGTCCAGAAGAAGTGACCGCGGGGAGCGGCCGGCCCCGCCACCGCGGCGGGTCCGGAGCGGGTCCGGCGCCCCTCACCCGGCGGTGACCCGGAACGTCTCCAGCGTCCCGTCGGCCGCGTCGGGCACCAGCATCCCCGCGGCGACCCCGCTGCGCAGGTAGTCCACCACGTCCTGCGTGATGACCTCGCCCGGCGCGACCACCGGGACCCCCGGCGGGTAGGGGCTGATCATCTCCGCGGCGATCCGGCCCGCGGCCTTCTCCGCCGGTACGTGCTCGGCCTCCGCGAAGAACGCCGTACGGGGCAGCATCGCCTGCTCCAGCTCCAGCGCGCCCGGCTTCGGAAGGCGCACCGGGCGCGGCCGTTCGAGGGAGTCCGCGTTCTCGACCAGGGCCCGCAGCGCGTCGCACAGCACGTTCTCGGTCCGGTCGTCGTCGGCGTGCGTCAGGATCGCGCTGATCCGGCACGTGTCGGACGCGCCGACGTCGACGTGGCGCTCCGCCCGCAGCCACTCGGCGGCCTGCATGCCGCTGATGCCCAGTTCCCGCACATCGATGGTGATCTTCAGCGGGTCGATCTCCGCCGTGAGGCCCTCCCGTACGACGGCGTCGTCGAGGAGCCGCAGCCCCGGCAGGCCCGCGACCGCCTCCCGCACCCGGCCGGCCCGCCGCAGCGCGGTCTCCAGCAGGTCGTGGCCCTGCTCGACCATCTGCCGCCGCCACCCGTCGAGCGTCGCGTACACCAGCGACGACGAGCTGGTCGTGCCCAGCAGGTCCTCCCGCTGCTGCAGCACCTCGGGGGACACGCGGTCGCCCTGGAGGTGGAAGACGGAACTCTGCTCGACCGCCCCGCCCATCTTGTGCACGCTCGTCACGACCAGGTCGGCCCCGGCGTCCATGCCCCACGACGGCAGCTCCGGGTGGAACGGCAGGTGGGCGCCCCACGCCTCGTCGACGATGAGCGGCACGCCGTACGCGTGGCACACCTCGGCGACACCGCGGATGTCCGCGCACGACCCCCAGTCGGTCGGGGTGATCAGCAGCATGCCCTTGGCGTCCGGGTGGGCCTCCAGGGACCGGCGCACGTCGTCCGGCTCCGGCGGGTGCGCCAGGTGGCGTTCCGCGTCGAACTTCGGGTGGACCCACACCGGCTCCACCCCGTTGACGATCACCGCGGCGATCACCGATTTGTGGGCGTTGCGGGAGATCAGCAGCTTCTCACCGGGCCCGGCCACCGCCAGCATCGCGGTCTTCACCGAGAGCGAACTGCCGCACGTGGAGAAGAAGGCGTGCTCCGCCCCCACCGCGTCCGCCATCAGCTCCTGGGCCTGCGAGAGCACCCCCTGCGACTCGCGGCGGTCGTCCAGGCCGTTCAGCGACAGCACGTCCGCCCGGAACAGGTCCTCCCCGAGGATCTCCAGCACCCTGGGATCGACGCCGAGGCCCTGCTTGTGCCCCGGCGGGCCGTACACGACGTCCCCGCGCCGCCTGAACTCCTCCAGCGCTTCGAGGACGGGCACCCGAGAGTGATCCATGAGTCGTCTCCCTCGTACGTTCCGGCACCGCGCCCCGCTGCGCGGGGGCGGTCTCCGGCCCGGGTACCCGATCCGTCCCGCGGGTCACAGCAGCGGGCCGAGCGGTCCCAGGTCGATGTTCAGGTCCTCCGGCTCCAGCCCGAACCGGGTCCGCAGGACCTCCATGCGGTCCTCCAGCAGCATCAGCGTCATGCCGATCCGCTCCTCCTGGTCCTCCGTCAGCTCCCCGCCCTCCACCCGGCGCAGCGCCTGGCGCTCCATCAGCTGCCGCAGCAGCTCGATCACGGTGAGGACGAGACGGGCGAGGTCCCGTTCTACGGAGTCGGGGTCCAGTTCCACCCGGCGGCGCGGTTCGTTCATGCCGGCTGCTCCCACGGCACGGGCATCTCGTCGCTGACCGCGCTGATCAGCGCCTTCAGGTCGACCCGTACGAGGTCGACGTCGGCGATGCTGAGCGTCAGGTCGCCGGTGAGGACGACCCCGCCGGCGAGCAGCCGGTCCAGCAGGTCGACGAGGGCGATCCTGCGGTGCTCCACGGTCACGCCGCGTCCTCCTCCGCGATCCCGGCGAACGAGTACGCCGCCCACGGCCCGGTCAGTTCGACCCGTACGCCCTCCTCCTCGGACGCCCGGCCCACGAGGGCGACGAAGCCCTCGGCGCGTTCGCGGGCGACGAGGTAGGCGGCGTTCAGGACGTTGACCCCGCCCGTGTCGCCGGCGAGCCGCGGGTCCTGCGGCGGGTGCAGGGCCGCCGCCTCGGCGTACGCGGAGAGCCGGCCGTGCAGCGCGCGGCTCACGTCCTCGGCGCGCCGCCGGCCCTCCTCCCGGCCGTTGCGCTCCCGCAGCCGCCGGCGCAGGTAGTCCCGGCCGCCGACCGCTCCGGCCGGCGCCTCCCGGGGCGTGGGCCGCGCGGCGGGCGCGGCGGGTTCCGCGTACACCTTCACCCCCCACTCGACCCGCCCGTCGAGCCGCTCCAGGGCCCGTACGAACCGGTCGTGCCCCTCGTCCAGCAGCCGCCGCACCCCGCTGTCGTCGCGGCACACCGTGGCGAGCCGGAGCGGCAGCGGCGAGGTGACCGCGGTGAGCGCCGCCAGGACGGCGTCGTGGCAGCGGGCCGTGGCGGCCAGCCAGTCCAGGTCCTCCAGCCGGGCGCGCAGCGGCCCCTCGTCGAACTCCTCGGCGGGGACCGCGTCCACCACGGCGACCAGGTCGCCGTGGCGCAGCAGCCGGGGCGGTTCCCCGGTGATCCCGGCGGAGCCCTCCGGCAGGACGCCGTCGAAGGGCCGGCACACGGCGTACACGTACCGCAGGGGTGGGGTGGGGGTGGTGGTCATGCCGTACGCTCCTCCAGTTCCGCGAGGCGCCGCCGCAGCTCCTCGTTCTCGCTCGCCAGCGCGTCGCGGCGGGCGTGCGAGGAGAGCGCCGGGTCGTGGCGCCACCAGTCGATGCCCATCTCCTGGGCGCGTTCCACCGAGGCGACGACGAGCCGCAGCTTGATGGTCAGCAGCTCGATGTCGAGCAGGTTGATGCGGATGTCGCCCGCGATCACGATCCCCTTGTCGAGGACGCGTTCCAGGATGTCCGCGAGGTTCGCGCCCCCGCCCTCGGACGCGAACGGGGCGGGCGGGCGGCCGGGTGTCGTCATGGGCCGTCGACCCCTTTCTCCAGTCGGTCGAGGAGCTCGTCCTCCAGTCGGTCGAACGTCTCCTCGTCGATCTCCCCGGCCTCCAGCCGTTCCGTGAGGCGGGCGAGCTCACGGCGGACGGCGGCCGGGTCGTAGTGCTGCCGTTCCGCCTCCTCCACCACCCGCCGCAGCACCCACGCGGTTCCGCGCAGGGGCGCGGCGGGCAGCAGGAGCAGCTCTCCGAGCAGGCCCACGGCCTACTCCACGAAGCTGTACGGCGGAAGCGGCCCGTTCACCTGCAGCACGAGGTGGCCGTGGTCCCTGCCCAGCGCCTCCACCGCGGCGGTGAAGTCCTCGGCCCGGTCCCGTTCGACGAGGAACGACAGGTTCGCCAGCCGGCCGGTGCCCTCCGGCCCGGGCCGGCACTCCACCGCGGCCCCTTCCAGGGCCTCCTGCACGAGGACCGCGTCCCGTGCCTCCCGGTGCTTCACGGCCACCGCGACGCGCTCGCCGAGGGCGAGCTTCTGCTCGTACGTGCCGCCGCCCACCGCCCGGTGGTCCTGGCTCAGCGCCCGCAGCTCCGGGTTGTCGACGAGGACCTGGTGCAGCACGGCCTCCTCGTCGTGGGCCGCCTTCACGTTGTACTCGACCTTGCCGTCGAGGCTCTTGAGCCGCTCCAGGTAGTGCGCCTCCCGCTCCCGCAGGGCGGCCAGCACGGCGTCGTCGTCGGGGGAGACCCCGCCGAACCGCAGCGGCAGCACCGTGCCGCTCGCGCCCGCCTCGCCGAGCACGTTCTGGTGGGCGAGCAGGTCACGCCGCTTCGGTCGCAGGTTCTCGGGCGCGTCGCTCACCAGCGCGGCGAGCTCGCCGTGGACGAGGATCCGCACGGGGCGTGGGGGGTCGCCCACGCCGTTCGCCTTCTCCGGGAGCGCGGGGTGCGAGCTGCGGGTGATGCCGTAGACGTACGTGCTCACTTCTCCTGCTCCTCCTTCTTCTGCTGCCGGGACGACGTCCGGCCGAGGGTTTCGGACACCGTCTGCGCCGCGCCCTGCAGCGCGCCCTTGGTCTTGCCGTGGGCACCGGACTGGGTCATGTCCTCGACGACGTCGGTGAGCTGCGCCGGCGCCTTGCGGCCGGTCTCCAGGTCGAGGCGGTTGCACGCCTCGGCGAAGCGCAGGTACGTGTCGACGCTGGCGACGACGACCCGGACGTCGACCTTGAGGATCTCGATGCCGACGAGCGAGACGCGCACGAACGCGTCGATGACGAGCCCGCGGTCGAGGACGAGTTCCAGGACGTCGTACAGGCCGCTGCTGCCGCCGGAGCCGCCCATGGGTGTTCGGGTGTCAACCGTCATGTCCTTCCGCCTTTCTGACGAACGGTCAGTTGCTTGATGGTCGTTGTCGGTCCGTGGTGCGGAGGGGGTCGGGATCGGGGCTTTCGGCGGGGGTCGGAACGGCCGGTCGGATCAGTGGGCCTGGTCGTCGGCCCGGCCGCGTTCGTAGCGGCGGACGCGGCGGTACCCGGTGAGCCCGCCGTCCTCGTCGAGCTCCACCTCGTACGAGGCGAGCAGGCTCGTCGTGTCGGGGATGCGGGACACCTCGACGATCTCGACGGTCAACCGCCAGCCGTCTTCGGTGCGCTGGAAGGACGACACGGACTCGGGTTCCTGCCCGGTGAGTTGGGCGAGCTGCTCGCAGGCGAGCCGCAGGGTTTCGGTTGTGTTGGCCATGACCGCCTCCGGGTTGCCGCCTCTTGGGGTCGCAAACATGGGGGACTGGAAGGCGGCGGTCCCACCGGGACCGCCGCCGTCGCGCTACGGGTCAGGCGTGCCGGTGCGACCGGTCGGCGCCGGTGACGAGTCGGTACAGCGCGAGCAGGATCACCGAGCCGACGATGGCGGCGATCCAGGTGGAGAGGTTGAAGAAGCCGTCGATGGAGTCGACCCCGAAGAGGACCTTGCCCAGCCAGCCGCCGAGAAGACCACCGGCGATGCCGATGAGCATGGTGATGATGACACCGCCCGGGTCGCGCCCCGGCATCAGGGCTTTGGCGATCATGCCGGCGAGCAGGCCGATGAGGATCCACGCGATGATGCCCATGGAGTCTCCTACCGTCGTATGCGGACAATTGGCTCGTCTCAGCGCCTTTACCGTCCCGGCGATTCCAAACCCTTGGCCAGAGGAGGTGCCTTTTACCGCACAACTCGCTGGCATGTGCCTTTTCGCGCACTTTCGTCATGCGGAGCGGCCGGGACCGTTTCAATGCCGTGGTGACGGTCAGTCGCATCAGGTACGCGGTCGTGCGCAACCGGAGGACCGCGTACCCACCGACGAGCGAAGGAGACTTCCGTGGAGGACTGGCGACAGTCGGCCGCGTGCCGCGAAGAGGACCCGGACCTGTTCTTCCCCGTGGGCACCAGCAGCCCGGCCCTGATGCAGACGGAGGAGGCCAAGCGGGTCTGCCGACGCTGCCCGGTGCGTGAGCAGTGCCTCCGGTGGGCGCTGGAGACCGGGCAGGACTTCGGGGTGTGGGGCGGCGCCGACGAGGAGGAGCGGCGTGCGCTGCGGCGTCGCGCGGCCCGCGCCGCCCGCCGCACGGGCGGTTGACCGTGCGGCGGGCGGCGCGGTCGGGCGGACGGGCCGGCGGCGCGCCGTGCCGGTCAGCCGGCGGCGAGCGGCAGGGCGGCCGCCACCGCGTCGCGCTCCTTGCGGCACGTCAGCGGGAAGATGATCTGCATGCCCTGGTCGCTGTCCGGCGAAGACACGACGAACGACGAGTTCAGGATCCGCTCCTTGACCTCGGACCGCACCAGGCCGGCGCGCGGGATCGTCGTCACGAGGCCCTTGGGCCGCGCGAACACCGGGTCGGCTTCGAAGAGGAACAGGCGGTGGCCGGTCATCCCCAGGTACAGGGGGACCCTGGCCGGGACCACCGCCATGGCCCCGCCGCTCATCAGCGCCGACGCCGCCGCGAACACCGCCGTGCGGCGCACCGATACGGGGTTCAGGTTCACGACGGCCGTCACCTCGACCCGTTCCCCGGCTTCGAGCAGGGGTTCGATGGCGGCCAGCAGCAGCCGACGGCGCTTTGCGTTCACGGGGCGGTACTCCTGACGGGCGGGGCCGTATCGGCGCGAAGGGTCGGCACACTGTGCCACACCCGCCGGGGGCCCGGCGCACCCGGCTGCCGCGGAGCGGCCGGGCCGCAGGGCCGGGCGGCGTCGCCCTCCGCGCCCCGCCCGGCCGGGACCCCGGCCGCGCCGTCCCGGCCCGGGGCGCCGGGTCCCCCCTCGTCCGGTCAGGTCACATCGTCCGGTCGGGCCGCGTCGTCCGGTCGGGCCGCGTCGGGCATCGGCCCGCCGGGCCGCCGGGCGACGAAGACGAATTCCCGGCCCGGCCGGTCCGGGGCGTCGCGGACCTCCTCCACGACGAACCCCTGAGCGACGAGGTCCGCCTCGACCTCCGCCCGCTCGCGGAAGCGCAGCGTCGACTCCGACGTCATCACCTCCCCGTCCGCCGCGAACACGTGGGTCCACCGGAACGTCACCAGCGGCAGCCCCACGTCGACCAGTTCGACCCAGCTCTCGACCGCCCCCACACCGGGGACCTCCGTCACGCCGTACGAAGCGTCGCGGTTCCACTCCTCCCAGGCGCGCCGGGCCGGGTCCCGCGTCTCGAAGACCAGCCGGCCACCGGGCCGCAGCGCCTCGCGGGCGCCGCGCAGCGTCCCCCGCCAGTCCCGCGGGTCGGTGATCTCCTGGGCGACGTTCGCCGTCATGGTCGCCATGTCCACCTCCAGCGGGGGGAGCGCGCCCGCGTCCCCGTGGATCCACCGCACCCGCTCGCCGCCCGCCTTCCCCCGCGCCACGTCGAGGGAGGCCACGGCGGGATCGACCCCGACCACGTCGATGCCCCGGTCGGCCAGCAGCAGGGCGAACACCCCGGTCCCGCACCCGATGTCGAGCACCCGCCGCGCCCCGAACTCCTCGGTCATGCGGACGTACGCGTCGAGGTCGCTCCGATCGGGATCGAGCGGGTCGTAGAGCGAAGCGAGCCGCGGATTCCCGAACCCTTCGTCAGCCATGGCCCGAACGTACGCGCCCCCACCGCCGACAACCAGGGTGCGTACGACCGGCCGGGTACGCCCGCGGAGCCGACGCGCCCGGCGGCGGCCGTGCCCCACGGCCCGGTCCGGTCCGGCAGGGGCCGGTGGCGCGGGTCCGCGCCGACGCCCTCCGGGGCGGGACGGCCGTACGCCCGGGGATGAGGGCGCCTACGGCTTCCGACCCCCCGCCGTCGAGAGCGGCGACGTGGCCGCCCTCCCCGTACGCGCCCGCCCGCCCCCGCGGCGACCGCGGGGGCGGAAGCGCGGGAGGAGGCCGCCGACGACGCCCGCCGGGCGCCCGCCCGGCCTGCCGGACCGTCCGGGAGAACACCGGTCGCAGCGGTACGGCCCCGGCGCTCCTCCGGAGGGCGACGGCCGGCGGGCCCGGCGGCTCGGGCACGCGCCCCCTACCCCAGGGGCGGTGGGGGCAGCGCGGGGACGAGGCGGACGTGTTCCGGGTCGCGGAGCGAGGCGACGAGTTCCTCCCGGCGGCGCCGCGCCCACGCGGGGCGGAGGACGTGCAGCAGGGAGAACTGCCGCCGCCACAGCGTCACCCGGAAGGGCTCGCCCTCGCGGGGGTGCCGGCGCGCCCAGACGCCGGCCGCCTCGAAGGTGGAGTCCCTGAACGCCCAGTACAGCAACTCCTCGGGGGCGCGGGTGACGAGCTCCAGGATCTTCCGGCCGCGCTCGTAGGCGAGGTAGCGCAGCTCCCCGTCCCCGCCGACCTCGATGAACGGGTACGCGCCGTCACGGAACCCGAACCCCGGCACCTGCCGGTCGGAGAGCCCGGCGAGCCGCCCCAGTTCCGCCAGCCGCCCCTCCAGGCACCGCCGCACCCGGACCTGCTCGTCCTCGGACACGCCCGCCACCTCCCGAGCCCGGCACCCGCTTCTCGTCAAAGCGACGTTAACAGGTGGGTGCGCCCGCGCGCCCACGGGGAAGGCGGAAGGGGTGACCGAGAGCTACCCGCCACCCCCTTGGCGCCTGCGCGGCACCCTGCACGCCGCCCTGTGGTGGGTGGGCGAGCACCGCCTCCCGCGCTGGCCCCTGCCGGCGGGCGTCCGCGCGCTGAGGCTTGGACGGCGGTGCGGCGTGGTGACGTTCTGGGTCGACTACCGGCCCGGCGGCACGCTCGTCTACCGCGAGCTGCTGGTGGCCCTCGCCGTCCGTCGCGGCCTGTCCGTCGGGGCCTGCGCGGTGGAGGCGTGGGTGGACGACCCCCGGTCACTGGCGGGGGGCCGGGCCCTGTGGGGCATCCCCAAGCGCCCGGCGGCCTTCGCCTTCGACGAGCCGGCCCCGGCCCTGCTGAGCACGGCGCTGCTCACGGACCGGACCCCGGCGCACCCCCGGAAGAGCCCGGAGACCCCGGCGGTGACGGCGCTGCACCACCCGCTCCTGCGCCTCCCCGGCAGGCTGCCCCTCCGCGCCCGCCTGTTCCAGCCCGCCCTGGACCGCCGGCAGCCGTGCGAGGTGCCGCTCCGCCTCTCGGGGGCGGTCTGGCTCACCCGGACGCGCCTGCGCACCACCCCGGACGCCCCGCTCGGCTACCTGGTGGGACTGCGCCCCCTGGCGGCGTGCTCGCTGCGGGACTTCGACTTCACCATCGCCCCGGCCGAGCCCCCGCGGACGGCGTGACGCGGAGGCGGCCGGTCACCGGCCACCGGGGCGGCCGTACGGATCGGCTTCCCCGCCCGGCTGAAGGAGCTCCACGGAACCGGCGTCAGGAGCGACGGCGTCCACGCCCAGGAGACCGTCGGCTGGATCGCGTCCACCGCGTGACCCTCCCGTGCGGGGCCGGACGCGCCCCGGGAACCACCGGCGGAGCGCGCCCGGCCCACCGGCCGCGGGCGGGCGGGACGCGCCGACGCGGACCCGTCCGCCCTGGCGGGACCGCCGTGTCGACGCGTCCCCAAGTCGGGCGGATGCTACTTTTCCCCGCGAAACGCGACGCGTCGTGGGCGGCAGGGGAGTGCGTACGTGAAGGTCGTCTGTGTCGGCGGCGGGCCCGCCGGGCTGTACCTGTCGATCCTGCTCAAGCGGCGGGACCCGGGCCACGACGTCACCGTCCACGAACGCGACCCCGCCGGCTCGACGTACGGCTGGGGCGTCACGTACTGGGGCGGGCTGCTGGAGAAGCTCTACGCCTGCGACCCCCCGTCCGCGCACGCCATCAGCGCGGACTCGGTCCGCTGGAGCGGCGGCACCGCGCACATCCGCGGTACGACGACGACCCGTCCCGGTGATCAGGGCTTCGGCATCGGCCGCCACCGGCTGCTCGACGTCCTCGCCCGCCGCGCCGAGGAACTGGGCGTGCGCCTCGTGTTCGCCCACGAGGTCGACAGCGCCCGCGGCCTGCCCGACGCGGACCTGGTCGTCGCCGGCGACGGCGTCCACAGCGCCCTGCGCGACCGCCACGCACACCACTTCGGCACCAAGGGCACCGCCGGCCGCAACAAGTACGTCTGGCTCGGCACGACCAAGGTCTTCGACACCTTCACCTTCGCCTTCACCGACACCCCGCACGGCTGGATCTGGTGTTACGCCTACCCCTACGGCCCGGACCGCAGCACCTGCGTCGTCGAGTGCTCCCCGCGGACGTGGCAGGCTCTGGACCTCGACCGGATGCGCCACGCCGAGTGCCTGGCCAGGCTCCAGGACCTCTTCGCGGAACCGCTGGGCGGCCACCGGCTGATCGGGCGGCCGCAGGAGGACGGCCGCGCCCCGTGGCTGTCGTTCCGCACCCTGACCAACCGCACGTGGTTCCGCGACAACCTCGTCCTGATCGGGGACGCCGCCCACACCACCCACTACTCCATCGGCGCCGGCACGACCCTCGCCCTCGAAGACGCCATGGCACTCGCCGACGCACTGCACACGACCCCCGTCCTGCGCGACGCGCTCACCCGCTACGAACGCGAACGCACCACCGCCCTGCTCCCTCTGCAGAGCGCGGCCCGCTACAGCGCACAGTGGTACGAGAACCTGCCCCGCTACGCCCGCCTGCCACCGCCGCAGATGTTCGCCCTCCTGGGACAGCGGCACTCCCCGCTCCTCCCGCACGTCCCGCCGCGGCTCTACCACCGGATCGACCGGGCCGCCCACCGGCTGGAGCCGCTGCGCAGGCTCAAGCACTGGCTGGGCCCCAGGGTCGCCCGCACCCTGGAGGCGTCCCGCCCCAGGTGAGAGCGGTCCGCGAGGCGGGCGCGGGCGGGACCCGTGGCTGGACAAGGGTTGCCTTCCACGGTCGGAGCGGTCCGCGGAGCGGGTGCGGGGCGGCGGACGCGCCCCGGCCGGACGAGACGGACGAGGCGGCCGGGACGTACGGCCGGATCACCGTGACCGGATTCGTCCCCGTCCGCCCGGCGGTGCGCGGGCCCTTCGGTGCGGTGCCGTCCGCGCTGCGCATAAGGTCACCTCCGTGCCCCCGCGGACAACGTCCGTCCCCGTCGAGCCCGGAAGGCGTCACGTGTACCGAGAACGACTCCCCAAGACCTGGACGATCGCCTGCGTCTGCGTCTACCTCGCCATGGTCGTGAAGCTGGGCGTCGACGCGATCCCCGAGGACACGGGGGTGTGGCTGGCCGTCTCCGCCGCCTTCCTCCTGGTGCTCCTGCCCTGCGTCGCCGTGCCGATCTCGAAGGCCGTCTACCACCGCATCGTCATCGACCCGGACCAGGGCGTCCTGCGCGTCGGCCGCGAGCGGCTCGCCCTCGCCGACATCGACCCCGCCTCCGTCCACGCCGCACTGCGGGAACAGGAACCCGGCACGGTGGCCCGCTACGCCGCCTCCGCCCAGGCCGTCGACGCGCCCGTGCCCGGGCTGCGCGCGGCGGACCGGGGCGCGCCCCGCCTGGTCGGCGGCGGCTGGGGCGTCCCCATGGGGATGGGCACCGCGGTCCTCACCACACGGGGCGGCGAGGAGCTGTCCATCGCCACGCACGACCGGAACGCCTTCCTGACCGCCCTGGCCGCCGCCGTGTCCGCGAAGGCGTAGCGCGGACACGGGTCCCCCGGGGCACCGGTCACCGACACCGCCCGTCGCGACGGTGCCGGTGACCGGCCCGTCCCGGCGGGCTCGTACCGGACGCCGGACGGTGTGCGTTACCTCTCGTTCCGTTACCCGCTGTCACAGCTTCCCTCTAAGCTGCCGACAGACATGCCGGGGGCGGGCCCGCCCGTGGCAGCGGTAGAGGCGCTACAGGAAGCGGAGTCAGCTCGTGTTCCAGGAGACCCCGATCTACAGCCGGCTCGTCGAGGAGAGAGGTGATGTCCCGCAGGCGGTGCGCGGCGAGGCCGAACGCATACAGAGGGACCTCGGGCGACTGATCGCGTTGAGCCCGCACCCCCCGCTCGGCGGCCAGCACTACCGCCCGCAGGCGACCCACTAGGCCGCTGGTGCCACCGCCGACGGGCAGGCACCGGCGCACACGCACCGGCGACGCCCGCGGCCGTGGGGCGGGCCGCCCTTCCGGCGGGGCCCCGGCCGCCACGGCGTAAGGACCGGGCGTTCCGGACGCGTACGCGAAAGGGCGGTGGCGGGGGGCCCGGCTGGACGACGCCGGGGCGAGCGGGGCAGGAGGAGGGCGGCGGGACGGCGCCGAGGACCGGCGAGCGGACCTCCGGACCTCCGACGCCCCCACGGACACGGCCGGGCGAACCCTCCGGGCCGTCCGTCCGCGAGGACGAGACCGCCCGGCCTCCGGCGGCCGCCGCTCCCCGACCGCGCATCGTCGCCGGCCGCCGCTCCCCGGGGCCGGACGGGGCCGTGGGCCGGTCCCAGGGGCCGGGCCGACGCGCACCGTACCGGCCTCCTCGATCCTGCCCGCCCCTGGCGTCGCCGGCGAAGGACGGGACGAGCCGGTGGCCGGCACCCGGCGGGACACGGGCGGCTCCCACCGGGGGGCACCTCCCGCCGGGAGCGCCGCAGGACGTCCCCGGAGGCGCCGCGCCCGGTGCCGGGGCCGAAGGCCGGGAAGCCGCCGGGGCGGGCCGCGAGCACCCGACCGGGTGCACCCCCGCCCTCCGGGACGTCGGCCCCCCGGACCACGGGGCCGCCGGAGAAGCGGACGCGCACGCCGCCGGTCCTGCGACCGACCCCGGGCCGACCCGGCACCGGCGCACCCGGGGCCGAGGGGGAGCGGACGCGGCCACCGGCACGTCCCGCCGGAGAGACTGGGGCGATCCGGGGAAGGTGGGGAGTGTGAACGACAGTGAGAAGGACCAGGAGCGGTCGGAAGAACTGCTCGACGGACTGACCGTCGACACCAGCAGGCCGGAGCAGCCCATCCTGCTGGACGGGTCCGGCGCGGCCATCGAGACCTGGCGGGAGAACTACCCGTACGGGGCGAAGATCCGGCGCGGCGACTACGAGCGGCGCAAGCGCGTCCTGCAGATCGAGATGCTGAAGCTCCAGCGGTGGGTGAAGGACACCGGGCAACGTCTCGTGGTCCTCTGCGAAGGGCGTGACGCGGCGGGCAAGGGCGGGACCATCCAGCGGTTCACGGAGCGGCTCAACCCCCGCGGCGCCCGCGTGGTCGCGCTGGACAAGCCCACCGAGAAGGAAGCCACCCAGTGGTACTTCCAGCGGTACGTGGCGCACCTGCCGGCGGCCGGCGAGATCGTCTTCTTCGACCGGTCCTGGTACAACCGGGCCGGTGTCGAGCGCGTCATGGGCTTCTGCACCCAGGAGCAGTACGAGCTGTTCCTGAGACAGTGCCCGGTCTTCGAGCGGATGCTCGTCGAGGACGGCGTCCTCCTCGTGAAGTTCTGGTTCTCCGTCTCCCGGGCCGAGCAGCGCACCCGGTTCGCGATCCGGCAGGTGGATCCGGTGCGGCAGTGGAAGCTCTCGCCCGTGGACCTCGAATCGCTGGACCGGTGGGACGACTACACCACCGCCAAGGTCGAGATGTTCCGCGCCACCGACACGCCCCACGCCCCGTGGACGGTCGTCAAGAACAACGACAAGCGGCGCGGCCGCCTGGAGGCGATGCGCAGCCTGCTGTGGCGCTTCGACTACGCGAGGAAGGACGAGCAGGTCCTGGGCGAACCGGACCCGCTGATCGTGGGTGCCGCGGACACCCTGCTGGAGGCGGGGGAGGAGAGCACCAATCTGTCCCCCACCCCGCTCGCCCACCCCGCGGGCCGCCCCGGGACCCACCCGGAGAGCCCCGGGGAGGGGGAGGCGAACCGGCCGCCGCGGGGCGCTTCCGGCGGCTGACCGCGCGACCGGCCCGGCCCCGGGCCGTGTGCCGCGGAACGCGCCGGAACGCGCCGGAGGGCGTCGAGGACGGCGAGGACGGCGAGCGGCCACCCGCCCCTCCCGGGACCGCCCTTCCCGGGACCGCCCTTCCCGGGCCTCCCTCGAAGGCCCCGCTGCCGCGCCCGGCTGACGGTGCGCCGGCCGGTTCCCCGCCGTGGGTCCGGTCGTCCCGCGTCGCCCCGCGGCCGTAACCGGCCCTTCCCCCGTCTCGTTCCAGCAGCGGGACCACCGGGGAGAGCTGGGAGGGGCGGCCCATGGCCTGTCGACCGCGCGGAATCCGTACGATCATCGCCGTCGTGACGGCGGGCGCCATCACCCTGACCGGCGGCACGGCCGCGGCCTTCGCGCCGCCGCCCGCCCGGTCCGGGCACCCGAGCTGCCAGGGCCCGGTCCTCGCGTGCGTGCGGGAAGCCCGCCGCACCCTGGAGGCCGTCCGCGACGAGCTGCGCTGCGACCACCGCGCCCCCTTCCCGGCGATCTACGTACACCTCCAGCGCTCGCTGGAGACGGCGGTCGCCGAGGGCGGGCACTTCGAGGAGCCGTCGTGGCTCGCGGGCCGCCTCAACACCGGCTTCGTCAACCTCTACCTCGACGCCTACGAGGCCGACCGGGCGGGCCGTCCCGTCCCGCGGGCATGGCGCGCGGCGTTCGACGCGGCGCGCACGGCCGACGTCAACGCCGGCCAGGACGTGCTTCTCGGGGCGAACGCGCACATCCAGCGGGACCTGCCCCACGTGATCGCCGCGCTGGGGCTCACCCGCCCCGACGGCGGTACGCGCAAGGCCGACTACGACCGCTTCCAGAAGGTCCTGGACCGCGCCTACGGGCCCGCGGTGCGGGACGTCGCCCACCGCTACGACCCGCTCGTCGCCCTGGGGGACGACCGCTGGAACCCCGTCGCGGGCCGCACCGCCGGCGAACTCTTCCGCGAGTGGCGCGAGCAGGCGTGGGAACACGCCCGGCAACTCGCCGACGCCCCCGACCGGGAGGGCCGCGACCGCGTCGTGCGGAGGATCGAGACGAACGCCGCGCAGTGGGCACGGCTGCTGGGCGCCGTCCGCGCGCCCGGCTACCGCGCCGTCCGCGACACCTACTGCCGCACCCGGGCCCCGGGGCGGAGCGTGCCGCCGCCGCGTGCGGCGACCGGAGGGACCGAACGGACCGAACGGGCCGGAGGGAGTGGACGGGCCGGGCGCTGAACCGCCGGGCCGGGAACCGGCCCCGGCCCGCCGCCGCGGGGGCAGCCCGCGGCGACGGGCCGCGACGGCGCGGTGCGACGACGGGCCGTGACGGGCCGTCCGCTCAGCGGTCGCCGGCCGGGTAGGGCAGCAGCCCGGCGTCGATCCGCTCCCACCGGGCCCGCAGGTCCGCCAGGAGCGCCGGTTCCGCCGCCGCCCTGTCGGCCTGCTCCCGTTGGTCCGACGCGAGGTGGAAGAGGCGGTCCCGGCCGTCCTTGCCCCGGTGGTACTTCCAGTCGCCCAGCCGCAGCGCCCGCTCCCCGCGCACCCGCCAGAACAGGGGCCGTTCGGGCAGCCGCTCACCGCGCAGCAGGTAGCCGGCGAGGCTGGTGCCGTCGAGGGGGTGGGTCGGGTCCGGCCGGGCGCCCGCGACCTCCAGGAGCGTGGCCGTCCAGTCCGGCGAGAAGACCGGCTCGTGGCTGACCTGGCCGCCGTCGACGCGGGCCGGCCAGCGCAGGATCGTCGGCACCCTGATCCCGCCCTCCTGGAGGGAGCCCTTGTTGCCGGCCAGCGGCCAGTTGTAGGAGAAGCGCTCCCCGCCGTTGTCGCTGGCGAAGACGACGAGGGTGTCGCGCTCCCGCCCCGACCGTCTGAGAGCGGCGAGGACGCGGCCGACGGAGCGGTCGAGGTCCTCCACCATCTGCGTGTACTTCTCGACCGAACCGCCGTCCTGGTGCCACAGCGCACCGGACTCGCCCGCCTTGATGCGGCGGACGATCTCCGCGCTCGCCTCGGTGTCGCCGTCGGCGATCCACGGCCAGTGCGGCGTCGTGAAGTTGAGGTTGAGCAACCAGGGCCGGTCGTGCTCCCGCTCCACGTACTCCACGGCCCTCTCGGTGAGGATCCGGGTGTAGTACCGCAGGTCCTTGTACGGGGCGTCGCCCTCGTACAGGTCGTACTCGCCGCCCAGCCCGAGCTTGGAGTAGTACTCCAGGGCGCCCCCGAAGTTGCCGAAGAACTCCTCCCAACCCGACCGGACGGGGCTGTAGTCGGGCAGGTAGCCGCAGTGCCACTTGCCGATCAGCGCGGTGCGGTAGCCGGTCCGCCGCAGCAGGGAGGCGAGCGTGGGGTGCGTGGGCTCCAGGCCGACCGACTTGTTCGCGATCGGCTCGGCGAGCCCGCCCTTCGTGCGTCCCGGGTAGCGGCCGGTGTAGAGGCTGAACCGGGTGGGCGAGCAGGTCGACGAACCGGAGTACGCGTGGGTGAACCGGACCCCTTCGCGCGCCAGCCGGTCCAGGTGCGGCGTCCTGATGTGCGGGGAGCCGTACGACGACAGGTCGGCCCAGCCGAGGTCGTCACCGAGGATGAACAGGATGTTGGGGCGCGGCGAGCGCCGGTCCGGGGCGGCCCGGAAGGGACGCTCCCGCTGCGCCGCCCGCACCTGGGCCTGCGCCTGCCCGGCCGGCAGCCCCACGGCGGTCGCCGCCGCGACCGAGACGGCCGTGGCGGCGCCGAAGGAGCGGCGGGACAGGGGCGGGGCGGAGCGGTCGGGACGGTCGGGACGGTCGTACGAGGCAGTCACGGGGTCTCCAGGGAGGTCACGGAGGCGTGCCCGGGCAGCACGGGGCGCCGCCCGGCGCGGGACGGCGTGGCCGCACGCCGGGCGGCACGGCCCGGGAAGGGGGAAGGAAAGGAGGGGGAGGCGGAGCCGGAGCAGCGCGCCGCGGCACGGTGGCCTCTGGCGGCAGGGGCAGCGGCCCCCGTGGCAGGCGGTCGCGCCGGACCGTCAGGCCGGCGCCGTGTGTCGCGCGCTCAGGCGCGGCGACAGATCGCGCTCGCTACACGGACGAGGTCGACGTGGCGGCGCTCCACGAGAGTGACCGTGGGGTCACCGGAAGCCTGCATGGGCCAGAGCATCACGGAGCGTGGCGCATCTGTCAACAGCGGTTCGCATGGCGGACGTTCGACGGTGTCCGCTCCGGGTGGCGGGCGGCCCCGTCGAGGCGGGGCGGTGGGCGGTGGTGCCGTACGGCCGTGGGGCGGCCGGAGGGGAAGGGCTCCCGGTTGCGCGGCGGGACGACGGGGCGACCGGCCGTGGCGGTGGAGCCGCGGCTGTCGGCCGTGCGGTGGAGCGCGCGGCTCCGGGTCGCGCCGGTCGTCCGGGGCCGTCGGTCGGCGTCCGTCGAAGAGGCCGACCCTCTCGTACAGCGGAATTGGAATTCCGTATTCCGGAATGAAAGGGTCCAGGCGTGTTGTCCGATCTTCAGGGCATTCGGAGTGTACGAGCGCGGTCGGGCCGCGCACTGGCCTGAGGAGTGACGGTGACACTGGCTGTCGGAGTGGAGGAGGAGTTCCATGTCCTCGAGGTGGAGACCGGGATGCTGGTGCCCCGGGCCGGAGACGTGCTCCAGGGCCTGCCGAAGCGGCGCTTCACCACGGAGCTGCTGCAGTCGATCGTCGAGTCGAACAGTGACGTCCACACCACGACGGACGCCCTCTGGGCCGACCTGATCCAGTCGCGGGCGCGGCTCGGCGGCAACGCCGCGGGCAACGGGCTGGCGGTGGTGGCGGCGGGCACCGTGCCGTTCGCGGGCAACGGCGCCGGCCGCGTGACGCCGGACCGCCGCTACCGGCACATGGTGTCGGAGTACCGGCAGATCGCCGACGAGCAGCTCATCTGCGGCACCCACGTGCACGTCGACGTCCCCGACCGCGACACCGCGGTCCGGATGATGTGCCTGATCTCGCCCTGGGCGCCCGTGCTGCTGGCGCTCTCCGCCAGCTCGCCCTTCTGGGCGGGCGCGGACACCGGCTACGCGAGCTGGCGCACCATGCTGTGGCAGCGCTGGCCCACCGCCGGCCCGGCGGGCTGCTTCTCCGACGCGGCCGCGTACGACGCCGCGGTCAACGAGTTGATCGCGTCCGGCGTGGTCACCGACCCGGGGATGATCTACTACGACCTCCGGCCCTCCGACCACCAGCCCACACTGGAGCTCCGCGTCTGCGACTCCTCCCCGAGCGCCGAGACGGTCGTCCTGATCGCGGCGGTCTTCCGGGCCCTGGTGATGCGGGCGACCGCGCGCATCGCCGCAGGCGGGTCCCCGCGGTGCGACGGCCGGCACGAGTGGCTGCGCGCGGCCACCTGGCGGGCGGCGCGCTCGGGCCTGGAGGGCGACCTGATCGACCCGGTGTCCCGCCGCCCGGCCCCCGCGGCCCGCGTCGTACGGACCATGCTGGCGCGTCTGCGCCCGGAGCTGGAGGAGTGCGGGGACTGGGAGACCGTGCGGGAGCTGACGGAGAAGGCCCTCGCCGACGGCAGCGCCGCACACCGGCTGCGCCGCGTCGCCGCCCGCGAGGACATGCTGGCCTGCGTCGACGAGCTGATCGCCCTGACGCGCGGCCCGGGCGGCCACGTGGCCCAGGCGGCCCCGAAGGCCGCCCGACAGAGCGTGCCCCGCGGTCCCGTGGAGCCCATCGGGGGCTGACCCGCGCCCGTGCCCGGCGGCGCCACGCGCCCCGGGCCGGGCCGTCCGCCACGGAACACGCATGAGAAACACGAGAAACACCAGAAGGAGGACCCACATGTGCGGCGACACCGCATTCGCCTGCCGCATGGACGCCCGCGCCTCACGGCCGCGCGGCGGCGAGGAGGACGAGGCGCTCCGCGCGGGAGGTGACACGCGATGTGCGGTCTGAGCGGCGAGATACGGTTCGACGGCGGACGCCCGGACCTGGACGCGGTACGGCGCATGAACGACCGGCTGGCACCGCGCGGCCCCGACGGCGAGGGCCTGTGGACACAGGGCCCCGTCGCCCTGGGCCACCGCCGGCTGAAGATCATCGACCTGTCCGACCGGGGCGCCCAGCCGATGTCCGACGGCGCGGACGGCCAGGTGACCGGCGTCTTCAACGGCTGCCTGTACAACTACCGGGAACTGCGGGCGGAACTGCGACGCCTGGGTCACCGCTTCGTGTCCACGTCGGACACGGAGGTGCTGATCAAGGCGTACCTCCAGTGGGGCACGGACTGCGTCGACCACTTCTACGGGATGTTCGCGTTCGCGCTCTTCGACCACCGCACCGGTCGGCTCGTCCTGGGCCGCGACCGGCTCGGCATCAAGCCCCTGTACCTGGCGACCGCCCCCGGACGGCTCCGGTTCGCCTCGTCCCTGCCGGCCCTCCTCGCCGCCGGCGGGGTGGACACCTCGATCGACCCGGTCGCCCTCCACCAGTACCTGACCTGGCACGCGACCGTCGCCGCGCCCCGCACGATCCTCACCGGCGTGAGCAAGCTCCCCCCGGCCACGGTCCGCGTGATCGAGCCGGACGGCACCCACCGCGACCACCGCTACTGGCAGCCGTCGTACACGCGCCGCCCGGAGCACGAGGGGATGAGCCCCGACGAATGGCGGGACGCCGTGCTGGAGGCGCTGCGCGTCGCCGTGCGGCGCCGCATGGTCGCCGACGTCCCCGTGGGCGTGCTGCTCTCCGGCGGCCTGGACTCCAGCCTGGTCGTGGCGCTCCTCGCCGACGAGGGGCAGCGCGACCTGGCGACGTTCAGCGTCGGCTTCGAGTCGGCCGGCGGCGAGGAGGGCGACGAGTTCCGCTACTCCCGGCTGATGGCCGAGCAGTTCGCCACCGACCACCACGAGCTGATGGTGCCCTCCACCGAGGTGTCGGACGCGCTGGACGCGGCCGTCGCGGCGATGTCCGAGCCCATGGTGAGCCATGACGTGATCGCCTTCCACCTGCTGTCGCGGCAGGTCGCCGAGCACGTCAAGGTGGTGCAGAGCGGCCAGGGCGCGGACGAGGTCTTCGCCGGCTACCACTGGTACCCGCGCCTCGCGGTGCCCGAGCGGAACAAGGCGCCGGAGGCGTACGCGGAGGCGTACTTCGACCGCACGCACGCCGATCTGGCCCGCATCGTCCAACCGCACCTGCTGCCCGACGAGGACGTGTCGCAGCGGTTCGTGCGCGACCACATGGCGGCGCCCGGCGCGCAGACCGCCCTCGACGCCGCCCTGCGGCTGGACACCCACGTCATGCTCGTCGACGACCCCGTCAAGCGCGTCGACAACATGACCATGGACTGGGGCCTGGAGGCCCGGGTACCGTTCCTCGACCACGAGCTGGTCGAGCTGGCCGCGGCCTGTCCGCCCGAGCTGAAGCTCGCCCACGGCGGCAAGGGCGTGCTCAAGGAGGCCGGCCGCAAGTTGCTGCCCGCCGAGGTGGTGGACCGGCCCAAGGGGTACTTCCCCGTACCCGCGATCAAGCACATGGCCGGTCCGGTCCTCGACCGGGTGCGCGACGCGCTGAGCGCCCCCGAGGCCGCGGCCCGCGGCGTCTTCCGCGAGGAGTACGTGGCGGAGCTCCTCGCCGCACCCGACGAGCACCGTACGAGGCGAGGGGCGAACGGCCTGTGGCAGGTAGCGCTGCTGGAGCTATGGCTGCAGAAGCACGGCATCAGCTGACGGGTCCCCGGAGGGACGGCCACGACATCCCAGTCGCGGCCCCCTCGGCCGTGCCCCTGGCACCGGCCGAAGGGGCCCGGGACGAACCGGTCAGGCTCACCGCCCACGGCTGCTGGTACCCGTCGGCCGACCCCTACGGGGCGCGGGTCGCGTTCATCTGCGACCGCGGCGGGGTGCCGCAGCTGTGGACCGGGCCGGTGGACGGCGAGGAGGCGCACCTCCTCGACGCCGGGCCCGACCCCGTGTCCGAGGTGTCGTGGTCGCCGGACGGCCGGTGGATCGCCTACACGACCCGGCCGGGCGGCGGCGAGCACTCCCGGGTGCTGTGCGTACGCCCCGACGGCACCGGGCGCCGCGTCCTCGCGGGCGCGGAGCCCGGCACCTCCGCCTACCTGGGGTGCTGGCTCCACGACGGCTCCGCCGTCGCGGTCACCGTCGCCGCGCCGGCCGTGACCGGCCCGGCGACGGCCGCCCCCGGCGCCGCCCCGCCCGGGGAGCCGGCCGAACCGGGGGAGCCGCAGACCGTGGGGCCGGCCGCGGGCTGGAGCGAACGCGACGGCCACGCCGTCCTGCTGGGCGGCACGCACCGCGGCGACGTCGACCCCGCCTTCCGCGCCCCCGGCGCCACCCCGTTCGGCGGGGCGCCGCTGCCGGGAACCGGGCACGCCGCACCGGGCGCGCCGTCCCCCGGGGCGCCCACGGTGCGGGCGGGCAACGGACTGGCGGCGTACCTGATCGACCCCGACGGGGTGGCGGCGCCCGTGCTGGTGGCCGTCGAGGGGACGGCCGCCACGCTGCGCGTCTGCGACGTCAGCCGCGACGGCCGGCTGGCGGTGCTGCGGCGCGGGCCCCGCAACCGGCGGGAGGCCGTCGTGGTCCGCCTGGCGGACCTCCGGGCGGCGGCGGCCGTACCGGTCGCCGACGGCGATCCGTGGGTCGGCGCGTTCTCACCGGACGGGAGCCGGCTCTGGCTCCGCAGCGACGCCGACCGGGAGTTCGCCGCCCTGCTGGGCGCGGACCTGGCGCCCGACGGGAGCATCGCCCGGCTGTCGGTGGCCGCCGAGCGCGCCGGTGTCGATCTGGAACTCCTCGCGGTGGCCCACGAGGGCCGCGGCGCCTTCCTGGCGTGGAACGACGGAGGGGTGAGCGAACTGGAGTTCCGGCCCCTTCCGGGGGCCGCCCCGAACGCCCCGGACGCCGCCGCTCCCGCGACGGAGGCGGGGCGGGCCGTACCGCTGCCCCACGAGGTCGCCACCCGGGTCGTGCCCGCCGGTACCGGCGGGGCGGCGATCGCCCTGAGCGGTTCGCGGCGGCGCCCCGGGATCTGGTGGCTGCCCGGGGCCGGGGCCCCGCTCATGACGTCGTGGTCCTCCCGCGACGAGGACGCGGTGCCGCCCGGCCGCCGCCCCACGCGGCCGGTCCGGCACCGGTTCACCGCGCGCGACGGGATGCCGCTGAGCGGCTGGTACTACCGCGCGCCGGGCCGGGCCCCCACCTGGCCGGCCCCCTGCGTCATCCACCTGCACGGCGGCCCCGAGGAGCAGGAACGCCCCGTGCTCGACCCGCTGTACCACGAGCTGCTGGGCCGCGGCTTCGACGTCTTCGCGCCGGACGTGCGCGGTTCGTCGGGCCACGGGCGGACCTTCGTGGACGCCGACCTCGGCACGGGCCGGTTCGCCGCGATCGAGGACGTCGCCGACTGCGCCGCGCACGCCGTGCTCGCCGGTCCGGCGGACCCGTCGCGGCTGGCGGTGATGGGCCGCTCGTACGGCGGATACCTCGTCATGGCTTCCCTGGTGTGGCACCCGGAGCTGTTCCGCACGGGCGTGGCCGTGTGCGGCATGTCCGACTTCCAGTCGTTCTTCGCCGGTACGGAGCCCTGGATCGCCGAGTCGGCCGCGCACAAGTACGGCCATCCGGAACGGGACCGCGACCTGCTGCGGTCGCTGTCGCCGCTGCACCGGGTGGACGCCCTGCGCGTGCCGGTGCTGGCAGTCCACGGCGAGTACGACACGAACGTGCCGCCCGGCGAGTCGGAGCAGTTCGTACGGGCGGCCAGGGAGCGGGGGATCGCCGCCGAGCTGCTGACGCTCCGCGACGAGGGCCACGAGTTCCAGCGGGCCGACAACAGGCGCCTGTTCCGTCGTACCGCGGCCGACTGGCTGGAACGCCACCTCATCGGTGGAGGCGCCGGGGCGGCGCCCTTCGGCCAGGGCGAGGACTGACCGGGACGGTCCCCGGCCGGTGCCCGCGCGGGGTCACGGGGCGCCTGCCCCGCGCTTCCCGCGGGCCGAGGCGGACCGACACGGCCCGGCACCGACGCGGCCGAGCCGTGCCGGTGCCGGGCCGGCGGGGCGCCGTGCGCCCCTGCCCCCCTCCTCCGCGCGGGCGGTCACCGCGCGGAGGAGGAGAGGGGCGGTCACACGCCCGCGATGCTCTGGATCCAGGAGCGGTACGCGGTCACGTTCGTGTACGCGGTGGTGGTCTGCCGGTCGCTGGTCGAGGCGACGCCGACCTGGACGCCGTTGGCCATCATCGGGCCGCCGGAGTCGCCGCCCGCCGTGATGCCGTCGCCGCGGCGGGCACAGATGGCCGAGCCGTTGTAGGCGTCGCGGCAGCCGCCGCTCACGATGACGTTGGCGACCTTCAGGTACTGCGACTGGCAGTTGGCCTCGGAGCCGCACTGGGACGTCGCTCCCCAGCCGTACACCTGGACGGTCTGGTTCACCGACACCGAGCCGGGCTGGCCGAGGCGGGCGTACGTGCCCGCCACCGAGCGGTCCAGCCTGACCAGGGACAGGTCCGAGGACGCGTGGTTGTGGATGCTCACACCGTTGGCCAGCGTGCCGCCGCTGCTCTGGTCGAGGCTGCCGATGCGGAAGGACAGGCCGCCGCCGCTCACGCAGTGCTTGGCGGTCAGGATCCAGGTCGGGGCGATGATCGTGGCGCTACAGGTCTGCCGGCCGTTGGAGAACAGCCGGGCCGCCCAGGGGGCGTTGCTGGCGTAACCGCCGCCGATGATGGGCTGGACGGAGGCGGCCTCGGACACCGAGGCCGGCGCACTGCCGGCAGTCGTCGTCTGCGCCGTCGCCGTGGGGGCGAGCCCCAGTACCGCCAGCGCGGCGGTCGCGAGCGCGGGTATCAGCCTGCTTGTTCGCACGTTGGTCTCCCTTGTGTGGGGGTTGTCGCGTCCTTCATGAGGACTCCGCTGCATAGGTATGCAGCTAGTGGGTGCGCGCGGCGGTCGGGTGAACCTGTCGCGTGCATGCCATGTGCGGCTGGGGCGAATCTGGCAGACGAGTCGCCGCTCACGCAAGGGGTCGGCGGCGGGAAGTGCCCCGGAGGTTCGGTGAGAGCAGGTAACGCTTCGTCAATTGCGCAAGTAAAACCGCCCTTTGCTGGGAGAGGGAAGGGGTCGGACGGGACGGTTCCGGCGAGGTGCCGCCCCTCCCGTGGTGCCGCCCGCAGATCGCCGCACCGGCGCGATGTGCTCGCTGGAGCCCTTCAGGAGGCCATTGGTGCAGCCGGCGGCGATGCGCGTAGACATGCGGTTTAGGGCATAGTAAAGAGAAAAGGAATGGTCTGGACCTTTATGCGGAGAAAGGCTGCTCCCGCCGGGAATCCGTAGGCCCGCCGCCATGGGCGGGCGGCCTCCGGCACACCGCGGGGCGCGGACGGAGGATGCCGGAGCGTCAGGGTCGGTCGGCGGGGTGAAGGTGCTGTTCGGGTACCTCCTCGCCCCCTCGCGCAGTCCGCGGAGCGGAGCGCGCTGCCCCAGCTGTACGCGGCCACGGCCCCGGACGTCTCGGGTGGCGACTTCCACGGGCCGCACGGCACGGCCGAACTGCGCGGCGGGCCCGCCCGGGTGCGGCTGTCGCCCGCGGCGGCCGACGGTGGGACCGGCCGCCGCCTGTGGGAGCTGTCGGAGCGCCTGACCGGCGTGCGGTTCGCGTTGCCCGCCGCGTCCCGAAGCTCCGTAGCGGAGTCCGGCGGCCCGGGGGAGCGGCGTCTCGGAGGGGGCGCCCCGGAGGGCGGCGGCCGGCGCGTCAGCCGGACGCGCGGCCCCGGTGACCCCGAGGGCCCGAAGGCGCGGGGGAAGACGCCGGTGAACGCGTCAGTCGACGGCGTCGCCGGGCGCCACCCGGTGCGCCTCCAGCTCCGGGGAGGCCAGCAGGTCGGTTATCAGCGCCTCCGACCCGCCGACGTACGTGCTCACCAGGTCCACGTCGCCCCCCAGGCACCAGGCGCGGTCCTCCGGCCACCACAGGTCGGGCAGCTCGGCGAACTCGTCCAGGGTCACCGGGGAGACGACTTCGGCCAGTGTTCCGGCGAGCAGCACCTCCTCCCGGCCGGGCGTCTGGAAGGACGGCACCGGGTCGAAGTCCCATCGTCCGTAGCCGTTCCACAGGCCGTACCAGCAACGGTCGGGCGTCCGCGTGTGCCGGGCGAGGACCGGGATGAGGGCCCGGGCCACATCGGGCGGAGTCGGCCCTTCCGCCGGATGCTCGTCCCAGACGCCGGGCAGGCCGGAACCGGAGGTGTCCCGGTGGTCGCGGTCCACCCCGATCAACTGGTGCCAGCGCGTGTCCGGCGCCACTTCGCGCCCGTACGCCGCGGCCACCGTCGACCACCGCACCGGCCGGTCGCCCAGGGAGGCGGGGTGCAGCACGCGGGCGTACGCGGCGAACCCGGCCGCGGCGACACCGGCCACCGTCCCGAACTCGCCCACCCCGGGACCGCCGGCGGCGAGCCAGCGGGCCGGACCGAGGTCCTCGGTCCGCACGCGCAGGCGTCCGTAGAGCTCGGGGGTGGGGTCGCGGTGCACCGGGGGGAAATCGTCCATCCGCACAGTGTGCACGGCCGGCGGCCCCTGCCCCACCCGGCGGCCGAACGGGGCGGGGGCACCCGCCCGAGACGGGACCGCGGACCGGGTCCTCCTCGCGGGTCCGCGGCCCGCTCCCGGGGTACGGCGTCTCCCGGGGTACGGGCATCTTCCGGGATACGGCGTCTCTCGGCGTACGGGCATTTCCCGGTACGGCGTCCCTCGGCGTACGGCGGCGTCCTGACGGCGCCGCGACGCCGTCGGCCGGGGTCAGACCGCGCGGTGGTACTGGTCCGGCACGTGCACGTCGCCACCGAGCGCGCGCGCCGCGTGCCGCGCCCAGGACGGGTTGCGCAGCAGCTCGCGGCCGAGCAGCACCGCGTCCGCCTCCCCGTTGGCGACGATCTTCTCCGCCTGCTCGGCCTCGGTGATCAGCCCGACCGCGGCGACCGGCAGCCCCGTCTCCGCCTTCACGCGCGCCGCGAACGGCACCTGGTAGCCCGGGCCGACCGGGATGCGCACGTGCGGCGCGTTTCCGCCGGTCGACACGTCGAGCAGGTCCACGCCGTGCTCCTTGAGCAGGGCGGCGAACCGCACCGTGTCGTCGGCCGTCCAGCCCTCCCCCTCCTCCAGCCAGTCGGTGGCCGAGATGCGGAAGAACACCGGCAGTTCCCCGGGCCACACCTCCCGCACCGCGTCGACGACCTCCAGGGCGAAGCGCGCGCGGTTCTCGAAGGAGCCGCCGTACGCGTCGGTCCGGCGGTTGCTGTGCGGGGAGAGGAACTCGCCGATCAGGTAGCCGTGCGCACCGTGGATCTCGACGACCTCGAAGCCCGCGTCGAGGGCGCGCCGCGCCGCCGCCGCGAACTGCCCGACGACCGCCCGGATCTGGTCCCGGGACAGCTCCTCGGGCACCGGGTGGCCCTCGTCGAAGGGCACCGCGCTCGGGGCGACCGGCTGCCATCCGTGCTCGTCCGCACCGACCGGGGCGCCGCCCTTCCACGGACGGTCGGTGGACGCCTTGCGCCCGGCGTGGGCGATCTGGAGGCCCGGGACCGTCCCCTGGCCCTTGAGGAAGCCGGTGATCCGGCGCAGTGCCTCGACCTGGGTGTCGTTCCAGATGCCGAGGTCGTACGGGCTGATCCGGCCCTCGGGGGAGACGGCGGTCGCCTCCAGCAGGATCAGGCCGGTACCGCCGGTGGCGCGGGCCGCGTAGTGGGCGAAGTGCCAGTCGTTCGCCACGCCCGCGTGCGGGCCGGTCGCCTCGGCGCTGTACTGGCACATCGGCGCCATCCAGACGCGGTTGGGGACGGTCAGCGACCGCAGGGTGCGGGGTTCGAACAGTGCGCTCACGGCGGACTCCATTCGGGCGGTACGGGTGTACGACTCGTACGGTAACCCTCGTAGTACGTCGTCTGTCAAAATACGAGGGACTTCGTACAATGGGGGCATCCGACGAGTCTGGAGCCCCCGTGACACCCGTGCCCCGCGCGTCCGCCGCGACCAGCCCGCGCGAGCTCGCGCACCCCGCGCGCGACGAGATCCGCCTCGAAGGCGTCCTCCACGCGCTCTCCGACCCGATGCGGCTGCGCGTGGTGCGCGAACTGGCCGCGGCGGACGCGGAGGTCGCCTGCTCGCACGTCGAGCTGCCCGTCACGAAGTCGACCTGCACCCACCACTTCCGCGTCCTGCGCGAGGCCGGCGTCATCCGCCAGACCTACCGCGGCACGGCCAAGATGAACGGCCTGCGCCGCGACGACCTGGACGCCCTCTTCCCGGGCCTCCTGGACGCCGTCCTCGCCGCCGCCGGGGCGCAGGCCGCCCGTCGTCCCACCGGCTCGTAGCGGGGCGGCGGGGGCGGGGAGCTGGGGAGCCCGGGCGGACCGGAGGGCGACGGGCCGTGCCCCGCACACCGCGCCGCCGCGCCGCGTCGTGCCGCCCCGCTACGACCGACCCCGTACGGCCCGGGGCCGGGAAACTGCTCGGGGTACGCCCCAGGACCCGGGCGGCAGCAGGAGCGGCGGGACGAGGACCGGGAAGGGGACGCGGAACCGGACCGGAAGGGCCCCGCCCCCTCGGCTCGCGATCCCGCGTGATCCCGTCAGGGCCTCGCGTACGGACGGGCGGCCTTCGCCGGAGACGCGCCGGGGGCCGGTGGCCGCGGCGGGCGAACCGGCCCGTCCGGCGGGGGCCGGCGGTCCCGCCCCGGGACCTACAGTGGGGCCATGTCACGCGACCAGCACCGCATCGCCGTCGACGGCGGCGTCGAGTTCCCCGTGCCCCGCGACGGCGAGACGTGGGCGGTGGGGGCGGTGATCGTCAACGGGGACGGCCGCGCCTTCGCCCAGAGGCGCGGCCCGGACCGGAGGCTCTTCCCCGACTGCTGGGACATCGTCGGCGGGCACGTGGAGCCGGGCGAGTCCCTGCTGGAGGCCCTGGCCCGGGAGGTGGCGGAGGAGACCGGCTGGCGGCCCCGCCGGATACGGCGCCTGCTCGGCGTCACCACCTGGACCGGCGACGACGGGGTGACGCGGCACGAGGCCGACTACCTCGTCGAGGTCGACGGCGACCTGGACCGCCCCGCCCTGGAGTGGCCCGAGCACACCGCCCACGCCTGGTTCGGCCCCGAAGACCTGCCCCGCCTCAAGGAGAACCGGGGCCCGGGCGAGTACCTGGTCCACGACCTGATCGCCCGGGTGCTGAGCGACCGTCCGCGCGCCTAGACCCGCCCCGGACCCGCCGCCCGGGGCAGGGACAGGACGAACCGCGCGCCCCCGCCCTCCTCCGCGCCGACGGTGATCGTGCCGCCGTGGCGACCGGCCACGTCACGGGCGATGGCCAGTCCGAGCCCGGCGCCGCCGTCGTCGCGGCTGCGGGCGTCGTCCAGGCGCACGAACCGTTCGAAGATCCGCTCGCGGTCCTCCTCCGGCACGCCCGCCCCGTCGTCGGACACGACGACCTCGACCCGGTCCGCCGTGCCCCGGACCGACGCGGTGACCGAAGCGGCCGCGTGCCGCTGCGCGTTGTCGAGGAGGTTGGCGAGGACCCTGCGCAGCTGACCGGGCGACCCGGTCACCTCGCAGCCCTCCCCGCGCACCGCCACGGTGACGGGGACGCGGTCGCCGCGGCGCTGCGCCACCTCCTCCCGGAGCAGCGCCGCCAGGTCCACGCGCCTCGTCGCGGGCCGTTCGCCGGCGTCCAGCCTCGCCAGCAGGAGCAGGTCGGTGGCGAGCTGCTGGAGGCGTTCGGTGTCCTCGACCGCGCCCCCCAGGTCGAGCAGCTCCGGGTGCGCCGCACCCACTTCCAGCTGGGTGCGCAACGACGCGATGGGGCTGCGCAGTTCGTGCGAGGCGTCCGCGACGAACCGGCGCTGCCGCTCCACGGAGGCTTCGAGCGCCGCGAGCGTCTCGTTCGTCGTGCGGGCCAGCCGCGCGACCTCGTCCCGCGAACCGGGCTCGGGCACCCGGTGGGAGAGGTCCTCGGACGCGGTGATCGCGGCCATCTCCCTGCGGATCGCCTCGACGGGCCGCAGCGCCCGGCGCGTGACCAACCACGTCACCGTTCCGACCACGCCGAGCAGCACCGGCAGCCCGACGAGCATCGCGGTGCGCACCGTCTCCACCGCGTTCCGCTCGGTCGCCAGCGGCGCCCCCGCGTGGACGGTGTAGGTCCGCTGTTCGCCGCCGGAGGCGACCTCCACCGCGGCGAACCGGTACGCGGCCCGCCGCCCGTCGACGGTGGCGCTGCCGGAGGTGAAGCGGGGCGGGTCGGCGGAGACCTCGCCGCGGGCCGGCGTGCCGTCGTCGTCCTCGTCCCGGTCCCCGCCGTCCTCGCCGTCGGGGGAGGACGCGGGCGACGGGACGGGCGTGACCGCCCCGCTCGACGTCCCGGAGATCGCCTCCAGGCCCTCGCTGACCGCGACCACGCGGCCGCCCTCCTCGACGACCTGGACCGGACGGTCACCGTCGTCGGGGAGGTCCAGCCGGTTCGGCGGCCGGTCGAGGGCGAGCTGGGCGGCGACCTCGCGCGCGGCGATCTCGGCCTGCAACCCTGCTTGGTCGAGCAGGTTCGAGCGGAGCACCTGGAGCAGCACCGCACCGGCCGCCACCAGCGCGACGGCGACGACGAGGGTGGCTCCGAGCGCCGCCCGGGCGCGGACCGACCTCATGGGGTCGCCACCAGCCGGTACCCGGCACCGCGAGCGGTCTGGATGCGGTGCGCGCCGAGCTTGCGGCGCAGGGCGGAGACGTAGACCTCGACGATGTTCGGATCGCCCTCGTACGCGAAGTCCCACACGTGCGCCATGATCTCCGGCTTGCCGACGACCTCGCCCGCGCGACGGGCCAGCTGTTCCAGTACGGCGAACTCCTTCGCCGTCAGCGCCACCTCGTCGTCGCCGAGGAACACCCGGCGGGCGGCCGTGTCGACGCGCAGGTCCCCGACGCCGAGCGCCGGCGAGGCCGCGCTCCGGCCGCGGCGCCGCAGCAGGGCCCTGACCCGGGCGACGAGCACCACGTACGAGAAGGGCTTGGTCAGGTAGTCGTCGGCGCCGGTGTCCAGGCCCTCCGCCTCGTCGTACTCGCCGTCCTTGGCGGTGAGCATCAGGATCGGCACGTCGTTCCCGGCGGCGCGCAGGGCCGCGCAGACTCGGTAGCCGTTCATGCCGGGGAGCATGATGTCGAGCACCAGGAGGTCGTACGCGGTCTCGGTGGCGAGGTGGAGCCCTTCGCGCCCGTCGTGGACGACGTCCACGGCGTAGCCCTCAGCCCTCAGCCCCCCGGCGAGGGACGCCGCGAGCCGCTTCTCGTCCTCCACGATCAACAACCTCATGGGCCCAGGGTGGCAGACCGAAGCTGAAGAGCCCTTCAGGTGGCTTCAGGCTGCCTTCAGCGTCCGGCGGCCAGAGTGGACACCGTCATCGGCGAACGGCACGAACCGTGTCCGGTACGGAGGAGGAACATCCATGAAGCGCAATCTCGTCATCGCCACGCTGGCGGCGGCCGCCCTGGTCGGCGGCGGTGCGTACACGGCCGTGGCGGCGGTCGGCGGCGACGCGACCCCGTCACTGCGGACGGCGGCGGAGGCGGTGGGAGTCCACGACGGAGACGACGCCGAAGACGCCGAAGACGCCGACAACACCGACAACACCGACGACGCCGAGGCCGACGACCGCGCTGACTCCGGTGACCGCGACGACTCCGGCGACGAGGCCGACCGTGACCACCGCGACGACGACCGCGACGACGACCGGGCGGTCCCGGCGGGTTCGGTCACGGCCGCGCAGGCGATCGCCGCCGCGCTGGAGTCCACGCCGGGCGTGGTGGCGTCGGCCGAGCTGGACGACGACGCCACCCACTGGGAGGTCGAGGTCCTGGGGAAGGGCGACCGGACGCACGAGCTGCGGGTGGACGCCTCGAAGGCGACCGTGACCTCCGGGGACGACCGGGACGACGACGGCACGGACGACGACCGGTCGGAGCGCGCCGCGCTGCGCGCGGCCGGGGTGAACGCCGCGCAGGCGACGGCCGAGGCGCTCAAGTCCCACGCCGGTGCCACGGTGACCTCGGTCGACTTCGACGACGACGGCGGGTGGAAGGTGGAGCTGCGGAACGCGGACGGGACGGAGAGGGAGACGACGGTCGACGCCGAGGTGCCGGGAGCGGCCGGATCGGCCGGGACGGCGCGCACCCCCGCCGCCGCGGACGACGAGGCGGATGACGCCGCGGACGACTGATCGCGTGCTCCCGGCGCCGGCCCCCGGCCCCCGGACGGCCGTCTCCGACCGCCGTCCCCGAGAAGGAACACCCTCTGCGGGGCGGGGCGGCGCCGCCCGCCCCGGGCCGCGCCGTACCGGCCGCGGCCCCCGTGGACGGACCGGTTCCGGCGAGGTCCCCGTACGGGCGGGTGTTCAGCCGGCCGGGCGGGACGGCGGGGCGTCGCGGTGGGCCGTGCGGCTCACCGCCCCGCCGGCGGTACGGGCCGGGGGGCGTCCTTCCCCGGCCGGGACGCGTGGGCCACGAGGAACAGGAGCACCCCGCAGGCGGCGACCAGGAACCAGCCCGGGCGGGACGCGTGGGCGAGCGCCTCCGGGCCGCTCCCCGCGACGAGGCCGCCGGCGGCGGCGACGCCGAGCGCGGCGCCGCACTGGCGCGCGGTGGACGTGATCGCTCCGGCCACGCCGGCACGGGCGGGAGGCAGGCCGTTCACCGCGGTGTTGGTGAGCGGGGCGTTGGCGAAGCCGAACCCGATGCCGATCAGCAGGTACGCCAGCAGGAGGAGCGGCACGCTCGTGTGCTGGTCGAGCCGGACCAGGCAGAGTCCGCCCACCGTGAGGAAGGCACCGGCCAGGAGGAGGGGCGGTCGCGGTCCGGTGCGGCCCACCAGGTGGCCGGACCAGGGCGCGCAGACGGTCGCCCCCACGGCCATGGGCAGGGTCGCCACCCCGGTGGCCAGTGCCGTCCAACCCCGGGCGTGCTGCAGGTAGAAGGTGTTGAGCAGCAGCGTCACGTTCAGCGCGACGAAGACCGCCACGGCGCCCAGGACCGCAGCGCTGAACGCCGGTCGACGGAAGAGGCGCGGGTCCATCAGCGGCTCGCGGCGGCGGGACCCGACCCACACGAACCCGGCCGCCGCCGCGAGGGCGAACGCGTACGCGGCGAGTGCCGCGGGCGACGTCCAGCCGATGTGCGGGCCCTCGATGAGCACCCCGACCGAGGCCCCGACGGCCACGGCCAGCAGGGCCTGCCCCGGAAGGTCGAGCCGCGGCGCCCGCCGGGCCCGGGACTCCGGTACGAACACCGCGCTGAGCACGAGGGCGACCGCGACGACCGGCACGTTGATCCAGAACACCGACCGCCAGCCGAACCCCGCGATGAGGGCGCCGCCCGCGACGGGACCGGCCGCCATGCTCAGCCCGAAGACCGACGCCCAGACGCCGATCGCCCGCGCCCGCTCCTTCGGGTCGGGCATCGCGTTCACCACGATCGCGAGGGCCACGGGGCTGAGCATCGACGCGCCGATTCCCTGGGCGGCCCGGGCCGCGACGAGCACGCCCACCGAAGGGGCCACCGCGCAGGCCAGCGAGGCCGCGCCGAACACGACCAGCCCCGCCCGGAACACCCGTCGCCGGCCCCACCGGTCCGCGAGCGCCCCGGAGGAGACCAGCAGGCCCGCCAGGACGAGGGTGTAGGCGTCCACGGTCCATTCGAGGGCGCGGGTCCCGGCTCCCAGGCCGCTCCCGATCGCCGGCAGGCCGACGTTGACGATGGTGGTGTCCAACCCCACCAGGAACATGCTCAGGCAGCAGACGGCCAGCACCGTCCAGCGTCTGCGCGCGCTGAGGAGGGGCTGAGCGGGGAGAGTCGTCGTGACCACGGTCCACCTCGTACGTCCGGGAGTATGTGCCCGGCCATGCTCGGACCGGGCGGCACCCGTCGCCCACCGGTCTTGCGGAAACCGCAAACTGGTCGCCATGGACGCGGAGATCGAACAGATAATTGACGGCATCGGGCCACGGCTGCGCACCCTGCGCAAGGACCGCGGGATCACGCTGGAGGCGCTCGCGGCGACGACGGGCATCTCGGTGAGCACCCTGTCCCGCCTGGAAACGGGCCGGCGGCGACCGACCCTGGACCTGCTCATCCCGCTCGCTCGCGCCCACCGCGTCGCGCTCGACCAGCTGGTCGCCGCGCCGGCCACCGGCGACCCCCGGGTGCACCTCACGCCCTTCCACCAGGGGCGCAAGGGCGTGGTGGTGCCCCTGACGCAGTACCCGGGCCGGGTGCAGGTCTACAAGCAGGTGTTGGCGCCCCGCGAGCCGAGGCTGGTGACCCACGACGGCCACGTGTGGTTCTACGTCCTCGCGGGCGAACTGCGGCTGCTCCTGGGGGAGGAGGAACTCACCCTCCGCCCGGGGGAGGTGGCCGAGTTCGACGCCAGGGAACCGCACTGGTTCGGCCCGGCGGGCACGGGGGTGGTGGAGATCCTGCACCTGTTCGGACCGCGGGGCGACCAGGCCGTCGTCCGTACGAGACCGTCCGCGCCGCCCGGTGCCGCCCCGGCGGACGAGGCGATCGAGGCAACCGAGGTGACGGAGGTGACGGATACAACAGACACGACGGATGCGACGGATACAACGGACACGACGGAGGTGACGGACACGACGGAGGTGACGGACACGACCCCATCGCCGGCCGTCTCCTGACGCCCGCGCCGGTCACGCCCGCGCCGGTCACGCGCGCACGCGGTCACGAGCCGGTACCGGATTCCCGCCCGGACGCCCCCAGCCTTGCTGCGCCTATCGAATATCGATAGATTTCCATCGCTGCTCGATCGAAGGAGAGATGAATGGGAAACCTACCGGTGTTCGCGCTGCGCGCCGTGCTCGTGGCGCTGCTCGCGGGGTCGCTGTTCGTGCAGTCGGTGATGGTGCCGCTGCTGGCCGTCGACTTGGAGGAGGTCGGCGGGGACCTCGGGCACCTGCGCGTCCCGATCGTCGTGATCGTGCTCCTGGGGATCGTGGCGGCCCAGGTCGTCCTGGTCTGCGTGTGGCGGCTGGTGACGATGGTGCGGCGCGGAACCGTGTTCTCCCACGCGGCCTTCCGGTACGTGCACATCGTGATCGGCGCGATGGTGGCGGCCGCCCTCCTGGTGTTCGCGCTGGGGGTCGTCCTGGCGCTGGGCGAGGCCGTCGCCCCCGGCGTGGTGCTGCTCGTCGGCGGGGTGGGCGTGGCCGTGCTGGGGGTGGCGCTCGTCGTGCTGGTGCTGCGGATGCTGCTCGCCCAGGCCGTCGCGCGCGACGCCGAGGCGGCGCGGATGCAGGCCGAGCTGGAAGAGGTCATCTGATGCCGATCGCCGTCGACATCGACGTGATGCTGGCCAAGCGGAAGATGTCCGTGGGCGAGCTCGCGGAACGCGTCGGCATCACCCCCGCCAACCTGGCGGTGCTCAAGAACGGTCGCGCCAAGGCGGTGCGCTTCGCGACGCTCGCCGCGCTCTGCGAAGCGCTCGACTGCCAGCCCGGGGACCTGCTGCGTTGGGAGGCCGGGGACGCGGCCGACGGCTGAGACCGTCGCCGGGGCACCGAGCACCAGGACGACACGCACCGTGTCGGCGCCCCCGACCCCGGGGTCGCACCGCTCAGCCGCTTCCGCCGGGCCGGGGCCGTCCTCGGCCCGGCCCCGTACCCCCGCGTCCCGCACCCGCGTCAGGGCGGTCGGGCGGCGCGGGCCCTCGCGGCCGGCCCGGAGGCAGCGGCCCGTCCCGTGCGCCCGGACCACGTCCGGCCCACCGCGGACATCACGTCCAGCGGAGGGCACGCCAACTCCCGTAGGACGGCGGGTCGTTCATCCGGGGGCGTCGCAGGGGGCCGGCCGCGGCGGGCGCCGCGCCGTGTCATGAGGACGACCTTCGGGGCAGGGCTCGTGGGGCCTCACGCCACGGGAGGAGCAAGCCGCTCGGGGCCCGTCCGCCCGCGCACGGGACACCGGCCGGCCCCCGCGGGAACCGGCCGGCGTCGTGCGTCGGGGACGGACCGCTCCCCGCCCCGCCCGCCGGTCAGTGGATGTGGTAGCGGCCCTGGGCGTGGACGTGCACCGTGGCCCTCTTCCCGGCGATGAGCTGCACGTACTTCGTCTGCCCCGTCCCGTTGCGCCACACCGTGGCGGTGTGGGCGCCGGGATTCAGCCAGCCGGAGCACTCGAAGTCGATGCCTCCCCCGAACGGCTCGGCGCAGAAGCGGACCTGCTTGCCGCCGGAGGAGACGAGGTCCACGTCGAGCCGCTGACCCGGGTGCACGGTGAGCTTGCCCGAGCAGCCCGTGTAGGCCGGGCCCCCGGTGATGAGGCAGTCGAGCGGGTGGGTCGCCGCCCGGGCCGGGGTGGCCGAGGCGAAGGCGCCCGGCCACGACGAGGACGGTGAGGGCCGCCAGCAGTCCCTTGTGCCGCCGTCCCGCCGGACGGGCGCGGCGTGCGGGCTTGGGCGACGTCGTGCTCGTGTTCATGCTTCTTCCTCCAGGTTTCTCCGGACCGGCCCGCCGGTGTCCGTACGCGGGCGCCGCGGGCACGGCGGCACGCACGTGCCCCGGGACGGGGCCGTCGTGTCTGTCGTGTGCGCCGGTGCCCGTGCCGCTCCGGAGGTGATCGGGCTCCGGCGGCCGTGCGGGAGGCTCCCCTCGGACGGGGGCCGGTGGGTGGACGAACCGCTGTGAGCGCGGCGAGCCCGTCGGGGCCGGCCGCCGTAGCGGTGACCACCATGGGAACAGGCCGCCGGGGCACCGGCAAGCGGGTCCCGCACGCTTCCCGCAGGACGGGATCCCGGAGCGTCCGACCTGCGGGGACACGTCCGTCCCGGGACGGGAGCAGGCCGGGGGACGGCCTCTGGCGGCCCGGTCCACGGCGGCCCCGGTCCACGGCGGACTCGCCGTGGAGCGGGGCGGAACGGGTGTGCGGACGGCCGGTCCTACCGCTTCCACCAGGCGGCGGAGGCGTCGCGCAGGGTGTTGGTGCCGCAGTGCACCTCGCCCATGCCGAGGTGGTACGTCTCCCAGTCGTCGATGTACGAGACCTTCAGCCCGGCGCGGGTGTACGCGGCGGTGACGGCGGCCGTGAAGAGGTCCTCGCCCCCGACGACCGGCCCCCACTGCTTCGGGGCCAGGTAGCGGTCCCGGCCCAACAGCACCCCGTTGACCGCGCCGGGCACGTACGCGCTCGTCATCACGGCCCGCCCCGGCCCCGCCGCGCGCCCGCCCCCGCGTGCGAGCCGCTTCTGCTGCCCGTACTCGCCGACCGCCTCCGGCACGTCCCCCGCGCCCAGGCGCGTCAGCCGCGGCACCCGCTCCCCGCGTTCGCCGTGTTCCGTACCGCGGGTGTACAGCGCGGGAACGCGTACGACCTCGGCGTCCGTCACGCCCGTCTCGCGCTTGAGGACCTCCAGGTTGGCCCTGATGCGCTGCGCGGCCATCGTGTTGTCGGCCACCAGCCACTTCGAGGCGAGCGCCTGGTCGATGGTCTCCCGGGGCGCGGGCAGGTCCTTGCTGCCGGGCACGGAGAACATCCGCGCCGTGCCGTGCCCGGCCCTCTGCGCGTCCCGCAGCAGCCGCAGCCCCGCCTCCGGGTCCGCGATGCCGATCCTCCAGCCGCGCGGCGTGCCCGGCGCCGGCAGGAACTGCACGAACTCGTCGACGTGCCCCACGTGCAGCCAGGACGTGTCCAGGAGCAACGGGTCCTGGAAGCCCTGGGCCCCCAGCAGTGCGCGCATGGCCCGCGCGGGCTTGGAGCCGTCGTCCTTGCGCTCGCCCATGACGATGCGCCCGGCGGGGAAGGAACGCCCGGCGTGAGTGTACGGCGGGACGGTCTCCAGGTTGCCCATCGAGTTCAGGGTCCACTCCTCCGACTCGCGGACCCCCGAGACCTGGACCACGCCGACGCCCCTGCCGCGCAGCCTCTCGAACAGCTCCCGGCCGGCCGCCCGGTCCGGCTGGGCCGAGCGCAGCATCACGCGGATCACCTGGCGGCGGCCACCGGGGCCGGCCATGCTCACGTACCCGGGCTCGACGAAGTCCTGCGCCCAGACGTCCTGGTACCTGTCGAAGGTGAACAGCGGGGCGGTGATGCCGGCGGCCGTCGCCTCCGCCGCCAGTCCCCGCACGAACGCCTGCTGTCGCCGCGCGTAGGCGTCCGTGCCCGCGACCCTGGTGACCAACAGTTGCTGGGCGGCCTGGAGGTGATGGTGGGTGAGCAGCGGGGCCACGCGGAGCGTGACGTCGTCCGAGGTGGTCGTGCCGCGGGAGGTGACGGTGAGGCGCAGGACGGCGCGACCGCCCCAGCGGGCGTGGTCGCGTACGACGTCGGTGGTCTCCACGCCGAACTCCGCACCGGCCCTGAGTTCCGCCGCCGTCAGGCGGGTGGCGGCGTCGACCCGCACCCACCCGCCGGCCCGCCTGAGGAACACCCGGGTGTTCCTGGCGCCGCCGACGACCCGCAGCGTGCCGCTCGCCGACGGGGACAGGCCCCTCATCGGCACGGAGCGCACCCGGGCCAGGTCGGCGGCGTCGGCGGCACCGTTCACCCTGGTGTCGGAGGCGTCGTTGCAGGCGGCGAGCTGCGCGTCCGACAGCGGCCTGCCGCCCGGGCCCGACGTCGGGCACCGCCTCGTGTCGTCGTCGATGTTGGGCAGGACGACCGCGCCCCGGGTCTGCGTCCAGGTGTCCTCCCCCGCGTTGTCCGTCGCCCCCGCGACGTCCACCCGCCCGTCCCGGTCCACGTCCGCCCGCAGGTCCGCCCGCGGCGGTTCGGCGGCGAGGACCGGCGTGGCCGGCGCCAGGATGGCCGCGATGACCGATACGGCGAGTGCCGCGCCTCGTATGTGGCTCGTCGTGCGCACCGTGTGCCCTTCGTGAGAGTCGATGTTCCGAGCCGGTAGAGGGCATCTGGCGCGCGTGCGTTGCGCGGGACGTGCGGGGGGCCGCGATTCGGCCGGATCCCGCCGTGGGGGCGTCACGGCGGGATCCGGGCGCGGCGGCGTGCGCGTGCCGCGCGCGGCGGGCGGGGCCCGGGCTCACACGGCGTGCGGCAGTCGGTGGAGGCGGACCTCGGCGAGTCGGCCGGCCGACAGCCGTGCCGTCATGTACGTGCGGTGCGGCTGGCGCCGCCGGTCGGTCGGCGAACCGGGGTTCAGCAGCCGCAACCGGTCGCCGGCCGGGGAGTCCCAGGGGATGTGGCTGTGGCCGAAGACGAGCACGTCCACGTCGGGGAACCGTTCGGCGCAGCGCCGCTCGCGCCCCCGCGCCGGGCCGGTCTCGTGCACCACGGCGAACCGCAGCCCCTCCAGTTCGGCGTACGCCACCTCCGGGAGCCGGGCCCGCAGGTCCGGGCCGTCGTTGTTGCCGTACACCGCGACCAGCCGCCGGGCACGCGCCCGCAGGAGGTCCAGCGTGGCCGTGTCCACCCAGTCGCCCGCGTGGAACACGACGTCCACGCGGGGCACCAGGTCGAGGAGTTCGCCGGGCAGCGCCTTGGCGCGCGCCGGCACGTGCGTGTCGGACATCAGCAGCAGTTCCACCCGGCCGACGGTAGCGGGCCGCCGGACCGCCGTCCGGAGGACGCGCGGCACCGGGCGCCGGCCACCGCCGCCCGTCACTTCCGCGGGGCTCCGGCCGGCGCGTGGGCCTGTCGGTGGGCACGGATGATGTCCGCGTACCGGCGGCCGCTCGACTTGACGGTGCGGGCCTGGGTCGCGTAGTCGACGTGGACGAGTCCGAAGCGCTTGTCGTAGCCGTAGGCCCACTCGAAGTTGTCGAGCAGGGACCAGGCGTAGTAGCCGGCGAGCGGGGCGCCCTTGCGCACGGCGCGGGCGCAGGCGCTCAGGTGCTGTTCCAGGTAGCGGGTCCGCTCGGGGTCGTCGACGGTGCCGTCGGGGCCGACGGCGTCGGGGAAGGCGGAGCCGTTCTCGGTGACGTACAGCCGCCGGACGCCGTAGTCGTCGGTCAGCCGCATCAGGAACGCCTCCAGGCCGTCGGCGTCGATCTGCCAGTCCATGCCGGTGCGGGGCACGCCGGGCAGGCGGACCTCGCGGGCGTGGGGGACGGGGCCGGCCGGGTCGTCGGCGACCGTGACGGGGAAGTAGTAGTTGAGGCCGTGCCAGTCGAGCGGGACGGCCATCGTCGCCGGGTCGCCGGGGCGCTCCGGCAGCGCGACGCCGTAGAGCTCGCGCATGTCGGCGGGGAAGCCCCGGCCGTACACCGGGTCGAGCCACCAGCGGTTGGTGTGGCCGTCCATGCGGGTGGCCGCCGCGATGTCCTCCGGCCGGGTGGAGGCGGGATCCACCGTCGAGTGGTTGGTCACGAGCCCGACCCGGGCGCCCGGCGCCGCCGCGCGGATCGCCTGCGCGGCCAGGCCGTGACCGAGGAGCAGGTGGTACGAGGCGTGCACGGCGGCGGTCAGGTCGGTGAGGCCGGGGGCCATCCTGCCCTCCAGGTGGCCGATCCACCCGGAGCACAGCGGTTCGTTCAAGGTGGCCCAACGGGTGACCCGGTCGCCCAGCCGCCCGGCGACGGCGGAGGCGTAGACGGCGAGGTGTTCGGCCGTGTCGCGGACGGTCCAGCCGCCGCGGTCCTGGAGGGCCTGGGGGAGGTCCCAGTGGTAGAGGGTGATGTTGGGCGTGATGCCGGCGTCGAGGAGGCCGTCGACGAGGCGGTCGTAGAAGTCGAGGCCGGCCGCGTTGACGGGCCCGTCGCCGCCGGGGACGACGCGGGGCCAGGCGACGGACATCCGGTAGGCGTCGGTGCCGAGCTCCTTCATGAGGGCGATGTCCCCGGGCCACCGGTGGTAGTGGTCGCAGGCGTCGTCGCCGTGGTCGCCGTTGTCGGTCCTTCCCGGCGTGTGGGAGAAGGTGTCCCAGATCGACGGTGCCCGGCCGTCCTCGGCGACGGCGCCCTCGATCTGGTAGGCGGATGTGGCCGTGCCCCAGACGAAGTCGGGGGGGAAGGCGGCGAGGTCTATCGGATCGGACACAGAGAACCTCTCTGGAGTGATCGGAGGGGAGGGGCGGGGAAGGCGGGCCGCTACTTGACGGCACCTGCGGTCAGGCCGGTGACGAGGTAGCGCTGCAGGAGGAGGAAGCCGGCGACGACGGGCAGGCTCACGACCAGGGAGGCGGCCATGACCTGGTTCCAGTAGACGTCGTTCTGCGTGGCGTAGCCCTGGAGGCCGACGGCGAGGGTGCGGGTCGTGTCGTTGGTCATGACGGAGGCGAAGAGGACCTCGCCCCACGCCGTCATGAAGGCGTACACGGCGACGGCCACGATGCCGGGGACCGCCGCGGGCACGATGACCCGGAAGAGGGCGCCGAGCGGCCCGCAGCCGTCCACCTTGGCCGCCTCGTCGAGGTCCCTGGGCACCGAGTCGAAGTACCCGATCAGCATCCAGATGGAGAAGGGCAAGGAGAAGGTGAGGTAGGTGAGGATCAGGCCGCCGCGGGAGCCGAAGAGGGCGATGCCGGTGGCGTTGCCGATGTTGACGTAGATGAGGAACAGCGGCAGCAGGAACAGGATGCCGGGGAACATCTGCGTCGAGAGCACCGTGACCGTGAAGACCCGCTTGCCGCGGAAGGAGTAGCGGCTGACCGCGTAGGCCGCGAACACGGCGATCGTGACGGAGCAGACGGTCGCCGCCCCGGCCACGACCAGGGAGTTCACGAAGTAGTCGGCCAGCGGAACGGTCTTCCAGATGTCGACGTACGGGCGGACGGTGAGGCCGGAGGGGATCCACTGGAACGCGCCCGACACGTCCTGGAGCGGCTTGAGCGAGCTGGAGGCCATGACGTACACCGGCAGCAGCACGAAGGCGGTGAGGAGCGTCAGGAAGATCCGCCGGCTCCACAGGAAGGAGCGCGGGGCGGCCATCGGGGAGCGGACCCGGCGCCGGGACCGACTAGGCATCGGTGGCCTTCCTTCCACGGGAGGTGATCAGGAGGTAGGCGCCCGTCACCACGAGCAGGAACAGCAGCAGGAGGACCGACATGGCGGAGCCCGCTCCGAAGTTCCAGGTCTGGAACGAGGACTGGTAGATGTGCAGGGAGACGAGGTCCGCGGACTCCGGCGCCGCCTTGCCGAAGAGGACGAAGGGGGTGTTGAAGTCGTTGAAGGTCCACAGGAACAGCACCAGCACGAGGACCTGGTTGACCGGGCGCAGCGCCGGCAGGGTGATGCGGCGGATCTGCTGCCAGGTCCCGGCCCCGTCGAGGGCGGCGGCTTCGTAGACCTCCCGGGGGATGTTCTGCAGCCCGGCCATGATGATCAGGAAGGCGAAGGGCCAGCCCTTCCACACCGACACCACGAGCAGGGTGACGAAGCTGTTGTCGCCGATCAGCCAGAACGGCGGGCTGTCGGTGAGGCCGAGCTGGTCGTGCAGGACGTGGTTGACCAGCCCGTTGTCGCGCTGGAACATGAACGCCCAGGTGATGACGGCGGCGTAGACGGGCAGGGCGTACGGGACGAGGAAGAGCGTGCGCAGGAAGCCCCGGCCGCGGAAGTCCTCCTGTAGGAAGAGGGCGGCGGCCGTCCCGAGCAACCAGCACGACCCGACCGAGAACAGGGTGAACAGGCACGTGGTGGTGAAGGACTTCAGCAGCGCCTCGCCCACGGGGGCGTTGAAGTCGACCGCGAGGGAGTAGTTGTCGAACCCGGCCCAGGGAGCGGCGCCCCAGTCGCGGATGTGGAACTGGGTGAGCTCCTTGAAGCTGACGACGATGCCGATCACCATCGGCACCAGGTGGACCAGGAGTTCGAGCAGCAGGGCGGGGAGCAGCAGGAGGTACGGCAGGCCGATGCGGCGCAGCCGCCCGGAGCGGCGCGTGCGCGGCGCCGCTCCGGGCGGGGCCTTCCGTGCCGTCCGCCCGTCTGCGCCGGGGGCAGCGGTGAGGGTCATCGAGGTGTCCGCGCTCACTTCCGGGGCATCTGCTGCTGGGCCTTTTCGAGCTTGGCCCGTACCGAATCGGTGGTCACCGGCCGGCCCGCGGCGGCGTCGGCGAAGAGTTCCTTGACGGCGGTGCCGACGACGGTCTCGAACTGCGATTCCTCGGGGACCTGGGGGAGTGCGGTGGCGCTGGTCGCCAGGGTCTCGCGCAGGACGGCGAAGGCCGGGGTGCTGAAGGCGGGGTCCTGCTGGGCGGTCTTGACCGGCGGGATGGAGCCGTACGCCTTGTTGAGGATGACCTGCTCCTCGTCGCTGGTCATGAACTTGACGAACTTCTTGGCGCCGTCGATGTTCTTGGTGTTCTTGAAGACGGCCATGTTGATGCCGGCGACCATGGAGTTGGTGGCGGTGCCCGGGCCGGGCTTGCCGGACCGCACCGGGGCGGGCGCCACCCCCCACTCGTCCTCGTCCATGCCCTGGGAAGCGAAGGTGGCCGACGCGGTCTGCCACAGGACCATGGCCGTCTTGTCCTTGGCGAAGTCGCTCAGGGACTGGTTCTGGGCGTACTCCGCGTTGCCCGGCGCGATGATCTTGTCCTTGGCCATCAGGTCGACGTACTGCTTCACGGCGGCCACGGCGCCGTCGGAGGTGAAGTCGGCCTTGCCGTCGGGGGTGAAGAAGTCCGCGCCGTGCTGCTTGCCGAGGACGAAGACCTGGTGGATGTTGTTGGAGGGGTTCGAGCCCTCGGCGCCCAGCCCCCACGTGCCGTTCCCGGACAGCCTCTTCCCCGTTTCGACCACCTCCGCCCAGGTGGCCGGCGGCTTGGTGATGCCGGCGTCGGCGAACATCTTCTTGTTGTAGTAGAGCGCGTAGGTCATGGAGTACAGCGGTACGGCGGCGGGGTCCTGGCCCGGGGCGCCGGTGGAGCCGAGGGCGGAGTCCGTGAACCGGTCCCTGCCGCCGATCGCCTCGAAGTTCTCCGCGTCCCAGGGCAGTAGGGCGCCGCTCGACTGGAGGGAGGCGCTCCACGTGTTGCCGATGTTGAGGACGTCGGGGCCCTGCCCGGAGGTGGTCGCGGTGAGGATGCGGTTGAGGAGGTCCCCCCACGGCACCACCTCCAGCTTCACCTCGATGCCGGTCTCCTTCTCGAACTTGTCGAGCTCGGGCTGGAGGACCTTCTTGTCGACCTCCAGGTTGGCGCCCTGGTTCGAGGCCCAGTACGTGAGCGTCTTCGGCCGCTCGTTGGAGCCCTCCGAGCCGGACGACCCCCCGCCGCAGGCCGCTGCGGTGAGGACGAGCGAGAGGGTGACGGCGCCGACGGCTGCGGCTCTGATTCTGCGCATGGCTCCAGGGGCCTTCCGGGGAGTTGACGGGCTTCGCCTGCGGGGAGGGGACCGGAGCGGCGTCCCCCGTTCGACCCCACGACCCGTCACGGCTTAATTTAGAGTGTGAGTTAATACTCAAGTGAAGTGTGCGTCAAGGGCCCTGTCCCAGGTAAGTTGCGGAAGGACAACGGAGACGAGGGGGCAGGGTGAAGGTGCGCAGCGGACGTACTGTGCGTGACCTGCGGCGGGAGAACCGCGCGTCGGTATTGCAACGGTTGTATTTCGACGGGCCCCTGAGTCGCCTCTCGCTCGGCCCGGCCACCGGCCTGAGCTCGGGCTCGGTGAGCAACGTGGTGGCCGAGCTGGTCGCCGAGGGCCTGGTGGAGGAGGCCGGCAGCGTCGGCTCGGCCGGCGGTCGCCCCCGAACGCTCCTGCGCGTCAGCGCGCACAGCGGCTACCTGATCGGCGTGGACATCGGTGAGACGCGCGTACGGATCGAGCTCTTCGACCTGGCCCTTTCCGAACTCGCGCGAGTGGAGAGGCCGTTGGAGACCGAGGAGCCGCGCCGCGTCGACCGCTACGACGTCGGTGCCGTCGTCGGCCACCTGCGCGAGGGCATCCCCGACGTCCTGAGCCGGGCCGGCATCCCGGCGGAACGGCTGCTGGGCGTCGGCATCGGGGTGCCGGGCATCGTCGCCGGGAGCGCCGAGGGCGGGGCCGTGGTGCACGGCCAGACCATCGGCTGGGACGCCGTCCCGCTGGAGCGGCTGCTGCGCGAGTCCCGGCTGCTGCCCGAGACCGTGCCGTACTGCATCGACAACGGTGCCAAGACGCTCGGCCAGGCGGAGATGTGGTTCGGTGCCGGACGGGGCGCGCAGAACGCGGTGGTGGTCCTCTTCGGCTCCGGTGTCGGCGCGTGCGTCGTCACCGACGACATGCGCTCCGGCCGGGCCGTGGAGTGGGGGCACCTGACCGTACGGGTCCGGGGCCGCCGCTGCCGCTGCGGCGCCCGGGGCTGCCTGGAGGCGTACGCCGGGGCGGAAGCGCTCTTGGAGCGCTGGTCCGAGGCGGGCGGGCGGCCACCGGCCGGCGCGGACGAGGAGACCGCGCTGACGGCCATGCTCGCCGCCGCCCACCCCGCCCCCGGAGCCGACGGAACGACGCCACCGGCCGATGCGACCGCTCTGGCCGTCCTGGAGGAGACCGCCGAGTACCTCGGCGCCGGCTTCTCCGCCCTGATCAACCTGTTCCAGCCCGAACGGATCCTGGTCGGCGGCTGGGCGGGCCTCCAGCTCGGCCGGCGCTTCCTCGACTCCGTGAGGACCCACGCCGCTTCGTACGCGCTGACGTACCCGGCCGACCGCGTGGAGATCGACCTGGGCACCCTCGGCCCGGACGCCGTCACGGTCGGAGCCGCGGTCCTGCCGCTCACCGCCTTCTTCGCCCGCGGCGGCCGGCGCGCCGAGGCGGACCCGCAGGAGCGCGGCCCCGCGTGGCAGGCGAGTCTGCGGGAACGGGCGGCGCGGTGAGGACCCCGGCCGGCGATCGCCTGCCGTTCGGCCGCCACCCCCCGGAGCTCCCGCCGATCTCCCCGCCGAGCCGGTGCGGCCCCCGCTCCGTGGACCGGGCGCGCTCCTCCTCCGGCCGGTGGCGCGGGGCGCGGGACCCCACCCCCATGGAGGCTCCCGGCCGTGCCGCGCCGCCTCGCGGAGGGCCCCCGGCCCGCGGACGGGTGGCGGTGACCCGGCAGGGGGTTGGGCGGCGCCCCCTGCCGGAGTCCCGGTGCGGCTGTCAGCTGTAGACGCCGAACTCGTGGAGCGAGTAACCCCAGCCCGTCCCACGGGCCGTCAGGTGGAGCCGGACGTACCGCGCGGTCGCCGCGACGTCGATGGTGTCGACGTCGCCGTTGCCGGTGGTCGTCGTGTGGACCGTGCGCCAGGCGTTTCCGTCGTCGGACAGCTGGACCTCGTAGGACTTGGCGTAGGCCGGGTCCCAGACCAGTTGGAGCGTGCGGAGGGTGGTGGGGGCGCCGAGGTCGACGCGGATCCACTGCGGATCGCTCCAGTCGCTGGCCCAGCGCGTGTCGGCCCTGCCGTCCGTCGCCTTGGCGGGCTCGCAGGGGCAGTCGCCGTACGACGCCTGGAAGGAGGAGGCGGTGGTCGGCTTGTTCAGCGCCACGTTGGTCCCGGAGACCGGCGGGGCGACGACCCGGACCGACCTGGTCTCGATGCCGGCGTTCCCGCGGCCGTCCTCGGCCCGGACGTACACCTTCCACACGCCCGGCTTCTCGGGCGCGGTGACGGCGAAGGTGCCGTTGCCGGTGGGCCGCCACCGGGCCTCGACGAGGCGCTTGTCGCCGCTCGCGTAGGTGCCGCTGAGGAAGACCTTGTACGCGACCGGGTCACCGTCCGGGTCACGCACGTCGGCACGCACGGTGAACTCACCGCCCGCGGGGGCCGAGGAGGCGGGGGTGACGGCCATGTTCGTGATGACCGGGGGCGTGTTGTCGCCGCCGGTCGACCCGGCGTACGCCTTCTTGACGGCGTAGTACGACAGGCGCTTGAGGCCGTCGGGCAGGAGGTTGAACCAGACGCCGCCGAAGTCGTGCTCGATGCCGTAGTGGAAGAGGGTGGCACCGAGCGCCACGCCCCGGTGGCCGGTGACGCAGTCCCACGCCTTGGCGTAGCCGTCGGCCTTCTGCACGTCGGTCGGTTCGTCGGGGACGCCGTTGGCGTCGTCGGGGACCTCCCACTCACCGGCGGGGCCGCCCTCGGTGATGAGGTAGGGCTTGGTGTACCCGCCCTGCCGCCAGTCCTCCTGGACGCCGCAGACGCCGCCGTAGGAGTTCACGGCGTACAGGTCGAGGTCCGGGGCGTTGCGCTCGTAGTACGGCCAGGCGCCGGTCCAGGCGTCGGTCGAGGTGACGGGGTGGTCCGGGTCGATGGAGTGGATCCGCTCGGCGACGTCGTTGACGAAGGAGGCGTAGGCGTTGCGCTGGGCCTCCAGCTCGGTGCCGCTGTAACAGTTCTGCAGGCCGAGCACCGATTCGTTGCCGACGTTCCACATCAGCGTGGCCGGGTGCGACTTGTAGGTCTCCACCCACTTCGCGAACTCCGTCAGCGCGGTGCTCTTGTACGCCGAGTCGGTCACGTAGTTCACGCAGCCGCCGCTGCCCGGGCCGCCGCCCGGCTGGAGCCAGAAGCCGTTGATCACCCGGATGCCGTTCGCCGCCGCCGCGTCCAGCAGCGGCTTGGTGGAGCCGTCCGTGCCCCAGGTGCGGATCGTGTTGGCGCCCATGGACTTCACGTCCGGCATGTACCGGGGCGCGTCGGCGATGGCCGGACCCCAGGTCAGCCCCTTGACCGTGTACGGCTGCCCGGCGACGGTGAGCCGCCAGTCCCCCTGGGAGCCGGTCACCCGGACCGGTCCTCCCACGGGGGGCGGGACGGTGCCGTCCGTGTTCCCGTAGACCTGGAACTCCCACAGGGAGTAGCCGTAGCCCCCGGACCGTTCCGTTCCCAGCACGCGCACGTAACGGCCGGAACCGGAGAGGGCGAGGTCGTCCGTGCCGCCGTCGCCGCCGGTCACGGCCCTCAGCGTCCGCCAGTCCGTGCCGTTGTCGGACGCCTGGACCTGGTAGCTCCTGCCGTACGCGGCTTCCCACGTCAGCACGGCGCGGCTGAGGTTCGCGACACGGCCGAGGTCGACCTGCAACCACTGCGGGTCGCTCCACCGGCTGGCCCAGCGGGTGCCCGTGAGGTCGCCGTCGACGGCCGCCGACGCGGCGTACGCGTCGCCCTCCTGTGACGAGGCGGTGGCGGGCCTGCCCTGCGACAGCAGGGTGTCCGCCGCCCGGGCGGGCGGGGCGGCGAGGCCGAGCGACGACGCCACCAGCGCGCCGAGGGCCAGCAGGGGCAGGCCGGTGCGGCGGTGGGCCGGTGCGGGTGGGGAGGGGGGTCTGGTCACATCTGCTCCTCGCGGGTGGGAGTGCTGGGCGGGGGGAGCGCTCTCCAGGGGTTCCCCGCCCCCCGTTCGGCGCGTGGCCGCGGCCTGCCGCCCGGTTCGGGACGGCCGGTCGCCCACGGGCACCACGGGGGTGGGGGACGCGCCCGGTCCGGGCACCGGGCCTCGGCCGGGGGAGCGGCCCCTCCGGGCCGGGCCCCGGGGATGCCACCCGGCTCGGAGGGGAGTCACCGCCGGGACGCCGGACCGTCCGGCCCGCCGGCGGACGGAGCGTCAGGGGAAGGACACGAGGGTGGACGGCACGGTCGAGGTTCCGGCGGGGACCGTGGACGCTCCGGTGTCGTTGATGACGTGGTTGTAGTGGCCCATCCCGCCGAGGGACACCACCAGCAGGCTGTGGAACCTCACGCCCGGCTTGACCGGGGTCTTGAAGCCGTGGTGCTGGCGGATGGACGGGTCCACGTTGTAGTTGCAGTAGCTGCCCAGGCCCCACGCCTCGTGGGTGTCGACCGAGTCGTCGACCTGGTAGGCGGCGTACCCCTGGGTGGAACCGTTCTGGATGGCGGCCTGGTTGGGTGCGTCGTACGCCTTCTCGTTCTGGTAGAAGATCGTGCGGCCGCGCTCGCCGTACCACTCGACGTCGTACTTGTTGAAGTGCTCGACGAACAGGCCGGTGGCCAGCACGTCGTCGCCGTTGACGCGGACGCCGTAGTCGGCGCGGTTGGTCTCCCAGCCGACGCCCTCGCCGTGGTCGGCGCGCCACACCCAGGTGTGGTCGATGATCGTGTCGTCGCTGTTGACGACCATGCTGGTGGTGGCCCTGCCCGCGCCGGCGCCGCCGATGCGGAGGTAGACGTCCTGGACGGTGGTGGGGTTGGCGGCGTGGTCGGCGGAGGCTCCCTGCGGGCCGACCTCCAGCAGCGTCGGGGAGTTGACCGGGCCGGCGTCGATGAGGAAACCGGCCAGCCGCACGCCGTCGACGTCGGCGACCCTCATCGCGGTCACCCCGTTGTCGGGGATGATCGTGGCCAGGCCGAGGCCCAGGACGATGGTGTTCGCCCGGTCGACGTTGATGGTCCGGTCCACGTGGTAGACGCCCGGGGTGAACAGCAGGTGCAGCCCCTGGGCGAGTGCGGCGTTCATCGTGGCCGCGGTCGTGCCCGGCTTGACGACGTAGAACCGGCTCAGCGGGATCGACTCGCCCTGCGGGGCGCCGTTCGCCCAGGTGGTGCCGCGCGCGTTGGTGCGCTTGGCCGGCGCGAAGACCTTGTACTCGCCGCCGTCCAGGTAGAGGAACGGCTTCTCGCGGGAGATGGGGGTGGTGTTCAGGGTGGTGTAGCGGGGCTCGGGGAAGCTGGTCGCCGGGGCGCCCTCGACGCCGGAGAAGACCTGGTTCCACACGGAGTTGGACCAGCCGCCGATGGCGCTGTCGCGGGTGTACCACTGCTGCTGCGAGTAGTTGCCGACCTGGCCGTCGATCTTCGAGTCGGCGATGTAGCCGCCGCTGGCCCAGCCGTAGCCGTTCGGCGCGAGGTTCAGCCCGCCCTTGACGTGCATGCGGCGGAAGGACGCGGCCTGCGAGACGGCCCACCGGTTGGTGCCGCTCACCGGGTTCAGCGCCAGGTTCTCCGCTGCCCGCCAGAAGTTCTGCGTGGCGTTGCCGTTGAACCAGCCCGCGTCGACCGTCACGTCGCCGTTGATGGTCGTGTCGCCGGGCCGCAGGCCGAGCCCCGCGATCTGGGTGTAGAAGCCTATCTGCGCGTTGAGGCCGTTGTACGTGCCCGGCTTGAAGAGGAACGCGTGCCGGCCGCTGCCGAACTGCGCGGACTCCTGCTGCCGGAACACCTCGTCCAGCTTGGCCTGGATGCCCGGCGTCGAAGGGTCGAAGACGTGCACGTTCGGGCCGAGGTCGCCCCCGCCGGGCAGTTGCGGGCCTCCGGTGCCGCTCTCGCCGTACACCTTGAACTCCCAGAGCGAATAGCCGTACTGGGTGCCGCGGGCGGTGCCGTACATCCGTAGGTAACGGGCCTCGCCCGCCACGGCGATGGTGTCCGCGCCGCCGTCGCCGGTGGTGGTCTGGTAGGCCGTCGACCAGTCGGAGCCGTTGGTGGAGAGCTCGACGCGGTAGCCCTTGCCGTACGCCGCCTCCCAGTCCAGGACGACCTGGCTCACCCGGGCGGTCGCGCCGAGGTCGACGCGGATCCACTGCGGGTCGGAGTGGGCGCTGGACCAGCGGGTGCCGGCGTTGCCGTCGACGGCGTCGGCGGCCGGGGTGCCGCCGTGCTCCTGGCTGGAGGCGGTGACCGGCTTGCCCTGGGACAGCAGTACGGGCGCGGCCTCGGCCTCCTGGGCGGGGGCGAAGGCGAGGAGGGTGGCGGCGAGAGCGGCGACCAGCGCGCCGACGACACCCCGGCGCACGGGTCTGCGGGGTGCCGGTGGCGCCACGGACGGTATGCCGGCTGAGGGCATGGGGGGCTCCTTGGGAAGGGGAAGGGGAACGAGGCGGGAGAGCGCTCTCCGAAACCTTGCCCGTAACGACATGGGTGGTCAAGGGATCTGTCACCACTTAACTTTCGTCTTTCATTAAGTGCCGGTCGAGAGCTCGGCCCTCCTCTCCGGGGCGGAGCGGGGGCTGCCGCGGCACTACGCGACGGTGGGCGGGGCGCCTCGGTGACCAGGTCGGCCCGCGCGTGCTCGACGGCCTTCGCGGCGGCCGGGCCCGCGATGGTGGCCCGGTGCCTCCTGTACGGCCACGCCACAGCCGCAGCCGGATCGGCGGGGACCCGAGACGCCGTAGGGCCGTCCGCGTCCCGGGGAACCCCGCGTACCCGGGCGGCGAGCCCCGCTCGGTCGCCCGGGCCCGGTTCCGCGACGCCTCCGGGCCGACCCCGGGTCAGGCGGCCGACCCGGTCGTCGCTTCGGGGCGCACCCGGTACGGCGCGACCGCGTCCGCCCCGGACGCCGGCGGGCAGCGCTTCACGACCACGAGATGCCCGTTCGCGGGCCCTCGAGAGCCGGCGTCTCGTGTGTCCGGGGCCAGGGGGCAGGGATCGACGACCGAGCGGCCCCACCGTCAGGACACAGCCCCACCCCGGTGCGCCGGGAACTCCGGCAGGACGAGAGGGGCGCCCCCTTCCCGATCAGGTCGACGGGTCGAGCCGTTGGAGCTTGGAGACGATCAGCTTGCTGAACGCGGTGGCGATCCCGCAGACGTCCTCGGGGGCGCGGGACGCGGTCCGCCTGACCACGGTGCTGAAGGAGCCGCTGGAGCCGGCGACGATGAAGTCCTCGTCGGAACCGACGGTGACGTTCTGGTAGCAGGACTCCTCGTCGGCGGTCTGGACGGCGGAGTAGCCGGCCACCTCGATCCGCCGAGCGCCCGGCTCGTTCGCCTTCCCCTTCCGCGCCGCGTCACGGGGATACGGAATCCAACTCACCTGGACACCTGTGGAGACCAGCCAGTAGCACGACTCGGCAGGGCCCTCGGACAGGTCGATCTCGCGACCGGGCAGCTCGATCCCGTAGGCGGCGCGCTCCTCGTCGCTGAGCAGGGCGCACGAGGACAGGGCGTACCTGCTCAGGGCTTGCGTCAGATCGCTCGGGCCGGGAGACGGGGCAGGGGACGATGACTCCGGGGGCGGGGGACCGGAAGAGGAGCAGCCGACCAGCAGGACCAGCATCGTGAGCAGGGCCGCCGTTGGGGCCACGCGTCGTTTCCCTGAACTGGGGGACATGCGCCGGAGGTTAGCGTCCGGGCAGGGGGAGGGGGTCCCGAACGGCCGAACCCGCCGTGTGTTCCCCCGGGGCCGGCCCTCGGAACGTACCGGAACGGGGACCGGCGGAAACTCGTCGACCTCGGTTCCGGCGCGGTGACGAGCACTCCACCGGGTACGGGACGCGCTCGCGGACGGCGCGCGAACACGCGTGGGCGATCCGGGGCGCCTGCGGTCACCGGGACTTCGCCGCGAGCGAGGAGGGGCCGCGGGGGTTCCCGGCCGCGCAGGCGCGGTCGCCGCCGGAGGGGCCGCCGGCCCCGCCCGACGGGGCGGGGGTGCGGCCGGTGAACGACCGGGTGCCGCTGCTCGGGGCCACGGCACGGCCAGGGGCCGTGGTTCGCCCGGAGGACGAACGACCGATCGCGCGCCGCGTACGTCCGGGTCGCCGCCGGGTCGCCGGGCACCGTCGTGCCGGAGGCGGCCCACGCCGCTTCCGCCGGCGCGGACAGGCGGGCCGGGCGGTACGAGGAGGCGCGTACCGCCCGGCCGCTGGGCGTCGTCAGACGTTCGCCGTGGCCTTCTCGGCAGCGGGCTTCAGCGGTTCGGTGGCCTCCACCGGTTGCGCACCGACCGCGCTGTGCCGCTGGGCCCAGTTCTCCAAGGCCGTGCGGCAGGCGTGGTCGAGGTGGTGCAGGCCGGACAGATCCAGCTCCGCGCGCCGGTCCGGCGGCAGGTTCTCCAGGCTGTCGAGGATCTTCGGCAGCCGCAGGAAGGTCGCGTTGCCCGTCAGGTGGACCTGGAGGGGGCCGGTGCCCTTGTCGACGACCTCCAGCTTGATGTGCGAGGCGTCCCAGGCGGCCTTGACCACGGCCAGCGCGAGGCCGATGAGCACCCCCTCGAACATGTTGACCGCGACGATCGACACGGCGGTGACGACCAGGATGAGCGCCTCGCCCTTGTATCCCCGCCACAGCGCCGCGATCTGGCGGAAGGGGATCAGCTTCCAGCCCGCGTGCACCAGGATGCCGGCGAGGGCGGGAAGCGGGATCAGGGCCAGGGCGGCCGGCATCGCGGCGGCGAACAGCAGCAGCCACACACCGTGCAGCACCCGCGACGCCTTGGTCTTCGCGCCCGCGCTGACGTTGGCCGAACTGCGGACGATCACCGCGGTCATCGGCAGCGCACCGAGCAGACCGCACACGGTGTTGCCCGCGCCCTGGGCGACCATCTCCTTGTCGTACTGCGTGCGCGGACCGTCGTGCAGCCGGTCCACGGCCGCCGCGCTGAACAGCGACTCGGCCGAGGCGATCAGCGCGAAGGCGACGATGGTGCCCCAGATGGCCGGGGTGGCCAGTTCGCCGAAGGCGTCGGCCCCGGGCGGCTGGATGACGCCGAGCAGACCCTCCACCTCCACCGTGGCGACCGGCAGGCTCAGGGCGAGGGTGGCGACCGTCGCCAGGACGACCGCGGCGAGGGCACCCGGCACGGACTGCGCCGCCTTCGGCAGCTTCTTCCACAGCACGACGACGGCGATGGTGCCCGCGCCGATCGCGAGCGAGGCCAGGGCCTCGGTGCTGCCGAGCGCGTCGGCGAACGCTCCGGGCAGGCCCGTGATCTTGCCGACGCCGGTCTCCGGGGCCTTCAGGCCCGCCGCCGCGTAGACCTGCCCGGCGATGATCACCAGGCCGATGCCGCAGAGCATGCCCTCGACGACCGAGACGGAGATCGCCCGGAACCAGCGGCCCACCTTGAGGAAGCCCATGGCGAGCTGGAGCACCCCGGCGACCAGCACGATCACGCCGAGCGTGCCCACGCCGAACTCGCTGACGGCCTCGAAGACGATCACGGTCAGACCCGCGGCCGGACCCGACACCTGGAGGCTGCTGCCGGGCATGAGGCCGGTGAGGATGCCGCCCACGATGCCGGTGACGAGTCCGAGCTCCGCCGGGACGCCGGAAGCGACCGCCACGCCGACGCACAGCGGCACGGCGACCAGGAAGACGACGATGGAGGCGAGGAAGTCCTGCCGTAAGTGGGGGAACTTGGACAGCACGGTCACCAGCTCCCCTGCAGCGCCTCGAACGAGCCGGACTCCGTGCGGTGTTCCCGCACGATCCCGGTGTGGACCTCGTAGTACCAACCGTGCAGGTGGAGTCCACCCGCCTTGAGGCCCTGCTCGACGCACGGGTAGGAGCGCAACCGCTCCAACTGCGCCAGCACGTGGTTCTGCACGGCCTCGGCGACCGTCGGATCGTGTCTGTCGGAGCACTTCGGCTCGTCCGCGGCGTGCGCGAGCCAGTCGCGCACGGCCGGGACGGTGGACAGGTCGTCACGGCGCACCACGGCGCCGACCGCGCCGCAGTGGGAGTGGCCGCACACCACGACGTGCTTGACGCCGAGCACCCGTACGGCGTACTCGATCGTGGCCTTCTCACCGGCGGGCGAGACGGAGCCGTACGGCGGGACGATGTTGCCCGCGGTGCGCAGCTCGAAGAGCTCGCCGGGCTTGGCGCCCGTGATCAGGGCCGGTACGACCCGGGAGTCGGAGCAGGTGATGAACAGGACTTCCGGTGACTGGCCCTCGGCGAGGTGGGCGAACTCCTCAGGGCGTTGTCCGAACATTCGGGCGTTGTCGATGAGGGGCTGCATGGTGTGGTGTCTCCTCCTGGCGCGCCGTGGGGTGCGCGTCGGACTTACAGGGCAGGGTGGGGGCTACTGCTCAGCAGCGGAACACCCGGGGAACGGCCGGCGGGTGGGCTGACACCCATCCCGACGTGCCGTGATACGCATGGCCGGCCCGCACGTGGCTCGGGTGTTCGCCACCGGGGCGGTCCGGACATGACTCGGGTGTCTGCCATCGGAGGCGGTCCGGTGCTTCGCGGACGCACCCGACGGCACCGTGCCGACGGCCGGTGTCCCGGCGACCGGTGGGGTCCCGGAAGGCGGCGGAGCCCTGTCGGGTGAGGGGCTCGTCGGCGCAGTACCTGTCCAGATGACTGGTTTCAGTGCGCTGGATGTGGGCTTCGACCTGACGCGCTGCACGCGTGGGCGCGGACGGCCCAGTGAGGGGGGAGGAACCGCAGGGTGGGACGGGGGCGGGAGCAAGACCGCTACCCGGGACGTCGCACCTCGCAGCACCCTCTCCCCTCAAGACAGTCCACCGCCCTTTACGTTCACCAAAGATCGGTCAACGGCAGGTCAAGAAAACCTTAACTCGGCAAAGCCGCTTGCCGTGTTAACGGGATGTTTCCAAGTGGAGGAAGCCTGAAAAGTAAAGTAAAGTTGGCGTGAATTTTTCTGACTTCAACATTTCATGACGGTCTGCCGGCAGGCTCGACGGAGTCGGCGGGCCAGAACCCGCCGGTCGCGCGTGGGCTGAGCGCCGTCGAGGTCGGGGACGGCCGGCGGTTTCGCCGCGGCCCGGTCGCAGACGCGCGGTGAGCCGTACCGGGATGCGTGGTGTCCCTGATGCCAGAGTCGCGGCCTGGCGAAGGGGAACGCATGAAGGGCCCCTCAGGGTCGGGCCGGTGCTCGTAGAGTCCGGTGGGTGGAGGACGTGACGGGGCTTCTCGATCCAGTGTGGGGTGCGGTCCGGCAGGAGGTGGTCGGCCTCGGGCTGTCGGGTGCGCGGGTCTTGCGGGTGCTCGACGCGGAGGGGCATCCGGTCGCCTTCGTCAAGCTGGTCGATGAACGGGCCCGCCACCTCGTCGACGACCTCGCGGCCGAGGCCGCCCGTCTCGCATGGCTGGGGCGGCTGGGTGTGCCGGTGCCCGAGGTGCTGGGCACCGGGGTGGACGAGGGAGAGTCCTGGCTCGCGACGCGGGCGCTGCCCGGTCGCCCGGCCTCCGATTCCTGGTCCGCCGGGGAACGAAACGCCGTGGTCGACCTCCTCGCCGGCGCCGCCCGCGAACTGCACGCCACGCCCGTGGACGAGGCCCCCTTCGACCGCTCCGCCTCGACCGTGCTCGTGGAGGCCCGGGCGCGGGTGGCCTCCGGGCTGGTCGACCGGTCGTGGGCCATCGCTGGCAAGAGGGGCCCTGCGGCCCGGACGGTCCTGGGAAAGCTGGAGGGCGCGGTCGCCGCCCTCGGCGACGGGCGGCTCGTGGTGTCCCATGGCGACTTCTGCCTGCCCAACGTGCTGGTCGCGGGATCCGATGCGGCGTTCGTGGACGTCGGCCGGGCCGGCCTCGCGGATCCGCACTCCGACCTGGCGGACATGGTGCGCAGCCTGCGCAGCCCGATGAACCCCCAGTTCGGTCCCGCCTCGGCGGACAGGTTCCTGGACGCCTACGGCCGCGACGGCATCGATCCCGAGCGGCTCCGGCTGCACGACCTGCTGGAGAGCTTCTTCTGGCCCGTCCCCGAGGCGCTCACCACCGAGAACTGACCGGACCACGAGCCGCCTCGTCCGAGCCGTCCCCACCCTCCGTCCGACCGGCTCAGACCGAGGGCGGAAAAGGGCCCAGGTCCTGTTTCCCCGTCTGTTCCCCCGCCGTCTCAGCGGGACGTCCGGAAGCGCCGGGGCGGGTAGCGGACCACCGGCGTGCCCCTCCACCTACCGATCGTTGCAGAACGAGGTCGTGGTGTCGGCGGGTGATCTGCGACGGTCCGGGAGGGGGCAGGCGGTCGGGAGTGTGCGGACCGTGTTCGTCCCGGCTCGCACAACCTGCGCAAGCGCTGGGCCGCCCTACCGGATGTCGAGATCGGTACGACGGCCTCGGTGATTGTGCGGGCACACGGGCGGAAAGTGGGCATCCGATGTTTTCGTGGGTGCGTGACGTGGGCCGTGTCGAGGTGTCGGGCAGCGCTGCTGATCTGCTGTTTCCCAGGCTCGTGCGAGAGCGCGGATGCGAGGCCCGACCTCGCATGGGCGGGAGTGCAACGCCTCGACGCTCATGTGACGCTCGACCTGATGGTACGTCAGGTGGATGGGCGCTGCTGGTCTGCCGGATGCCGGTACCTCGGCTCGGCCCGCCCTGTACCCGGCTGGTCGGGCCTTCGACGGGGCCGGCGGCCGTCGAGGGCGGGAGCGGGTAGGGCTGTTGAGGGCGGGGTGAGGTAGCCGCCAGGGGCCGGGAGAGTCGCGGCGAGGTGGGCGCCGAAGTCGATGCTCCATGTTGTGCCGCCGAGAGGCGGGACGACGGCGACGGCCTCGTCGGTGCCGTTCCTGGCGTGGCCGTTGTCGCGCCGCAACGTGGTCGACCTCACCTCCGGCACCAACCAGGCCACCGCGAAGCGACCGTCGCGGGGGTCGGCGGCGGTGCGGCGAAGGCCGGGGGGATGCCGTCCGGACGCGGTGGAGCGAGGTCGGACCTGCTGCGGCAGGGAGAAGGTGGCGTGTCCGGTGGGGGCCGCCGCAGTCGTCTCCACACCCGATCGAAAGTTTCGAAAGTCGCGCACACGCTTGCGTTACGTCCCTTCCCGATCTCATTCCAGCCCTCGCGACGGTTCGCGTGAGAGATGGCTTGACCAGCGAAGGCGTACTCGTTACGCCTTCTTCAGGCGAAGGAAACATTTCCGAAAGACTGTCGAAACCATTGACAGGAACATGGCACTTTTCGAAAACTGTGGCCACCGAACGACAGGAGACCGTCGTTCCCTTCGCGCCATGGCAGCGGGGACGGCGGTCGGTCGTTGCGGCACGGCGACGGGAGCCCCCCGCCGTGTTCCACGCAGGACCGCGGGCAGCAGAAGCCGCCCGCCCCCCCACCAGCCTTCATCGGGAGGACGCATGCAGCGGGACCAGATTCAGCAGAACCCCACTCCCCCCAGCGGCTTGAGCCGACGAGGCTTCCTCGGCGGCGCGGGCACCGTCGCGCTCGCCACCGCGTCCGGACTGCTGCTGCCCGGCACCGCCCACGCCGCCACCACCATCACCACCAACCAGACCGGCTACGACGGCATGTACTACTCGTTCTGGACCGACGGCGGCGGCTCCGTCTCCATGACGCTCAACGGCGGCGGCAGCTACAGCACCCGGTGGACCAACTGCGGCAACTTCGTCGCCGGCAAGGGCTGGAGCACCGGCGGACGCAGGACGGTCCGCTACACCGGCTACTTCAACCCGTCGGGCAACGGCTACGGCTGCCTCTACGGCTGGACGTCGAACCCGCTGGTGGAGTACTACATCGTCGACAACTGGGGCAGCTACCGGCCCACCGGCCAGTACAAGGGCACCGTTTACAGCGACGGCGGCACGTACGACATCTACAAGACGACGCGGTACAACGCCCCCTCCGTCGAGGGCACCCGCACCTTCGACCAGTACTGGAGCGTCCGGCAGTCGAAGGTGACCAGCGGCTCCGGCACCATCACCACCGGCAACCACTTCGACGCCTGGGCGCGCGCGGGCATGAACCTGGGCCAGTTCAGGTACTACATGATCATGGCCACGGAGGGCTACCAGAGCAGCGGAAGCTCGAACATCACGGTCAGCGGCTGACCCCTGCCCGGCGAACAACCGGCTGCGGGCCCCGCCCTCGTGGCGGGTCCCGCAGCCGTGACGAACCCGCCACCGCGGTGGGGCGCCCCCGGCCGCTGGGGGAGGGCCCACCGGTTCGACGACCAGCACCCCCACACGGCGACCCCATCGCCCGGGCACCTCCACGGGAGCTCTGGACGTACCACGGCCGCAGCAGTGGTGACGCTGACGGAGACGGCACTCCCGACACCGCTGGCGCCGAACCGGCCTCCCGCGGGAACCATGGCCGACAGGTTGTCACCACGGGGACCGTAAAACGTGTGGGTCTGTTCCGTAGTCGGTGGTGACGCGGTTCGAGGCCGATGCCTCCGTCACGGGGATCTACCGGATTCGCATCGCTCCGGAGCGGCGCAGGAGTCCGCCGCCCTTCCCTCGGGCGCGACAGAGCACGTCATCGTCCCTACCGGCATGGCGCGCGTCGGTGGGCTCACCGACCCGGACCTGATCGGCCCCGTCGTGCACGGCACTTGGGCCGCTGACGTTCCGCACCTGTACCAGGCACCCGCCGGAGACGTCGAGACCCTGCTTGATCGAGCGTCACTCCTTCCGGACCGCCCGCGGTGCCGGTCGCTCGGCGTCCTCGCCGTGAGGGCGGCCGTCGAACCCACCGGACACCTCCACCCGGCCGCACCCCGCCTCCCTCACCATCCGCCGCAGCCCCACCGCGCTGTACACGAACCACACCGGAGCGGCCCGCGTCACCCGCTCACCCCGGACCAGCACCCGGTCGCTGCGCAACCGCGCCCGGTCGTCCGGCACGGTGTCGCTCCGCCCCAGTAGGACATCGCCCCGCTGGCCTGTGATGAGCTGGTGCGGAACAACGGTGGTGAACGGCCGCAACGGCACCTCGGCCGTCCGCAGCCGGCGAGGCCGCCCACTTTCCCCCAGTCGATACGGCCGTTGAAGGAGACCCGATATGAGCACGGCGAGAGCGGTCGAGGTCCCCACGCCCCTGGCGGCGTCATACGCCAGAACCTTCGGGACGGAAGGCAGGGCCTGGATCGCCGCACTGCCCGCGCTCGCGGCAGACCTCCTGGAACGCTGGGAGCTGAAACGGGACGGCGAGGCCGGAGCCGGGGAAGCCTCGCTGGTACTGCCGGTGCTGCGCGAAGACGGCACGCGCGCGGTCCTCAAACTCCAGATGCCCAGGCAGGAGACCACCGCCGCGCTCATCGGGCTGCGCAGATGGAACGGTGAGGGGATGGTGCGGCTGCTCGACCACGATCCCGAGAGCAGCGCCATGCTGTTGGAGCGGCTGGACGGTGCCCGCACACTGACCTCGATCGAGGACGACGACGTCGCGATGACCATCCTCGCCCGGCTCCAGGCGCGGTTGGTCCGCGTCCCCGCGCCGCGGGAACTGCGGACCCTCGGTGACATCGCCACCGAGATGCTGCAGCGGGTTCCGCACGCGGTCACGGCTCTGACCGACCCCGCAGACCGGCAACTCCTGCGCGGCTGGGCGTCGGCCGTGGCCGAACTGGTCAACGAACCCGGCGACCGCATGCTGCACTGGGACCTGCACTACGACAACGTCCTCGCCGCGGAGCGCGAGCCGTGGCTCGCCATCGATCCCGAACCTCTCGCCGGAGACCCCGGCTTCGACCTGTGGCCGGCCTTGGACAGCCGATGGGACGACGTCGTCGCGAAGGGCGACCCTTCGCGCGTGGTGCGGCGCCGCTTCGACCTGCTCACCGAGGTCCTCGACCTGGACCGCGCCCGTGCGACCGGCTGGACGCTGGGACGGCTGCTGCAGAACTCGCTGTGGGACATCGACGACGGCGTGACCACGCTCGCACCGTCTTCCATCGCCATTGCGCAGTCCCTGCTGAACCGTTCCTGACCCCCGTTGAGAAGTGAAGACCCACGACCGGTGACCGCACCGTTCGCGCGTACGGCATCGCCGTCGCGCAGGCACCCGAGGACCGCCTGGGAGTGCCGTTCCGGCGGGGCCGGCGCGAAGGGGCTGTACGTCGTTCGAATCGCCGAGGCACGGGTCCGCACCCTCCTCGGGTCCCCCGCCCCGCCCGCGTCAGAGGTGATGGCAGCGGGAGGGGCGACGCGGACGTCCGTGTTCACCCCGGGGCATCGCCCCAGGTCGGTGCGGTTCCTGCGCGGCTTCAGGGGCACGGAGGGCAGTGTGGGGGCGGGCAGTGGGGAACCGTCGTAGCCGTGCACCGTGCCGAAGCGGGAGCCGTTCTCCCAGTCCTCGCGGGCCCGCACGATGTCCTCGTGGGACCGGCCGATGAAGTTCCACCGAGAACCGCCCGGACCCCGCGCACGGCTACGCCGGACCGCAGGCGGTGTTCGACGCGCTGGCCGGCCACGGCTGGGTTTGCGACATCGACAGCCCCACCGTCGTGTCCGACCCCCGCCTGTCCACCAGCGTGACCCTGAACGCCCTTCCCGAGGAGGGCATTCAGGACGGGGACCCCCGCGTTCTCGACCCCGACGCCGACGCCGACGTGACCGGTTGGCAGGCGTGGTGCGAACCCCGGATGGGCGGCGGCTTCCTGTGGGCCGCGACCTTCTCCGCAAGCGTCCCGCACGACCTCGTCGCCGCCTTCGCCGCCTCCCTGGCCTCCCCTACACCGGTCCTGCGCCACACCCTGTCCCAGGACAGCGAGGACCAGCTCACCCTTCGGCCGACTGTCTGATGCGCCGAGGCCGGATCCCCCGCTGCGTCCGGCTCATCGGACTACCCCTTTCCTGCCGGACGCCTGCTGCCTGCGGTGCGGCCACGCACTTTCTTCGACCGTGATGACGAGACCCCCACAAGTTTCTGATCAGTACTCGACCGTGGGACATCTCGTTCACCCTCGTCCGGATACCGTCAGGCACCGGTGCGGCCGAAGCGGCCGCACCGGTACCTGACGGGCCGACGAGGCCCGTTCACGGCGTGCCGGTCTTGTTGAACCCCTTGTCGAGGTAGGGCTGCTGGTCCACGACGAAGCCGTCGTCCGCGACCAGGCGGGCGATGCCGCCCTGGTCCCGCCAGACCTCCCCGGAGGAGCCGAAGGAGAAGCCGCCGAACTGCTGGTGGGTCTCGTTGGTGTAGACCCGGTAGCGCTGGCCGGGCTGGATGACCGTCCCCGGGGGGAAGGGGAAGGAGCGCCCGGTGGGTTTGCTCTCCACGGCCCATCCGGTCAGGTCCTGGGGCGCGGCACCCCGGTTGAAGACCTCGACGTATTCGTCGGGCTGGCCCGGGCCGGTGCCCAGGTAGCGCAGGTCGGAGATGATCACGTCGGGCTCGTCGAGCGTGAACATGCAGACGACTTCGGCGAAGTTGATGCCGCCTTCCGGGCTGCGGAACTGCCGGACGATCTGGCCGTTGCGCTTGAAACCGCTCAGGACCGCCCGGTACTGCTTGCCGTTGATCGTGAGGGGCTGGGGGTGGACGAAGGTCTGCAGGTCGACCAGGTCGTCGTCCGCGGGGCTGCTACCCGTGTTGTTGGGCGTTTCGTCGTGATGGAAGGTGAAGCCGAGGTCGGTCGTGCTGCCGTCCTCGAACATGACGCTGATGGTGAGCTGGACGTCGAACTGGCTCGGGTTGACGACGGTGGGGACGTTGCGGTGCACGAAGGTGCCGATGACGAACTCGGTGCCGTCGAGCTGGACGTCCGCGGCGGCGCCACGGAACTGGTACCCGCTCTGCGAGTTGTTGCTGCCCCACCTGATGTCCGCGGTGCCCAGGCCGTTGACCGGCGAGACGGCCGGATTGGTGGACGGGAAGACGCCGGAGGTGACGACGGTGGTCATGGTGTCCGACCCCTGCCCTCTCAGTCCTCGTCCTCGATGACCTCGGCCTTGAGCTTGGCCGGCGGCGCGGTGCCGATCTGGGCGGTGCCGTCGGTGCGGCGGCCGGGACCTGCGCCCTCGACGGCTTCGAGGCCGCAGGTGTAGGCGATGCAGTCCTTGTCCTCGTCGTTCGTGTTCAGGTGCACGTGGTAGGTGAAGGTCAGCGTGCGCCCGTCGTCGCTGACCGCGGCCCGGACGGGGGGCAGGTTGCCGCCTGTCGTCTGGTCCATGCGCTTGTACTGGGCGCCCACCACGCCGTTCCAGCGGAATCCGGTGGGGGCGGTGAAGACGTGTTCGCGTTCGCCGGCGTCGACGGTCTCGCTCCAGTTCGGCGTGCGGACGCAGATGTTGATGGAGGTGCCGAGGCCGCCGGGGGCGTCCTCGACGCCGCCTTCCTGCCACACCACGAGGTCCAGTTTCTGCGCCCGGCCCTGCTCGTACCCCCAGTCGTAGCCGTTCGCGTACTGGTCCTTCTCACCCCGTGTGCCGTCGCGCGGCGGGTCGGCGTACGGGCGTCCGGCGAGGGCGTCGGCGCGTCCCTGGTCCTCCCCCCGCTTGTAGGCTTCCTTCCTGGACTGCACGTCGGCGGTCATCTCCGCGTCCTCCTGGGGCTGTGGTCGAAGCGTGCGACGGAAAAGACGTCCTGGCGCGGGCCGCCCCGCGCGGCGGGTGGCGCCCCGCACCGCGTACCGTGCGGTTCGCCGAACGCGGGACGCCCTGGAAGCGGTGTCCGGAAGACGGAGGGCAGGACGCCGCCTGTGGCTTCGGGCGGGGCGTCGGACGGAAATGACGGCGTGCACCGGACCGTCATCCAGATCCATCGTTGGCCCGCGCCCAGGGGTGATATGCCGTCGTACCCCCGTTCACGAGTGCCGGATCGTTTCTGCGTCACTTGTTCGAGTGAAGTCGAGGCGTACGGGGTTCAAGGGCGCGGAGTGCGGCAGGTCCGTGTCCGGCTGAGGGCACCGGATCCCCTGCTGTCCGCTCCGGCGGGCCCCGTCGCCGTGCGTCCCTCGCGGCTCCTTCCGCTCGACTCCTTCCGCTTGGTTCCTCCCCCGTGTGGGTGGAGCGCTCGGTGCGCTGCTCCTGCGGGACTGACCCAGCCGGTATGCAGGGGAAATGCCAACGACCGCTCGGAAGGAGACGGACATGCGGGAGACCTGGCCGTGGAAGTGGGGGGCGCGGGGCACCATCGAGGTCCGGCCGTGCCCGTACCGGGCGGTGACGGCGTGACGGCGAAGGCCGCGGCGCGGCAGCGGAAACCTGTCCCCTCGGCCGCGGGCGGACCGTTGAACACCGTGGCGGGCAACGGCACCGCCGGATTCTCCGGGGACGGCGGGCCCGCACCGGAGGGGCGGTTGGCGTTCCCCGCAGACGTGGCGGTGGGGGGCGGGGCGGTCCTCGTCGCCGACCACGCCAACCACCGGGTCCGCCGGATCGACGGCTCCGGCACCCTGACGACGGTCGCCGGAGACGGGCTGCGGGGCTTCGCGGGGGACGGCGGGGACGCGGTGCGGGCCCGTCTGGGTTTTCCGTCCGCACTCGCGGTCGCCCCGGACGGAGGCGTGCTCGTCGCCGACGAGATGAACCACCGGGTCCGCCGGATCGCGCCCTCGGGGGCCATCGACACCATCGCGGGAGACGGCACCCGCGGCGGTGGCGACGGCGGCGGCAACGGCGACGGTGGCCCCGCCGTCCGTGCCCGGCTGGACGCCCCGTGCGCCCTGGCCGTGGACGGCGCCGGATCGCTGTACATCGGGGAAGCGGGCAGCCCCAGGGTGCGCAGGATCAGCGGCGACGGCGTCATCAGCACGGTCGTCGCGGCATCCGGACGTTCCGGCGGCTCCGGTGCGGCCGACGCAGGTGAGACGTTCCAGCCCGCGGGCCTGGCGGTCGACGCGGCCGGGCAGTTGTACATCGCCGACCCGGCGGGCCGACGGGTGCTGGTGCTGGGCACGGACGGGACGCTTCGGGTACTGGCGGGTCCGCCGGGCGGGGGCGGCGACGCCACGGCCGTCGACTGGAGCGCCCCGTGCGCGGTGGCGGTCGACGGCCAAGGGGCGGTCTACGTCGCCGACCTGAACGGACACCGGGTGTGGCGGCTGGCCGACGGAGTGGCCGGGGTCGTCGTAGGGCCGGACCCGGCGATCGACGAGACGGCCGGATCCGGTGCCGCGGCCGATGCCGCCGTCGATGCCGTCGCCGGTGTCGCGCTGGCCTATCCGTGTGGCCTGGCCGTGGATCCGGCCGGGCGGCTGCTCGTGGTGGACAACTTCCACCACCGGATCGTGGCTCTGCCCCTCACCACGGCTCCCTCCCCGACGGTCGAGCGGGAACCGGGCGAGAAGCCGCGACCGGAGCCAAAGCCGAAGCCGCGACCGAAACCGCGGCCGAAACCGAAACCGCGACCGGAGCCGACACCCGAATCGGAGCCGACACCGGAGCCAGAGCCGCGACCGGAACCGGAGCCGACACCTGAACGGAGACCGGAACCGGAGCCGACACCCGAACCGAAGCCGAAACCGGAGCCGAAACCGGAGCCGAAACCGGAGCCGACACCCGAACCGAAGCCGAAACCGGACCGTGGAACCGACACCGCGCAGGCCGGCGACGGCGCTGCCGAGGCCACGACCGCCGCGCGACTGCTGGTCCGCCAGGAGGTCGGCGTGGAGGCCCCGCGCGGCGGAAGTGAACTGCTGCACGTACGGGTCTCCTCCACCGACCCCTGGGCCCCGGGACGGGTGGAACACCACTTCACGGCCCCGACGGGATTCGTCTTCGACGGCCGGGTGACCTGCACGTACTACCGCGAGGACCGCACGGTGCTCCCCGGTGGGGAACCAGCGGTGACCGTGCGGGACGACGGCCGAACGCTGACCGTCACGGACGAGCCCCGCCTGAACGCTCCCGGCCACCCGGCGGCGGCCCTGGTCTACACGCTCGGCGTCCGGTCGCCGGCGGACGCCGAGCCGGGCCGGTACACCGACGGACGGGCGGTGATCTCGGGCCAGCCGGAAGTGCGCCTGAAGGCAAGCGTTCTCGGAGACGACGAGGAGTAGCGGGAGCACGCGCGGGGCCGTGAGCCGCCCATGGCGGGCCATCCGCCAGGGGCGGCTCTTGGCGTACGCACACTCCGCATGCGGGAGTAAAGGTTTCTGCACCCCCGAGTCACCCATTCGAAGGTTCACAGATCGCGACAAATCGGAATCAGTGGGTTAGCGTTCGAACCGTGTCCACGCCCACCCTCCCGAGGCTCGGGCTTCCGGGCCCCTTCCCGCGTGCCCCGCTCACCCATCCGCTCGACCGCAGATGGCTGCACTACGCGTTCCTGTCCCGGTGCGGTCGACAAGCCCTGATCGCCAACCTGTCCGTTCTGGGGTCCTCCAGCGGCACGGTCCTCGCGGACCCGGGCGCCCCGGCCACCGGCCGGCGCAGCGGCACCGGTACGGCGGCCGAGGGACAGCACATGGCGATCCTCCTCGTCTACCAGGAGGGGTACGGCTGGAGCGCGACGCAGTTCAACGCCGAGCAGCCCGAACTGCCCTGGTCGGCCTTCCGGCTACCGCATCCGCACGGTGAGCCCGGCGTGTTCCGGGTGGCGGCCCGGTCCGCGGCGCCGGCGATCGACGTACGGCTGACCCGGACCAGCAGACCGTGCACCTCGCAGTGCGCGCCGTTCGGTGAGGACGAGCACCTGCGGTGGCAGTCGGAGCCCGGCGTCCTGGGCACCGGCACCCTGCGGCACGACGACGGCACGACCACGGAGACGGACCTGCTGGGCTACCACGAACGAGTACGCGGCCGCTGGTCCTGGCCCACGCTCGGCGGCTGGGTGTTCGGGTTCGTCAACGACCCTTCCGGACCGGCCGATGCCGCCCCGCCCTCGGCGGTGGTCTTCACCCTGCTCCAGCCCGCGCGTCCGGCGGACGCGGCCAACGGGTCGGTGATGCTGTGGCACGAGGGACGCATGATCCGCCACTTCCCGCGGCGCAACCTGCAAGTCGCGGTCAGCGGCAGCCTGGACCGCGACCGGGTGGCGATGGTGCCACCGCTGGCGGACGTACTGGGCACCCCGCCGATGGCCGCGGTGCCCGGCCGGCTGCTGATCACCGCCCGGCTCGGTGACGACCGCCTCGTCCTCGACTTCCGTTCGGACACGGCGGGCCGCATCGCCAACCCGTCGGAGACGAGCCTGCACCCGTTCAGCGTGCACGAAACCCTCGGCCCGTGCACCGTGGAAGGCCGCATCGGCGGGCGCCGCATCGGGTTCCACACCAAGGGCATCGTGGAGTTCGCCGGTGGTGCCCGTGACTGAGACCCTGCCCGCGTTCACGGGCGCCCGGCTGCTGGACGAGACCGTCGCCGCCCTGTCCGACCGGGCGCCGGCCATCCTCGCCGCCGCCGCCGACCAACTGCGCGGCATCCGGCTCGGCCTGCACTTCAACGACGGCAGCCACGCCACCCTCACCGCACGGCACAGCCGGGTCCTCGTCACCCAGGACCGCTGCCCCGACCCCGATGTCGAGGTCGTCTTCGACAACCGGGCCATGAACCTGCTGTTCGACCTGCAGCGCCCACCCGTCGATCAGGTCCTCCCCGACAGCCTCGACGTCCGCGGCTCCCGCGACGACACCCTCGCCGTGTGGCGTGCCTTCACCCTGCTGTCCCAGCGCGCGGCCGGCCTGCGCAGCATGCAGGAACTCTGGGGCGCCTACCGCGAACAGGCCCCCCACCTGTGGGGCAGCGCGGCGCCCGCCGTCCCGCGGCCGGCTGCCGACCCGGTCGACTGGACGGCGCTGGACTTCCTCGCCCGACGCTCCCCCGAGGACCCACCCGCACCGCTCGCGCTGATCGGCGACACCACCGTCAGGGCGCCGCGGCTGCTGTGGGACGGCCGCACCAGCACCAGCTGGTCGCTGGAGGACACCGTCCGCGACGCGGACCTGATGGACACCATGCGCCGGTGCCGGGCCCGCACCAACGAGGAGATCGAACGGCTGCTGCCGGACCGCGAACCGCGCGCCGAGCTGTACGACCTCATGCGCTCCTACCCCACCCGGCAGGGCAAGGGCCTGCGGCCCACCCTGACCATCGCCACCTGTGCCGCCTTCGGCGGGCGCCCCGACGACGCCGTACGCGCCGCCGCCGCGCTGGAGCTGTTCCACAACGGCTTCCTCGTCCACGACGACATCGCCGACGAGTCCACTCACCGGCGCGGCCTGCCGACCATGCACGAGGAGCACGGCCCGGGTCTGGCGGTCAACGCCGGCGACGGCCTGAACCTGCTGGCCGTCGACGCCGTCCTGTCCAACCTCGAAACACTCGGCCTGGTCCGCACCCTCGGCCTCATTCACGAGGCGATGCACATGTGCCGGGAGTCCATCGAAGGCCAGGCCATGGAGCTGGGATGGATCCGCCACGAGGTCGTCCCCGAGACCGACGACGCCTACTTCACGATGAGCACGAAGAAGACCGGCTGGTACACCTGCATCAGCCCGTGCCGCATCGGAGCCGTCTGCGCCGGTGTCACCGACCCGGCCGTGCTGGGCCGGTTCGACGAGGCGTTCCGCCTGATCGGCATCGCCTTCCAGATCCAGGACGACATCCTGAACCTGGTCGGCGAGGAGGCCCTCTACGGCAAGGAACCCCTCGGCGACCTGCTCGAAGGCAAACGCACGGTGATGCTGATCCACCTCTTCCGCACCGCGCACACCCACGAGCGCCCCCGCCTCCTCGACGTCCTGCGGCAGCGCCGCACCGACAAGACCCAGCAGCACGCCGAGGAACTCCTCGCCGCCATGCGACGGCACGGTTCCATCGAGTACGCCACCGACCTCGCCGACCGGCTCGCCGCCGAAGGCATCGCCCGCTTCGAAGAGGACCTCCAGATCATCCCCGAGAACGAAGGCAAAGCCGTCCTGCGGCAGATCGCCCACTACGTCACCTCAAGGCCACTGTGACCACCACGACCCCACCCCCGCCGGTCGACCCGACCACCACCGGCCCGCTGACCCCGACCGACCACCGCGCCCTGGCCTTCCTCGGCCAGACCAACCACTGCCTGCGCCAGTGCCTGTGCACCCTGGCCCGGCACGGCGTCGCGCTGCGCCGCCACGCCCCCGAGCGCGCCCGACTGCTCCTCGACACGATCCGGCCCTGGCCCTTCTACAAAGGCGGCCAGTTCCTCTTCGACCTGATGGAGTGGGAAGACCTCATGGTCGACGGCGACCCCCCGCCCCTGATGCCCACCGAGCGGATCGTCTCCACCTGCTCCCTGCCCGTCCAGTGGATCGCCGCCGCCACCGCGGAGACCCCCGACGCGATGAGAATCGTCCCCGGCCAGCGCACCGCCGCCGCTCTCGGCCTCCCCCTGCGCCTGCTGGTCACCACCGCCCGCACCGCCTTCCTGGGGGCCGCGCAGGACCTCACCGACCTGCTCGGCGCACCCACCGTCCAGGACGGGACCCAGACCGGGACCGAAGCCGGGACCCAGGACGACACCGGACACGCCTCCGCTCCGGAACCCGGCGCGGAGGCCGATGCCGAGCTGCCCCCCTTGGAGGCGGGGTTCTACCTCTACGAGGACATCGCCCTCGGCGCCCTCACCGTCCTCGGCCCGCTCCTGGCCGACCACGCACCGACGACACCGCCCCACCCGCCCGGCCCATGACGTCCGTCACCGTCCCGGCGACCGTGAGCGGGCCCGGTCCCCGAGCCCGCGACCAGCGGGACCGCCCTCGCGGACACCACCCATCCACAGAAGGGAAAACCATGGCCACGCAGACCCAGGCCCCCGTCGAACCGGGATCCGAGAACAAGCTGTACGTCCTCCAGCAGGGCATCGTCGAGGACGCACCGGGAGGGGTGCCGGCCCACCTCAGCTTCGGCATCCTCAGCACCGTCCCGAACCCGGTGAACCCCGGCGACATCACCTTCACCCTGAAGGCACCCACGGGCTTCGCGTTCACCGGCTGGCTCTCCTGGTCCTACCACGACGCCAACACGCTCCAGGCGAAGGGCAACCTGAAGACCATCCAGGGCACCCTCGGCGACGGAGGCCGCACACTGACCTTCACCCACAACCCGTACCTGTCCACCAACCAGGAGGCCCTCGGCTACGCGGCCCAGGTCACCGCCGTCGACGGCGCGGCGCCGGGCCGCTACACCGACGGCCAACTCAAGGTGGGAGCCGCCAACCCGGTCAAGCTCAAGGGCCGCGTCCTCGACCCCGACGAGGACTGACGTCCCCCTGACGGACCGCCCCGTCGGCGGCTTCCGGCACCCGCCCGGCACCGCCGACGGGGCGTGTGGTGCACGCATCCCCCGTAAGGAGACCGTCTTCGTCCTGGACGCCCCGGAGATGGCCCTCTGGCCACGCGACCGCGGCCAACGGCCCGTTCAGCCAGGCGAGTTGATCCATCACTCCGGCGCCGGGGCGCAGTGCACATCGTTCAAGCCCGCCGAGCACCTGGACGCCGCCGGCATCGCGGCGAGCATCGGATCCGTCGGTGACGCGTACGACAACGCCCTGATGGAGTCCACGATCGGCCTGTTCAAAACCGAGTTGACCAAGCCGCAGCGGCCCTGGAAGGCGCTCTCCCAGGTCGAGTTGGCCACCGCCGAGTGGGTCGACTGGTGCAACCACCGAAGACTCCACGGTGAGACAGGCCACGTTCCGCCCGTCGAATACGAAGCCAACTACTACACCGAACTCACGGAACCCCAGGTCACAACCACAGTCTGAGATCTTTACCGAAACCGGGGCGGTTCAGCCGACCCGTCCGGAGGGGTTCGCCTGCTGCCTCGCCGACATGCCTGCGGCGTACTGGCCGCGCGCCGAACTGGTCCCGTCGGCGACGGCGCCGTCAAGCCACCGCTCGCCGTTGCCGGTACCACGGCCGCTCTCCACTCACGAACCCGCGGTGGCTGGCGCCGCGTCAGTGCGATGCACTCACAAACACGCCTTCGGCCAGGACCGGCAGCGAAGGGGAACTGGAGCACCGGCCATTGGGCAGGGGGTTGGAACGTGCTTACCGGCCTATCGTGTTGCCCTCATGAGGTCGATGGCGGTTTTGTATGCCTCCGACAATATTGTGGTCGAGGTGGGGACGGCGCCTGCCCGGCCTCTCGATGTCGTGGCGCTCGGACGCGTCACGCGGCGGAGTCGCCCCCGGTCGTCGCGCCGCCTTTCCCGCGGTGCCGGTCCGCGGCGGGCTGAGACGCGGGGCGCCCCCCGGCGTGCTACCTGACGCCCCATCAGGAAAGTCGGCATTGGGTCGGCATTGGGTCTGCCAGACGCTGCTACACGTGGCCCTACGTTCGGATCACCGAGGCGCGGGTCCGTACGCTCCCCGGGTCTCCCGCCCCACCCGCGTCAGGGGCGGTGGCGGCGGGAGGGGCGATATGGACGTCCGTGTTCACCCCGGGTCATCGCTCCAGGTCGGTGCGGTTCCTGCGTGGCTTCAGGGGCACGGAGGGCAGTGTGGGAGCGGGCAGCGGGGGGCCGTCGTAGCCGTGCACCGTGCCGAAGCGGGAGCCGTTCTCCCAGTCCTCGCGGGCCCGCACGATGTCCTCGTGGGACCGGCCGATGAAGTTCCACCACATGACGATCTCCTCCCGGAACGGCGGCCCGCCCAGGAGGATCAGCCGCGCGGCCCCGGGGGCCTCGTTCGTGAGGGTCAGCGTCGTACGGCCGGGGGCGGCGTAGCCCAGTTCGGTCGGCCGCAGGAGCGTTCCGTCGAGACGGACGTCGCCGGCGTCGACGAGTACGCCGTGCTCGAACGCGGCGTCGACGTCCAGGACGACCGTGGCGCCCGGGGCCACGGACAGTTCGGCGCCCAGCAAGGGGGTGAAGGTGCGCACCGGCGAGGTGGCGCCCGCGAGCGTGCCGAGGAAGACGCGGGCCTCGCCGCCGTCCAGTGCTACCGGGGCGGGCACGTGGTGCTGGAAGTCACGGGCCGCGTCGCGGTGCCGTTCGGGCAGCGCCACCCACAGTTGCACGCCGTGCAGCAGCGTGGTGCGGGGCGTCGACACCTCCGAGTGGCTGATCCCGTGGCCGCCGGTCATCAGGTTCAGCTCCCCGGGCCTGACGAAGGCGTGGCTGCCGAGGCTGTCACGGTGCTCGATCTCGCCGGTGAAGAGCCAGCTCACCGTCTGCAGGCCGGTGTGCGGGTGGGGGGCGACGTCCATGCCGCCGGTTTGCGCGACGTCGTCCGGGCCGTAGTGGTCGGCGAAGCACCACGCCCCGATGAGCGTGCGGGCACGCTGGGGAAGGGTGCGCCGTACCGTCATCGCGCGCGGGCCGCCGAGGGGCACGCTGCGTGCCGTCAGGACCTCCACGCCGGGCCGTGGCGGTTCGGCCGCCTCCGCCCCGCAGACCAGCTCGGCGGGGCGCGTTTCCGTGTTGCTCACCGTCGGATTCCTCCCGCACCAAAGAATGTTCGATTTTCAACATCTACGTGATGATGATAGGACCCATCATGGCCGTTGGCGCGACGAAGGGGACGGACGTGGGGCAGGAGGCGGGGGTGGGGGCGGCGAGGGCCGGCCTGGCCGGCGCGGCACCGGGCCGGATCCTGGTCGGGTCCGTCGGCCTCGGGGTGTCGCGGCTCGAAGGGCGCGCGTGCCGCCTCCGTCCGCACATCCGCACGAGCCCGCACGTCCGCACATCGGTACGAGCCCGCGCATCCGCACGTTCGTGCGCCTCCGTACCTCCGCGCCGGCCCGCGCGTCCGTGCGGGTGCGCGGGCGCGTCGCCCGTCGGGCGCGGCCTCGGCCCCGCCCACCTCGCGGAAGTGCGCCGCGCTCGCTCCGGCGGAGACCGAGACGCCCCCGGCGCGCGCGGCGCGCGGAGCCCCGTGCGCGCCGGGACGGGATCCGTGCCGACGGGCGAGGGGATACCGGCCGTGATCTGGGCGGCGATCGCCGCCGACGCCTCCCACCGGCTCTCCGCCCCGGGCGGGCGGCTCCTACGCCTGGCTGCCGCGGGCGCGGCCCCGTGACAGGCTGGACCGTGGCGCGGCCTGGGGATCGCGTCAGGCGACCGCTCTGACCTGCGCGGAAGGGTGGGGAATCGGCGGGGGAGCCGTACCGTTGAGGCTTGTAGTTGAATTTACAACTAAAGGAAGTGGTCCACATGCAGTTCGGCATCTTCACGGTCGGCGACGTGACGCCCGACCCGACCAACGGGCGCACCCCGACCGAGCACGAGCGGATCAAGGCCACGATCGCCATAGCCCGCAAGGCCGAGGAGGTGGGGTTGGACGTGTTCGCGACCGGCGAGCACCACAACCCGCCCTTCGTGCCGTCCTCTCCCACCACGCTTCTCGGGTACCTCGCCGCCGTCACCGACCGGATCACCCTGTCCACCTCGACGACGCTGATCACCACCAACGACCCCGTGAAGATCGCCGAGGACTACGCCTACCTGCAGCACATCGCCGACGGCCGCGTCGACCTGATGATGGGCCGCGGCAACACCGCCCCGGTCTACCCGTGGTTCGGCAAGGACATCCGGCAGGGCATCCCGCTGGCGATCGAGAACTACGCGCTCCTCCACCGGCTCTGGCGGGAGGACGTGGTGGACTGGGAGGGCAGGTTCCGCACGCCGCTGCAGGGCTTCACCGCCACTCCGCGCCCGCTGGACGGCGTCCCGCCGTTCGTGTGGCACGGCTCGATCCGCTCCCCGGAGATCGCCGAACAGGCCGCCTACTACGGTGACGGCTTCTTCCACAACAACATCTTCTGGCCCATGTCCCACACGAAGCAGATGGTCGAGCTGTACCGGCAGCGGTTCGCGCACCACGGCCACGGCACCCCCGAACAGGCCATCGTGGGCCTCGGCGGCCAGGTCTACATGCGCAGGAACTCGCAGGACGCCGTACGGGAGTTCCGCCCGTACTTCGACAACGCGCCGGTCTACGGCCACGGCCCGTCGCTCGAGGAGTTCACCGAGCAGACACCGCTCACCGTCGGGTCCCCGCAGCAGGTGATCGAACGCACCCTCGGCTTCCGCGACGCGGTCGGCGACTACCAGCGCCAACTGTTCCTGATGGACCACGCGGGTCTGCCGTTGAAGACGGTGCTCGAACAGATCGACATCCTCGGCGAGGAGGTCGTCCCGGTGCTGCGCAAGGAGTTCGCGAGCATGCGCCCGCCCGGCGTACCGGAGACCGCGCCGGTCCACCCGGCCGTCGCCGCCCGCGGAACCGGCGCCGGGGAACACCGCCCGGAGCGGTGAGCCGCCGGGGGCGGCGTACCGGACCGGACGCGCACGCGGCGCCGCCCCCCGCGGATCAGGCCGTCGCCGTCCCGGGGCCGAACCGGGCCGCCTGCATGCGCCGGGCGGCGGCGGCCGCGTCCCCCACGGCGCTCCAGTCCCTGGGCCGGCACCCCTGGAAGACGCGCTGGACCGGCGTCCACCCGATCCACCGGGGAGCGTCCCAGCCCGGGGGTACGCCCAGGTCCTGGACGTCCAGGTAGTGGTCGATCCTCACGCGGTCCCAGGCGTGGATGACCCGGCCGTCGCCGAGGCTCAGGCCCACGTGGCCCCAGTTCCGCCGCCGGCCGAACAGCTCGCCGTTCGTGTCGTAGAAGGCGAAGGCCCCGATCGGAGGCGTACCGGTGTTGTCCTGCGCCGCGTACAGCTCGGCGGACTCGCGGGCGAAGTCGCCGCCGAAGACCTCCAGGTGGTTGGACCTCTCGTAGGCGTCCTCCACGAAGGCGAGGCACCGCGAGGCGTACGAGGTCTCCCCGAGGTGCCCCCTCGCCCAGGCGACGGCGTTCTCCACGCAGGTCTGCCAGTCGTGTTCCACGCAACTCCCTCGACGTTCGAACGGACGGCCTCGAAGAGTAGTCCCGAACGGGCGTGCGGCGGGAAGGGTTTTCCGCGGAGCGGGCGCCTGCGGCCGGTGTCGGGCTTCTCCAAGACACCACGGCCCACCCGTGATTACGGTTGCCCCATGACGAACTCCCTCAGTGATCTGCTCCGTACGGCGGCGGACCGCTCCCTGCCGGTCATACGCGCCGTCCCGGACGAGCACCTCACCGCCCCGACGCCGTGCAGCGAGTACGACGTGCGCGGACTCCTCGACCACCTGTTCCAGGTCGTGGTCAACTTCCAGTTGCTCGCGGCGAAGAAGGACGCCGACTTCTCCGCCGAGCCGGAGGACGTGACCCGGCGCGCGGACTGGCGTGACGCCTTCGCCGCCGAGACCTCCGCGCTCGTGGACGCGTGGGCGGCGCCCGGCGCCGAGGACGGCACGACGGGGGCGATGGACCTGCCGGCACCGGTGGTCGGACGCATGGTCCTCGCCGACCTCGTCGTGCACGCCTGGGACCTGGCGCGTGCCACCGGACAGGAGTACACGCCCGACCCGGTCGTGGTCGACGACGTGCTGACGGCGCTCCGGGACCTGGCGCCGACCGGGCGGAAGATGGGCGCTTTCGGCGAGGAGCACCCGCTGCCCGACGGCGGCGCCGGGGCGTCCGCCTGGGACCGGCTGCTCGCGCTGTCCGGACGCGACCCGCAGTGGACCCGCCCGGAATGAGGCCGCGGGACGGCCGCGGGTGACCGCTGAGGGCGGTCTCCCCGCCCGGCTGTGGGCGGTCTCCCCGCCCGGCTGAGGGCGGACTCCCCGCCCGTACGACGGCCACCCGCGCCGCCGCCGGTCCCCGCCGCCCGGGTGCGGCGGGGACCGGCGGCCCGTTCCTCCCGTACCGGGGTCAGGGCCGCAGCGGCGCCGGGCCGGCGGCCGGGGCGCCGCCCCCCGCCGGCGGCGAGTCGTGGACGGAGAGCGGGGTGGCGATGTCCTCCAGGGACTTGCGCTCGGCGGACACGGCGAAGAAGAGGGCGACCAGGCCGCCCACCACCATCACGGCGGCCCCGAGGCAGAAGGCGAGCACGGTGTCGGCGACCACACCGCTCTCGGTGAGGCTCGCGAAGATCAGCGGCCCGGAGATGCCGCCGGCCGCCGTACCGACGGCGTAGAAGAACGCGATGGCCATGGCGCGGGTCTCCATGGGGAAGATCTCGCTCACCGTCAGGTAGGCGGAACTGGCGCCCGCCGACGCGAAGAACAGGACCACGCACCAGCACGCCGTCAGCGTCGTCGCGGTGAGGTGGCCCTGGCCGAACAGCCACGCGGTGACGAACAGCAGGGCACCGGAGAGCAGGTACGTCCCGGCGATCATCGGGCGCCTGCCCCAGGTGTCGAAGAACCGCCCCAGCAGCAGCGGGCCGAGGAAGTTGCCCAGCGCGATCACCGCGAAGAAGTACCCCGTGGACTCGCTGGGGACGTCGTAGAAGGTCGCCAGGATGGCGCCGAAACCGAAGGTGATGGCGTTGTAGAGGAACGCCTGCCCGATGAAGAGGGCCAGGCCCAGCACGGCGCGGCGGGGATAGGTGCGCACCAGCGTCCGGGCGATCCGGCCGAAGCCGACGCTGTGCCGCTGCTTGATCGTGATCGAGCCCGCGGGCTCCGGCAGCGGCTTGCCGGTGTCCCGTTCCACCTGCTCCTCCACGTCGGCGACGATCCGCTCGGCGTCTTCGGCGCGGCCGTGGATGAACATCCAGCGCGGGCTTTCGGGGACGTGCCGCCGGACGAGCAGGACGCCCAGGCCGAGGACCACGCCGAGGCCGAACGACACCCGCCAGCCGACGTCCTTGGGCAGGATGTCGGTGTCCAGCAGGACGACGGAGAGCAGCGAGCCGCCCATGGCGCCGAGCCAGAAGCTGCCGTTGATGATGAGGTCCACCCGGCCCCGGTACGCGCTGGGGATCAGCTCGTCGATGGCGGAGTTGATGGCCGCGTACTCACCGCCGATGCCCATGCCGGTGAGGAAGCGGAAGAGGAAGAACCACCACGACGAGTACGACAGGGCCGTCAACGCTGTTGCGCCCAGGTAGACGGCCAGGGTGATCAGGAACAGCTTCTTGCGGCCGTAGCGGTCGGTGAGCCAGCCGAAGAGCAGGGCGCCGAAGCAGGCCCCCGCGACGTAGAGGGCCGCGGCGACGCCGGTCACCTGGGCGCTGCTGATGGCCAGCCCGCTCCCCTCCTCCGAGAGGCGGCCGGCCATGTTGCCCACGATGGTGACCTCGAGCCCGTCGAGGATCCACACGGTGCCCAGCCCGATCACGATCATCCAGTGCCACCGCGACCACGGCAGCCGGTCCAGACGGGCTGGCACCTGGGTTGTGACGGTCCCGTTCTGCGACTGGCCGTCTTGTGTCATGGGTCACCTCCGCGGAGTGAGAAGCCGCATCCGCGTACCCCTGGCCGCTCCCCGAAAACGGCCGGGACGACCGAAGGGGCGGTGGCCCGCGGAGGGCCGGGCCGCGCCCCGGATCGAACAGAGATTACTCATGCGTTCCGCACGCCTCATTGCTGACAGCTGTGACTGTTGGCCACCCCTCCCGAGGTGACAACGTCTTCCTCGTCGCCGAAACGAGGGAGTGGGTGTGATCAAGGGATACGCCACCTTCTGCGACGCGGACCGCCACTTCTACGACGCGCCCCACCGGCTGTCCGCCGCAGGCCAGGGATCCAGGGGAGCGCTGTACGAGGCGGCGCTGGCCCCCGTGCCGGAGGGCTGGCAGCAGCACCGTCGCGGTGACTGGCTGGCGCTGCGCCCCGTGGAACGGGAACTCCCCCCGCAGGGCTGGAAGATCCACGTGTCGGCGTGCCTGGACAACGCGGAAACGATTCTGTCCCGGGTGCGGGAGTACTGCCTCGCCCACCGCGTCGCCTTCAAGTTCGTCCCGAGTCGCTACCTGCTGCACAACCGCAACGCGAAGTACGCCGACCGCGCGGCGAGCGGCAAGTTCATCACCGTCTACCCCGTCGACGACGACCACTGCCACCGCGTCGCCCGGGACCTGGACGCCCTGCTCGCCGGTGAGGACGGCCCGTACATCCTCAGCGACCTGCGCTGGGGCGACGGCCCGGTCTACGTCCGGTACGGCAGCTTCACCCAGCGCCACTGCTACGACGAGGCGGGCGAACTCCGCCCCGCCGTCGAGGACCCCGACGGCCGGCTCGTACCGGACCTGCGCGGCCCGGTCTTCCAGACGCCGTCCTGGGTGACCGTGCCCGACTTCCTCCAGCCGCACCTGGCCGCCCGGCACGCCGTCACCGTCTCCGACATCCCGTACGCCATCGAACGCGCCCTGCACTTCTCCAACGGGGGCGGCGTGTACGTCGCCCGCGACACCCGTACCGGCGAGCGCGTCGTGCTCAAGGAGGCCCGGCCGCACGCCGGCCTGGCGGCGGACGGCGCCGACGCGGTGACCCGACTGCGCCGCGAACACGACGCCCTGGAACGCCTCTCCGGACTGGCCTGCACACCCGAGGTGCGCGACACCTTCGTCCTGGGCGACCACCACTTCCTGGCCATGGAGTACGTCGAGGGCAAGCCCCTCAACACGTTCTTCGCCCGCCGCCACCCCCTGATCGAAGCCGACCCGTCACCGGAGGCGCTCGCCGACTACACCCAATGGGCGCTGAGGATCCACCGGCTGGTCGAGGAGGCCGTCGAGGCGGTCCACGCGCGGGGAGTGGTCTTCAACGACCTCCACCTGTTCAACATCATGGTCTCCGAGGACGAGTCGTCCGTCGTCCTGCTCGACTTCGAGGCCGCCGCGCACATCGACGAGGGCCGCCGCCAGACCGTCGCCAACCCGGCCTTCGTCGCCCCCGCCGACCGGCGCGGCTTCGACGTCGACCGCTACGCCCTGGCCTGCCTGCGCCTCGCCCTGTTCCTGCCGCTCACCAGCCTCCTCCCGCTCGACCCCGCCAAGGCCCGGCACCTCGCCGACATCGCCGCCGCCCACTTCCCGGTACCGCGCGACTTCCTCGACGAGGCCGTCGCCGAGATCCTCAAGGGGAGCCCCGGGAACGGCGCCCCGGACGGCCCCTACCTGCCGGTCGAGCCCGGGGACTGGCCCCGCAGCCGCGACTCCCTGGTGCGCGCCATCACCGCGTCGGCCACGCCCGACCGGGACGACCGGTTCTTCCCCGGCGACATCGCCCAGTTCGCCACGGCGGGCGGCGGCCTGACCCTGGGGTACGGCACGGCCGGCGTCCTGTACGCCCTGGCCGCGACGGGGGCGCCGGTCCACGCGGAAGCCGAGGAGTGGCTCCTCGAACACACCAAGGAACCCCCCTCCGGAAGCCCCGCCGGGCTGTACGACGGCCTGTCCGGCATCGCCTGGACCCTCGACCGCCTCGGTCACCGGGCCCGCGCCCTCGAACTGGCCGAATTCACCCTGGCCCGCCCGTGGGAGGGCATCGCCCCCGACCTGCACAGCGGCCTGGCCGGCCTCGGGCTGGCCCTCGACGCCCTCGGCATGCCGGACGCCGCCCTGCGCTGCGCCGACCTCGTCTCCGCCGCGCTGCCCGGTATCTCCCGCGCCGGGCTGTTGTACGGCGCCTCCGGACCGGCCCTGCTCTTCCTGCGCCTCTACGAACGCACCGGCGACACCGCGCTGCTGGACCTCGCGGCCGACGCCCTCCGCCGGGACCTGGACCGCTGCGTCCGCGGCGCCGGCGGCACCCTCCAGGTGGACGAGGGCTGGCGGACGATGCCCTACCTGGGCGCGGGCAGCGTCGGCATCGGCATGGTGCTCGACGACTACGCGGCCCACCGCGCCGACGAACGCTTCGAACAGGCGCGCGGCGAGATCGTCCGGGCGGCCCAGGCCACCTTCTACGCCCAGCCCGGCCTGTTCCGGGGCGCGGCGGGCATGGTGCTCCACCTGAGCCGCACCACGGTGCCGGGACCCGGCACCCGCGAACCCGACGTACGCCGCCAGATCGACGCCCTCGCCCGGCACGCCGTGCCGTACCAGGGGCACCTGGCCTTCCCCGGTGAGCAGATGATGCGGCTGTCCATGGATCTCGCCACGGGCACCGCCGGCTGTCTGCTGGCCCTCGGCAGCGCCGCGACCGGCGGTCGCGCGCACCTGCCGTTCCTCCCGCCGCTCCGGCGGCCCCAGAGCCGGTCCCGGTCAGGGACCGTGAAAGAGCACATCGTCCCCATGAAGGAAAGGAACTGATCATGACGCTTCTCGACCTGCAGTCGATGGAGACCCCGAAGGAAGAGGCCACGGGCGACGTCGCCACCGGCAGCCGGGCCAGCCTGCTGCTCTGCGGTGACAGCAGCCTGAGCGTCACCACCTGCAACTGACGCGGCTCCGGCCCCGGGCGGCTTCTCCCGCCCGGGGCCGGACCCCGTCCCGCTCTTCCCTCCCGGCGTGGCCTCCCGGCGCGGCCCTCCCGAGCCCGCCGGCCGGTGCCGTCCACCCGCCGGTGCCGTCCACCCGCCGGTACCGTCCGCCGCCGTCCCCGCCGATCGAGCCGCCCGGCCCGTCGACGCCGCCCGCTGCCGGGACCCGGACAGCCGCACCGCGCGGACCCGAACCGGCGAAAGGCCCCCGGGGCCCGCCCCGGGAGCAGCGTAGGAAGGACCCGCCCAGCATGCCGGCCACGCGCACGGCGACCTCCGACCCGGCGCACAACGCCGACCGGGCACTCCTCGCGGCCACCCGGCACAGCGCGGGGCACGCCGCCGCGATCCTGGTCTGCTCCCTCGCCTCGGCCGCCGCCGCCCTCGCCGAGCCCGCCGTCCTCGGCCACACCCTGGACCTGCTGCTCGCCCGCGACGCCCGCGCGCCGCGCTGGGCCGCCCTCTGCGCGGCGCTCATCACGGCCGACCTGCTCCTCGACGCGGCCGTCGCCCAACTCACCGGCGTCACCAACGCCCGGACGACCGCCTGGCTCCGCACCCGCGCCCTGGACCGGCTGCTGCGCGCGGCGCCGCACCACGCCGCCCGCTTCGCCCCCGGCGACCTGGCGACCCGGCTCACCGCCAACGCCGCGGAGGCCGGCACCGTGCCCGCCACCGCCGCGGCCACCGCCGCGTCGGTCCTCCCGCCCCTGGGCGCGCTGGCCGCCCTGTTCCTCATCGACTGGCGGACCGCCGCCGCCTTCCTCGCCGGTGTGCCGCTCCTGTGGATGCTGCTGCGGGCCTTCGCCGCGCACTCCTCCGACAGCGTCGCGCGCTACCAGGCCGCGCAGGCCCGGATCGCCGACCGCCTCGTCGAGGCCCTCACCGGGGCGGGAACCGTCGCCGCCGCCGGAACCGCCGCCCGGGAGCGCCGCCGGGTGCTCGCCCCGCTGCCCGAACTCGCCGAGGAGGGGCGGCGGATGTGGCGGGTGTACGGCTCCGCCGTCGCCCGCGGCGGTGTGCTGCTGCCGATGCTGGTCTGCCTCGTGCTCGCGGTCGGCGGCCTGCGCCTCGCCTCCGGGGCCATCGGCGTCGGCGACCTGCTGGCGGTGTCCCGGTACGCGGCGCTCGCGGCGGGCGTGGGCGCGGTCGCGGGACTGCTGGGGGCGCTGGTCCGCGGCCGCGGCGCCGCGCGCCGCGCGGCGGAGCCGCTGACCCTGCCGCCGCTGGCTCACGGGAACGGCGGCCTCCCCCCGGACGGCCCCGGCACGCTGGAACTGCGCGGCGTCACCGTCGTGCGGGACGGGACGCCCGTGCTGCGGGACGTCGACGTGGTGCTCCCGGGCGGCGCCCGGGTGGCCGTGGTGGGCCGTTCGGGGGCGGGCAAGTCGGTGTTCGCGGCCGTCGCGGGGCGCCTCACCGACCCCGACGAGGGCGAGGTGCTGCTGGACGGCGTACGCCTGGACGCCGTCGACGAGCGGACGCTGCGCGGGGAGGTCGGCTACGCCTTCGCCCGGCCCGCCCTGTTCGGCGCGACGGTCGCGCAGGCCCTCGCCTTCGGCCCGTACGCGCCGCCCGGCCCGGCGCTGCGGGCGGCGGCGCGGGCGGCCGGCGCCGACGGCTTCGTCCGGCGGCTGCCCGGCGGCTACGACACCCCGGTCGCGCGGGCGCCGCTGTCCGGGGGCGAACTGCAACGCCTCGGTCTCGCCCGGGCGTTCGCCCACGCCGGGCGGCTGCTCATCCTGGACGACGCCACGTCGAGCCTGGACACCGTCACGGAACGGGAGGTCGAGCGGGCGCTGGCCCGGGAGGTCCGGCCCGGCACCCGGCTCGTCGTCGCGCACCGGCTTTCCTCGGCGGCCCGCGCCGACCTGGTCGTGTGGCTGGACGGGGGCCGCGTACGGGCGGTGGGCCCGCACCCGGAGCTGTGGGAGGACCCGGCGTACCGCGCGGTGTTCGCCGCCGCGGCGGACGGGACCGCGCGGGACGGCGGGGGCACCCGGTGAGCGGCCACCGGACACCGCACCGCGTCCTGCCCCAGGCCCGGCGCTTCCTGCGCGCCAGGAAGCGGACCCTCCTCGCCCTCGCGGGCTGGTCCCTGCTGGAGTCCGCGCACACCTTCCTCACCGGCTACGGCGTGGCCCGCGCCCTGGACGACGGCTTCCTCGCCGGCCGCACCGGCACCGGCCTGCTGTGGCTGGCCGTCGCCGCGCTCGCGGCGCCGCTCGGCGGCGTCGCCGTGCGCGGCGTGTTCGGCGGGCTCGCCGGTCTGGTGGAGCCGCTGCGGGACGGGCTGGTCCGCCGGGCCGTGTCCCAGGCCCTGGCCTCGGCGGTGTCGAGTCCGGCCCGGCCGGACGCGGCCGCCGCCGACAGCGCGGCGGTCTCCCGCCTCGTCCACCAGACGGAGATGGCCCGGGACAGCTTCGCCGGGCTGGTCCTCACCACCCGCTCCTTCCTCTTCACCGCGTTCGGCGCGCTCCTCGGCATGGCGACGCTCGCCCCCGCGCTGCTGCTCGTCGTCCTCCCCCCGCTGCTCCTCGGGCTCGTGCTGTTCCTCGCCACGCTCGCCCCGATGGCCGCGGTCCAACGCGCCTTCCTGGACACGGACGAGGCGCTGTCGGGCCGGGTGGGCGAGGTCGGTGCGGGGTTCCGGGACGTGGTGGCGTGCGGCGGCGTGCGCCGGGTCGCCGAGGACGTGGGGCGGCTCGTCACCGCCGAGGAGCGCCTGGCGCGCCGGCTCGCCCGCTGGGCGGGCGTCCGCACCCTCGCCCTCGGCGCGGCGGGGCGGCTGCCGGTCGTCGCCCTGGTGGCCGCGACGCCGTGGCTGCTGGACCGGGGGGTGACCGCCGGGGCCCTGCTGGGCGCGCTCACCTACCTCGTCCAGTCGCTCCTGCCCGCCCTGCACGCGCTGATGAGCGCGCTGGGCGCCGCGGGGACGCGGCTGCTCGTCGTACTGGACCGGTTCGGCACCGCCACGCCGCCGCTGCCGGGCGACGGCCCCGTGCCGGACCGCACCCCCGAGGGCCCAGGGGCCGCGCCGCCGCCCGCGTCCCGCGGGACCGGCGCCGGGGCGGTCCCGGTGCGGGCCGCCCGCCCGCGGCCGGCCGCCGTCGAACTGCGGGGCGTCACCTTCGCCTACGGGCCCCGGGCCCGGCCGGTGGTCGACGGCCTGGACCTCGTGGTCGAGCCGGGGGAGCACCTCGCGGTGGTGGGGCCCAGCGGGATCGGGAAGTCCACCCTCCTCGCCCTCCTCGCCGGGCTGCTCGTCCCGGCGGGCGGAACCGCCCTGGTGGCCGGAGCCCCCGCCCGCCCCGCCGGACCTCCGGGACCGCCGGGGCCGGACCCGCGCCGCGCCCTGCTGCCCCAGCGGGCGCACGTCTTCAGCGGCACGGTCCGCGAGAACCTCTGCTACCTGCGGCCCGACGCCACGGACGCCGAGGTCGAGGAGGCCGTCGAGGCCCTGCGGCTGGGCCCGCTGGTGCAGAGGCTCGGCGGCCCGGACGCCCCGGTGGACCCCCGGGGCGTCTCCCAGGGGGAGCGGCAGCACCTGGCGCTGGGCCGCGCCCACCTCTCGCCCGCCCCGCTGCTCCTCCTGGACGAGGCGACCTGCCACCTCGACCCGGAGACGGAGGAACACGCGGAGCGCGCGCTCGCGGCCCGCCCCGGCACGCTCATCGTCGTCGCCCACCGGCTGTCGTCGGCCCTGCGGGCGGACCGCGTCCTGGTGCTGGACGGCACGCGCGCGGCCTGCGCCCCGCACGAGGCGCTCCTGGGCGCGTCGGCTCTCTACCGCGACCTCGTGGGCGTCTCCCCGCCCTGAGCCCGCCGGGGCCGCGCGCACGAGGACCTCGACGCCGACCGGGACGCCGCCGCCCCGAGCCCGCCGGGGCGGCGCGCCTACACCCACCCCGCGCGCTGCGATATCCGTATCGCGTCGATCCGGTTGCGGGCGCCGACCTTGCGGGTGGCCGACGCCATGTAGTTCCGCACGGTCCCGTTCGACAGGTGCAGGCCCCGGGCGATCTCGGCGATCGACTCACCCTCGGCCGCCCGGGCCAGCACGCTGAGCTCACGAGCCGTCAGTGGTACGCGGGACGCCTCCAGAAAGCCGAAGGCGAGCGATTCGTCGACGAATCGCTCGCCTTTCGCCACCTGGCGGATGGCCCGCACGAGCCGGCATGGGGAGCCGTCCTTGTCGACGTACCCCAGCGCCCGCGCCTCGAAGGCCTTGCGCAGTGCCCCCGGTCTCTCGGCGGTGGCGAGCACCACGAGGCGCGTGCGCGCGCCCGTGCCCGTCACCGGGCCCTCCCACCCGCCCTCCAGGAGGGTGGCGGCGCCCGGACAGTCGAGGTCGACCACGCAGACGTCCGGGCGTAAGCCCTCCTCCTGCCGCCATGCCGTGCGCCAGCACGCGGCGAAGACGTCGAACGACCCCTCCGCCTTGAGCAGGGCCATGAGCGCGGAGCGCAACAGGCCGACGCTGTGCAGGATCAAGACCCTGGTCATGTGAAATCCCCTCCGGTGATCGCCGGCCCTCGCCGGCCGCACGCGTGCCGCGCACGCGCATGCCATCCCCGCGACTGCCCCGCCGAAAGGCGCGGGAACATCGCTGAGGGATGTACGGAGGCACACGGCGGAGCTCACCCGGCGCACTCCCGCTCTCGTGTGCGCGGGCGTGCGCCCCCTGTCCGCCCCCCACCGGTACCGGCCGGCGGCACCGCGGCGCGGAGGGCCCCGCCGGCCCCCTCACGGTCCCGCGGCGTCCCGATGCCCGACGGTCCGCCCCGCGTCCGGGTGCCCGAGCCGTCGACGAGCCCGCCGCAGCCGCCGGGGGTCCCGCCGGCGGCCTCCCCGGCCGGTCGCGGTGGCCCGGACGCGGCGGGCCGCCCCGTCCGGGGGAGCGCTCCGGCCCGGCTCAGGCGGACTCCGCGTCCCTCAGCGCGGGCTCCCGCAGCCCGACGGGCCGGACGCCCTCCAGCGAGGCGCGGAAACCGTGGAGGCCCTCCAGCAGCGACGCGCGGGCCGACGGCTGCATGGCGGCGACGGCCGCGGTGAGCACCTCCTCGCGGCGGGTCCGCAGACCGTTGAGGTAGGCCCTCGCCGGCTTCGTCAGACGCAGCTCCAGCTCCCGGCGGCTGACCGAGCTCGGGAACCGCTCGACGAAGCCCAGGGCCTCGAGCCGGTCGCACAGGCGGCTCACCGACGAGGGGGCCGAGCCGAGCAGCTCGCTGAGCGTGCGGAGGTTGATCCCGTCCTCCCGCTCCAGCGCGTACAGCACCCTCAGCTGGGTCGCCGAGACGGGGGCGGGGGAGACCATCTCGCGGCCGTGCTCCCAGAGGATCTCCAGCAGTTCGATGACCTCGCCCGCCGCCCGGGCGGCGGCACTGCCGGAACCGTGCGCGGATGATGGGGGATTCGCGTTCATCAGTGCACTCCCGATCACACGTAGTCGGCTCAAGGCGCCGGCCCCGCACCGCAATGCTCAGGAGGGGAACGCACTGCGCGCGGCGCACCATCGACCACGGGGCGCTTGCCCGCGGTGCCACCATATCTTTCCGCCATTTGACCTCCCAAGGACGCGGCCCCCCGCCCCGGCGCGGCGCCGCGCCCGCATCTCCGCCCCGTCCCCGGCGCCGCGCTCCGCGCCCGCGTCTCCCGCCCCGTCGGGCGGTCCCCGCGCGCGCTCGGGACGCCGGAACGCGGTCGGGTTCCCCGGGCGCCCACCGGGCGGACCGTCCGGTTCCCGGAGCGGGCGTTGGGCACGATAGGCTGGCGACATTTGCCGTATGACAAAGGTTCGCGGGGGCATCCTGTCGGGCCGAGGCGAGCGCTAACGAGGATGGTCATGGCTGAGACGGTCGAGAACCCCCGCCCTGTGCCGCGGTCGCGTACGCGTCAGGCCGGCGCGGTCGGCGAACCGGAGCTGCGGAGATTGCTGGCCGGTCTGACGGCGGTACGGGACGGCGACTTCGGAACGCGCCTGCCGGAGGGCGCGGACGGCCTCCTCGGTGAGATCGCCACCGTCTTCAACGGCATGGTCGACCAGCTCGCGCTGTTCACCTCCGAGGTGACCCGGGTCGCCCGCGAGGTGGGCACGGAGGGGACACTGGGCGGCCAGGCGGTGGTGCCGGGGGTGTCCGGCACCTGGGCGGACCTGACCGACTCCGTCAACGCCATGGCGGGCAACCTCACGACCCAGGTGCGGGACATCGCGCAGGTGGCGACGGCGGTGGCCAAGGGCGACCTGTCGAAGAAGATCGACGTCGACGCGCGGGGCGAGATCCTCGAACTCAAGACGACCATCAACACGATGGTCGACCAGCTCTCCTCCTTCGCCGCCGAGGTGACGCGCGTCGCCCGTGAGGTGGGCACCGAGGGCCGGCTGGGCGGGCAGGCCGACGTCAAGGGCGTCTCCGGCACCTGGCGCGACCTGACCGACTCGGTGAACTTCATGGCGGGCAACCTCACCGCCCAGGTCCGGTCGATCGCGCAGGTGGCGACGGCGGTGGCCAAGGGCGACCTGTCGCAGAAGATCGACGTCGACGCCCGGGGCGAGATCCTCGCCCTGAAGAACACCATCAACACGATGGTCGACCAGCTCTCCGCGTTCGCGGACGAGGTGACGCGCGTCGCCCGTGAGGTGGGTACCGAGGGTCGGCTGGGCGGGCAGGCCGACGTCAAGGGCGTCTCCGGCACCTGGAAGGACCTCACCGAGTCCGTCAACGTCATGGCGGACAACCTCACCGCCCAGGTCCGGTCCATCGCCGAGGTCACCACCGCCGTGGCGCGGGGCGACCTGTCGCAGAAGATCCGGGTGGACGCGCGCGGCGAGATCCTCGCCCTGAAGGAGACCATCAACACGATGGTCGACCAGCTCTCCGCGTTCGCGGACGAGGTGACGCGCGTCGCCCGCGAGGTCGGCACCGAGGGCAACCTCGGCGGCCAGGCGACCGTCCGGGGCGTGTCGGGCACCTGGAAGGACCTCACCGACAACGTCAACGTGATGGCGTCCAACCTCACGGGACAGGTGCGGTCGATCGCGCAGGTGGCGACGGCGGTGGCCAAGGGCGACCTGTCGCAGAAGATCACGGTCGAGGCCAAGGGCGAGGTCGCCGCGCTGGCGGGGGTCATCAACACGATGGTCGACACCCTCTCCGCGTTCGCGGACGAGGTGACGCGCGTCGCCCGCGAGGTCGGCACCGAGGGCATGCTCGGCGGCCAGGCGCGGGTGCCGAACGTCGCCGGCACCTGGAAGGACCTCACCGACAACGTCAACTCGATGGCGAACAACCTGACCGGCCAGGTCCGCAACATCGCCCTCGTCACGACCGCCGTCGCCAACGGCGACCTGTCGAAGAAGATCGACGTCGACGCGCGCGGCGAGATCCTCGAACTCAAGACGACCATCAACACGATGGTCGACCAGCTCTCCTCCTTCGCCGCCGAGGTGACCCGCGTCGCCCGCGAGGTCGGCAGCGAGGGCCGGCTCGGCGGCCAGGCCGAGGTGGAGGGCGTCTCCGGCACCTGGAAGCGCCTGACGGAGAACGTCAACGAGCTGGCGGGCAACCTCACCCGGCAGGTCCGCGCCATCGCCGAGGTCGCCAGCGCCGTCGCCGAGGGCGATCTGACGCGCTCCATCACCGTCGAGGCGTCCGGCGAGGTGGCCCAGCTCAAGGACAACATCAACGCGATGGTGGAGTCCCTGCGCGAGACGACGCGCACCAACCAGGAGCAGGACTGGCTCAAGACGAGCCTCGCCCACATCTCGGGCCTGATGCAGGGGCACCGGGACCTCGCCACCGTGGCCGGGCTGGTCATGGAGGAGCTGACACCGCTCGTGTCGGCCCAGTACGGCGCCTTCTACCTGGCGGACGACACGGCCGAGGGCACGGAGCTGCGGCTCGTCGGCTCGTACGGCCGTCCGGTGGGCGAGAAGCTCCCCGACCGCTTCCGCCTGGGCGAGGCCCTGGTGGGCCAGGCCGCCCGGAGCCGGCGCACCATCGTCGCCGAGGGCGTCCCCGGCCAGTACATCAGCATCACCTGCGGCCTGGGGGAGATGGCGCCGGGCAGCGTGATCGTCCTGCCGATCATGGTGGAGGACCAGGTCCTCGGCGTCATCGAGATGGCGTCGTTCACCCCCTTCACCGCGGTCCACCGCGACTTCCTCGAGCAGCTGATGGAGATGCTCGGCGTCAACGTCAACACGATCGTCGCCAACGCGCGCACCGACGAGCTCCTGGAGGAGTCCCAGCGGCTGGCGTCGGAGCTCCAGGCGCGCTCCGAGGAGCTCCAGGTCCAGCAGGAGGAGCTGCAGCGCTCCAACGCGGAGCTGGAGGAGAAGGCGGCGCTCCTCGCCGACCGCAACCGCGACATCGAACGCAAGAACCTGGAGATCGAGCAGGCCCGTCAGGAACTGGAGGCGCGGGCCCAGCAGCTGTCCCTCGCGTCGAAGTACAAGTCCGAGTTCCTGGCCAACATGAGCCACGAACTGCGCACCCCGCTCAACAGCCTCCTCATCCTCGCCCAGCTCCTCGCCCAGAACCCCACGCGCAACCTGACGCCGAAGCAGGTCGAGTACGCGGGCATCATCCACTCGGCCGGCTCCGACCTGCTCCAGTTGATCAACGACATCCTGGACCTGTCCAAGGTCGAGGCGGGGAAAATGGACATCAACCCCGAACGGGTCCCGCTGCGCAGGCTCCTCGACTACGTCGAGGCGACGTTCCGGCCCATGACCACGCAGAAGGGCCTCGACTTCGCCATCACCACCGCGCCCGGGGTCCCCACCGACCTGCTGACCGACGACTCGCGGCTGCGCCAGATCCTGCGCAACCTGCTGTCCAACGCGGTGAAGTTCACCGAGCACGGCAGCGTCGAACTGCTCATCGAGCCGGCCTCCGACGGCGAGGTCCCCGTCTCCGTCTCCCGGGGACACGGCCCCGTGGCCGCCTTCCGGGTCAAGGACACCGGCATCGGCATCCCGGAGGAGCAGCTGGAGAGCATCTTCGGCGCCTTCCAGCAGGCCGACGGCACCACCAGCCGCAAGTACGGCGGAACCGGCCTCGGCCTGTCCATCAGCCGGGAGATCGCGCACCTCCTCGGCGGTGCCGTCACCGCGGAGAGCGTGCCGGGCCAGGGCAGCACCTTCACCCTGTACCTGCCGGTGGCGCGTACGGACTTCCCCACCGACCCCGACGCAGCTCCCCGCCGCGCCGAACTGGAGGAGGCCGAGCGGTCCGAGCAGCCGCCGGGCGGGGCCCGGCGCGTCCTCGCCTCCCCGCCGCCGCGCCCGACGCGCCGGCTGCTGGTGATCGAGGAGCGGCCGCACGGCCTGCTGTCCCTCGTCGCCGAGAGCGCCGTCGCCGAGGTCAGCGGCGGGAACGCACGACCCGGTGACGGCGTGGACATCGAGGTCATGGCCGCCGTCGGCGCTCAGGAGGCCGCCACGGCCCTCGCCGCCGAGCCGTTCCACTGCGTCGTGCTGGAGCTGGACATGGCCGACGGCGAGGCCCTGCGGTTCCTGGACGCCATGGACGGCGACGCGGCGCTGCGCACCGTGCCGGTCCTCGCCCACACCAACCGCCGCCACGACAGCGCCCAGGAGCTGACCCTGCGGCGGCGGGCGGGCAGCCGCCCGCTGGAGCTCCTGTCCAGCCTCGACGAACTCCGCGAGCGCATCGCCCTGCACCTGTCCGCGGAGCAGCCGGGCGACGTGGTGGTGCCCCTGGTCCGGACGGAGGAGCCGGCCCACCAGGCACCCCTCCAGGAGGTCGACGGCGCGCTGGGGGGCCGCACGGTCCTCGTCGTGGACGACGACGCCCGCAACCTCTACGCGTTGAGCGGCATCCTCGAACTCCACGGCCTGCGGGTGCTGCACGCGGAGAACGGCCGCAAGAGCATCGAGACGCTGCGCGAGCACCCCGAGATCGACCTCGTCCTGATGGACGTGATGATGCCGGAGATGGACGGGTACGCGGCGACCGCCGAGATCCGCCGCATGCCGGAGTACGTGGACCTGCCCGTCATCGCGGTCACCGCGAAGGCGATGCCGGGGGACCGGGAGAAGAGCATCATGGCGGGCGCCAGCGACTACGTCACCAAGCCGGTCGACGCCCACGACCTCATCGCCCGCGTGCGCCACTGGATGCACGCCCGGACCGGCGGGGCGGAGTCGGTGCGATGACCACCTCCGACACGAGGAGCGGCGCCGGCGCGCCGGACGCGGCGGACCCCTCCAGCGCGGTGGCGAACCGCGCCGGGAGCGAGGCCGCGAAGCACCTGGTGCCGTCCGCCAGGACCCTGTCCCCGGAGAGCCGCACGGAACAGGACACCACGGTGGGCCGGCTGGCCGCGACCGTGGAGCGCCTGCGGGAGGAGGTGCGCGCCGCCCAGGCGGCCGCCGACGGCCGGGCGCTGATCGAGCTCGCGAAGGGCGTGCTGATCGAGCGGCTGCGGTGCGGGCCGGCGCAGGCGGCCCGGCAGCTCTCCGAGCTCGCCGAACAGGCCGGCGTGGCGCCGCTGGAACTGGCGGCCGACATCGTCAACCAGGCCGCCCGGGACCACGTGGCCGAGGTCGTCGACGCCTTCGTCCGGCGCACCGGCGGCGAGGCGGTCCCGCAGGACGACGCCGACGTGTCCGTCGCCGTGCGGCTGCGCACGGCGGAGAGCGCCGCGCTGGCCGCCGGGGACACGCAACGGATGGTCGAGTCCCTGCTGGAGCACGCGCTGGTGCCGCTCGGCGCGACGGGCGCCGCCGTCTGGACGGCCGGCCCGGACGGCTCCCTCACCCTCTCCGGCCACGCCGGGTTCAGCCTGGAGGAGGCGGGTCGCTGGTGGTACGTGCCCCCGGGCGTGGCGACCGTGGCCCGGCAGGCGCTCGACGGCCGGGAGACGGTGTGGATCACCTCCCTGGCCGACTCGGGCGTCCCCTCCATCGGCCGTGCCGAGTACCCGCAGGGCGGTCGCGTGGCCATGCCCGCCGGTACGGGCGGCCGGATCCACGGCGTACTGGAGATCTGCTGGCCCGCCCCGCTCGGACCGCAGCCGCAGCCCGTCGTACGGCAGTTGGAGGCGCTCGCCGAGCTGTGCGCGCACACGCTGGAGACCCTCCCGGCCTCGTCGGCGTACCCCTCCGCGGTCTCGCGGGAGCTCGCCGACGTGTCGGAGCTGGTGGACCTGTCCGACGGGCTGTACGACCCGGCGCTGGTCCTCACCCCGCACCTGGACGCGGAGGGGCGGCTCGTCGACTTCCGCATCCGCCACATCAACCACCACTTCCAGGACCCGGCCGGCCGCCCGCGCAGCGCGGTGACCGGCGCGCTGCTGCTGGAGGCCTACCCCATGGCCGCCGGGGAGAGCGACCTGTTCGGCAAGGTGGAGCGCGTCTACGCCACCGGTGAGCCGTTCCGGGCGCGGCGGACGACGCTGACCGCGCTCGTCGACCAGGTCCCCCTCGCGGTGTTCGCGGACATCAGCGTCAGCCGGCACGGTGGCGGGATCCTCCTCATCTGGCGCATCGAGGACGAGACCGCGCGCCTCGCCCGCCTGCTGCAGCACGCCCAGCGCCTGGGCCGCGTCGGCGGGTTCGAGGAGGACCTGACGACCGGTGAGATCACCTGGAACGGCCAGCTGTTCTCGCTGTACGGCCGGCCGCAGGCCGAGGGGCCCGTGTCGCTCCAGGAGCTGGCCTCCTACGCGCACCCGGACGACGGGGTGGCGATCGGCCGGTTCCTGCGGGCGGTCCTGCACAACGGCCGGCCCGACACCGTGGCGTTCCGGCTGCGGCGCCCCGACGGCGTCACCCGGCACATCCGGGTCATCGCCGAGCCCGTCCTCGACACCGACGACCGCCTGATCGCGGTCCGCGGCGCGTACCAGGACATCTCGTCGCAGCACTGGACCGAGGTGGCGCTCGCCGCGACGCGCGACCAGCTCGCCCAGACCGAGCAGGAGGCGGCCGAGCGCAACCGGCTGGCGCTGCAGCTCCAGCACGCCATCATGCCCCCCACCCGCTCCCCGCTCGACGTGCCGGGCCTCGACGTCGCCGTGCGGTACCGGCCCGCCGAATCGGAGTCGCTGGTCGGCGGCGACTGGTACGACACGGTCGTCCTGCCGTCGAAGCACATCCTGCTCTGCGTCGGCGACGTCGCGGGCCACGGCATCGAGGCGGCCACGGGCATGGTGGTGCTGCGCAACGCGCTGCGCGGGCTCGCGGTCACCGGGGCCGGTCCCGCCCAGCTGCTGTCCTGGCTCAACATGGTGGCCCACCACCTCACGGAGCAGGTCACGGCCACCGCGGTGTGCGGCGTGTACGACCCGGCGACGCGGGTGCTGCGCTGGGCGCGGGCCGGGCACCTCCCGCCCGTCCTGGTGCGCGCGGAGGCGGCCGAGCCGTTGCCGATGCCCCAGGGCCTGCTCCTGGGGGCGCTCTCGGAAGCCGAGTACGAGGAGTGCGAGGTCACCCTCGAACCGGGCGACTCCCTGCTCATGTACACCGACGGCCTCGTCGAGAGGCGCGACACCGCCGTGCAGGACTCGCTCACCCAGCTGCTGACCACGGCGAGGGGCTCGGCGCCGTCGCTGGGGCACCGTCTGGACCGGCTGCTGACGCACAGCCGCTCCGACACGGACGACGACACGTGTCTGATCGGCATCCACATCGAGTGAGGGAGAGCCGGTCCCGCGGCGGGCCGGGGGACCGGTGTTCCGAGCGGGCCGGGGGCCCGGAGCGCCCCCGGCCGGTCCGCGGGGCCCGGCGGACGGCGCCGGGCCCGTCCGCGGTCCCCGTCCCACTCGGAACGCCGGGCGGGAGACAGGGGAACGAGCCGGTAGGCACGGGGCCGGCCACGACGATTGCCGCTCGGCAACTGTTTCCGCCTGGCTAAACTCTGGGCGGGCCCGGTGCCGCACGGCCTTCCCCGCGGCACCGGTGACGCCGTCGTGTGCCGGTGCCCGGCCCCCTGCCGACGGCGGAACGGCCTTTCCGTTCGGGAACGCACGAGAAGACGGACGACGTGGAAAAGATCGCTGCCCTGGAGCGGGACCTGCGCCGCGCCGCGCCGCACACCCTGCTCGAGGTCGTGAGGGCCGCCCTCGCGGAGCAGTACGGGGCCCGGGACGTGAACCTGTGGCTGGTGGACTACGGCATGCGGTCGCTGCAGGCCGTCGGGAGCCCTCCGTGGACGACGGAGCCGGTGCCCGTCCACGGCAGCCCCCAGGGCCGGGCGTTCGGCGCGCAGGAACCGCACGTCGTGGGCGGCGGGGCGGCGGGGCCCGTGGAGGTCCACCTGCCCGTCACGATCCGCGGCGACCGCCTGGGCGTCCTGTCCCTGGAGCTCCCCGGGCGCGGTGACGTGCGCGCCGTCCTGCCGGAGTTGCAGCGGGTCTGCGACGCCCTGGGCCACGAGATCCTCGTCGCCGAACGCGACACCGACCTGTACGTCCTGGCACGGCGGGCCACCCGGCTCACCCTCGCCGCGGAGATGCAGTGGCAGCTCCTGCCGGGTCGTTCGTGCACCCGCCCCGAGTTCTCGCTCGGCGCGCAACTGGAGCCCGCGTACGCCGTCTTCGGGGACAACTACGACTGGTCCGTCTCCGCCGAGCACCTGACCCTGACGGTCACCAACGGCATGGGGGAGGGGACCGACGCCGCCCTGCTGACCAACCTCGCCGTGAACGCGCTGCGCAACGCCCGGCGCGCCGGACTCGACCTCGTCGGGCAGGCGGTCCTGGCCGACCAGGCGGTCTACGCCCAGTACCGGGGCCGCGCGCACGTGTCGGTGCTGCTCCTGCGTTTCGCCCTGGCCACCGGTGAGGTGGAGGCGGTGGACGCGGGCTCGCCCCGGCTGTGGCGCCTGCGCGGCGGCACGGTCGAGGCGCACCCCTTCGAGGCGCAGCTGCCGCTCGGCATGTTCGAGGACACGGTGTACACACCGGAGCGCTTCACCGTCCTCCCCGGCGACCGGCTGCTGTTCGCCGGCGACGGGGTGTACGACGCCCTCTCGGACGCGGGGGAGCGGTACGGGGACCGGGCCCTGCCGCGCGCCGTCGCCGCCACGCGCCTCCTGCCCCCGGCCCAGGTCCCGGGCGCCGTGCTGCGCGACCTCTCGGAGCACCGCGGCGAGCCGCCGCTGGACGACGACGCCCTCGTGGTGTGCCTCGACTGGTACGGGCGGCCGGGGGCCGGGAACACCGCCGGCTGACCGCGCGGACCGCGGAAGGGGAGGCCGCGCCCGACCGGGCCCCGGCCGCCCGGTGGGCCCGCCCGGCCCCGGGCCACCGGGTGTCGCTTGTCATACGGCCCCTGCATTGGGGTGATGTGCCAGAACTTTTTCCCGGTGCGGCGGGTTACACGGTGTGCCGAATCGCGCAGAAGATGCGCGGGACCGCCCGGGAGCACGGCCGGGCCTTGGTTCGGCATTTCAGAGGGAAACTCCCAGCCTCTGGAGCCGCGGTGCCAGTCTGCTGTTTCCGATCCTTCTCACGGACAGGCTGGCGCCGCTTCTTCGTCCGTGCCGCCGCCTTTTCCTCCCGGCGCGCCGGCGAACACGCCGCTCTTGCGGCGGCGTGATTCCCTTCGTTTGCCGCCGTTCGGTTCCCGCCTGTTCGCGAGCACGTCGGCGATTCGGTCCGGCGCTCGCCGTACGCGGAAGGGAAATGCGGCGTCCCGGCCCCCTGCGGCTCTCCTGGCACGTGGGACGTGTCTTCCGCGGCGAACGATTTCCTCGGCCGTTCGGTGTTGCCGTGCCGAGTGGAACAGCGAAACCGAGCGAACGGGCCGGAACCGACACCACTCGGTTGGAGCAATACTCCCGAAGGTCGGGCTTCGTTTATTGATCGGTGATGCCGGAATGTGGCAATAATGCTCTGCCGGATCAGTGCTGTGACGGCAGGCATGACCACGGTGCGGCATTGTGGGCGGACTCGGCTGAATGCTCAGTCGTGCAGGTTCTCCTACTCCACCGGCGAAACAAAATGAAAAACCTCTCACATCAGAAGGAAAAGAGAAGGATGAAGCTCAAGAGTGCCCTCGCCTGCACGTTCGCCGCTATGGCTGTCGCCGGTGGTGCCGCCGGAACCGCGCAGGCGGCCGAGGACGACACGTCGAAGATCGACAACAGCATGCAGATCGCGAGCTGCGACACCATCGAGGTCATCGACATCCCGATCGCCTCGGCCGCCAACAACACCGTCGACTGCTCCGACTACATCTCGGACAAGGAGAGCAAGTCGGTGCACATCGTCGACGAGGAGAACGCCCACGCCACCTCGCTGCTCCTCAAGCGCCTCCGCTGATCGCGCGGCTCGCCCGCCTCGCCCCTTGAGGTGGTACCGAGCAGTTCACCACGCCCAGCCGCCCCGAGACCCTGTCCGGGGCGGCTGGACGTTTGGGCGGGTGCGGGGCCGAGGGTGCGACGCGCGCGGCGGGTGCGCGGACCCGGGACGGCCGGGGCGCCCCGGTCACGGCCAGGGGATCTCCGTGGAGGCCAGGTAGGCGAGCCCCCGCTCCCGCCAGAGCCGCCCGTGGCGGGCGAGGCGGACCCGGTGGTCCTCCCACTCGGGTGCCCGGCCGGTCCACGCGCTCTCCGCGAGGGACGCGAGGCGCGGCAGCAGCAGGGTGGTCAGGTCGTCCAACCCCGTGATCGACTCGCCGAAGAGCGTCATCTCGATCCCCGCGATCCGCGCGTCGGGAATCCCGTGGGAGGCCGGGTCCCACGCGGCGGCGTGCCGGACGCCGCGCGGCCGGTAGAGGGGGAACCCGAGGCGGGCGGCGCTTTCGGCCTGGTCGGGCGGTGCCACGTCCGGGGCGTAGGGGCGGTCCAGGTAGAGGTGGGACTGCGGGGACAGAAGGACGCGTCCGCCCCCCTCGACGACGCGGGCGACGTCGTGGTCGGCCGGGGCGAAGAACGTCTTGAGGGCCCTGACGAGCTCGACGGTGTGGCCGGCCGCGAGCAGTTCGGGCCGGCGGGCGAGCTCCTCCTCCGTGTCGGGCAGGTCCATCATCGGCACGTCCACCCAGAACTGGGCGATGTCGTCCGGGGTGATCCCGGCGCGCGAGGACTCCTGCCAGGCCAGCGGCCGTTTGCCCGCCGCCCGCACCAGGGCGCGCAGTTCGCGCACCGCGAGGGCGAAGCTCTCCGGGGTCGCCCCGACGGCCTCGTCCCCGCCGATGTGCACGAACGGGCCGACGGTCGTCCGGCACACGTCGGCGAGGATCGAGGCGACGGCGTCCCGTGTGGTCGGGTCGGCGAGGTCCAGCGGGGGGACGAAGGGGAACCGGCCCGCCAGGCCCTCCGGCGCGGGTGCGTCCGGCAGCCCCGGCAGGGCCTCGCGCAGGGCGGCGCAGTGGCCCGGCAGGTCGATCTCGGGGACGACGGTCACGAAGCGCTCGGCCGCGTACTCCTGAAGGGCGCGGTACTCCTCGACGGTGTAGAACGCCCGCGGCGTGCCGTCCGCCCCGGCCGCGGTCAGCGCGGGGACGGCCGGGGTCTGCAGGCGCCAGCCCTCGTTGTCCGTCAGGTGCAGGTGGAGCACGTTCAGCTTGTAGAGCGCCGCGAGGTCGATGACGCGCCGCAGCTCGTCGGGGGTGAGGTGACCGCGCGCCGGGTCGAGCATCAGGCCGCGCCACGCGTGGCGCGGCGCGTCCGCCAGCTCCTGTCGGGGCAGCCGGCCCTCGGACGCGGCGATGAGCTGGACCGCCGTGGTGGCGGCGCGGAACACCCCCTCGGGGGTGGCGGCCCGGCAGGTGACGGCGTGTTCGGTGACCGTGAGGCGGTAGGACTCGTCCGCCGGCTCCGAAAGGCCGCGCGGGGAGACGCCCACGGGGGTGCGGTGCGGCGCCGACGGTGTCGCGTCGAGCGCGAGCACGAGGGTGGCGGGGCCGCAGTCGGGGGCGCCGCCGTCCGCGTCCGGCAGCAGGCGGTCCCCCAGGTGGGGTGCCAGCAGCGCGCGCACCGTGCCGGCGACCGCGGTGAGCCGGTCGTCGGCGGCGCGGATCCGCCAGTCTCCGGCGACGTGCGGGCCTTCGCGGCCGGCTGCCGCTGTCTGCCGTGCGGGACGGGGAACGACGGCGTTCATGATCTCCTCCACCGGGCTGACGAGGGGCCGGATCCCGGCCCGTGCGCGCACCGGCCCCGAGGGCCCGGCGCCTTCGTCAGGTCGGCGCCGGCCCCGGGGCGGCGGGCCGCGTCCGGAGCGGCGCTCACGCCGCCGCCTCTTCTGCCGGACCGGATCCGCCTGTACGCTAACACGAAAACCGATCAATGAACGCTTTTTGTGGAGTCGCTGGCAGGCCGTCCGCCGCACCGGCTCCGAGGCGGAAGGAGCCCCCGTATGACGCCCTCGACCGGGCCCGGTCTCACGCTGCCCGACGGCTTCCTCATGGGAGCGTCCACCTCTCCCCACCAGGTCGAGGGGAACAACGTCTCCAGCGACTGGTGGGCCATCGAGAACCGGCCGGGCAGCTTCGTCGCCGAGCCCAGCGGAGACGCGGCCGACAGCTTCCACCGCTGGCCGGAGGACATGGACCTGCTGAGCGAACTGGGTTTCAACGCCTACCGGTTCGGCATCGAGTGGGCCCGCATCGAGCCCGAGCGCGGGCGGGTGTCGCGTGCCGCCGTCGAGCACTACCGCGCCATGGTGCGCGGGGCCCTGGAGCGCGGGCTCACCCCGGTGGTGACGCTGCACCACTTCACCTGCCCGCGGTGGTTCAGCGAGCTCGGCGGCTGGTCGTCGCCCGAGTCGACCGACCTCTTCGCCGCCTACGCGAAGGTGGCCGCGGACGTCCTCGGGGCGGGGGTCCGCCACGTGGTCACGATCAACGAGCCGAACATGATCGCGCTGATGCACACCCTGATGCGCCGCGCCGCCCGGAAGGAGGGAGACCCCGCCGCGGCGGGCGGGGAGCACACGGGCGCCGCGGCCTTCGAGCCCGGCTCCCTCGAACCGGACGCCGAGGTGACCCGGGCGCTGATCCGGGCCCACCGGGCCGCCTTCGCGGTCCTGAAGGAGGCCGACCCCGCGCTGCGGATCGGCTGGACCGTCGCCAACCAGGTCTACCAGGCCGAACCGGGCGCGGAGGAGGTCGCCGCCGCGTACGCCCGGACCCGTGAGGACGTGTTCCTGGAGGCCGCCCGCGAGGACGACTGGATCGGCGTCCAGGCGTACACCCGCCACCGGATCGGCCCGGACGGCCCGCTCCCCGTGCCGGAAGGCGCCGCCACCACGCTGACCGGCTGGGAGGTCTACCCCGAGGCGCTGGGCGAGGCGGTGCGGTACACGGCCCGCGTGGTCGGCCCGCACGTCCCCGTCCTGGTCACCGAGAACGGCATCGCCACCGACGACGACGACCTGCGCGTCACGTACACCGAGGGCGCGCTGGCGAGCCTGGCCGCGGCCATGCGCGACGGCGTCGACGTGCGCGGTTACCTGCACTGGAGCGCCCTGGACAACTACGAGTGGGGCTCCTACCGGCCGACCTTCGGACTCATCGCGGTCGACCCGCGCACCTTCGCCCGCACGCCCAAGGAGTCGGCCCGCTGGCTGGGCTCCCTGGCCCGCGCCGGACGCATCCCCGGCGGTGCGGCGGCCGTGCCCGGCGGCGGTCCCTCCGCGGGATAGGCTGGCGGACATGGCGAAACGGGGCCCGTACGAGAAGGGCGAGGCGAAGCGCACCGAGATCCTGCACGCGGCTCTGGAGACGTTCGCGGCCGAGGGGTACCGGGGCACCTCGCTGCGCAAGGTGGCCGCCAAGTGCAACCTCAGCCTGCCCGGCCTGATGCACTACTTCGACTCCAAGGAGGACCTGCTCACGCAGGTGCTGCGGATGCGCGACGAGACCGCGCGGATGCGGCAGGACGAGCGCACCAGCCCCGAGAGCTACCGGGAGATCATCCGGGAGAGCGCGAAGACCCCCGGCCTGGTGGAGCTGTTCGTCTCCATGGCGGCGGCGGCCAGCGACCCCGGCCACCCGGCGCACGAGCACTTCGCCGAGCGCTATCCGCTGCTGCGGGAGCGGGTCGCCGCGTTCGCCAGGAAGCGGATGGAGGAGGGGCGGATGAGCACCGTCGTTCCCCCCGAGCGCCTGGCGGTCCTGCTGCTCGCCGTGGCCGACGGCATCCAGTTGCAGTGGCTCATCGACCGGTCGACGGACATGGAGCAGCCGATCGACGACATCATGCGGCTCCTCGACCCGGAACGGGAGACCTGACCCGGAGGGCGCGGGGAGGGCGGACCGCGGAAGCGAAGGGGCGGGAGCCGGTCCGGTACCGGCCCCCGCCCCTCCTTCCCGCGTCGGACGGCGTCACCCCCGGGCGGGGAGGCCCGCCGCCTCCCTGACGGCCGCCGTCCACCGCACCCAGCGCGGATCGGGCCCCGACGAGGGCTCCCAGGACATCGCCGTACAGACGTAGCCGACCGCGAGTCCGCTCTCCGGGTGGGCCATGCCGAGGCGCCCGCCCGCTCCGGCGTGGCCGAAGGAGCCCTCCCCCAGCAGGGGTTCGCCGGGGCGGGGCAGTTCGAAGCCGAGACCGAAGCGGGAGCGGTCGGGACCGTCGAGCCGGTCCAGCGGCGCGGGCTGCGGCAGGTGGTCGGTGTGCGGGGCGCGCGCCCGGTCCACGGTGGGACCGGACAGCAGCCGCACGCCGTCGACCGGGCCGATGAGCGCCGCGTACAGCCGGGAGAGGGAGCGGGCGTTGCCGATGCCGCCCGCCGCGGGGAACTCGCCGGCCCTGCCCCGGCGCGTGCCGAACGCCTCGATCGCCGCGCCCAGTTCGGCAACCGACGCCCGCAGCGCGATGGCCAGGCGGTCGTCCTCGGCGAGCCCGAGGCCGGCGACCGCCGCCGCGACCCGCTCGGCCGTGGGCGGCTCCCGGACGGCGAACTGCGGCGCGAAGCGGTGCTCCTCCCGCTGCGGCAGCCCCATCCACAGGTCCAGTCCCAGTCGTCCGGCCACCTCCCGGGCGAAGAACCGGCCGATGCTCGTCCCCGTCACCCGGCGGACGACCTCGCCGACCAGGTGGCCGTAGGTGAGGGCGTGGTAGAGGTACGCCGTCCCGGGCTCCCACAGCGGCGGCATCGCCGCGAGGGCGCGGGTGCGCGCGTCCCAGTCGAGGAGGCCGGACACCCCGACGCCCGCGGCCCCGTCGGCGAAGGCGGGCAGTCCCGCACGGTGGGCGAGCAGGTCGGCCACCGTCGTGCCCGCCTTGCCCGCCGCCGCGAACTCCGGCCAGTACCGCGCGACGGGCGCCTCCAGGTCCAGGGCGCCGCGTTCGCTCAGTAGGTGGGCGCAGACGGCGGCCATCCCCTTCGACGCGGACATCAGCACGCCGACCGCGTCGGGGCCGAACGGCCGCCCGGCCGTCGCCGCCGGGCCCGCGGACCACAGGTCCACGACCAGCCTGCCGTGGTGGTGGACGGCCAACTGGGCGGCGCCGGGATCGTCCGCCTGCCCCTGCGCGAAGGCGTCCCGTACGCCCTCCCAACCGGGCAGCGCGCTCCCGCCCACCGCGGCGGCCCCGGCCGTCACGTCACTCGCCCCGGCCGTCGTCGTCGGCGGCGGCGACGGCGGCGGCCAGTTCGTCCACGTCCTCGGGGGAGACGGGGCTCTGCGGGAACTCGGAGATCACGTCGAGCGGCATGCCGGCGAGGAACCGCCGCATCACCGGGTCGTCCATGGCGCTCGGCCCCGTCCTGCCCGCCGCGGCCCGGGCGAACCTCTCCCCCAGCAGCGGCCCGCCCACGGGGTGCCGCAACCACTCCGCGAGCGTGTGGCGCCCGCTCAGGCGGAGGCGCGAGGGGTCGCCGGCGACGGTGAGCACGGCCGACAGCCGGATGTCACGCGAGGAGGAGCCGACGTCGATGCGGTAGTCGCCTTCCTCGACCCGCCAGCGGCCCTCGCGTTCGCTGTAGTACGCGAGGTCCTCGCGCGCCAGCTCCACCACCACCTCCCGGCTCTCACCGGGGGAGAGGGACACGGAGACGAAGCCGCGCAGCTCCCTCGGCGGCCGGGCGACCGCGGAGGCGGCCGGTCCGCCGCTGTACACCTGGACGACCTCGCGCCCCGCGCGCCCGCCGGTGTTGGTGACGGTGACCGCCACGGTGAACGCCGCGCCGTCCTCCCGCCGGTCCACGCGCATCCCGGAGTACGCGAAGGTGGTGTACGACAGTCCGTGGCCGAAGGGGAAGGCGACCTCGCAGCGGCGGGCGTCGTAACCGCGGTACCCGACGAAGACGCCCTCGCCGTAGCGGACCCGGCCCTCCTCGCCGGGGAAGGACAGGTGGCTGGGCGAGTCCTCCAGGCGCAGCGGGACGGTCTCGGCCAGCTTGCCGGACGGGTTGACCGCCCCGAACAGCACCCGGGCGAGCGCGCCGCCGCCGGCCTGGCCGAGCAACCAGCCCTCCACCAGGGCGGGTACCCGCTCGTGCCAGGGCGCGGTGCGCACCACGCCGCCGTTGGAGAGCACCACGCACACCCGGGGGTTGGCCTCCCGGACGCGCTCCAGCAGGCGCAGCTGGACGGGCGGCAGGTCGATGTGGTCGCGGTCGAAGCCCTCCGACTCGTCCTGGGCGGGAAGCCCGAGGAACAGCACCACCGTGTCGCTCGCGGACGCGAGCCGTACGGCTTCGGCGACCAGGGGCTCCTCCCCGTCCGCCGGCGCGGCGCCCGGGAGCGCGTAGCCCGCGGCGAAGTCCACGCGGGCGCCGTCGGCGAGCTCCCGCAGGCGGTCCAGGGGCGTGTCGAGGAGGGTCGGCGTCACCTGGGAGCTGCCCGCGCCCTGGTAGCGCGGGGTGCGGGCCAGTTCGCCGATGACCGCGACGGTGCCGGAGGCGGGGTCGAGGGGCAGGAGGTCCGAGTCGTTCTTCAGGAGCACGACGCACCGGTCCGCGGCCTCCCCGGCGAGCCGGTGGTGCTCCGCGACCGGTACCTCGCGCCTCTCGGGCGCGCCGTCCGCCGCGCGCCGGGCGAAGCGGACGAGGCGTTCCACCGCCGCGTCGAGCACCGACTCGTCGAGGTCGCCTCCGGTCACGGCGGCGACGACCTCGCGGTCGGTGCGCCCGCCCGTGCCCGGCATCTGGAGGTCGAGTCCGGCGCGCAGCGCGGCGACCCGGTCGCGCACGGCGCCCCAGTCGGACATGACGATGCCGTCGAAGCCCCACTCGGAGCGCAGGACGTCCGTGAGCAGGCGGGTGTTCTCGCAGAGAGGGACGCCGTTGACGCCGTTGTAGGAGGCCATGACGGACCAGGGGCGGTCCCGGCGGACGATGCGCTCGAAGGCCCTCAGGTAGATCTCGCGCAGCGGGCGCTCGTCGACGTCGGCGCTGACGCGCATGCGGTCGGTCTCCTGGTTGTTGGCGGCGTAGTGCTTGAGGGCCGCCCCCACGCCCGCCTCCTGCAACCCGCGGACCATCGCCCCGCCCATCTCGGCGGAGAGGAGCGGGTCCTCCGAGAAGTACTCGAAGTTGCGCCCGCACAGCGGTGACCGCTTGATGTTGATGCCGGGTCCGAGCACGACGCGGACGCCGTGGGAGGCCGCCTCCGCGGCGATCGCGCCGGCGACGCGGCGGGCGAGTTCCGGGTCCCAGCTGCTGCCGAGTGCCACGGCGGGCGGGAAGCAGGTGGCGGGGGCGGCGCTGTGCAGGTCGACCTGGCCGCCGTCGCCGCTCTCCTTGGGCAGCCGCAGCCCGTGGGGCCCGTCGGACATGGTGACCGCCGGCACGCCGGCGGAGGCGATGGCCGTGGTGACGAAGTCACCGGCGCCGCTGGTCAGTGACGCCCTGTCGGCGAGGGAGAGCCGGGGCGGTGGGGGCTGCTGGGTCATACGGCGCACCTATCGGGGTCTCGTGGGGCGGGCGGGACCGGACCGGCGCCCGACCGTGGGCGGCGGGCCCGTCCCTGACGGCGTGAAGGGCGTCCGGCCGGTGCGGGCGGACCGTGCCGACGGCCGAGCGATCCAAAAACCGTAAGATGATCGGTTTTCGCTGTCAAGGGTGGCTACCTGCCGGTAGTTACGAGATGGCATCGGTCGACTTACCTCCGTGCGATCCCTTGACGACCAGAAACCGATCAACTTACGGTTTTCGCGCTCGAGCGGCGCCGCTCCGGGACAGCGACCGGGTCCCGCAGCCGCCTCCTTTCCACTCGCCCACGAAACGAGGAACGGCCATGCCCCCATCCGGACAGTCCGCCACCCCGCCCCCCGGACGGCGGATCCTCCGCACCGCGCCTCCGGGCGGGACCGGTGCCCCCCGCCGTGCGGTGCGCGCCGGGGTCGCGGCCGCGGCGGCCGTCGCCGTGCTGGCCGGCACGGCCGCGGGCGCCGCGGCGAGCCCCGTGGCGGAGCGCTCCGCCGGGCACGCCTCCGCGCGCGCCGCCGAAGAGGTGCACTACGTCGCGCTCGGCGACTCCTTCAGTGCGGGCCCCGGCATCCCCGAGCAGACCGACGCGGTCTGCGGGCGCTCGTCGAACAACTACCCGGCCCTGGTGGCCCGTACGGTCGGCGCGGCCTCGTTCACCGACGTGACCTGCTCGGGCGCCGCCACCAGCCACATGGCGAACCCGCAGGAGTCGGTCCCGCCGCAGCTCGACGCGCTGCGCCCCGACACGACGCTGGTCACCCTCGGCATCGGCGGCAACGACCTCGACCTGGTGGGCGTCATCACTCGCTGCGTGCTCCTGGGATACGTGGCGCCGTACGGCTCGCCCTGCAAGCAGAGCTACACCCTCTTCGGCACCGACGAGATCGGCTCCCGCGTCAACGCCACGGCACCGAAGATCGAAGCGGTGCTCAAGGAGATCCGCGTCCGGTCCCCGAAGGCGAAGGTGCTCCTGGTGGGCTACCCGGCGCTCTTCCCCGACGACGGCACGGCGTGCCGGGAGACCGTCGCGCTCGCCAAGGGCGACTTCCCCTGGATCCGGGACAAGGAGAAGCACCTCAACGCGATGCTCGCGCAGCAGGCCGGCCTCCAGGGCGCCACCTACGTCGACACCTACGGGCCGTCGATCGGGCACGACGTGTGCAAGCCCGCCGGCGTCCGCTGGATCGAGCCGGAGGACACGGCGGAGGCGGCCGGGTTCCACCCCAACGCAGCCGGGCACCGGAGCGCGGCCGATGCGGTGCTCGCGTCGCTCAGCCGCTGACACCGGCTCCCCCCGCACCGTCCCCGGGGAGGAACCCGAGGCCGCGCAGGAAGTCGCGCACCACCTCCTCCATCACCACGGCTTCCGGTTCCAGCAGCCACTGCGTCTGAAGGCCGTCCATCAGCGCCAGCAACTGCCGGGCCACGGTCTGCGGGGCGCTGCGCGCGGGTGCGCCGGCCTCGGCCTGCAGGGCCTCGACCAGTACGGTCACCTCCTCCCGGAGGACGCGGTAGCGCTCCTTGAAGTAGTGGTGGGCGGGGTGCCCGGGATCGGTGGCCTCGGCGGACAGCTTCGCGTAGAGCCCGACGACGCCCGGGGTTCCGCTGTTGCGCGCGACCAGGCCGACCAGCCGGCGCAACCGTTCCCCCGGGCCGGGTTCGGGGGTGCCCGGCCGGACGATGCCGGGGAAGACCGACTGGGCGTCGATCCTGTCGCGGCGGCTCAGCACCTCGATGAGCACGGCCTCCTTGCCCGGGAAGTGGTGCAGCAGTCCGGCGTGGGTCAGCCCCGCGTGCGCGGCGATGTCGCGCAACGACACCGCGTTGAAGCCCGAGCGGGAGAACAGCTCGGTGGCGGAGTCGAGGATGCGGGCCCGTGTGCGCTCGCCCTTCGACGGGCGGCGCGGGGCGCTCGCGGACGGTTCGCTCACTTCGATGGCCTCCTGCCGTCGGCGGACCGGCACACGCCGCCCGGCGCGTGTCCGGTCGCGCGGGCCCGCGCGCGGCGTCCACTGTCCCGCGTCGGTGCGCGGAGCCCGGGAGACGGCCGTGAGGGCGTCCCCGACTCCCCGCCAACCGGAACCTACCAGTTGGTAATTCCACCGCCGGAAAAACCTACCAAGTGGTTGGTTCCGGTTGTAAGCTCACCGCCAATCTCGCCCGGGGGCCCTTCCCCGGCCCTCCAGACGGAGCGAACCTCATGAGCAGAACCATCCGAACCGGGGCCGTCGCCGCCTGCGTGGCCGCGACCCTCACCCTCGCGGGATGCGCCGACCCGGGCGCCAAGAGCACCGGCTCCTCGACGCTGAACGTGGCGACCCTGACCCTCCCCCAGAGCTTCGACCCGGCCGTCGCGGTCGGCAGCGCCCTGCCGTTCTTCCAGGCCACGTACGACACCCTCGTCAAGCGCGAGCCGAACGGCGACTTCAGCCCGATGCTCGCCACCGAGTGGAAGTACAACGGCGACCGCACCGAGCTCGGCCTCACCCTGCGCGAGGACGTGAAGTTCGCCGACGGCACCGCCTTCGACGCGGCCGCGGTCAAGGCGAACATGGAGCGCTTCAAGAAGGGCGGCGGCGCCAACGCGAAGTGGCTGAAGGACCTCCAGGAGGTCCGGGTCGTCGACCCCTCCCACGTGACGCTGAAGCTCGCGCAGGCCAACCCCGCGATGCTCTTCTACCTGAGCGACGCGGCCGGCCTGATGGCGAACCCGGCGAAGTTCGGGCAGGCCGACAGCCTCAAGACGACCCCCGACGGCACCGGCCCCTACCGCCTCGTCAAGGAGAAGACGACGGTCGGCACCAAGTGGGTCTACGCGCGCAACGCCGACTACTGGGGCGAACGGCTCCCGTACGAGAACCTCACGATCAGCTACTTCGACAACGAGACCGCGATCGTCAACGGCCTCAAGACCGGTCAGGTGAACGCGGCCCTCCTCCAGACCGCCGACCAGCAGGTCAGCATCGAGTCCGACCCCAGGATGAAGACGACGAAGCAGGAGTTCGACTTCCAGGGGCTGCTGCTCTTCGACCGCGGCGGGAAGCTGACGCCGGCCCTGAAGGACCCCCGCGTCCGCCAGGCGCTGAACCTCGCGATCGACCGCGAGACCATGCTCGGCGCCATCCGCCAGAACCGGGGCGAGGTCACCTCCCAGGTCTTCGGGCCCGGCACCCGGGGGTACGACGAGAAGCTGGACACGTACTACTCCCACGACCCGGCCAAGGCCAAGAAGCTCCTCGCGGAGGCGGGCTACGGCAAGGGCTTCACGCTGAAGCTGCCCCGCATCGCCGCGATCGTCAACGACGCCCTCGCCGCGTCGCTCGCCACCGACTTCAAGGCCGTCGGCGTCACCCTCGTCTGGGACGAGCTGGACGGAGGCTCGGCGATCCGGAAGGTGTTCGCCGACCGCGCCTACTCGGGCATGGTCATGAACATGGGCCAGTCCACCTCCGACTGGGTGGTCGTCGACGAGCTGGTCACGCCCGGCTCCTTCAACATGTTCGGCACCGCGGACGCCACCACGCAGAAGCTGGTCCCCGCGATCCAGACCGGTACCGACGCACAGGCGGAGCAGGCCGCGCGCGAGCTCAACGCCCACCTCGTGAAGGAGGGCTGGTTCGTGCCCTTCTACCGGATGACGTACCTGCACGTCTCGGACGGCACGGTGAAGATCACCCCGCAGTCCGGCATGGCCGTCCCGTCGATCTACAACTACGCCCCCGTCAAGTGAGGCCACGCCGGGGGGAGGAGCGCGCGGAAGCCCGCGCGGTTCTCCCCCCGGCGGCCGGTCACGGATACCGAGTGCCATGCTGAACTTCATCGCCCGCAGGATCGCGGCGGGAGCCCTGCTCCTGGTCGTCATCTCCTTCCTCTCGTACCTGCTGCTGTCGATCCCCGGCACGGACGTCGGCAGGCAACTCCTGGGCCAGGGCGCCGACCAGGCGGCCGTCGACGCCAAGAACGCCTCCCTCGGGCTGGACCGGCCGGTCCTGGAGCAGTACGCCGACTGGCTCGCCCACGCCGTGCGCGGCGACCTCGGCACCTCCTGGTTCACCAGCGAGGACGTCACCCAGGCCGTGGCGGGCCGACTGCCGGTCACCGCGAGCCTGATGCTGGGCGTCACCCTCGTCACCGCCGCCGTGTCGTTCCTGCTCGGCGTCTGGGCGGGGGTCCGGCGCGGCGCGGTCGACCGCTTCGTCCAGGTCCTCGGCGTCGTGGGCTACGCGCTCCCCGGCTTCCTCGTGACGCTGGTCATGGTGCTGGTCTTCGCGGTCCACCTGAACTGGTTCCCCGCCATCGGGTACGTCGCGCTCACCGAGTCGCCCGGCGGCTGGCTGTCCACCATCACCCTGCCCGTCCTGTCCCTGTCGGTGGCGTCCGTGGCCGGGGTCTCCCAGCAGGTGCGCGGCGCGGTGATCGACGTACTGCGGCAGGACTACGTCCGCACCCTGCGCGCCCGCGGCCTCCCCCCGTCCCGGATCGTGTTCCGGCACGTCCTGCGCAACGCGTCGGCGCCCGCCCTGTCGGTCCTCGGCATGCAGTTCGTGGGCCTGCTCGGCGGTGCCGTGATCGTGGAGCAGATCTTCGGCCTCCCCGGCATCGGCAGCATGACCGTCACCTACACCACCCGCGGCGACATCCCCGTGATCATGGCGCTCGTCATGCTCACCGTGATCGGCGTCGTACTGATCAACCTTCTGGTCGACATCATGATCGGCTGGCTCAACCCGAAGGCGAGAGTCGCATGAGCGAGAACCTCCCGGCCGACGCTCCCACCGCGACCCGCCCGGAGCCCTCCGGCGCACCGCTCCACGACCCCGGCGCCCAGGCGCCGCCCGCCCGCCGCGGCACCCTCCTCCGACGGCTCCTGCGCAACCCCCTCGGGGTGCTCTCCGCCGGCGTCCTGCTGCTCCTGCTCGTCGCCGTCGCCCTGGCCCCGCTGCTCGCGCCGCAGGCCCCCGACGCCTCCTCGCTCGGCGACGCCTTCGCCGCCCCCAGCGGCGCGCACCCGATGGGAATGGACTCCGCGGGCCGCGACATCCTCTCCCGCATCCTCCACGGGGGCCGCAACACCCTGGGCGGGGCGCTCATAGCCCTCGGGATCGCCCTCGCCCTCGGGGTGCCCTCCGGTCTGTACGCGGGCTACCGCGGCGGCTGGTTCGACTCGGTCGCCAACTGGGCCGTGAACCTCGTCATGGCGCTGCCCGCCATGGTCGTGCTCCTCGCCTCGCGCGCCATCCTCGGCCCCGACGTCTGGGCCCTGATGATCGTGCTCGGTGTCCTCGCGGCCCCGAGCTTCTTCCGCCTCGTCCGCGGCATCGTCGCGGGCGTCCGCGCGGAGCTCTACGTCGACGCCGCGAAGGTGTCCGGACTGTCCGACCTCCGCATCGTCGCCCGGCACGTCCTGACGGTGGTGCGCGGTCCCGTCATCATCCAGGTGGCACTCGTCGCCGGCGTCGCCATCGCGCTCCAGGCCGGCCTGGAGTTCCTCGGCGTCGGCGGCGGATCGGCCCCGACGTGGGGTGCGATGCTCAACGAGGCGTTCCAGAACATCCAGCGGGCGCCGCTGCTGCTGTTGTGGCCGGGCCTCGCCCTCGGCCTGACCAACGGCGCCCTCGTCCTGCTCGCCGGAGCCCTGCGCGACGGGCTGGAGGACCGCACCGGGGAAGCGGCCGGGACCCGCCGGAGCCGGCGCCGCACGACCGCCGCGGCCCCCGCCGTCGCGGCCCCCGCCGCCGGGGATGCCGCGGCGGACCGCTCCGCGCTGCTCTCGGTGCGCGGCCTCACCGTCGCCTACGCCCAGCCGGACGGCACCGACAAGGAGGTCGTGCACGGCGTCGACATCGACGTGCGGGCCGGTGAGATCGTGGGGCTCGTCGGCGAGTCCGGCTCCGGGAAGACCCAGTCCGCCTTCGCCGTGCTCGGCATCCTCCCCGACGGCGGGCGGGTCAGCGGCGGCAGCGTCACCATCAAGGGACAGGAGGTCGTCGGCCTGCCCGAACGCGCTCGTCGCGCTCTTCGCGGCGGCACCGTGGCCTACGTCCCGCAGGAACCCATGAGCAACCTCGACCCCTCCTTCACCATCGGCAGCCAGCTCGTGGAACCCATGCGCCACACCCTCGGCATCTCCCGGAGGGAGGCCGCCCGCCGCGCCGTCGACCTGCTGCGCCTGGTGGAGATCCCCCACCCCGAGCGCACCCTGCGCCTGTACCCCCACGAGATATCGGGAGGCATGGCCCAACGCGTCCTCATCGCCGGCGCCATGTCCTGCGACCCCGAACTCCTCATCGCCGACGAGCCCACCACCGCGCTCGACGTACGCGTCCAGGCCGAGGTGCTCGACCTGTTGCGCCGCCTGCAGAAGGACCGCGGCCTCGGCGTGCTCCTGGTCACCCACGACCTCGGTGTCGTGGCGGACCTCTGCGACCGCGTCGCCGTCATGAACACCGGCAGGATCGTGGAGACCGGCACCACCGAGCAGGTCCTCCACGCCCCCCGGGACGCCTACACCCGGGCCCTGCTCGGCGCCGTCCTGGACGAAGCCCCGACCCGGGCCCCCTGGCAGCCGCGAGAGGCGAGGAGCACCACCGCATGACCCCCACCGAAGCCACCGTCGCCGAGGACGCCCTGCTCAGCGTCCGGGACCTGCGGGTCTCCTTCCCCGGCAAGGGCCGGCGCGCCCCGCGCGCCGAGGTCCTCAAGGGCGTCTCGCTCGACATCCGGCCGGGTGAGACCCTCGGCCTGGTCGGCGAGTCCGGCTCGGGCAAGACCACCATCGGCCGCGCGGTCCTCGGGCTCGTCCCCGTCGACTCGGGCACCGTCACCTTCGCCGGGGAACGCATCGACCGGGCCGGCCGCGCCCGCCGCCGCGAGCTGGGCCGCGACCTCCAGGTCGTCTTCCAGGACCCCTACACCTCGCTGAACCCCTCCCTCACCGTCGGGGACACCCTCGCCGAGCCCCTGCTCGGCCACGGGATGAGCGCCAAGCAGGCCCGGGACCGGGTCGGCGACCTGCTCGCCCGCGTCCACCTCCCCGCCGACGCGGCGGCCCGCCTGCCCCGCGAGTTCTCCGGCGGCCAGCGCCAGCGCGTGGCGATCGCCCGCGCGCTCGCCCTGCGCCCCCGGCTCGTCATCTGCGACGAACCGGTGTCCGCGCTCGACCTCACCACCCGCAGGACCGTCCTCGACCTCTTCCTGGAGATCCAGGAGGAGACCGGGGTCGCCTACCTCTTCGTCACGCACGACCTGTCGGTCGTGCGGTTCATGAGCCACCGGGTGGCGGTGATCCACCACGGGAACATCGTGGAAACGGGCGACGCCCGCGCCCTCACCACCGAGCCGCGGCACGACTACACCCGGGCCCTGTTGCTCTCCGCCCCCGTGGCGGACGTCGACCGACAGCGCCGCCGCAGGGAGGCCGCGCGGCGCCTCGTCGGGCCGCCGGCGGCCGACGAGCGGCCGGCCGGCGGCTGACGGCCGCCACCGGCGGCGCGGCCCCGGGCGGGCCCGCGCTGTCGGTGGCGGCTGGGAACCTGGAAGGCATGGACAGGGACGAGGAACTGCTGCGCGGCCGGGTCTACGGCCAGGACCACGACGACCCCCGCCCGGGCCCGCGGCCCGGACGCGCCTACGCCGAACTGGTCGGCGGGCCCCTGGACGGCCTGCTGCTCGACATCACCGGCTGGTCGCCGCAGGAGACCGGCACCGGTGTCGCGCTCCCGACCGAGCTCGGGAGGTTCGGGTCCGGCGGGCGGGCCCTGTACGACCCGCGCCCCGACGACCCGCGCCGCTGGGACTGGTCCGGTGACGCCCCCTGACCCCGGTCGGCGCGCGCTCGTGCCGCCCGTTTCCCGGGGCGCGACTGAGGCCGTGGCCCCGGGGCCGGCGGTGCCCGACGGGGCCCGGCGGTGCGACGGGGCCGGCGGCGTCCGCCGCCGGCCCCGTGCTCCCGAACCCCCGCCGGACTACTTCAGGTAGGGGCCGGCGGCCCCGATCCTGCCGGGGCCGTTGAGGACGTAGACCCGCAGGTTGCCCTTGCCGGGCGCGGCCACGGTGAGCGTGCCGCCGGTGACGACCCGGGTGTCGCCGGTCACCGCGTCGGTGTAGGTGCCGTTGGGGATGCCGGTGTAGGTGGCGCCGTGGGTGACGGTGACCAGCGCGAAGCTGTCGGTGCCACCGGCGGTGTAGCGCCGCTTGAACGCCATCTCGCCCTGGATGCCCTGGGTCGAGTACTGGCCCGTCTGCAGGGCGGGCACGGCCCGGCGGATCTGGTTCAGCCGCTGCACGTGCTTGACCAGCGGCTTCTGGAGCGTGGTGGCGACCTGGCCGGTGGCGGAGTCGACCTTGGAGAAGTCGGACGCCTTCACGTCGCCGGCGACGTGGTCGCCGTAGTAGGCGCGGCCCGTGGTGGCGAGCGGACAGGTGGGCCCGCAGTCGATCTTCTTGCCGGCCTGGAACTCGATCTCCGATCCGTAGTAGAGGGTGGGGATGCCGCGGAAGGTCCACATCAGGGACATGTTCTCGGCCCAGGCGTCGGTGCCGCCCGCGTAGCGTTCGCTGCCCTTGTTGGGGCCGTAGTCGTGGCTGTCGACGTAGACGACGTTGTACGTGGCGTCGTTGTAGCTGTCGTCGGAGTCCTTGCCGTTGTGGAAGGCGTTCACCGCGTCGCCGAAGTTCATGTGCATGCGCATGTCGATGACGTGCATGCCGGAGAACCTGCTGTGGTCCGGGGCGTGGTACGCGTTGCCGTCGAGGAACGCGTTGGTGGACGTGGGCTGGTTCGCCGTGCCGGCCTGCTGCTCGTGGTCGTACATCTCCAGCGCGGCCCTGGCGTCGTCGGCGCTGTACTCCTTGCGCTCCTTCCAGGTGAAGAACTGCGCGGAGTGGTTGACGGAGCCGCGGTTCCACTTGTCGTTGACGAAGGCGGCGACCTCGCCGAAGACGAAGAAGTTCTTCGCGGCCTCGGCGCCGTGCCGCTGGGTGACGCGCTCCTGGATGGCGGGCAGGAAGCGGCGGTTCCAGGTGGTGCGCGGGATGTGGACGGCCGTGTCGACGCGGAAGCCGTCGACCCCCATGTCGATGTACTTGTTGTAGGCGCCGATCAGGTGGTTCTGCACCTGCGGGTCCTCGGTGTTGAAGTCGGCGAGGTCGTCGTGGAGCCAGCAGGAGCGGGAGTCCTCGCCCTCCCAGTTGCCGATCCAACAGTTGTGGTACAGCGACTTCGGGAACATGCCGGAGGTCGGGCTCGGCCACTGGCAGTTGTAGATGGTGTAGCCCTCGGGGCTCTTGGCGCCGGTGGGCTTGCCCCAGTTGACGCAGGTGTTCCCGGCGGGCTCCGCGGTGGACCACAGGTCGCCGTTGTAGTAGGACTTCCCGGTCTTCGGGTCGACGGTCAGCCCGTCGTACTCGAAGCCGGCCTGCTTCTCGTCGTAGTACCAGCTCCACTGGCTGTCGCGCACGCCGTGGACGGTGGGGACGAACAGGCCCTTGGCGCCCCAACGGGAGGAGTGGTTGTAGACGACGTCCTGGTAGATCTTCATGCCCTTGGCGTGGGCGGCGTTGATCAGGTCCTGGTAGGAGGCGCCGGCGGACTCCAGGCGGGGGTCGACCTTGTAGAAGTCCCAGCCGTGGTAGCCGTGGTAGTCGTAGTCCGAGCGGTTGAGGACGACCGGGGTGATCCACACGGCGGAGAAGCCGAGCCCCTTGATGTAGTCCAGCTTCTGGACCAGGCCCTTGAAGTCGCCGCGGAACATCGGGTCGTTGTGGGCGGCGTTGCCCGACTTCGCGTGTTGGCTCCCGCCGCGGTTGTTGCCCGTGTCGCCGTCGTTGAACCGGGCGGTCAGGACGAAGTAGATCGGGTCCTTGCGCGGATCGGTGCCCAGCGGCTTGCCGGCCGCCGGGGTCGGGGGCTTCTCCCCGGTGGTCGCCGTCGCGGCGGCGGAGGCGGCGGAGAGGTTGCCGGCCGCGTCCGCGGCCCTGACGGTGTACGCGTAGGCGGTCTTCTCCTCCAGGTTCGCGTCGGAGAAGACGGTGGAGCCGACGTCGGTCACGACGGTGCCCCTGGTTCCGCCGGTCCGGGTGACCTGGTACTTGGTGACGCCCCTGTCGTCGGTGGACGGCTCCCAGGTCAGCACGACGGACACCCCGTCGGCCTTCGCGGCGACCCCGGCCGGGACGGTCGGCGCCTTCGTGTCGGGCGTCTCGCCGGCACAGGGGTCGCCGGCGTTCGGGGTGACGGTGTTGTCCACGACGGTGGTGCGGCCGGTGGGCAGGGTGTAGTCGGCGCCCTTGTTGTTGTCCCAGACGCCGTTGCCGTTGTTGAACGCGGCCTTCATCGAGGTCGCGGTGCCGAGGTCGACCTCCTTCTTCCACCAGCCGGTGCACGCCACCTGCATGCCGATGCCGGGCACGGCGGTCCAGGAGCCGCCGGCGGGCTGGTAGTGGAGGTTGGCGGTGGTCCAGCCGAGGGTCCGGGTGGAGTAGTAGACGGTGGCCTTGTTCCCGTCACCCGGCGTGGGGGTGGGGGTCGGGGTCGGGCCGGTGCCGGCGCACGGGTCGGAGTGGGCGACCACGCCGTCCTTGACGGTGATGCTGCCTGTGCCGAGGGCGTAGTCCTTGCCCGCGTTGTTGTCCCAGGTGCCCGAGCCGTTGGTGAAGGTGGCCCGCAGGCCCTGAGCGGTGCCCAGGGCGACGGTCTTCTTCACCCAGTCGGTGCAGGCGGTCTCCATCCTCACGCCCGGCACCGTGGTCCAGGAGCCGCCGTCGGGCGCGTAGTGCAGGTGGTACTGGGTCCAGTTCTTCGTCTTCGTGTAGTAGAAGACGGTGGCCGTGCTGTCGGCCGCCGCGACCGGCGCGGTCGAGGGGGAGGGGGAGGGGGCACCGGGTACGGCGGCCACCAGTGCCAGGATGCCGCTGACGGCCACCGCGGCGGCCAGGGGCCGTCCGGGCAGGCGTGTGGGGGTGCGTCTCATGGGGGTCTCCGGGGAAGGGCCGCGGCGAGCCGCGGCGGCTGGCGCTCCAGGCGCGTGTGACGGCGCCTGTCCGGCCGCCTTCCCTGACGCGCCTCAGGGACAGGTACGGGGGGAGCCGTACTGGAAGGGCGAACGGAAACTTGCTGAAACCTCTTACGAGAACGGGAAGTTACCCGCGCACGCGGAAGGCGTAAAGAGGTGGGACGGGAAAGGGGGCCGGGGGTGCCGGATCGTCCGCCCGGGGGGCCGCCCCTTCCGGAATCCGGACGCGCGCGACGGGGCGGCCGGTGCGCCGGGCGCGCCCCTTCCGGTACCGACCCCGGCGGGGGCCGCCTATCCCAGGGCGCGCAGGCGGTCGAAGGCGCCCGCGAGGAGGCCGCGGCAGAAGGCGAGGTGGTCGGAGCCGTAACCGCGGGGGCCGCACTCGACGACGAGCAGCAGGCCCAGGTAGAGGTGGTAGAGGGCGAGCCGGTGGCGGAGGGCGGGGGTGAAGTCGAGGGAGCCGCCGGCGCCGGTGTAGCCGGCCGCGAGGTCGCTGTCCGGGCCGGTGTCGCCGCCGAAGGACAGGGAGACCAGTTCGGCGGCGGGATCGCCCCAGAAGGCCCGTTCGTGGTCGATGAGCCCGGTGATCAGGTGGCGCTCCCCCTCGCCGGCGGGGGCGACGAAGACGTTGCCCGGCCACAGGTCGAAGTGGACCAGCCGGGGTTCGGTGACCTCGTCGAGCGCGTGACCGCCCTCGGCCACCGCCGCCCGTACGTCGGCGGGCGACAGGCCGAGCGGGGACCGCCAGCGCTCGGCGTCCTCCAGGAGCGCCTCCACCATGGCGCTGAAGGCCGTGCGCCAGTCGGGGGCGGACAGCGCGGACTCGGCGGCCGGGTAGCCGAACCGGCCGTCCTCCGGGGTCAGGGTGTGCAGGCGCGCGGCGATCGCTCCCAGCTCGCGGCGCAGGGCCGCCTCCGCGGCGGGCGGCAGACGGGCGCCGGCCTTGTCCCACGGCACGCCGTCCAGCAGGGAGAGGACGAGGAACTCCCCGTCCGCGTACAGCAGGTCGGGCGTCGGCACGCCCTTTCCCGGGAGGGCCGCGATCCGCCGGTAGACCATGGCCTCGGTCGCCATGATGCCGCGCTCGTACCGCAGGACCGCCGCGTCGGCGGGCGGAGCGAGTTTGACGACGGCGGGACGGCCGTCGTCGAGCACCACCCGGTAGGCGGTGTTGAACCAGCCGTCGGCCAACTCCGCTTCCAGGCGGCACCCGATGCCGGTGGAAGCCCGCAGCAGCGCGTCGAGCGCGTCGGGGGAGAGGTGGCGCTTGGTCTGGCTGCGCATGGGCACGCTTTCGGGTCCGGTGATGGGAGCGCTCCCATCATGGCGGCGCGTCCCCGCCGGGTCCAGCGGCCCGGCGGGGGAGGGGCGGGGAGCGGCGGGCTCGCGTCAGCGACCCAGCGCCGCCAGTGCCGCCCGCACCTGCTCCAGGGGGTCGTCGCCGACCGGGCGGAGCACCACCGTGTCGGCGCCCGCGTCCCACAGGGACTGGACGCGGGCGGCGGCGGACCGAGGGGTGCCGGAGGCGAGGAAGACGTCTTCGGGCGGGATCCCCAACCAGTCGGAGTACTCGGCGCGCACGGGGGCCGTCGCCGCGGCGATCCGGTCCGGGGCGTCCTCCGCGACGCAGAGGTGGGTGAAGACGATCAACTGGTGGGTCGTGGGGGCGGCGGACGAGGACGCGCGGCCCGCCGCGATGTGGATGAGGGCGGCACGGACGGCGTCCGGGCCCTGCCCTTCGGCCATGATCGTGCCGTCGGCGCAGCGGCCGGAGAGCTCCAGGGAGCGGGGGCGTACGACGCCGGTGACGACGGGCGGGGGCTCGGCCGGCGGGTGGACCAGGCGCACCCCGTCGATGCGGACGGCGCGCCCGTCGACGTGCGCGGACTCGCCGCGCAGCAGCGTGCGCACCGCGGTGACGGTCTCCCCGAGCAGCGCCAGCTTGGTGGGGGTCGCCGCCCCGACCTGGGCCATCCACTCCGGGACGCCGTGGCCGACGCCCGCGACGAGGCGGCCGGGGAAGACCCGCGCCAGCGTGGCGAGTTCCATGGCGAGCAGGGCGGGGTTGCGCAGCGGCGCGGGCATGATGCCGATGCCGACCCGCAGCCGGTCGGTGGCCGTGAGCGCCAGGGCGGCGGAGGAGACGGCCCCGGCCCAGGCGAGGTCCTCGACGACCCAGAGGTCGTCCACGCCGAGGCTCTCCGCCTCGCGCGCGAAGTCCCTCAGTTCCTCCGGATGCTGGTCCCTGTCGAACATCACACCGATTCGGCTCATCGGAGCAGTATCGTCGGGCGCCCCGAAGTGGATCAAGCAGATTTCGGCCGGAGCGGCCCGCCGCCGGGACTCCCCGGACCGTCCGGCCGGGCGGTCCCCACGGTCGGGCGGTCCTCGCGGTCGGGCGGTCCTCGCGGTCGGGGCCCGGAGACCGCGGCCCGGCGCTCCTGCGCCACCGCCGTCCGGCGGCGCCCTCCTGCCCCGTGCCGACCCCACGCCCCGTGCCGACCCCACGCCCCGGGCCGGCCCCACGCGCCCCGGGCGCCGGCCCTTTGCCGCCCCGCGACGGCGACCGCTTCGTACGGGAGCCGGTGGACGGTGCCGGCGGCGTGCCGTCCCGGTGCGCGCGAACCGGCGGAACCCGGCGGCTACCCGCGCGCCCCGGACCCGCGCCCCGTCGTCCCGTACGGCCCGGCCTGCCCGGTGGTTACCCGCGCGAGCTCCGGTCCCGCGCCGCGCGTCCGGTGCCGCGCCGTGCCGCGACGACCGCGCCCAGCACCAGGCCCGTGCCGAGGACGACCAGCCCGCGCAGCCACACCGCGGCTTCGATCCGGGTGGCCAGCAGGACGCAGGAGGCGGCGCCGAGCACGGGCAGCACGGTCGGGACCCGGAAGTGGTCCGATCCGCCCGGGTCGCGGCGCAGCGCGAGGACCGCGGTGTTGACCGCGAAGAAGACCACGAGGAGCAGCAGGACCAGCGTGGAGGCGAGCGTGGCGACGCTGCCGGTGAGGGCCAGCAGCGCCGACAGGCCGGTCGTCGCCGCGATCGCGACCCAGGGGGTGCGGCGCCCGGGCAGCACCCTGGTGAGGACGCCGGGCAGCAGGCCGTCGCGGGCCATGCCGTACGTCAGGCGCGAGGACATGATCCCGGTGAGCAGCGCGCCGTTGGCGACGGCCACGAGCGCGATGGCGCTGAACAGCCACTCCGGCACCCCGCCCGCGGCCCTGACCACTTCGAGGAGGGGCCCGCTGGACCCGGCGAGCGTGTCCGTCGGGACGGCGGCGGACGCGGCGACACCCACCAGGACGTACGCCGCACCGGCCGTGACGAGCGCGGCGAACAGGGCGCGCGGGTAGGAGCGCCGGGGGTCCTGGGTCTCCTCGGCGACGTTCACGGAGGTCTCGAAGCCGACGAACGAGTAGTACGCCAGCACCGCGCCGCTCAGGACGGCCGCCGCGGCGCCCCGGTCCGCCGTCCCCAACTGGACGAGCCGGCCGGGGTCCCCCTCGCCCCGCACCAGGAGCCAGGCCCCGAGCACGACGATGACCGCCAGGCCGCCGACCTCGATGACGGTGGCGACGACGTTCGCGCGGGTCGACTCGCGGATGCCCCGGGCGTTGAGCAGGGCCAGCGCCACCAGGAACAGCACGGCCACCGGACCGACGGGAACCGGGACGAACACCGCCAGGTAGTCGCCCGCGAAGCCCCGGGCGAGCGCGGCCACCGACACGATCCCGGCGGCGAGCATGCAGAACCCGGCGAGGAACCCGGCGAACGGCCCGTAGGCGCGGGTCACGTAGTGCGCGGCCCCGCCGGAGCGCGGGTACTTCGTCGCGAGCTCGGCGTACGAGGCCGCCGTGAGCAGCGCCAGGACGAGCGCGACGGTCAGCGGCACCCACACGGCCCCGCCCGAGTCGGCGGCGATCTGGCCGATGAGGACGTACACGCCCGCGCCCAGGACGTCACCGAGGATGAAGAAGTAGAGCAGGCGCGTGGTCAGGGCCCGCTTGAGGGGTTGATCGTTTTCGGTCGGCATGACGCTCCGCTTTCCCTGCTCAGGGCGGTGACACGCGCGTCGGGCGGGCACTCCCGCCCCTTTGGCGGTGGGCGGGCGCGGCGGTGCCGGAGGGAACCCGTACCCGGGCCGGTGCCGGAGCGCGGCGTGCGGCGCGGCGGCCGGGAGGCACCGCCCGTCAGGCGGCGCGCCGGGTGAACCGGTGCCACCAGTGCCGGCGCCGGGGGTGGACGGCGCGGCCCAGCCTCCGGCCGAGCAGCAGGTACCCCAGCAGCGCCCCGGTGCTGTTGAGGATCACGTCGTCGACGTCGAAGGCCCGCCCGGTGATCAGCGCGCCCTGTACCAGCTCCACCAGCGTCATCACGACGGCGGTCGCCGCCACCACCCGCAGCAGGCCGCGCGCACGCGGCGCCAGCACGGGCAGCAGCAGCCCGAACGGCACGCCCAGCGCGATGTTCCCGCCGAGTTGCTTGACCGTGTCACGGAAGGCGGGCTGTGCGAGGTACTGGCGGATGGAATCGCCGGGGCGCAGGTTGCTGTGCGTCAGCCGCTCGGAGGCGAGGGACGGTTCCAGCGTCAACCGGGCCAGCACCACCGCGAACCCCACCATGAACACGAAGGCCACCAGCATGGCCGCGACGCGGGCGCCCCGCGGCCACGTGGGACCGGCGGGCCCCGCTCCGGGGTCGGGGGCCGCCTCTTGCCCCACCTGCTCGGCCGTGTCCCGCCGGACCCTCCACGCCATCACCGGCCCCCTCTCCGGGCTCTGCCTCCAGGGCCTTCGGCTACCCCCGGTACGGGGCCGCACACGCCCCGCCGGGCCGGCGCCGGCGAGTGCCGGGGGTCAGACCTCCCGGTGGCGGACGACGCCGTCCTTCATCACGAACCGGACGCGCCCGGTGGCGGTGATGTCCTGGAACGGATCGCCGTGGAGGGCGATCAGATCGGCGGTCGCCCCGGGGGCGATCCGGCCGAGGTCGGGCCGCCCCAGGAGGTCGGCGGCGACGGTGGTGGCGGCGCGCAGCGCCCGCAGGGCGGTGAACCCGTGGGCCAGCAGGGTGGGGAACTCGCGCCAGTTGTCGGCGTGGGGGAACATGCCGGCGTCGGTGCCGAAGGCCACCGCGACCCCGGAGCGGGCCGGCCGCCGCAACCCGGCGCGGAGCGCGGGGGCGTACGCGCGGTACCGGGCGCGCATGGCCGGCGAGCCGCTCCAGAAGCCGTCGTCGTCCAGCCGGTCCAGGAAGTACGTCTGCACGTACTGGGTGGGAACGAGGTGGACCCCCTCCCGTTCCATCAGTTCGTACGCGGCGTCGGTCGCCAGGCAGGCGTGCTCGACGCTCCGGACCCCCGCGTTCACCGCCCGGGTGACGGCCTCGTCGTTGAAGGCGTGGGTGGCGCACGGCAGGCCGAGGTCCCGGGCGGTCGCCACCAGGGTGGTCACCTCGGCTTGCGAGTAGGCCGTGCTCGACGGGGCGTCGGCCGGTGAGGAGAAGCCGCCGCTGCCCGCGAACTTGATCCAGTCCGCCCCGGCCCGCGCCTGCTCCCGCACCGCGCGCCGGATCTCCTCCGGACCGTCGGCGACGGTGCCGATCTGGACGCCGTAGCGCTGACTGAGGTCGGGTCGCTTGTCGCCGTGGCCCGAGCGGGGCGACAGGATGTTGGGCGCCGCGAGCACGCGCGGCCCCTCGACCAGCCCGTCCTCCACGGCCCGCGCCAGCGACACGTTCAGCGGCAGGTGCGCCCCGCCGAGGTCCCGCACGGTGGTGAACCCGCCCGTGAGCAGGGCGCGGAGCGCGGGCACGGCGGTGAGGACCTGGTAGCCGACCGGCGCGGTCTCCGCCGCCTCGTCCAGCAGGTGGACGTGGCAGTCGATGAAGCCGGGCGTGAGGGTGCAGCTGGGGAGGTCCACGGTGAGGGCGCCGGCCGGCGGGGGGACGCGGTCGCCGATCTCGGCGACGCGCCCGTCCCGTACGAGGACGCGCGGGCCGGCCACGGGAGCGTCGCCGACCGCGTCCCAGACCCGGTCCGGTCGCAACAGGACGTCTCGGTGCGGATGCTCGCTCATGGAAACCTTTCGACGGGGGCTCGCGGGGGAGCGGCGGCTACGGATCGAAGGTGAGGGGCGTGTAGTCGGGTTCGCCCCAGACGTCACCGGGTCCGGGGTTCCCCGGCTCGTGGCGACCGCCGAGCAGGCGCAGCACGCCCCACGCGGCGTTGATCCCCGAGGCCAGCGCGTGGTCGAGCCAGCCCGGCGACCAACTCGTGTCGTCACCGGCGAGGAAGAGGGCGTTTCGCGGTTCGCCCGGTACCGCGGGCTCCCCGGCGAAGTCCTTCATGAAGTGGGCGAACAGGTCGCGCACGTACGGGGCTTCGCCCGGGCGGGAGAAGCGGCACAGCCCGCGGAAGTGGGGTTCGTTCTCCCACGAGATCGTCACGGCCTCCGCCGTGTCCGCGCGGCGCGCGAGCTCGGGGGCGACGTCGGGGTGGATGCGGGCGAGGTCGCGGACGAAGAGGCGCACCCGGTCGCGGGGGCCGGAGGGGGAGACCTTCACGGCGTCCTGCGCCCAGGTGAAGGAGAGGTCGAGCACCGCCCGGCGACCGCCTTCCCCGCGCGGCGGGCCGTAGTCGACGGTGTAGGCGGCGCGCGGCAGCCGGTCGGTGAGGGTCACGCCGTCGAGGGAGGTGCCCTCCCAGAACGGGTGGTCCAGGACCAGGGCCGTCTTGGAGGAGGGCCAGTAGCTGAGCCGGCGGACGGCGCGCCACAGGCGCGGACCCAGCGGGGACCGCCCCGGGGCGGTGGACCGGAGCTCCACGTTCGTCTCCAGCAGGTGTAGCTGCGGGGTGAAGACGGCCGCGGCGAACCGTTCGGCGCGGCCGTCGGCGCTGTGCACGACGACGCCGCGGTCGCGGTCCTCCTCCACCTCCACCACGGTCACGGCGGGCCGCGGCGCGCCCCCGTTGATCTCTTCGAGGCTGGTGGGCCGGCCGCCGGGGGAGGGGGACCGGTGGGTCCAGAACCCCTCGGCCAGGGCGCTGATCCCCTCGCGGGGGTAGTACTGGGTGCCCCCCTCCGTGCAGAGCAGCAGCCGGAGGACCTCCACCATGCTGAGGTCGAAGAAGCTGTCCCAGGCGGCGGGGCCGACCCCGGCGGTGCCCAGCAGGCGGGCCTGGTCGTGGGTGAGCCCGGCTCCGTCGGGGTCCCGCAGGAAGCGGTAGAAGGTCCACTGTTCGTACTCCCGCACCAACCGCGTCCAGCGGGCGCGCAGCGAGGCCAGGTCACGTGCCGCGACGTCGCGCTGCACCTGCTGCAGGCCGATGCGGGTGAGGGCCTGCCGCCACCGTGTGTGGCCGCGGCGGAAGCCGTCGTCCAGGTCGTGGAGGTCGGTGATCTCCTCGACGGGGTACCGCTTGCCGTCGACGTCCCACACGGTCACCGGGGTGGTGCCCTTGGCGTAGTTCTCGCGGAAGGGCTCCCAGTGCATGCCGAAGGCGTCGGCGTACTGGCGGAGGAGCCGGGCGGAGTCGGGGAAGCGCATGCAGCCGAGCTCCACGACGGCGCTGTCCGCGGGGTCCAGCCGGCGGCTGTACATGCGTCCGCCCAGCCGGCGTCCGCCGGGCCCGTCCTCGCTGCGCTCCGCCTCGTACAGCACGGGCCGGCAACCGGCCCGCATCAGCTCGTAGGCGGCCACGAGTCCGCTGCCGCCGGCGCCGATGACGGCCACGGGGGTGCCGAGCGCCGTCTCGGGGAGACGGCCGACCCGCCGGTCACCGGCGACGTGGGCGGCGTAGTCGAAGGGGAAGTCGACCTGCAGGTCGCAGGCGGGTGGGGGCGTGGAGTCCATGGCGCTCAGCGCTCCTCGTCGTGCAACGTCTTGCCGCGTCTCGCCGCGGTCCGGGCGGGCGGGGGTCGGTCGGGCGGGGGCGGTTCGGGCCAACGGGCGGGGCCGGGGGCCGGGGTGGGGTGCGCGGCGGCGTGCCGGCCGGCGGTCTCCGGGAGGCGCCCGGCCCCCGCCGGTCGGCTCCGGGCGCGTCCGGCCCCCGGCACGGGGGTGCGGGGCGGAAGCCCGGTGGACCTCCGGCCCCCGCCCGGGCGCCGGGCCACCACGGTCGAGTGCCCGGTCCCGAACGGGCGGCGCCGCGGCAGTCGGCCGCCGTGTGGTCGGGGGCCCACCCGTGCGCCCGGGCCGCCCGGCCCCTCAGTGGTCCGGGTGTCCCGTGCCCGAGGCCACGGACCGCCACCAGGCCCTCAGGGCCGGTTCCATCCGCACCGCGCTCCGGGCGATCCACTCCTCGCGCTCGCCCCGCGCCAGCCCGTGGTCGATGACCTCCAGAACACCGTCCGCGACCTCCGGCGGATTGTGGCGGTAGGCGTCGACGTAGTCGACGATCTCCCCCGGCACGTCGGGGAGTTCCCGCAGGACGTCGCCGAGCGCGGCGCAGGTGTTGCACCACAGGGTGAAGTCCGTGCGGGCCAGCAGGGCGGCCTCCGCCGCCCCGGCGTGGAGCGCCACCCAGGAGATGAACTCGGTGAACCGGCGCACCGGTTCGGCGACCGGCGCGGTGCGCATCTCGTCCGCGGACAGGCCCACGGAGGCGGCGGCGCCGGAGACCATCCGGTGCCGCGCCTTCATGAGCTCGTGGGACACGAAGGCGAAGAAGCCGCCGGGCACCTCGTGCGGGTAGCGGGAGAGCAGGAGGCCGTAGGCGGTGAACTCCGCCTCCTGCGACTGGAACTCGGCCAGGGCGAACCGCCTCAGATGCGCCTTCTCGATCTTCCCTTCGCGGGCCAGGGCGATCAGCTCGTTGCTCCGGACGTGGTCGGCGACGTTCGCGCCGACCGCGTCGATGAACTCCGTGGCTGCCATGGGGAATCCTCCTCGGGGATCAGGGGTGCGGGGTGCGGGGTACGGGCGGGGGTGGAGCGACGGCGGGGGCGGCGGCGTCCTCCCGGGGACCGGCCGTCGCGACGCGCTCCCCGGTGAGCGGCGGCGGCCCCTTCCCGTCGCGCCGCTCCCGTCCCTTCCGCGCACCGTGCGCGGCGGTCGTGGGAGTCGGCTGCGGAACGACGCCCTCGCCGGTTCGCGCCACGGGCGCGGGCGGACGGGCCGGCGGGGTCCCTCCCGGGCCGGTTCCCCGGGAGGGTGGGCACGGGACTCGTCCACCTGACCCGGACCGCTCGCCACGGGACGGGGAGGGGCGCCCGCCACGCCACCGCGAGAACGTTTCCGTCCCTTCTCTTTCCGCGCTTCGAAGGCTTCCGGGGAAATCGCGGAGAAAAGCGGCAGTGGATGCGGCACGACCCGTCCCTCTTCGTTCGTGCTGAACAAAACGACCCGTCACGGATAGCCCGTGGAGGGATCTGCATGCCCGCGCCGCGGCGGTACCTTCGGGCTGGTCCTCCCGGGAAAAGCACGGCTGCGTGCGTTTTCGGCGGGTCCGCCCGTGCCGATTCGGCTTCCCGCCGTCCCGTGTCCGCGCCGCGTACCGCCTGGTCCCTTGAGACCGATACGAAGGGGCAGGAACCCGTCGTCGGAACGACACGGGCGGAAGATTCCCCGCCGCCCTTGCCCAGCGCTTTTCCCTCTGTCATCACACGCGCCACACGAGTGGCACCGCATCCCTGTGGACGCTGCGGGGACGTCGAGGGGGAGGCCCCGGAAAACTTCCGGGCGAGCGTGTCCGGCTGTTGCTTCGTTGCGGCCGGAGGGGGTATCACGGCGTAAAGACGGCGGCGCACCCCCCACTCCGCCATCCGCGCGATCCCACCAGGAAAGAAAGCGATCTTCCCCCATGCCAGATCCACACAGACAGACGGATGGAGATCACGCGCACGTGTGCTCCGATTGTCTCGGGTGCGACCTGTTGTCTTCCCTCCAGGAGATCATTCACATCCTGGTCAGGATGGAGCAGGGAAAGAGCTGCGAACACGAAACCGAAGCGACCGGTCGTGAACTCCCCTGCGCATCGGGCCGGGAAAGCGGAAAACGCGGCGGGGGAGCGCCCTGGGACCGGCTCACCGATCGGGAAAAGCAAGCGGTGGAATTGCTGATGACCGGAGCGTCCAACCGCATCATCGCGAAGAGGATGGGTCTCTCCGAGCGCACGGTCAAGAATCACCTGCAGTCCGCCTACCGGAAGTTACGGGTGCACAGCCGCTCGGAGGCGATACTGAAGCTGCTGGGCCCGGCCGACCGGCGCCGCGCCCCCGCGCCCCCGGATCCCGGCGAGCGCGCCGGGAGCCCTTCCCCGCCGCCGGACGGCGACTGAGGGCCGTCCCGGGTCGGCCGTCCTGCGGCCAGAGCGCTGAACGGGCCGGCGTGCCGCGGCGGAACCGCGAAGGGAACGGGTGAGTACTCGTACTCATGTGCGATGCCGTTGTGTCCCGGCAGACTTCGGGGCCCGTGACGGATCGACGAGGAGTGACGATGAGAACGACGAGGAAGGCCCGGGCCGTGACGGCGCTGGCGGCCCTGGTGCTGACGGGCGCGGTGGCGGGGCCCGCCGCCGCGTCGACCGGTGCCCTGCTGCCCCACCCCGGTCCGGAGGGCCTCGTGTGGGTGGGGGAACGCGTCGGAGACGGCGGAGTGGCCTCGGGGGGCGCCTGGGAGGGGCTGCCGACCGTACTCACGGTGGCGTGCGAGGGCGGCGACGTACGGGTGGTGATGGAGTCGCAGGGGACGGAGGTCGCCGCGTTCACGGTCGCCTGCCCGGCCGGGACCACCGGGGTGGGCTCGGTGGCCATGGACGCCGGAGTGGTCCGCTCGGGGTCCTTCTTCGTCTCCGTCGACGCCTCGACGGAGACGGTCCGGTGGGCGCTGACCGTGACGCAGCCCGAGTAGCGTCCGCCGGGCCCGGCCGTCCGCCCGCGAAGCCCCCGCGGTCCGCCGGAGCTCCGCGCGGCGGGACGGCCCCGGCCGGTGCGCGCGCCCCCGCCGACCTCCGCGCCGGCACCGCCGGCACCCCCGTCACCGTGGGAGCGGACCGCGGGCGGTGATTCGCCGGCCGGGCGTCCGCCCCTCCCCGGGGGCGGCCCGTACCGGGCCGGCGGCGCCGCTGCCGGGCCCCGGGCCGGTCAGGCGAAGACGGGCATGATCTGCTCGTGGACGAGGCGCAGTTGGGTGTCGACGTCCGCCACCCCGTCCAGGTCCCTGCCGGTGAACGCGTGCACCAGCCGGCGGTCGGTGACGGCGCAGATGACGTGGTTCACCCCGCTGGGGGCGATCTGGGTGCGGATCTTCTCCGCGCACTCGGCCGGGGTGCCCGCGACGGACAGCCGTTCGGCGACCTCCGGCGTGGTGAGCTCGATGCCCCTGGCCAGGTCGCCCCCGGCGATCGCCCGGATCACGGGCTCCAGCTCGGCGGGGTCGACCCCGTTGCGGCGCAGTTGCTCCTCCGGCATGGAGGAGGCGTAGATCCCCACCATGCTGCGGGCCGCCTCCTTGGCCCGCGCGGAGTCGGGCCCGGTGGCGAACACGACCCAGGCGCCGATGTCCAGGGAGCGCCAGTCCTTGCCCGCCCGCTCGGCCCCCGCCCTGATGTGGCGAACGGCGTACTCGTAGGCTTCCGCGGTGTAGCTCAGCGCGTGATGGCACCCGTCGGACAGCTCGCCCGCCGCCTCGAAGGACCTGGGCCCGCGCATCGCGCCCAGTTTGAGGGGCACCCGCCGCTGGACGGGCCGGGCGAAGGTGAACAGCCCCTCGTACGTGTAGAACTCGCCGTGATGGGTGATGGTGCCTTCGTCCAGCAGCGTCCGCACCACGTGCAGCGCTTCCTTGACCCGGGACAGGGGGCGGGTGCGGGCCCAGTCGATGCCGTACTGGGCGAGCAGCCCGAAGTTGCCGCTGGACAGCACGGCTTCCGCGCGCCCCCCGGAGAGCTCGTCGAGCGTGGCCAGCGCCTGCGCGATCAACGTCGGCTCCCGCAGGGTGACCGGGGAGACGCTCGGCCCCAGACGGATGTTCCGGGTCTGCCCGGCGGCGACGGCGAACAGCAGCCACAGGTCCTTGTGCCACGTCTCGTCGGCGGCGTAGCAGGCGTGGAAGCCGAGCTCGTCGGCGAGCCTGATGGAGGCCAGCGAATCCTGCAGGGGATAGTCGGGCAGCAGCGCGTAACTGAACTTCACGGGCGTCTCTCCGTTCGTCCTCGGTCGAGCGGTCAACGAGCCGGTGCCCAGCCCGGTCGCGCGGCGGGTCGCCGCGTCACCGCGCGGCAGCCGCCACGGTCGCGAGGTCCTCGCCGGTCAGCTCCACGATGCGCTCCAGGGGCACGCCGGCCGCCACCGCCCGGCCGAGCAGGGCGTCGCGGCCGTCCGCGCTCTCCCGGTAGGCCAGGAGCTGCCGCTCGACGTCGGCGAGCGCCTCCGGGGCGCCGTGGTGCCGCAGCCGGCTCAGCTCCTCGTCGCTCAGCGGGACCGGCAGCCGCTCCGCCTGCTCCGGAATGGCCGCCGTCTCCTCCGGCGGCACCAGCCGCAGCCGCGGGGATGTGACCGTGACGCCGTACGCGTCGAGCCACGCCCGTACGGCGGGGGTCTCCAGGCACGCCAGGTCGCCGACGGAGGTCGGCGGCACACCGAGCGGCGGCGTCGTGTCGTCCAGCAGGAACAGGTAGGCGTCGTCGGTCACCTGCGGCTCCTTCGGGGGCAGTGGTGAGGGCGGTCGTGGTCCTCCTACCCCATCACGGCCCGATCATCGTCGGCGGGAGCCGCGCGGGCGCACGGGCCCGGTCGGGCGCGGACGCGGGCCGCGCGGGCCCCGGTCAGGTGCCGACGAGCGCCAGCGACGCCCACAGGGCGAGGGTCGAGGCGAGCAGGGCGGCGGGGACGGTGAGCAGGCCGAGAAGGGTGAACTCCCCCAGTTCGACGCCGTGGCCGTGGTGGTGGGCGATGCGCCGCCACAGCAGGGTGGCCAGGGAGCCCGCGTAGGTGAGGTTGGGGCCGATGTTGACGCCCAGGAGGACGGCCAGGACCGCGCCGGGGCCGGAGGGCGCGGCCAGCGGGACGAGGGCGAGGACGGCCGGCAGGTTGTTGATCAGGTTCGCGAGCAGCGCGGCGAGCGCGGCGGTGCCGAGCAGCGCGGGCAGCGAGGTGCCGTCGGGCAGTACGGCGCCGAGGGCGGGGCCGAGCCCGTTGTCGACCACGGCCCGTACGACGATGCCGAGGGCGAGGACGAAGGCGAGGAACGGCAGGGCGGCGGAGCGCACGATCGCGGTCGGGGTCGTGCGGCGCCGGGCCAGGGCACGGACGGCCATCACCGCCGCGCCGGACGCCGCGACCCAGGCCGGGTCGACACCGGCCGCGGAGGCCGCCGCGAACCCGCCCAGCGTCGCCGCCACGGTCACCAGCGCGAACAGCGGCAGCTCCGGCGCCTCCCGCCCCTCCACCGGCTCGGCGGGCGCGTCGAGGTCGGCGGCGAAGAAACGGCGGAAGACGGCGTACTCGACCGCGATGGCGGCCAGCCACGGCAACAGCATCAGCAGCGCGAAGCGGGTGAAGGTCAGGCCCGTGGCGGTGAAGGCGAGCAGGTTCGTCAGGTTCGACACCGGCAACAGCAGGGAGGCGGTGTTGGACAGGTGGGCGCTCGCGTAGACGTGGGGCCCGGGTCGGGCGCCCATGCGGGCGGCGGTGGCGAAGACCACCGGGGTCAGCAGGACGACGGTGGCGTCCAGGCTGAGCGCGGCGGTGATCAGCGAGGCGAGGAAGAAGACCGCACCGAGGAGCCGGCGCGGGCGGCGGTGGGCCCAACGGGCCATCCAGGTCCCGCAGGCGTGGAAGAGGCCCTCGTCGTCGCAGAGCTTGGCGAGCACCAGGACCGCGGCCAGGAACCCGATCACCGGCCCGAGCCGGGCCGCCTCCTCCCGCACGGCGTCCGGCCCGATCGCGCCGGTGGCGACCACCAGGGCGGCGGCGGGTACCGCGAAGGCCGCCTCCGGCCAGCGGAAGGGACGAACCACGGCGCAGACCAGCACCACGACCAACGCGGCGACGGACAGGGATTCGAGCAGCATGTCTCCGATCATCCGGGCCGCCCCACCGGCCCCGGCCGCCACCCCCGCCCCGCACGGCCCGGGCCGGGGCAGGCGGAGCGGCCGGGCCCCGGCGGCCCGCACGGCACCCCCTCCGGGACATGGGGCCCCCGGCGGGAGCCGGCCCCTCCCTGGGCGCCGCCCGGTCCGCCCGGCCCGTTCGGCCCGACGCGTCGGGGAAGGCCCCTTCGGACGTCATGACATCCGGGGACGGGGGTACACGCCAGTCTCCGGCAAACGGAACCCGCGGCTCCCGGGCAGGGGCCGCGCCGACCCAGAGGAGGACTTCCCCATGTCGCAGGTCGAGGAATCCGTCACGGTCAACGTCCCGGTCCGCACCGCGTACGACCAGTGGACCCAGTTCGAGACCTTCCCCCAGTTCATGGAGGGCGTGGAACGGATCGAGCAGCGCACCGACACCCTCACTCACTGGACCACCAAGGTGAACGGGGTGGAGAGGTCGTTCGACGCCGAGATCACCGAGCAGATCCCCGACGAGCGGGTGGCCTGGACGACCGTGGACGGCGACGTGAAGCAGGCCGGCGTCGTCACCTTCCACCGCATCGACGACACCACCACCAAGGTCATGCTCCAGATGGACTTCGACCCCGACGGCTTCGCGGAGACGGTCGGCGACAAGCTCGGCTTCGTCAAGCGGCGGGTCACCGGTGACCTGGAGCGGTTCAAGACCTTCATCGAGAGCCGTGGCACCGAGACCGGCGCGTGGCGCGGCGAGGTCTGACCCGCCGCGCGCCCGCAGCGCCGCCGCGCCCGCCCGCACGCCGGGCGGGCGCGGCGGCGCGTGCGGACACCCGCACGCCGGGACGGCGGACGTCCCGCCTCACGGGCGGGTCAGCCGACGTCGCCGTTGAGGTACTCCGTCAGCGCCTGCCCGGGCCGCAGGACCGCCGTCCCGTCCTCGACGTGGAAACTGCCGAAGCCCATGAGGCTGACGGCCTGGTCCCGCCGGAGCGCTTCGGCCAGGGTCCCGGCTTCGGTGACCGTTCCGAACAGGGCCTCCAGCACCCGCCCGACGTCGTCGGCCGAGACCTGCCCGCCGTGCTCCGCCGCCTTGCGGGCCGTTGCCTCCGCCAGCGCTGACCTGTCCACGAGCAGCTCCAAGATGCGACACCGGGTGGTGGGGTGGCCGCGACCGCCGGGGCGGCCGGGCCCTTCGACGCTAACGGCGGAACCGCCCGGCGCGCACGGCCGGAGGCCGCGCGGCACGGCCGAACGGAGCACCCGGGCACCGGGTCGGCGTCACCGGGCGGGCCGCGCGGGCGTCGTCCACCGCTCCGCCCCGCCGAGGGGGACGCGATCCGCGCCCCCTCGTCCGTCGCCGCACCGCCGGCCGTGTGGACGTGGTGATCCGGGGCAGACGGCGGGCAGGCCGACACGAGGGGGTCAGGTGTTCGACGACTTCACGCTGGCGCGACGCGAGGGGGACGGGGCCCGGTTACGGGTGCGCTACGGCGGCAGCGGCCCGGCGGTGCTGCTCCTGCACGGCCACCCGCGCACCCACGCGACCTGGCATCGCGTCGCCCCGCTGCTGGTCGCCGCCGGCCACACGGTGGTCTGCCCCGACCTGCGCGGCTACGGCCGGTCCTCCAAGCCCCCGACCGACCCGGAGCACCGCCCGTACTCTAAGCGCGCCATGGCCGGGGACTGCCTGGCGCTGATGCGCGGCCTGGGGCACGAGCGGTTCGCCGTCGTCGGCCACGACCGCGGCGCGTACGTCGCCACCCGCCTCGCCCTCGACCACCCGGAAGCCGTCCTCGCGGTGAGCGTGCTCGACGCCGTGCCCATCGGGGAGGCGCTGCGGCGCTGCGACGCGACGTTCGCCGCGAGCTGGTGGCACTGGTTCTTCCTCGGGCAGACCGCCAAGCCCGCCGAACGGGTCATCAACGCCGATCCGGACGCCTGGTACAAGGCCACCCCGGAGCAGATGGGAGCCGAGGCGTACGAGGACTACCGCCGCGCCGTCCACGACCCGGCCACCGTGCACGCCATGTGCGAGGACTACCGGGCCGGCCTGGGCGTCGACCGGGAGCACGACGACGCCGACCGCCGGGCCGGCCGGCGCATCGCCTGCCCGGTGCAGGTCCTCTGGGCGACCCGCGACGACATGGTCGACCTCTACGGCGACGTGCTGGGCGTGTGGCGCGACTGGGCGGGAGGCCGGTTGGAGGGAGGCCCGATCGAATCCGGCCACCACATCGCCGAAGAGGCGCCCGAGGCGCTCGTCCACGAGCTGTGCCGGTTCTGGCGGGCCGGGGCGGGGAGCCGGGCGTGACCGGGCGGAACGGAGCCGGGCCCGCGCGGCCGGTCGCCGCCTCCGCCGACCCCGCGCAGGGGCGCCCTCCCGGTGAAGTGCTGCCGGGGAACTGAAATTGCACCCTGTTATTGCAACTCGCAATAGCACAGCCCCAGAGTCATGTCACGTTTCTTTGACGTATGCCACATTAGGAACTGACGTACAGAAAGACAGTCGCTGAGACGACAGTCAACCGGCAAAGAGGGTTTGCGTCCGATCAAAATCGATCATTCGTTGAAATGCCCGTGCGCGTGGGAGTGCCGATCTCGGAACGCGCGTTCGACACTCGACAAGGGGCGGCCGAAGCGGGACCCCGGACCAACACCCCTGCGCGTGGCGAAAGAGTGAAGCGAAGCGGTACGTTCATCAGCGCCAAGAGGAGGGGCCGGGCCCGCGCATCCGCCGACCGGCACCCCGGGCCCTCCGTTGACCGGCCCGCTCGTCCAAGGAGGTCCCTTGTGGAAGCCGCGTCGTTCCGGCTCCCGCACGGGGAGGCCGGCGGGGCGTGACAGCGGCGGGGGAGCCGGCGGCTCGCACCGGCGCCGTGCCCGGGACGTCACGCTCTCTCCCGACGTGCTCGCGCCGCCACCGGCGGCCCCCGTGACGCCTGTCCGACGCGCACCGTCCGCCGGACGATCGTTCGCCGCCCCCGGAGCGATCAGGGTTCGGGCATCCGTGCAGGGCGAAGTCCTGAGGGAGGACCATGGGCAACACATCCCCGACGCCGACGACCTGCCTGCACTGCCGGGCACCCCTCCCGCGGACGGCGGGACCCGGCCGGCCGCGTGCCTACTGCGACCGGAACTGCCGGCGCCGCGCCCAGCGCCGGCGGCGCCAGGAAGGCGGCGCACGCCGCCCCGGGCACCACTTCCCCGCGGCGCTGGGCATCGCCCAGGACCTGCAGACCGCGGTGGCACGCCTCCTGGAGGTGGAGCACGCGCACGAGGACCTCGCCGGTCTGCTCGCCCAGGTGCGCCACATCGGCGCCGAACTGGACCACTACGCCGCCGCGGCCGTCAGCGACGCCCGCTCCCGGGGAGCCGACTGGGACGAGGTGGCCCGGGCGGCGTGCCAGAGCCGGTCGACGGTCCGGGCCCGCTGGGGCGAGGCGGTCGTCGACCGGCTTTTCCGCAACCGGGCGCAGGAGCGCTCCGCGCGCCCCGGCCGAACGCCGGCGCCACCCGCGGCCCGCCACGAACTCCTCGCGCACACCGGGGCGCCCGCACCCGACGCCGCCCAGGTCGCCCGGCGCGCCTCGCGGAAGGTCGCTTCCGCGCTGTCGTTCCTCCACCGGCACAGCGCCCTGTCCGTCGAGGACGTCGCCGAGCGGACGGGCCTGTCACCGTCGTACGTCTCCGGGGTCCTCTCCGGCGAGCGGCTGCCCCCGTGGACGGCCGTGCGGCTCCTGGCCGAGGTGTTCGGCGCCGACCCCACCGACCTGCGACCGCTGTGGGAAGCGGGCCGGGGCCTCGCCCGACCGACCGGACCACCGCTGCGCGAAGCGGTGGCGCGCCTGTCCGGCGCGCTGCGCGGCACGTACCTGGCGGCCGGCTGCCCACCGTACGAACGCGTCGCCCGCGCGAGTGCCGGCCTCCTCCGGGCCGACACGGTCGAGAACGCCCTCACCGGACGCACGGTGCCCTGCTGGGAGACGACGAGCGCGCTGCTGACCGCCCTGCACGCCCCGCCGGGAGACCTGCGCGGCCTGTGGGAGGACGTCGACCACGCCTTCCTCGTCTGCCTGGCGGCCCCGCCGCACGACGGCCCCCTGCCGGACCACCTCACCCACCCGGACGCATAACGCCCCGTCCCCCCCCAGGAGCCCTCTTGCTCCGTGCCAGAGGACGAAACGCCATGGTCCCGAGCCACCTAGCACATGACCGGAGGGGCAAGCCGGATCTCGGCCAACCACCGTCCCCCCGCGTCGTGACGATCTCCCTCCCGGTCGAGTACACCGCCTTCTGCCTGCTCTACCAGAACGCCTACCACCGGTACGCCGCCCAGCGGTTGCGGGACGTTGCGACCGCACGGGCCTGCGTCGAAGGCGCCCTGGGCGAGCTGGTCACCATCTGGCCCTCCGTCCTCAGCAGCGCGCGCCCCTCCGCCGTCGCCTGGAGGGTCCTGTGCACCTGGGTGAACCGCGCCGTGGGCGGCGGCAGGGGCACCCCGCTGCCGGCACCCGTCGCGGACGCCGTGCTCCTGCGCGACGAGCTCCACTTCCCCAAGGCAAAGATCGCGGCCGTCATGGGGCTGGACGAGGCCGCCGTCACCGCGCACCTGCGCACCGCGGCCCGCATGGCGTCGGGAAAGCCCTGACGCGCGCCGCCGGACCGGCCGCACCGGCGCGGCCGTGCCCGGATCCTGACCGAAACGCCGTCCGCAGAACGGGTACCGCGGCCCGGGACCTACCCCGTCCCCTCACCGCGTCCCTAGCATTGGCCCCTTCCTGCCGAAGCTCCAACCGATCGACGCGGCGAGGTCCGGATGCGCGGGGAACCGCTGAGCCCGAAAGACATCGACGTCACCACCCCCAGTGTCGCGCGCATGTACGACTACCTGCTGGGTGGCGACGACAACTACGACTCGGACAGAAAGGCGTGCGAGGCCCTCCTCGCGGAACTGCCCAGTACGCGCGAACTCGCCCTGAACAACAGGCTGTTCCTCCAGCGCGTCGTGCGCCACCTGGCCGCGGAGCGCGGCATCGACCAGTTCATCGACCACGGCTCGGGCCTTCCCACCCGGGACAACGTGCACGAGGTCGCCCAGCGGGTCCACCCGGAGGCGTCCGTCGTCTACGTCGACAACGACCCGATCGTGCTCGCCCACGGACGCGCCCTGCTCGCGACGAACCGGCACACGACGGTCCTCCAGGCCGACATGCGGGACACCGACTCCATCTTCGAACACCCGCGAACGCGCCGGCTCATCGACTTCTCACGGCCGGTCGCCGCCCTGTTCGTCTCGGTCCTGCACTGCCTCCCCGACGCGGACGACCCCGCGGGCCTGGTCCGCGACGTGATCCGGAGGCTCGCCCCGGGAAGCTGCCTGGTCATCTGCCAACTCGTCAGCGAGCACCCGCGCGTACGGGCCTTCGTCACCGACTTCATGCACCGCACCACCCAGGGGAACTGGGGCCGGGTCCGGGAGGAGGACGAGGTCCGCGCCTACTTCCAGGGGCTCGACGTCATCGACCCGCCCGGGCTCGTCGAGGTCTCCACGTGGCTGCCGGACAACGATCTCGCACCCCGGCAGAAGACCTTCGAATGGAAGGAGTGGGGGGGAGTGGGCATCGTGCCGTGACGCGCCCGGCGCGGCTCGCCGCCGGGGCGCGCGGCGGCGGTCACAGCAGGTTCTTCATCTCCTCGAGCGACTGCTCGGGGGTCAGGGCGCACGCCGCCAGCCGGTCCAACTGCATCTGGTACTTCTTGACGTGCTGGGGGTCCTGGCTGAACACCGAACCGATCAGGTGCTCGATGTAGACGGAGCTGGCCAGGTCGGACCGGGCGAACTTCAGGTGCGTGACGTTGTTGCCCAGCGGAACCTGCTGCGTCGCGGCCATCCGCGCGATCTGCAGGACGATGCCGGGATGGTCCGCGCAGCTGACCAGGTACTCGATCTGGGCGCGCAGGGCCGCGGGGTCGCCGAAGTCGCGCAGCAGGACGGACTCGTCGATGAGCGCCCACAGCACGGGCCCGTCCGGTTCCCACAGGTGCTGCTTGCGCGCGTTGCGCAGCTCGGCACGCCGGTCGACCTCGCTGGGCAGCAGGTCCGGATGCTCCAGCCGGATGACGGCGCGGGCGTAGTCGGGGGTCTGCAGCAGGCCGGGCACGTAGAAGTGCTCGTAGGTGCGGATGCGTTCGGCGGCCCCCTCCAGGGCCAGGAGCGGCTGGAAGAAGTCCGCCGCGACGTCGCTCCACGTCTTCCACCACTCGGGTCGGTGGCAGAGGCGGACCAGGGCCATGAACTCGTCGACGTGCTCGGGGTCGCGGACCCGGTACAGGTCCAGCAGGCTCAGCGCCTCGGCCTCCCGGCAGGCCGCCTGGCCCGTCTCCACACGGCTGGTCCGGAACTTCGAGATGCCCAGCGCCCGCTCCACGTCCCGGGGGAGCAGCTTCGCCTGCTCGCGCAGACGGCGGAGCTTGTTGCCCACGATCAGCTTCACCGCGGTGGGGTGCTCCTCGACCCGCCCCAGCGGACCGACCAACGGCTGCCGCCGTTCGGGCGGCCATGCCGCCGGCCGTATGCGGGGAGAGGACCGGACTGGTTCGGCTGCTCCCACGGGCGGGACTCCTTTCGCGCGCACCGGTTACGGAGCGCCAGTATCTCGCCGTGAGAAGCAGCCGAAACGAATGATCTGCTTTCTAGCCGGTTTTCAGTCGACTACGAAATCGAACTCGCCGTCCTTGATCCCGGCGAAGAACGCCTCCACCTCCCCGCGGGTGTAGACCAGCGCGGGTCCTTCGGGGTAGCGCGAGTTCCTGACCGCCATGCCGCCCCCCGGCAGGGCCGCGATCTCCGCGCAGTTGCCCGAACCGTTGCTGTACTTGCTCTTCTTCCAGACAACACCCGGAATCAGATTCGCCGCCACGCCGTTCTCGACGCCCTTCATCGCAGGATCCCCTCGCTCTGGTACCAGTGGTTCCAACCCCCGCGACCGTCATGCGCAATCTCGTCTGCAATTGCACGGCGGGGTGGACGGGAGACACTACTCTCAGCCACGCGAAGCGGCCGGGGCGTTCGAAGAGAACGCCTCACGGGGGCGTGAGCAGTGGTGACGGCGGCAGAGGGCGAAACCGCGGAAGACGGCAGCGGGGGTAGGAATACGGCCCGGTACGCAGGCGCGTTTGAATGGCCGGTTCGGGACTCTCGAACGAGTGATTGGATGCGAGGGCTCGAACTGGGCACCCACCCGACCGGATTCACCGCCCGCGCACTCGACCCGTCTCCCCGGAGCACGGGACGGGCCCGGCACTGCTGTGGCGCTGTCCGCGCCGGTGGAACCCGCTCGACCTCGGCCCCACGGCGACCCCCGTCGTCAGCGAGCCGGACACCGACGCCGTGCGCCACCCCTCCGGAGAGCCGCGCCCGCCGGCCGGAGGTCTTCGTCTCCGGCGACGAACTCGTCCGCTCCGTCACCGACACGGACCCCCGGCCGCCCCGCCGGAGGGACGACGGCCTCCCGGCCGACGAGGGACGCGGCCTCCACGTCGTGACGGTCCCGAGCACCTCCCGGGGCCGGAGCCCCGCACCCCTCCCGGGAGAGACCGTGTGGGCGGGCCCCTCCGGGGCCGGCCCGCGGCGCCGCGATGAGACGGGCCCCGCACGGGCGGGGGCGGACCGGCGCGCGACCGATGCCCCGGCGGACCGGGAGCGCCGCCACCGCCGTCGAGCTCCACGCCCCGGCCGGGCCCGGAACGAACCGCCGGCACGGGGAGCCGTGTTCCCCCCACCCGTCCGGAGGGGCGGTCCGGGGGCGCCGCGCGTGGCGTCCCACCTGCGGTGGGGACCGGGAGGAGCACGGCGGGCGACCGCGCATCCCCGACACCGCGTACGAGATGCGTGAGGCGTCGGCGCGCGTTTTCCCGCCGGGCGGCGCGGTGGCCGGCGCGCCGCGTGGCACCGGGCCGCGCCGGGCGGGCCGCCCGCGCCCCGGAGGACTCCCGGGCGGTGACGCGTCTCAGGGCTTCGCCGACGGCGACACGAGCACGCGGAAGTCCGGCCGGCGCGGCAGATCGGGCAGCGGGTGGGAGGGCCAGCCGCGCGCGTACGCGGGGGCCGGACGGCCGTGGGACAGCAGCACGGCGACCGGCTGCCGCAGGGCCGTCCGCGCGAGGCCCGCCGGGGTGATGCTCGCGTCGGGGCCGCCCGGCTGCCGGGAGGCGCAGCCCGCGCGGTACGCCAGGCGGACGGCCTCCTCGCCGGTCACGACGCACGGCGGCCGCACCCCGTGCGCCCGCAGCACGGCGACGATCCGCGCATGCGTCACCGTGTCGGCGCGCACCCGCCGCGTCACCGAACCGAGCACCGTGTACTGCACGAGCAGGTGTCCGGCGAGCGCGAGCGCGCACAGGCCGACCAGGGCGGGCCGCCAGGCGGTGCGGAGGCGCACGAGCCGCACCAGGAGCACGGCGACCGGCAGGGCCAGCAGGGCGTAGGCGGGGAGCAGGAAGCGGGGCGCGGCGTAGTCGACGGTGAACAGGTACGGCAGCGCGAGCACCAGCCCGGTGACGGCGGCCGCGTTCACGGCGGTGCGGTGGGGGGTGCGGACGGCCGCCCGCACACCGCCCGCGACCAGCAGGGGCAGGGCCAGGAACCACAGCGCGGTGACCGGATGCCGCCACGGCACGTCGCACGGGCGGCACAACGTACGGCCGCCCAGCGCCCGGACGTGGTCGTCCACCGCGACGTACCAGCCCAGGCCGCCCTGGATCTCCCCAGCCCGCCGCAACCGCGCCGCGAGGCCGCCGTAGCGCACGTACGCCTCGACCAGCCACTCGGCGCCACCCGCGAGCGCGCCCGCGGCGAGCACGCACAGCAGCACCGGCCGCCGCCACGCACGCACCAGCAGGGAGGCCCCGGCCAGCGGGAGGACGAGCCACACGGCGTCCGGCGGGCGCATCAGCGCCACCCACCCCACCGCGACGCCCAGGCCCACGAGAGCCCGGGAGTCACCCGGGTCACGGACCGCGCGCAGGAAGAAGCCCGCCGCGGCCAGGGCACCGTAGGCCACCCACAGGTTCGGCATCGCCTGCGGCCCGTAGTACAGCGTGAACCACAGGGTCGCGAACAGCGCCCCCGCCAACGCGAGGACCGGCGCCGGGAGCAGCGCGCGCCATGCCCGCAGGGCGAGGAACAGGCCGACGCCGGACAGCACGGCCAGCCACACCCGCAACGCGCCCGTCGAGGTGGTGACGGCCGCGACGGGCGCGGCGAGGAAGGTGATGCCGCGGGCGCGCGGCGCGCTGAAGAACGCCGCCGGCCCCTGCCGGCCGACCTGACTGACGTACACGGTCTCGTCCCAGCCCAGCCCCAGGCCCGGCGCCACCAGCGTCAACTGCGCCGTCACGAACACCGCCGCCACGGCGGCCGGCCACAGCCGGGCGCCGGCGGGCCCGCCGCCCGAACGTGGCCGCGCGTCGTGCCGTCCGGTGTGCGGCAGGCCGGCCGGACCGTGGTCGGGCGGGGAACCGGGCAGCAGACGGGATTCCCGCATGGCATGACCTCACCGGTACCGGGCCGGGACCGTCCCGGCCCTCCTGCTCCCACCCTGAGCGCGCCGGACGCCGTTCACCACGCAGGCGCTCCATCCGGCCCAACGCCCCCGGACCGCCGTTCCCGCCACCACTTCCCGGACCGCCGCTCCCGCCCCCGGACCACCACCCCCGCCGCCCCCGGATCGTCGTTCCCACCCCCGGACCGCCGTTCCCGCCACCCATTCCCGGACCGGCCGTCCGGCACGGTTCGGGGCCGTGACCGGTCCTCGCCCGCGCGTCCACGTGCCGGATTCCCTCTCCTGCGACTTTTCCGCCGAACCGGCAGAACATCCGTGATTTCCCCTCACACCCGCACGCCTTGAAATGAGCGATTCTTCTCCCGTGGTCTCCGGAATGGGACGCTCCTCTATGTGATTCCGGCCAGGGGCGCACGCGGTCGTTGACAGGATTTGTCGAATACGGCGACCATCCCACCCGAACGCGCGTTCCAGGGGGCATCGTGACCGGATCCGCATCGGAAGGGCGGACGCCGCCGATTCGACGTGCGGCGTTCAGCCGCGACCGCCCCGGCACCATCCGGACCGCCGCACGGGAGCGCGCACCGCGAACACCTTCGTAAAGGAGCGGGAATTGCGTCACAGAAATCCGGCCGGCGCCCACGGCGAGGGTGCCGGCCCCCTCGTGTCCACCCCGGCCCCGCCGAATCCGCCCGCTTTCCGGCGACGCCGGTGGGCCCGGTCCGCGGCGGCCCTTCCCGTGGCTTTCGCGGCCCTCTTCGCCTCCTCGTCGCTTCCCTCCCCCCAGGCCGCGGCCGCACCGCGGCCATCGGCGCGGGCGACGGTGACGGTCGACAAGGACCACGTCATCTACTGGAACAAGGTGTTGCTGCGGACGTTCCGCCAGGTGACCGGTGCGAGCGCGGCACCGACCGAGCTGGCCCGCGCGAGCGCCATGGTCCACACGGCGATCTACGACGCGGCCAATTCCGCGAAGTGCGTACGGGCCGTGGGGTGCCTCGGGGAGCCGTACCTCGTCAAGGTTCCGCTCCGGGCGGGGTCGGCCCCCGATGTCGACACCGCGATCGACTACGCCGCCTTCCGCGTCCTGACGGACGTGTGGCCCGCGTTCGACTTCACGGCGGACCTCGACGCGGCCCAGGCGGCCCTTCCCCCGACCGTCACGGACACCGCGCGCGCGGACGGCGCCGACGTCGGCACCCGGGCGGCCGAGGCCATGATCCAGGCCCGGGTGGGCGACGGCGCCGGCGCCGCCACCGTGTACCCCGGGAGCACCCAGCCCGGTTTCTGGCGGCCCACGGGTTCGGGCGCGGCCGTCACGCCGGGCTGGGGCCGGGTGAGGCCGTTCGCGGTGCCGGCGGTCGACCAGGTCCTGCCCCCGCTCCCGGCGGGCAGGACGTCGATGCCCGAGCTCCTGGCCAGTCCCGAGTACGCCGCCCAGGTGAACGAGGTGAAGCGGCTCGGCGGGACCACGTCCTCGGCGCGCACGCCCGACCAGACCACGGCGGCCTTCTTCTGGGCCAACGACCTCGACGGGACGTACAAGCCCATCGGGCAGATCTTCGCGAACACCCAGACCGTCGTCGCCCAGAACAAGCTGCAGACGTCGGGAACGGCCAAGCTGTTCGCCCTGCTCTCCCTCGCGCTCGCCGACGCCGGAGTCGCCGCGTGGCACGCCAAGTACGAGACACCGATCGACCTGTGGCGCCCGGAGAGCGCCATCAACCTGGACGACGACGGCAACGCCGAAACCGCCGCGGACCCGTCCTGGCGCCCCCTGTCGAAGGACCGCGGAGGCCAGAGCTTCAGCCCGCCGTTCCCCGCCTACGTCTCCGGGCACGCGACGTTCGCCGGAGCCTGGGCGAAGGTCATGTCCTTCTGGTTCCGCGGGGACGCGATGACCTTCGACGCCGGTACGGAGGACCCCCACGCCCAAGGGGTCATCCGCCGGTTCGGCAGCTTCTCGTCGGCCGCCCGCGAGAACGCCCTCGCGCGCCTCTGGCTCGGGGTCCACTACCGCTGGGACGCCGAGCAGGGACTGGCCACCGGTGACAAGGTCGCCGACCACGTGACCACCCATCACCTCGGCATGAACACCGCCACCGACTGGGTGTCGTTCGGAACCGCGTACAACAAGGACACCTGCCCGGCGCAGGGGCAGAAGCTGATCGACGAGCACAGGTGGTCGCAGTACCGGTGCGACGTCCTCGCCGACGGGGCCACCTTCCGGCTGTCGGTGAAGTGACCGCGCCGACGGGGCGCGGCCACCCCGCCGCGCCCCGGGGCGAGCCCGGAGGAACGGCGGACCCCGGCGTGCGGGGGCGGCGACCCGCCGTCCGCGCGCCCGCCCGACGTACGGCCGGCCACCGCCGCCGGGCGGGACGACGCCCCGTCCCGCGGCGCCGTGTTGCCCGTGGTACGGCGGTTCCACAGGGGACGCGCGGAGGTAAGCAGAGGTAAAGCGGGACTCAGCGGCTGGTCATGACGGGGCCAACCCCGCCTTCCGGCCCCACCGGTCGGGTATTGCTTCCTGTGGGTGAGTTTCGGCCAGAGGGGGCGTTCATGGACGAACGGCGGGACCAACCGGCAGCACGGTGCGCGGCGGCCGACGCGAAGGATCGGACGCCCTGCGAGGGGCCCCTGGTCGCGGCCACCATCATCGCCGCGGACGGTTCGGAGATCACCGGGTGCGTACGGCACAGCGCCCGGCGGCTCGCGAGCATGGACGGGGCCCGGCTGCACCCCATGGCCGCCCTGCTGCCGTGGGCGGTGGACATATACTGCCGCGCGGCCGAACTGCCGCCGTTCGCCTGGCAGGTCGGCCTGTAACGGTCCGCCGCGCGGAGAGCGGGTCTCTTCGCGGCCCGGCGGGAGGACGCGGTGGCCCGCCCGGCTCCGGAAGGACCCGCGGGGTCCGCGGTCGACGGTGGTGCGAACGCCGCACGCGGCGGCCCCAGGGCCGCGCGCACCGGCGTTCGTACCCCCGGTCGTGGAGCGACGCGCCCGGGCGCCACCCGGGCCGTGCCGGCACCGCGGGTCGAAGGGGGCACCGCCGTGTCGAACAGGCCGGTGGCGGGGCGCGCCGGGTGGGCGAGGACACCCGCAGCTCCCGGAGCCCCTGTGAGCCCGGGGCCGCGGCGCCCCCGCGCCCGGGGCGGCGACCGCCGCGCGCCAGTTCGCTCGCGCACGACCCGAAGATCCGAAATAACCGCCGATCCGGATCAATAAGCCGACCGACTTGCACCCGGAAGCAAACCACGGAAAGTCCGTCTCGCCGAAGGAAAACGGTGCGGCGCGACCTTGACTCGACACCCAGGTTCATATACATGTTTTTGTGCCGTGGCTTGGGGCTGGCTGGGGAGCGGGTGTGGGCGGCTTGGAGTCAGGAATATCCAAAAATGAATTCGGAATACTGCGCTCCCTGATCAAGGAGGCGGGCTGGAGCGGCGAGGATTTCGCGAAGGCGGTCAACTCCGTCGGTGCGGAGGCAGGACTCGCGCTTCGGTACAGCCGGGCATCGGTGTCCCAGTGGACCGCGGGGGGCCGGCCCCGCCCCCCGGTCCCGCACGTCATCGCCGAAGCGCTCTCCCGGCGCTTGGGGAGGGCGGTGACGGCGGCGGACATCGGATGGGACGACGCCCTCGGCCGCTGGGGCGATCGGAGCCTGCCGGAGCGGTTGGCCGAGCTGGCCGCGGCCGCCGGATCGGATCGGGACGCCGCGAGCAGGGTGGCGGTGTACCACCTCGCCGCGCTGGAGGACGTGGGCTGGCGCGGCGCGCGGGACCGCCCGCTCGGCGCCGGGGGGCAGGCGGGGCCGCTGGGCAGGGAAGAGCTCGAAGTGGCCGCCATCATGGTGCGGCTGCTCTCCGAAGCCGACCGCATCTACGGAGCGGGCCCCTTCAAGAGCGCGGCCAGCGGGTACCTGGCACAGATGGTCGGACTGTGGCTGCGGGCCCCCGTGGACGAAGGGCTGCGCACCGGATTCCTGGCTGTGGCGAGTCAACTCGCGCGCTTGAGCGGTTTCATGAGCTTCGACGACGAGGCACACGGTGCGGCGCAGCGGTTCTACCGCGTCTCGCTCGACCTGGCAGTCGAGAGCAACCGTCCGGACGAGTACGCCTGGACCTTGCGCAGAATGAGCGGACAGGCGCATTCGCTCGGCCATTTCCGATCGGCGATGAACCTTGCGAAATCCGCTTCCGAACTGCGCATACCCCCCGCGGGAAGAGCTTCGGTCCTGAGCCAGGTCGCAATAGCGCTGGCCGCCACGGGAGAACGCGCACAAGCCCTGCGGGAGATCCGCAGGGCAGAAAACCTGGTCGCCCAGGAGGACGCGTTGCCGACCTCCCGGGAGACGAGGGAGATCCGTGAATACCACTACGGTGTCTTCGTCTTCGACAGGGCGGTCCTGCTCAGCCACCTGGGCGACTGGGAGGGGGCCGTGGAAAACCTCAGGGAGTCGTTGCAGTACTGGTCCCTCACGGAGAGAAGGTCTCGCGCCATCGTCCTGTCCCGGCTGGCCGAACTGCAACTGAGGCAGGGGCACCTGGAACAGGCTGTCGTGACCTGGCATTCCTTCCTCGACCACTACCCCTCGCTGAACAGCAGACGGCTGCACCGCGGTATGGACAACATGCGGACCCACCTGGCCGCTTTCGGCAGGAACCCGACGGCGAAGGAACTGCTCCGCCGGGCCGCCCACGTGACGAGGACCTCCTCGAACTCCGGGTGAGAGCCCGCCGGACGACGCGTTCCGCGTCACCGGCGCCGTACGCGCCGCGGGCCGTGCGGCGCCGCTCCGCCCCCCGGCGCCCTCTACGCGTCCGCGGCACGTCCGGTGAGCCCCGCCGGCCCCGCGTCGCGCCGTGCCCGGCATCCCACCCCGTACGAGGCCGCCGAGCGCGCCCCGGGTCCGCGCACCGCGCCGCGCGCACCGCCACCGGGAGGACGCAGCCACTTCGACAACACGTCCTGCTCCTCACGGCCCCGGTCCTCACGGCCCCGCTCCTCACGGGCTCTGCCCGGCCGCGCCCGTGACCTGACCGCCCCCCGCACGCGACGGACGCGGGGTTCCGGTGGGGACCGTACCCCTTCGTGAGCCCCGGGCGAGCGGGTCCTCGCCCGGGGCGCGTACGGCGTCGGCCCCCGCCGGAACACGCCCTTCGCCCTCCACCCACCGGGCGCGCCGTCGCCCGCCCCCGCGCCCTCGGGGCCGCCCCGCATGCGCGAGCGGAAAGTCTCAGCGGCACGTGACTCCGTCAAGATCCCTTCCAAAATGGACAGTCTCCCGGCAAGAGACTGTGGCATCACGCGGGCGCCTCAGGTATCCAGAAGGAGAGCGAGCCTCCGGCGGAGCCCCGGCGCCGGAGCACGACAGGAATCGCAGGGCATCCCGGGGCGGGCCGTGAACGGATCGGCCTCCTGACGGTGCCGTCCGGCGAATCCGATGGCGCGGGACGCGGCACCTTCGACCCGTCAGACCGCCGAAGGCGGTCCGTCTCCGCTCGCGCGTGCGCCCCTTCCCTCCGGTCAGGATCCGGGAGCGGACGGACGTGTCACCGACATGGGAGCACCGGAGGCGTGTCGGTGGAACCTCGACACGCCGAAGGGCGCGTGACCGCGAACGGACGCGGACCGGCCTCGTTGTGCGAGGCCGTTCGCCCAGGCAGGCACGGACGTACGAGAGGAACAGCCCATGGCACAGACGAAGGCGCGGGAAAACCCCTCCGATTCCGGTCCCGATCCGTCGGAACCCGTCGCCGTGGTGGGGATATCCGCTGTCTACCCTTCGGCGCAGAGCACCGAGGACTACTGGGACCTCATCAGGGAGACATCGCCGCAGTGCGCGTGCGAGGGCCCCGGCTTCCCCGAGGACCCACTGCGGAACCACCGCGGGAAACGCGTGCCGGACGGCTCCTGTGCCGGGGGCGGCCTCGACGGTCTCGACGTCGACCCCGCTCGTTTCGGAATCCCTCCCGCCCAGGCCCGCTCCATGGCCCGCATGCAGATCCTCATGCTGGAGGCGGCGAGGCGGTGCATGGAGGACGCCGGCCGCACGGATCGGGCACTGCCCGGTGATCGGACCGACGTCGTCGTCGGTACCTGTCTCGGGTTCGACCGCCACTACGCCAACGCGTTGCGCGTCGAGGGGGTGCGGTACGCCGACGAACTGGTACGGGGGTGCGCCGCCGCAGGGCGGGAACCCGCCGGGCAGGCGGTGCGGGAGGCGCGCGGGGCGCTGCTGCGGCACTTCGGGGGATCGGCCCACGACCGGGTGGGCGAGATGGCCAGTACCATCCCGGCCCGCATCGCGACGGCCTTCGGGCTCCACGGGCGCGCCGTCGTGTGCGAGGCCGCCGACGCCACGTCGTTCGTCGCACTGGCACACGCCATCACCTGTCTGCGGGACGGTGGTTCGGATGCCTCCCTGGTGGTGACCGGGCAACGCCGGGAGAGCGGATTCCTCCCCCACGCCCTGAGGACCAAGGGGCTGCTCGACCCGTGTTCCAGCCCCTTCTCGGCGCGCGGCCGGGGCTTCGCCCCGGGTGAGGGGGTCGGCGCGTTGCTGCTCAAACGCCTGTCCTCCGCCCTCCGGGACGGAGACCGCGTCTACGCCACGATCCGGAGCTGCGTGCTGAGGCAGGACGCGCGTCCGGGGCCCTTCCGCCGAACGGCATCGGCGGAGCACTGGGAGGAGACCCTCCGCGCGGCGTACCGTGCCGCCTCGATCCCCGCCGACTCCGTCCAGTACCTGGAGTGCGCCGGCTGCGGTGCGGCACACGAGACGGAAGCCGAGGTGGCCGGAGCGGGCGGGGTGCTCGGGCGGTCCGCCGGGCGCCCCGTAGTGGTCGGGAGCGCGCGGGACAGGCTCGGCCACACACTGGCCAACGCCGGTCTGGCCAGTGTCTCCAAGGTGGCCTTGGCCCTGTACCACCGCACGCTCCCGCCCTACTGGAGCCACGGGCGAACGCCCGAAATCGACTTCCGCGGAACTCCGTTCCGCGTACCCCGCCGTGCGGAGGAGTGGCCCGCGGACGACCGCGGCACCCCGCGCCGAGCAGCCGTGAACGGCTCCTCCGTGACGGGCGTGCTGTGCCACCTGGTCATGGAGGAGCACCGCCGGGACGAAACGCGCCCCGTCGCCCCTTCCTCACTTCCGCCCCGGCGGAAGCGGACGGCGGCCGGTGGCGCGGAACCGATCGCGGTCCTCGCCCACGGCGGGTACTTCGCGGGTGCCGCCGACGCCGACGCGTTCTGGCGCACGACCCTCTCGGGCCGCGACGGGATCGGCCCCGCCCCCGAGGCGCTCCTGAACAGGGAGCTGTACCACGCACCCGGGAAGCTCAGCCTGACGCACACCTACACGGACAGGGTCGCCCCCGTCGCGGTTCCCACCGCGCCGCCCCCCGGCCTGGACATCGACCCCCGCCGGTACGCGGAACTGGACGGGGCGCAGCGCACCGTCCTGGCCGTCGCGGGGGAGTTGTTCTCCCGCTACGACACGTCCGCGCTGGACGGCCCGGGCCTGATCGCCGTGGGCAGCAACCTCAGCCTGCGGAGGGAGCGCCGGGCCAACAGCGCACTGGCGGTCGAGGAGGTGGAGTCGGCCGTCGCCGGACTCCCGTTCCTCGCGGACCTCCCCGAGGACGAGCGGAAAGCACTGCGGGAAAAGGTCCGCGAGGACTTCGCCGCACTGGACGGCCTGTGGTCCCCGACCCTGCTCGACAGCAGCCTGGCCAGTGGCGGAGCGGCGCTCGTGGCACACGAGTTCGGCCTCGAAGCGGTCCCCCTGGCGGTCGAAGCGGCCTGCGCCTCCTCGTTGGCCGCGTTGGACGTCGCGATCGGCGCCCTGCGCCGCAACGCCGTCGACTACGCGGTGGCCGGCGGGGTCGAACTGCCGTGCAACGTCCTCGACCTCGTCCTGTGCTCGTCCCTCAGGCTCCTCTCCCACGACAGGATCAGGCCGTTCGACGCGGCCGCCGACGGGTTCACCCCGGGGGACGGCTGTGCGCTGTTCCTCCTCAAGCGGTACGCGGACGCACGCCGCGCCGGAGACCGGATCCTGGGCGTCATCAGGGGCATCGGCGCGTCCAGCGACGCCAGGTCCCTGATCGCGCCGGACGCCGCAGGCCAGTCCACGGCCATGCGGCGGGCGTTCGAGCAGGTCGACTTCGCCCCCGAGGCGGTCGACTACCTGGAGGCCCACGGCACCGGCACCGAGCTGGGTGACCGCACCGAGATCGCGGCGGTGACCGAGGTCTACGCCGCACCGGGACGCCGTCCGCTGGCGATCGGCTCCGCCAAGTCCTTCTTCGGCCACACCTTCGCCGCGGCCGGCAGCGCCGGACTGCTGCGCGCCCTGCACGCCGTACGCACCGCGACGCTCCCTCCCAACGCCGGTCTGCGGACCGTCAACCCGGCGCTCGACCTCGCCGCGATCCCGGCCACCGTCTCCTGCGAGGCGTCACCGTGGCCGGCCGTGCCCGGTCGGCCGCGGCGCGCCGCGGTGAGTTCCTTCGGCACCGGGGGCATCAACTACCACCTGCTCGTCGAGGAGCACCGGGAAGAACGCTGATGGACTTCGCATTCGACGCACAGACCCATGAGATGTGCGAGACGATCAAAGATTTCGCGCGGGACAGGCTGGTGGGGCCGGACGCCTTCGACCCCGACGACTTCCGTCGGCGCTGGCGCCTCGCCGGTGAACAAGGAGCCCTGGGAACCGTGGTTCCCGGCGCGTACGGAGGACTGGGCCAGGGAGCCGTCACCGCGGCCGCGGTCATGGAGGCGCTCGGGTACGGCTGCACGGACACGGGGTTCGTCTTCTCCCTGGGGGCGCACCTGTTCGCCTGCCTCACGCCGATCGTCGACTTCGGCACCGAGGAACAGAAACGGCAGTGGCTCCCCCCGCTGTGCTCCGGCGAGCGGATAGCGGCGCACGGCATCACCGAGCCGGAGGCCGGTTCGGACACCCTGGGCATGCGGACCCGTGCCGAGCGCCACAACGACGTCTACGTCCTCAACGGAAGCAAGTCCTTCACGACCAACGCGCCGGTGGCCGACGTCTTCGTCGTGCAGGCGGTGACCCGCCCCGGAGGCGGCTGCTTCGGCCTGACCTCCTTCATCGTCGAGGCCGACACACCGGGACTGACGGTGGGCCGGTGCTACGAGAAGACGGGGTTGCGCGGCTCGCCCATGGCGGACGTGCACTTCGACGACTGCGTGGTCCCGGCACATCGGATGCTCGGCCCGGAGGGCGGCGGGTTCGGTGTCTTCACGACCTCGATGGCGTGGGAACGCACGTGTCTGTTCGCCCTCTACCTCGGCACCATGCGGCGCACCCTGGAGGCGTCGATCGCCCACGCCAACGAGCGGCGGCAGTTCGGCACCGCGATCGGCGGCTTCCAAGCGGTGAGCCACCGCATCGTCGACATGACGCTCCGCCTCGAATCGGCGCGCCTGGTGCTCTACCGCGCCGCCTGGGGCCTGGACCGCGGCAGCACCGACGAGGTCGCACCGGCTCTGGCCAAGCTCGCGGTCAGCGAGGCGGCGGTGCAGGTCGGCCTGGACGCCGTACGGATCCAAGGCGGCCTCGGCGTCCTCCACGGCCAGTCCGAGACCGCGCTCCGTGACGCCCTTCCGGCCCGGATCTTCTCCGGCACCAACGAGATCCAGAAGAACAACATCGCGCGTGCGATGGGGCTGAGGGGAAAGCCCGCCCGCAGGCGGAAATGAATCATCGAGGAGAAAAATGGATGTAGTGGTCCATCGTATAAGGCTCCGGGAAGACACCGACGCGGGCGTCTTCGAGGAGTGGGTCAGGGAGACCGACTACGCCTCCTGCCGGGAACTGCCCAGCGTGGTCTCGTTCAGCGTGCAGAGGATCACGGGAAGCACCGCGGAAGAACCTCGTGCGCATTACTTCGAAGTCATCGCGGTGACCAGCGGACCGGAGTTCGAACGGGACACGAAGACCGAGACCTTCCGTCGCCTGGCCGATGAGTTCGACGTCATGGCCGAAGTGGTGGGGGAGTGGTCGGGGGAACGGATCGAACCCGGATACGCCGCCGACCGGGCCGACGCGAACGAGGAACCGCCCCGGGGGAACGCATGACCATCGAGGAGCACCTGATCGCCTACATCGCCGACGCCTGGCTGGACGGCGACCCCGACGGGCTCGACGGGAAATCCCCCCTCATCGACCTCAACATCGTGGATTCCTCGGGAATCTTTGAGCTGGTGCACCACCTGCAGGCCGAGTACCGGATCACGGTGCCGCTGCGCGAAGTCTCACCGGACAACTTCCGGAACGTCGAAACGATCGCCGCCCTGGTCGCACGTCTGCGAGAGGAAGGAAAGAACCGGATATGACGAACACCTCCGAACCGCGGGAAGACATGCCCCACCTCAGTCGACGGGTCCTGGACGTCATCGCGTCCCACACCCTTTACGACAGGTCCCGGCTCACGCCGGACAGCACCCTGGAAGGCGACCTCGGCATCGACTCGGTCATGCGGGAGGAGATCCTCGCGTCCGTCAAGGAGCGGCTGAACCTGCCCTCGGACCTGCCGTCGGACCTGTCGACCATCCAGGAGGTGCTCGACGCCGCGGCGGACGCCGCACAGGGGGCACCGGACGCCGCAGTCGACCCGGCGCCGGCCCCGGGCGCCCCGCCCGACCGTCCCGGGAGCCTCCACGACGCGGTCGTCGACACGATCCTCCGCCACACCCACTACCGGAGGCACCAGCTCGACCTCGACGCCGACTTCGAAAGCGAGCTCGGCCTCGACTCCGTGACCCTCGCCTCCGTCGTGGAGGAGGTCTCCGCCTCCTTCCGCCTCCCGGACACCGCGACGAGCGCCGTGACCACACGGACCATGCGGGAACTCGTCGCCGCGCTGGACGCCTGCCGAACCGGCGCGCCCGCCTCCCCCGCGCCGGCGGGGACACGGCCGGAGACGGCGGGTGACGGCCGGGACGACCGCTCCATGAAGGACTTCCGGGAGAAGCGCGACCCCGACCTGTTCGCCAAGGCCCGCGACTTCGGCGCGCACCTCCGCGAGCGGCGGAAGGAACAGCTCTACTGGTACGGCATGCCCGCCCACTCGCGGTCCGGCAGCCGCACCGTCATCTTCGACGAACTGGCCGGCCGCAAACGCGAGTTCCTCATGTTCGCCTCGAACAACTACCTCGGCCTGGCCACCCACCCCCGGGTGGTGGACGCCATCTGCGACGCCACCCGCGCCTACGGGGCCACCCACACCGGATCGCGCATCATCGGCGGCACCCACCACCTCCACAAGGAACTGGAGCGCCGCCTCGCCGCCTTCAAGCAGCGCCCCGCCTGCATCGTGTATCCCGGCGGGTACTCCGCCAACCTCGGAGCCATATCGGCCCTGGCGAAGCACTACGACGCGGTCGTCATCGACAAGCTGAACCACATGAGCATCGCCGACGGCTGCAAACTGTCGGGGGCCGTCCGCCGGATCTACCAGCACAACGACATGGCCGACCTGGAACGCGTCCTGGAGCGCTGCGCCGAGGAAGCGGCGGGAAAGCTGATCGTGACCGACGGCGTGTTCAGCATGCACGGCGACATCTGCGACCTCCCCGGGATCCTGGCCCTCGCCCGGAAGTACGGAGCCAGGATCCTGCTCGACGACGCCCACGCCACAGGTGTCCTCGGGAGCCGCGGCGCGGGAACCGCGGAGCACTTCGGCCTGAAAGGGCAGGTGGACCTCGAACTCGGCACGATGAGCAAGGCCCTGGCGGGCATGGGCGGGTTCGTCGTCGGAGAGGAGGACGTGGTCGAGTACCTGCGTTTCTACTCGAACTCCTACGTCTTCGCAGCCAACATCCCCGCCGGTGTCGCGGCCGGCCTCATCGCCTCCCTCGACGTCATCGAGTCGGAACCCGAGCGGATCGAGCGGCTGTGGCTCAACATCCACACCCTGCGCGCCGGGCTCCTCGACGCGGGCTTCGACCTGGAGAACAGCGAGAGCGCGATCCTCCCCATCGTCATAGGAGACGAGCGCAGGGCCCTGGAGATGGGCCGGGCCGTACGCGCCCGCGGCCTGTTCTGTCAGACCGTCGTCTTCCCCGGCGTCCCGCTCGGCGACGCCAGGCTGCGCATCAGCGTGACCTCGGAACACACGCAAGAGGACCTGGCCGAAGCGGTCGGCATCTTCACGGAAGCCGGCCGTGAGACCGGTGTCCTGCCTCCCGCGGCGTGAGCGGAAGCGGAGCATCGAGGAGACCGGTATGAAGCCGAACAGCGAGAGCACCACCACCCCCTCCCCGCTGGTCCGCCCGCTGCGGGACCTGTCCCCGGAGCAGGCGTCGAGGCCGGCGTTCGTGGGCGCGCGGCCCGTCACCTACGGAGAGCTCGCCGGGAGGGTCCACGCACTGGCCCACCACCTGCGCGACCTGGGCGCCGACCGTGGCACCCGCGTCGCGATCTGGATGGACAAGCGTCCCGAGTACGCCGAGGGGATGCTCGCCGCCCTGCACGCGGGCTGCGTCTACGTCCCGTTGGACGGCCGGCAGCCGCAGGCCCGGGTCCGAACCATCCTGGCGGACGCCGAACCACTGGTGCTCCTCACCGACCACCACCACCTGGCGAGCCTCGCGGAGGACCCCCTGCCCCCTTCCGTCGAAACCGTCGTCGTCACGGGCCCGGGACGGACCGGCGCCCCCACGGCAGGCTCCGCCCGCGTCCGTGCCTGGGACGCCCTCACCCCGCCCGGACCCGACCGGGACACGGCGCTGCCCGAGCCGGAGCCCTCCGACATCGCCGCGCTGCTCTACACCTCCGGGTCGACCGGCGTCCCCAAGGGGGTGAAGATCTCCCACCGGAACCTGGCCAACTTCATCACCTGGGCACAGGGGGAGTTCGACGTCGGCGCCGACGACGTCTTCGCCAACCATGCCTCCTTCAGCTTCGACCTCAGCACCTTCGACCTGTTCGTCGCCCTGTCGGTCGGCGCGGCCGTGTGGATCGTCGAGGACGCGCAGACGCGGGACGTCGCGGCGCTGGCGGCCGGCATCCGGGAGTACGGCGTCACCGTCTGGTACTCGGTGCCCTCGATCCTGCACCTCCTGGTGGCGTCGGGCGCGCTCACCCCGGAGACCACCGCCGGCCTGCGGTACGTCCTCTTCGCAGGTGAGGTCTTCCCCCTTCCGCAACTGCGGGCACTCGCGGAGCGACTGCCCGCGGACACGGCGCTGTACAACCTGTACGGGCCGACCGAGACCAACGTGTGCACCTACCACCGGGTCCGGCCCGAGGACGTGGAACGCGACGCGCCCCTGCCCATCGGCAGGCCGATCACCGGCGTCCGGCTGTCGATCGTCGACGAGGCCGGCCGGCCGGTCGAAGGCCCGGGCGCCTGCGGGGAACTGGTCGTCGCGGGGGACTGCGTCACGCCCGGGTACTGGCGCAGGGAGTCGGAACCGGCCGCCGCACTGCACCGCCAGGGCCGCCACGCCACGGGGGACATCGTCGCCCGCGAGGACGGGGTGTTCGTCTACCAGGGGCGCAAGGACCGCATGGTCAAGCTCTCCGGCTACCGGGTCGAGCTCGGCGAGGTCGAACACGCCGCCCTGCGGCACCCCGCACTCGCCGAAGCGGCGGCCGTGGTGGAGGGAGAGGGCCCCGCCGCCCGGCTCGTCCTCTTCTACACCCTGCGCGCCGACGCCCCGAAACCGGGCCTGCTGGACCTCAAACGGCACTGCGCGCGGCACCTGCCCGTGTACATGCTGCCCGAAGCGGCCAGGTGCCTGGAGACGCTGCCCCGCAACGCCAACGGGAAGACCGACTACCGGCTGCTGAGCGGCACGGGCGTCGAACCGCGCGGTCACGCGGGGAAACGGCCATGAGATGAGGAAGGACCCCATCCCGTGCCACGGGTCGGGCACGCCCCGCGGGGAAAGGGGCGGACCGCCGGGAAGCGGGCCGGCGCGCGGGGGCACAGCGGCCGGCACCGGCACGCGGGCCGCGCCGGAGGACGCAAGGGTCGAAGATCCCGCGACCACCGTCGCCGGGGAACTGGAGCTGTGCCCCGCCCGGGCCCCCCACACGGTCCACGCGGGGCGGCTCACCCTCACGGCGGTGTCCCTCACCTGGCTGCGGGGGCTCGGCCCCGACGAGCGGAACGCCTTGCGCGCCCGTCATCTGGCCGCATCCGAGTCCGGCCTCGATCCGGATCCGCACGGGCCCGCCCGGGGGCTGGAGCGGTTCGCGGGGAGACTCGCGGTCAAGGTCGCCGTACGGTCCTGGCACGTCAGGCACACGGGCACCCGCATGAGGACGCGGGACGTCCGCGTCGACACCGTCCGGAGCGGCCTGCGGAGGGGAAAGCCCTTCGTCAACGCACCCGTCGGGGTCAACCTGTCGCATTCCGGGGAGTTCGCCGTGGCCGCCTGCGGGCCCGGCGCAGTCGGCATCGACCTGGAGCGCAACCGCGCCATGGGACCGCACCTCACCTCCCTCCTCGCCTTCGACGGCGACACGGAGGGCGGGGGGCCGGGCCATCGGCTGCGGACCATGCCGCTGCCGCTGCGCTGGGCCTGCAAGGAGGCCGTACTCAAGTACCTCGGCTTCGGTCTCCGGTTCGGCGCGCGGGAAGTACGCCTCACCGACTGGCGCGCCGACGACCGTTTCACCTGGGCCCCCGGCCCTCTGCTGGCGCCCTACACGCCCCTCCTCGGGGAGGGGGTGGAGAGCTGGGCCCACGACGACGTGGGCGGCTACTCCCTGGCACTGGTGTGGCGTCGGCCCCCCGGCCCGCAGGAGCACCCCGCGGACCGGGGGCGGTGAGACGCCCGGGCGCGTCCCGCCGGCCTCCGGCGGGCACCGCCGCTACGCGTGGGACAGGACGAACGACGTCAGGAAACCGCACACGGTGATCACACCGATGGCCAGGTGGGCTTCCTCGAACGCCTCCGGGATCATCGTGTCGGCGATCATCGCGAGGACCGCCCCGGCCGCGACCGCGGTCACGGCGGCGACCACCGCGGTCGACAGGGCGCCCACCACCGTGTAACCGAGCAGGGACGAGACGGCGCTCGCGGCCGTGATGGAGCCCCACACGCCGAAGACGTACCCCGGTCCGCGGCCCGCCCTCCGCATGCCCGCGGCGCTCGACAGGCCCTCGGGCACGTTGCTGATGAACACGGCCGCGACCGTCACCAGGCTCACCGCGCCGCCGTCGAGGAGGCTCACCCCGATGACCGCGGACTCCGGCACCCCGTCCAGCAGGGCGCCGAGGGCCAGGGCCGCGCCCGATCCCGCCACCTGCCGCTCCGAGGGCTGGCCCCGCAGGTGCCCGGACCGCTTGCGGTGCCGCGCGCCGCGCCGGGCGAGCCACACGTTCCCGGCGGTGTACGCGAGGGCGCCCGCCACGGTCCCTCCGGCGGCGGGCGCGAGGCCGCCCTGCTCGTACGCCTCGCCGACGAGCTCGAAGGACACGGCGGAGATCAGCACACCGGCGCCGAACGCCATCACGGAAGCGATCAGCCACCGCGGCACCCGCACCGCGTACCCCACCACCGCGCCCACCAGCAGGGCCGAACCGGCGAGCAGGCCCCAGCCCGCCGCCACCAGAGCATCGATCATGATCACCCGTCTACCCGCGCGGACGGCGCCCTCACGCGCCCCCGGCGCTCACGCCTTCGAGCCGCCACCGACTGCCGTACGGCCGCCGGGCGCGTCCACCGGCCCGACCGCGTCGCGCGCACCGGTTCCCCGCCCGCCGGCAGGGCCCCGCTACAGGAAGTTGTTGGGCCAGATGATCGTGCGCCACATGTGCGCGACGGGCGAACCGTCGAAGCCGAGGCCCTGCTCGGGCTGGCGGAAGTGCCGGCCGATGACGTCCTCGAACTCGCCGACGTCGATGTCCTCGTCGCTGTCGAAGGTGTAGAGGTCGTTGAGGGTGACCAGGCGCGCGGTCATGTACCAGCGGTGCGCGCGCACGTGCCGGTACGCCTCGCGGACGTGGTCCGGCGGGCTGTACCGGGCGCCGAAGAACGTGCGGTACGCCTCGGGGTAGTCGTAGCCGACGGCCGGATCGGGAAAGAACCGCAGGATCTCGTGCTGGCGGATCGCCCAGGCGACCTCCTCGGTCACGTACGGCTCCACCATCTGCGCGCCCCAGTGCCCGTGGTGGCTGCGCAACAGGCCGCCGACGGCGATGTCGTGCAGGAGGCACGCCAGGACCACGGTCTCGTCCAGCCCCTGTTCGCGGGCGCGGCGGGCGCTGTGCAGCATGTGCCGGGCGGTGAAGGGCTCGAGGCGCAGCCGGAAGAAGTCGGCCAGCGAAGGCCGCTGCGGCATCCGGGGCAGGGCGGGGTTGTCGCCCATCATGAAGACCCGCCCGGGACGGAGCCGCTCCAGCAGGTCGTGCCCGGTGGAGTGGAGGGCGGTGCCCATCGTGGCCACCGGGGGCAGGGCGGTCATCCGCACCAGCCCCTCCTGGCCGTGCCGCTGCCCGGCAGGGGGAGGGATCTCCGGGCCCGGCCCGGCGGGCACCCGGTCGACGGCGATGCTCACGTGCTCGGCGCTCCTTACCGCACCACTCCCCGGCCCGGTCTGCCGGGGACGTCCGGGGCAGGAACGACGCCCTCCGCGGCCCGGTCACTCCGGTACCCGCCATTCGGGTGAACGCGGTCATGGGCGCCCTCACGCGTGCAGCCGGTCGCCGAAGGCGTTCTCGCGGATGGAGAGCCGCTCGCGGGCGCCCTCACGCGTGCAGCCGGTCGTGGACCTCCCGCGCTTCGGCGGCCCTCCGGGCCACGGCCAGCGGCTGCTCCCGCGCGAGCGCGCGGAACAGGGCCACGGCCTCGGTGGAGTCGGCGCGGGCCGCGGCGGAGGGCCCGTCCGCCGCCAGCCGGGAGCGCGCGGAGGCGGCGAGGGCGTTCGCCAGCACTTCACGATGGGCGTGCGGGTCCTGGGAGGTGAGGAGGCGCGCGCGTCGGACCGCGTCGTCCGCGGCCTCCACGGCTTCCCGCGCGCGTCCGGTCACGGCGAACCCCCGCGCCTGCTCCGCGAGGGAGTCGGCCAGCGCGGAGGCCAGGAAGGGGAGGGCGTCGACGTGGCGGCGCAGGACGTCCACGGCGCGCCCGTTCGCCACGACCCCTTCCGCCTCCCTGCCCGGTACCGTCACCGCGTACGTTCCGAAAGCGGTCAGCGCCCCGGCGAGCAGCAGCTCCGCCGAGGGGTCCTCCGGCAGGGCCTCGCAGAAGCCGACGACCTCGGCGAGCAGGGACAGGGCCGCCCCGGCACGGGCGGTGTCCGAGGCCGCCGCCTCGGACCGCAGCAGGGCGCGGTGCAGCAGGGCGTTGCCCGCCGCGAAGTCGGCGGGCGGCGGTTCGACACCGGTACGGGCGACCGTGACCGCCTCTTCGACGGCTGACAGCGCCCCCGGCAGGTCACCGGCGCGCCACAGCAGGCCGGCCTGCCGCACGAGCGCGCCGGAGAGGTCGGCCCGAAGGCCCGGGGGGTCCGACGCGTGGTGCGCGCGGAGCGCGGCGAGGGCGTCCTGCGCGGGGGCCAGGGCGTCCGGCCAGCGGCCGCGTGCCTCCAGCAGTTCGGCGTGGAGGGCATCGGCGCGGGCCAGGGCGAGCCGGGTGGTGTCGTCGCCCCGGCGCAGGTGGTCGGCGCGCCGGTGCGCGCGCGCCTCGTCGGCGGCCGCCGACGCCTCCGCCGTGCGGCCGAGCAGCCACAGTTGCCGCGCGTACGCTTCGAGGGCCTCGGCCTGCTCGGCCCGGTGGCGGTCGGGGTCCCGCCGGACCCAGCGGTCCTTGATGTCCAGCGCCTCGCGCGAGCGCCGGACCGACTCCTCCCGCTCCCCGGAGAACCACAGCAGGGCGGCGGTGCCCGACAGGACGGCCCACAGGTCGGTCTCGTAGCGGGAGGGCGCCTCGACGCTGAGCGTGCGCAACCGGGCCAGGGCCTCCTCGCCCGCGTGGCGCGCCCCCTCGAAGTCCCCCAGGTCGCTGTGGCACCGGAAGGCGGTCAGCCAGTTCCTGAGCATCGGCTCGGCGAAGGCCGCCGGGAGGTCCCCCTCCGCCGCGCCGTTGAGCTCCATGGCCTCCTGGACCGTCTCCAGGGCCTTGCGCGGGTCGCCGAGCAGGACGTAGGCGCCCGCCAGGTTGTTGAGGCAGGTGGCGAGGTCCGGGAGGTGGGCGCCCGGCGCGGTCCTGAACAGGTCCCGGAGGATCCCCACCGCCTCCCGCAGGCAGTCGGCCGCCCGTGCCGTGTCCCGCCCTCCGTCCTCGGACTTCAGCGTGCCCGCGAGAGTGGTGAGGGACATGGCCAGGTGGCCGCGGAAGCCGCCCGGTTCGCGCTCGGCGAGCTCGCGGTACCCGTGGACGCTCTGCTGCGCGACGCGGTGCGCCCGGCGGCGGTAGCCGTTGGCCTGGCGCTTCAGCGCCAGGGTGTTGAGGGCGAGCGCCAGGCCGGGGGTGTGGACGTGCGGCTGCTCGTCGGCCAGTTCGCGGTAGAGCCGTACCGACTCCTCGGCGGCGTCGAGCGCTTCGGCGCGGTGTCCGAGGTTGTCGAGGTCGATGGCCAGGCTGTTGAGGGCGGAGGCGAGGTCGGCCAGGTAGGCCCGGGGGCGTGCCTTGGCCAGGCGGCGGCGGATGGTGACGGACTCGCGGATCTTCTCCAGGGCCTCGCGGGGGAGTCCGGCCAGTTGCGCCGCGGAGGAGGCGGTGGCGAGGACCAGGGCGAGTCCCGGCAGGTGGGCGTCGGGGGCGTCGGCGGCGAGCTGCCGCTGCATCTCGACCGCCCTGCGGACCGCCGCCAGGGCGACGTCGCGGCGGCCGGAGCCCATCGCGACGATGGCCCGGTTGTTCAGGTGGTTCACCAGGAGGGGGGTGTGGGCCGTCGGGTCGTCGCGCCAGACGGCCTCGCAGAGCTCCCCGCTCTCCTCGCACACGCGCCACGCGGTGTCGTGGTCGCCGAGGGCGCCCGCGGCCAGCATCAGCGTGTCCAGGGCCTTCACCAGGTCCACGCGGCTCGCGGGGTCGTCGGGGCGGAGCGCGGCGCGCAGCAGGTCCGCGCCCTCCACCGCGGCCTGGTACGCCTCCCGCCGGCGTTCCGCGGCGGTGAGGAAGATGGACGCGTTGACGCGGCAGGCTCCCCGTTCGGCCCGGTGGCGCGGGTGGTCCGCCGGGATCTCCCGCCACAGGCCGTGGGCCTCCTCCACCGCCCTGAGGCTCTCCTCCCGCTCGCCCATGGACGACAGGCGTTTGGACAGCTCCCGCAGGGCGACGGCGAGTCCGGGGCGGGCCGCCGGGTCGGCGGCGGCCCGCAGCCGGTGGACGTCGACGATGCGCCGGTGCAGGCGGAGCGCCCAGGGGGCCAGCAGATGGGTGCTGGGCGGTACGGCGGCGGCCAGCTCCTCGAGTTCGCCGAGTTCCGCGCCGGGGCGGTCGACGAGGGCCCGCAGCACGGACAGCAGGGGCGCCGGCTCCTCCAGCCGGGGGGCCAGGGCGACGGCCGCCGGGCCGAGCACCGCCGGGTGGCGCAGGCACCAGTCGGTCAGCTCCCCGGTGCCGGGGCCGGCGTGCCGTACGGACGCCCGGGTGACCAGGGTGAGGAACCGGGTGGCCTGGGCGGGGGTCGCGGTCGGCAGCAGGGCGTCGACCAGGTCCGGGTGGTCGCGGAAGCGCTCGCCCACCAGCCGTTCGGCGAGCCGGTCGGGGCGCAGGTGCCCGACGGCGTCACCGTCGGTGGGCAGCGCGGTCCTGATCCAGGCGTGCACGGCACGGGCACCGGCGGCCGTGCCGTCGCCGAGCACCCGGCCGAGGACGGCCGCGGTCTCGTGCCGCCCGTGCGGGCCCAGGGCCACGACGGCGGCCACCGCGTCCTCCAGCACGCCCCACAGCAGGGGAGGGCAGAGCCGGTGGGCCCTGGCGGTGCCGAGCCAGTGCGCCCGCTCGTGCTCCAGGAGCCGCTTCTCGACGGCCGAGGCGTCACCCGTGGTGGCCGCGACGCCCTGTGCCGCGTCCAGGAGGTGCACCAGGGCGGTCATGTGCAGGGTCAGCGGGGAGCCGGAAGCGCTGTGGGGGGCGGGCCGCGGGATGCGTTTGGCGAGCTTCTTCCACCGGCGCTTCCCGGAGCCGGGGAGGGCCGCCAGCCCGGCGGCCAGGGCCCGGGCGGCGGCGAGGTGGTCGTCGGGGCCGGCCGGCGGCAGCTCCGGGAGCTCACGGACCAGCGCGGTCGACAGCACCGATCCGCGGTGCAGCGAGTCCCCGGCGACCTCCTCGAGCCATCCGCCGGCCGAGCGGGCGAGGAGGACCGCCTTGACCGGTGCCTCGCGGTACCGCGAGGCGAATTCCAGGACGGAACGCGTCTCCTCGACGCGGCCGTCCGCGCCGTCGACCACCACCATCAGCGGCAGCCCGGGCGCACGGGTGCGGGCGTCCATCCGCTCACCGGGCCGCAGCCACAGGAAGGACCACTTCGCCCCGAGGCGGCGGGAGAGTTCCACCACGAGCCGTGTCTTGCCCCGGCCGCCGGGGGCGTGGACCACCGCCACCTCGCCGTCGGCCCGTTCCGCCCACGCGGCGAGCGCGCTCAGCTCCTCCTCCCGGCCGTGGAAGGGCACGATCGCCCGGCCCGGATGCAGCAGCTCCACCGCCGACCGGGGGGCGTGCCGCGTCCCGGCGTGGTGGTCGGGGTCGGCGAGAGCCGCGTACTCGACGGGCTGGGGGACATGGGGGCCGGGCGCCCCGTACCGCTCGAGCGCGGCGAGGAACGTGCCGTCGCGCAGGAGGGTGACGGCGCGTTCCGCCTCCAGCCGCGCGGGAACGCGGTCGGGCACGTCCCTGACGACGACGCCCACCACGAAGTCGCCGCACAGCACGGCCGCTCCCGACATCCCCCGCCAGGACGAGTCGTCGGGCCCCCGGTCGCGGAAGGTGGTGCAGTCCAGTACGTACATGCCGCCGACCAGACCGCTGAGCGGGCTGATCTTCCCTTCGGCCTGCTCCGACTCCCGGCAGCGCTCCTCGGAGTGCGGGAAGCCGGTGGCCCGCCACAGGACGGATTCGCCGTCCCCGACGATCCGGCCCCACAGCGTCCGGCCGGGCGGGGCGGGCTCCCAATCCTCCGCGGAGACGCGCACCAGCGCGGCGTCCGTACCGGACCGGTCGTTCCCGGTGGGGTCCTCCGGCGTCCCCCGCCACACGACGTGTCCCGGGTGGTCGGTGAACTCCCCGGCGCGGGAGACCGCGACGGGCGAGCCGACGGCGGCCACGGCGTGCGCCGCCGTCAGGACCAGGCGCGGGGCGATCTCGTAGCCGGCGGCCCATCCGCCCGCCGCCGCCACCCGTACGACGCGGTTACCGCTCATCGGCCGTCCGTGCTCCCGGGCCGCTCCCGCCGGGGCGGGAGGACCGCCCCGTCACCGGGCCCGCCGGGCACGGACCTCGTCCTCCGGTGCCTCGCCGCCGGGCAGGTCCCGGTCCTGCGCGGAGATCCTCACCGGACCGCCGCCGCGGCGCGGTGTGAGCGTCACCATGATCCGATGGCTGCGGCCGCGTGCCGCGGCGCCCTCGGCGTCCGCGGTGACGACCCACGCGCGGAAGCCTGCCTTGGCCCGGGCCTCCTGGCGGAGCTCGACGAGGAACTCCATCTCGATCGGGCCGACGTCGAAGGTGACCTCCCGGCCCTCGCCGCGCCGCACGGCCTCCATGAGGTCGTCGCGCAACGCGGCGACGGCGTCCCCGAGTCCAATGTCCATACAGTCCCCCCACGGTTTCCGCGCGGCTCCGGAACCTCGCCGTGCGCGCCCTCCGCCAGGTGTCCTGCCGGAGGGAACAGACTGTAGCCAAGCGGCAGTTGCCCTGTCCGGCGGATCGGGAAGGCCGGGCCGCCGGACCCGTTCCACCGGACGGGGAGCGCGTCGGGCGCGGGGCACCGGGGGCCGCACCGGGGCCGCGGCTCCCCGGCGGGCGGCGCGGGCACCGGACGCCGACCGGCCCGTACGAGGACGGGGTCGCCGGGCACGGCGCGGGCCCGGCGGCGGGCGCGGTGCCCCGCGGGCGACGGTGGTCCGGTCCGTGCCGGTGAACACCGTTCGTTCGGTGATCTCACCGCGCGTGGGCGACCGGGCGCGCGCCGGGGCGCGGCTCCTGGTTGGGGAAGAGTCCGACCTCGCGGGCCCGCACGCGGAGCGGACCGGCGCCCGCCGGCTCTCGGAACTTTCGCCGTCCACTCCTTGAGCCGGGGGAACGGCCCGACGTCCCCCCGGCGGCGACCGGCGCAGGTCGACGCGGGTACGCCGGGGACGCCGGGAGCGAAGTCGACGAGGTCCGCCCGGTCGGCCGGCGGTCCCTCCGCGGGGCGGCGGTGTTCGCGGACCCTGTCGCCTCTGTCGACCGCGGCGGCCGGCGGGGCGATCCCGGTCGGCTTCGCCTCGAACCGGTCGGCGAAGCGCGTCACGCGGAGCGAGCGGTCGGGCAAGGGGACGAGGTCCGTCCTGACCACCGGCGACGGCCAGAGCCCGTCGAGGCCGTGCGGTCGGTAGAGGGCGACGGCCGGCCGCACCAGGTTGTGGTGGGAGGACGTGCGGCCCGCTCCGGTGAGGGCCGCGTCGCAGCACCGGCACTGCTCGCCGTCGTGGCACTCCGGTCGGTGCGGCAGGACGACCACGTCCGCGCCGGCCCCCGTGAGGCGCGGGCGCCTGCCGGGACGGGTGGCGAACGGCACTCCGGAGGGGACGACGCCCCTGGACGGGTACAGGGGGTCGAACCCGGCCGGTGGGGCGAAGGGTTCGAGTCCCTCGTCCTGGCCGGCCGTCGCGGAACCGCTCGGGCCCGTCGGTCCGGGCCCGCCCCCTGCCCAGCGGCACAGTCCGCCGTCGGCCCGTTCGACGGCGAGCGCCCCCCGGGCGGTCCACCGGCGGGACACCGGGCGAGGGCGCCCCGCCGGGGCGGGGACGCGGGGCCGGGCGTGTGGCGGTGCCCGGCCGGCGCCGGCGTACGCCGAACACCCCATGTGGGTGACAGGGGTACGGACGTGGACGTTCGGGGTGAAGGGTACGGATGTCGACGCAGACCCCGCCATCCCGCGGAGCGGGACCCCCGGAAGGAGCCTCCGTGCGAAAGAGCCTGTCCGCGCGCCGGCGCGCCGCCGCCCTCCTGCCGCTCGTCGTGATGAGCCTGGGGGCGTGGACGCACGCGCCCGTCCGGCCGCCCAACCCCGTGCACCTGCGGGCGGTGTTCCTCGGCGACGCGTACACCGCCGGGTACGGCATCGCGCCCGTCGACGGCAACGCCCTGCTGTGCGTACGGGCGACGGACAACGTGCCGGCCGTCATGGTGGACCAGTTGGCCGATCAGGCGGTGGAGGTGCAGGTGCAGGCCGACGTGTCCTGCGCGGGGGCGCGCCTCAACCACGTGTGGGAGCCGCAGGACCTGGGCGGCGGGCTCACGGCCGAACCGCAGAAGAGGGCGCTGCGCAAGGACACCCAGCTCGTCGTCGGAAGCCTGGGGGCCGACACGGTGGGACTCGGCCCGATCCTGAAGCAGTGCTCGGCGCGGCTGCGCGGGAACGAGGGGGCGCTGATGCCCGCCACGGCGGTGGACACGGCGTCACCCGCGGCGGACTGCCGCGCCTTCTTCGAAAAGGGCGCGGGGGCCACCTGGTTGAAGGAGCGGTTCGCCGTGGCCGCGACCGACCTCGACAAGCTGTTCTCGGAGATCCGCAGCGAGTCCCCGGACGCGAGGGCCGTGCTCGTCGGCTACCCGAGGCTCGTCCCGGAGGACACGACCACGTGCCGGGCGGCCGTACCGGGGGGTACGGAGAAGCCGCTCGCCGACGTCCCCGAGAACGCGCTGTCCTTCCTCGACAAGAAGGTCCAGGTCCCGCTGAACGACCTCATGAAGGCCAAGGCCGCCGCGAACGGGGCCCACTTCGTCGACCTCTACGCCCACACCGAGCCCCTCACCGCCTGCGCCGGCCTGGAACGCGGCATCGGCGCCCTGTTGGAGCCGTCGGCGGTGACGCTGCTCCACCAGCCCCTGCCGTGGTTCCTGCACCCGAACGAGACGGGCCGCGACACGTACGGGGACGTGGCCGCCAAGGACATCGCGAAGCTGTACGTGAAGTGAGGCCGTACGCGAAGGAAGGCCCGGCTCGGCGGCGTACGCGCACGACGGCCCCGGGTGCCGCCGAGCCGGACCGTGCCGGACGGTCCCTCCCGAAGGCGTCCGGGCCCGGGGCCACCGGTCACGGGGCCGTCCCCGTACGCCCGCTCAGGAGCTCAGGAGCTCAGGAGCGCGCGGGCGATGGCGGCCTGCGGCCCGTCGAGCGAGGTGGCGCCGTCCTTGATGTGCCAGAGCGCGTTCTGGAGGACGCGGGCGAGGGTCCAGGCGGTGGCCCGCCGGCGGTCGAGGCCGAGCACCTCGGTCATCAGGTGGAAGCGGCGGCGCACGGCCGCGGAGACGTCCCCGGTGCGGATGACGTCGTCCCAGCGGTTGTACAGGGCGGGCAGGAGCTCGAAGCAGGGGTCGCCGGCGAGGGGCTTGGGGTCGATGGCGACCCAGCCGGCCCGTCCGCGCGTCGGCGACCCGGGCAGCGGGGCGAGGACGTTGGCGTAGTGGAGGTCCCAGTGCAGGAGGCGGTCGCCGGGCTCGTCCAGCACCTCCCGCGTCGCGGCGGCGCAGGTGGCGAGGAGGCGCCGCTCGTCCGGGTCGGTCAGGCGGTCCGCGCCGCGGGGGAGCCGGTCGAGCAGGGCGCGCGCGAGGTCGGCCAGCCGCGGCAGGCCCTGCGGGGCCGGGGTCGCGACCAGGTGGGCGAGGAGCTCCGACAGGTCCCGCAGGGCCCGGATGTCGTCCGGGACCGTCTCCAGCGACCGGGAGGCGTCGAGGCGCTCCAGGAGCATGGTCCCCGTACCGGGGTCGTGGTCCAGCAGGTCGACGGCGTGGCGGTTGCCCCAGGCGCGCAGGGCGAGGGGCTCGCCGCGGGTCTCCTCGTCCACGGGCTGGAGCTTGAGGACGGCGGGCGTCCCGTCCGGCCGCAGGACCGGGAGGACCAGGGCGACGACCCCGTGCGCGGCGGGGCCGTCGGGCCGCAGGTCCCAGTGGTCCAGGAACCGCTCGGCCAGCCCGGGCAGCGCGCCGATCCACCTCCGCCAGGCGTCCCCGGGCAGCGACGCGGCCAGCGCGGCGGGGACCCGGACCCGGTCGTGTGCCCGGCCGGCGGTCACCGCGCCCCCACCGGTCCCGGCCGCTCGCGCTCTCCGGCCGGTCGCGTCCTCGCGGCGCCGGGGGGCGCGGGCGCCGGGACGGCGGCGCCGTCGTACGGTCGCTGATCGCGCATCCCGCGATTCTCGCCGCCGCTCCGCCACCGGACAATCGGATATTCTTCCGGGCCTCCCGTCGCCGGTCGGTGCCAGCCGCTCCGGGGCCGGTCCCCTTCGGCGCGCCCGTGCCGTGTCTAGGCGCCGCCCGGCTTCAGTCCGCGCAGCCGGGAGTCCAGCTCGCGCCGGTAGAAGTCGATGAAGCCGTCCGGGTCGGGCCCCGCGTTCTGCATGACCAGCCGGTCGAACCCGGCGTCGACGTACCCCTGCGCCATCTCCACGTACCGTTCCGGGTCGTTGCCGCAGGCGAAGGCGCTCAGGATGTCCTCCTCGCGGACGGTGGTCGTGGCGGCGTCGAAGTTCACCGGGTTGGGGAGCTCGCTCATCACCTTCCAGCCGGTCACCGCCCACCGCGACGTCTCCAGCGCCGCCCGCACGGCGGTCTTCTCGTCGGGGGCCCAGGCCATGGGCACCTCCGCGTAGCGGGGCCCGTCGCCCCCGGCGTCCCGGTACCCCTGGACGATCTCCGGCTTGGCCTCGGTGGCGAACAGCGCGTCTCCCAGCTCGGCCGCCACCCGCGTCGAGTCGGGTCCGCTCGCCGCCACGGCGAGGAGCGGCGGCGACGGCGGCAGGTCGAAGACGCGGGCGTCCTCCAGCCGCAGGTGCTTCCCCTCGTACGAGCGGTACCCGCCGCTCCACAGCAGCCGGATGATCTCCAGGGCCTCGCGGAGCATCTCGTGGCGCGTGGCGACCGCCGGGTAGCCCTCGCCGACGATGTGCTCGTTCAGCCGCTCGCCCGAGCCGACGCCGAGCACGAACCGCCCCTCCGACAGCAGTGCCAGCGTCGCCGCGGCCTGCGCGATGACCGCCGGGTGGTACCGCATCGTCGGGCACGTCACCCCGGTGGCCAGGCCGATCCGGCTCGTCTTCGCCGCGATCGTGCCGAGTACGGTCCAGGCGAACGGGGAGTGCCCCTGGTTGTCCAGCCACGGATGGAAGTGGTCGCTGATCTCGACGAAGTCGAACCCGGCCTCCTCGGCCAGGACAGCCTGCCTCACCAGCTCGCCCGGTGCGAACGCCTCCGCCGCGAGCTTGTACCCGATCTCCATACGACACCCCTGAGCGTGGATCCGTGCGGTCCGCGCAGAGGTACCCCGCGAGCCGGACCCCTAACAGTCCCCGCCCCCCGAACGGGGTACCCCGCGCCGCCTCCCGCTCCGGCCGGTCCGGTGCGCGCGTGCATGATCCGGGGCGAGCGGGTACCCGCTCACCGGTGCCGAGCGCGGCGCGTGCCCCTCGCGCCACCGCCACGAGACCAAGGAGTGACTGATGAGCAAGGTGAAGGAGACCGTCGAGGTCGAGGTGCCGGTCCGCACCGCGTACAACCAGTGGACCCAGTTCGAGGAGTTCCCGAACTTCATGGAGGGCGTCGAAGAGGTCAGGCAGGTCGACGACCGGCACAACCACTGGACGACGAAGATCGGCGGCGTCCGCCGCGAGTTCGACACCGAGATCATCGACCAGCTCCCCGACGAGCGCATCGCCTGGCGGACGGTGAGCGGCGACACCCAGCAGAAGGGCGTCGTCAGCTTCCAGCGCGTCGACGAGACGCACACGCGCGTGGAGCTGGTGATGGACGTCGAACCGACCGGCCTCGCCGAGAAGGCCGCCGACCTGACCGGCACGATCGACCGCCGCGTCAAGGGCGACATGCGCCGGTTCAAGGAGTACATCGAGACGCGGGGCGGCGAGTCCGGCGCCTGGCGCGGTCGCGTCAGGCCGGGCGACGCCTGACCGGCGGCCGGGGCACCGGCCACCAGGCGGAAGGGACCGCGTACCGCGCGGTCCCTTCCGCCGTCGGGGCCCTTTCCCCAGCCTCTTCGAGGTCCCCTCCGCCGCCCTCGGGGCATAGGTACGTTGACATAGCTATCTCATAAGACCTATTCTTGGGGAATGCCCGATCCCCGCGCGTCCGCTCCGGACACCGACCGCCTGGCCTCCGTGCTGGCGGAGTGCCTTCCGGAGCTGAACCGCGCCCTGGAGCGCCGGATCGCCCAGGACATCCGGCACCCCAAGCCGGCCGAGGGGCAGCTCGCGCTGCTCCGCTTCGTCATGCGCCACGAGGGCGCCACGGTGCGCGAGGCGGCCGACGCCCTCCTCATGCGGCCGAACAACGTCAGCGCCCTCGTCTCCCAGCTCACCGAGGCCGGTCTGCTGGAGCGGCGGCGCGACGCGGCCGACAAGCGGATCGCGCACCTCCACCCGACGCCCCGGGCCCGGCGCGAGCTGGCGGAGGTCCAACGCCTCCGCAACGCGCACGTCGCCCGCGCGCTGCAGTTCCTCACCGACGGGGAGATGGACGCCCTCGGCTCCGCCGTGGGCGCGCTCACGTCGCTGACGCACCACCTCCACCCCGCGGCCGAGTAGTCCCGCCGCCTCCACCGGAGGTTCCCGACCGCACGCACGGACGCCCCTCCGCCTCCGTGCGCGCGGCGCTTGCCCCTGCGCGCCGCCGTGCCGCCTCCCGTGCCGCCGTGCCGCGCGCCCGTGCCGCCGACGGTCCGCCGCGGCGCGCCGTCCATCCGTACCGCCACGTTCCGAGGACTCCGCATCCCCATGTCCGCAACACCCGTAGCCGCTTCCGCCCCGCCCGCCGCGTCCCCAGGGGCCGCCGGCGCCACGGGGCGGCGCGCCAACCCCTGGCTGACCCTGCTCGCCGTCGCCTTCGGCCTGTTCATGGTCCAGCTCGACGGGGCCGTCGTCGCCATCGCCAACCCCGAGATCGGCCGCACCCTCCACGCGTCCACCGCGGACCTCCAGTGGGTCACCAACGCCTACCTCCTGGCCCTCGCGGCGACCCTGATCCTCGGCGGCAAGCTCGGCGACCGCTTCGGCCGGCGCACGTACTACGTCGTCGGCATCGTCGGCTTCACCCTCGCCTCGGTGGCCATCGGCCTGGCCGGCTCGATCGAGGGCGTGATCGCCTTCCGCGCCGCGCAGGGCTTCTTCGGCGGCCTCCTCATGCCCAACACGCTCGGTCTGCTGCGGGCGGTCTTCCCGCCCCGGAAGTTCGGCATGGCCGTGGGCATCTGGGCCATGGTCTCGGCCGTGTCGACCGCGCTCGGCCCCATCGTCGGCGGCCTCCTCGTCGAACACGTCTCGTGGGAGTCGGTCTTCTTCGTCAACGCGCCCATCGGCGTGATCGCGCTGCTCGTCAGCGCCGCCGTCCTCCCCGAGAGCAAGAACCCCGGCGGGCGCCACCGCTTCGACGTGCCCGGCGTCGTCCTGCTCGCCCTCGGACTGCTCTCCGCCGTCTTCGGCGTCGTCAAGGGCGAGACCTGGGGATGGACCTCGCCCGGCACCCTGGGCGCCGTCGCCGCCGGCGTCCTGCTCCTCGTGGTCTTCGGCTGGTACGAGACGCGCGTCGAGCACCCGCTGCTGCCGATGCGGCTGTTTTGCAACCGCGCGCTGACCGTCGGAACGGTCGTCACCGCGCTGAACTTCTTCGTCCTGCTCGGCGTGATCTTCTTCGTGATGCTCTACCTGCAGAACGTCCGCGGCTACTCGCCCGTCGAGGCCGGAGTGCGCACGCTGCCGCTGAGCCTCGCCTCGCTCGTCGCCTCCCCGCTCGGGGCGATGCTGACGGGCCGCTTCGGGCCCCGGCTCACCATGCCGCTGGGCATGCTGCTCCAGGCCGCCGCCACGTTCGGCATGCTCACCTGGGACACGGCCTCCTCGTACGCCACGATGTGGCCGCCGTTCGTCGCGCTCGGCCTCGGCGTCGGCATGGTCCTGTCCGCGTCGTCCGACGCCATCGTGGGCCAGGCGCCCGTCAGGGACAGCGGCGTGGCGGGCGGGCTCCAGGCGACCGCCCTGCAGGTCGGCGGCGCGCTCGGCACGTCGGTCCTCGTGTCGCTCATCAGCAGCCGGGTCGGTTCCACGCTCACCGGGGAGCTGACGCGCGCCGGGGTTCCGGCGGAGCTCGCCGGGCGGCTGGAGGAGGCGAAGGACGCCGTGGCGATGGGCGTGTCGCCCGTCTCCGCCGGCATGCCGGCCCAGGTGAGGGCCGCGGTCGTGGAGGGGAGCGGCCAGGCGTTCATGGGCGGCGTGCACACCGCGGTGATCGTCACCGGCGTGCTGTGCCTCGTCGGCGCCGCCGTCGCGGCGGCCGGACTGCGGCCCCGTACCGGTGCCGCGGAGGGCTGACGGAGGACTGGGGGCGCCCGCGCGGTCGCGGCGGGCGCCCCCGTGGCGTACCCGGGGGTCGCGGAGCGGTCGCGCGGCGCCCTTCCGGTGCCGCGGCGCCGGCCGGCCCGCCACGGCGCCGCCGCTTCACGACGGGCCGAACACCCGACACCGCGTGTTCGCGGCGCGGTCCGGCCCCCTTCGGCGGGGTGTAACCCGGCGGCTTCCGCGCCGCCCGACGATCTTGCGGATGCACACCCCCGACACGGAGGAGACGTACGTGACCGTCCGCCGATCCGCCCTTCCGGCCACCGCCGCGCTGCTGCTGTGCACGGCCCTGGCCAGTTCGGTCGTACCCGCCCACGCGGCGACCGCCGCGGAGTCGCTGCCCGCCGTCACCGCCCGGGCCGAGACGGCCCCCCTCCACGACGACGACCAGGGCGGGAACGCCGACGCCGACGACCCCGCGATCTGGCGCAACGCCGCCGCCCCGGACCGCAGCCTCGTCATCGCCACCGCCAAGGAGGGCGGGCTGCGCGTCTACGACCTCGACGCCCGCCAGGTCCAGTCGCTCCCCGCGCCGCCGCCGGCCGGCCCCGACGACGCCCCCGGCCGCTTCAACAACGTCGACCTCGTGCACGGCACGGCCCTGGCCGGCGCCCGCTCCGACCTCGCCGTCGTCAGTGACCGCGGCCACGACCGCCTCCGCGTCTACCGCATCGACCGCGACAACCCGGCCGGTCCGCTCACCGACGTCACCGACCCGCAGGCCGCCCCGATCTTCTCCACCGACCAGGAGGAGATCAACGAGCAGGACACCGCCTACGGCCTCGCCACCTGGACCGACCCGACCACCCGCCGCTCCTACGCGCTGGTCAGCCGCAACAACCGCACCACGGTCGCCCTGCTGGAGCTGGTCGCCCGCACCAACGGCACGGTCGGCTACCGCAAGGTCCGCACGCTGGACCTGCCCGCCACGTTCCGCCTCCCCGACGGCACCTCCTGGTCCCCGTGCGGCGAGCCCGGTGAACTCCCGCAGGTCGAGGGCATGGTCGTCGACCCCGCGAACGGCACCCTGTACGCCGGCCAGGAGGACGTCGGCATCTGGCGGGTGCGCGCCGACCTCACCGGCACGCCCGTGCTGATCGACAAGGTCCGCGAGTACGGCGTCCCGGCGGCGTACGACGAGGAGAGCGACGAGTGCTCGCCCACCGCCCCCGACCCGGGTCACGGCGGTGAGCACCTCGCGGCCGACGTGGAGGGCCTGACCCTGCTGACGGAGGCGGACGGCGACGGCTACGTCCTCGCCTCCAGCCAGGGCGACGACACCTTCGCCCTGTACGACCGCGAACTGGCCGACGATAACGAGTACGAGGCCGGCTTCCGCGTCGCCGCCTCCTCCGTCCTCGACGGCGCCGAGGAGTGCGACGGCGCCGCCGTGCTGAACGCCCCGCTCGGCCGCAAGTACCCCAACGGCCTGCTCGTCGTCCAGGACGGCGACGACACCCCCTCCGTCGACGACCGCGACGCCACCGGCTTCAAGTTCGTCGACCTCGCGCAGGTCATGGACGTCGTCGACGACTGACCCCGCACCCGGTCCGCCCGGTCCGCGCCGGCTCGCGCCCCGGCGCGGACCGGGCGCGTACCCGTGGCACCGACCATGAGAAGATCCGTGCGCCAAGCGCCGCCGCTCACATGGAAGGTGACGATGTACGCGATGCCCCTGGGGGACGACGGCGCCGAACTGGCCCCGCTCGAACCCCCGCAGGCCGAGGAGTTCCTCGCCCACATCGACCGGGGCCGGGAGTTCATCGGCCGGTTCAACGCCCTCCCCGACGTCGTGACCGACCTGGAGTCGAGCAGGGCGTTCCTCCAGGCGTACGCGGAGAAGGCCGCGTCCGACACGGGGCGGATCCACGGCATCCGGGCGGACGGCACCCTCGTCGGCGCCGTCGTCCTGCGCCGGATGGACCTCCGGCAGGGCACCGCCGAGGCGGGCTGCTGGCTGGAGCCGGCGGCGACCGGCAGGGGACTGGTGACCCGCGCCGCCCGCGCGGTCATCGACTGGGCCGTCGAGGAGCGGGGCGTCCACCGCGTGGAGTGGTGGGTCTCCTCCGGCAACGCGCCCAGCATCGCCGTCGCCCGGCGCCTCGGGATGACGAGGGAGGCCGTGCTCAGGGAGAGCCACCCGTACCGGGGCGAGCGGCACGACGAGGAGGTCTGGGCCGTCCTCGCCCCCGAGTGGCGCGCCGCCCGCGCGGCCCGGCGAACCCCCTGAACGCCCCGGTACGACCCCCGTACGACTGTGTGAGCCACATCACCCCGTGCGGTGGGGCGGGGCCGATGAGTTTACCGGGGCACGGCGGTCTCCCTTGCCGTAACCCCGTGGTGAGCAAAGGAAAGAGTCACATGCGCATCGTGATCAGCGAGTTCGTCAGCCTCGACGGCGTGGTGCAGGCCCCGGGCGGCCCCGAGGAGGACACCGACGGCGGCTTCGCCCACGGCGGCTGGTCGCACCCGTTCTTCGACCCGGAGGTCGTGGGCGGCGCGTTCGACGACGCGCTGGGGAAGGCCGACGCGCTGCTGCTCGGACGTCGTACGTGGCGGGCGATGGCCGGTGCCTGGCCGGAGCGGGCGGGCGACCCGTTCGCCGACCGGATGAACTCCCTCCGCAAGTACGTCGTGACCCGGACCCTCGGCGACTCCGACCTGACGTGGGAGAACACCACGCGCGTCCCGGGCGACGAGGCCGTCGCCCGCGTCCGCGAGCTCCGCGGGACCGAGGGCGGCGACCTGCTCGTCATGGGCAGCCCCACCCTCGTCCGCACCCTGCTGGACGAGGACCTGGTCGACGAACTCCGGCTGATGATCATGCCGGTGATCCTCGGCGGCGGGAAGTCCCTCTTCCCCGGCAACGGCCGGATGCGCAGGCTGGAGCTGGTCTCCACGACCACCAGCGGCACCGGCGTGCACGTGTGCACCTACCGTCCCGCCGCCGGGGCGTAGGCCGACGGGCCGCGGCACCGGCGGGGCGGTGCCGCGCCGCACCGAACCCCGGTGCGCCCTTCTGCTTGCGGGGGAAGGCCGTCGCACGGCATCGTCCCCTCCGAAGCCGCAGAACCGTCCTGCACCCCGAGGAGGGCCCGTGCCCGTCGCCGCCCCGCAGCACCGTCTCGCCCTGCTCGGAGGGGGCTTCTCCATCGACGACGACGGGGTGCTGGACGACTGGGTCCTCGGCCACGCCCGCACCCCGCGGCCCAAGGTGTGCTTCCTGCCGACGGCGAGCGGCGACGCCGCCGTCTACGTCGACAAGTTCCTCGCCGCCTTCGGCGACCGCCCCGACCTCGTCCCGTCCGTGCTGCCGCTGTTCCGCAGGGAACTCGACGACGACGCCCTGCGCGCGTTCCTCCTGTCGCAGGACGTCGTCTACGTGGGCGGCGGCAACACCGCGAACCTCCTGGCGGTGTGGCGCGTCCACGGCGTGGACCGGCTGCTGCGCGAGGCGTACGACCGGGGGACGCTGCTCTGCGGGATCAGCGCGGGCGCCAACTGCTGGGCGGAGGGTTCCCACACCGACTCCTTCGGACCCCTCACCCACCTGCCGGACGGCCTTAGCCTGCTGCCCGGTTCCGTCTGCCCGCACTACGACACCGAACCCGGCCGCCGCCCCTCCTACCGGGCGGCCGTGGCCGCCGGGAACCTGCCGGGCGGATGGGCGGTGGAGGACGGCGCCGCGGCCCTCTTCACGGGAGGGGAGCTGACGGAGGCGGTGACCCGCGCCCCGGAGGCGGGCCTGTACCGGGTCGACCCGGACGGCCGCGGGGGACTGACCGAACGGCGGGTCCCGTGCCGCCTCCTGGAGCCGTCCCGGCGGTGACGCGAACGGCACCGCACCGGCCCCGCCGGCCGGCGCGACGCACGCCGCGCCCGACCGGACCACCCGGGCCGCCCCCCCGTGACGGCCCGCGTCGCCCGCGCGGCGGGTCGCGCCACCCGGTGGGAGAATGCGGCCCCGTGAAGAGAGAACCCGGCCCCCTGACCCTGAGCGAGGACGACCGGCGGGTCGTGGCCGTCTGGGCGGCCGACTGCGCCGAGCGGACCCTGCCCCTGTTCGAAGCGCGCGCCCCGCACGACACCCGGCCCCGGGACGCCGTCGACGGCGCCCGGGCCTTCGCGCGCGGAGAACTGCGCGTCGGACGGCTCCGCGCCCTCGCGGCCGCCGCGCACGCCGCCGCCCGGGAGGTGGGCGAACCCGCCGCGGAGGCGGCCGCGCGGGCCGCCGGGCACGCGGCGGCCGTCGCGCACATGGCGTCCCACGCGCGGGGCGTCGCGTACGCCGCGAAGGCCGCCGGGCTGGCCGCGCCCGACGACCCGGACGCGACCGCCGACGAGGCCCGCCGGCAGCGCGAGCGCACCACCCCGGACGTGCGGCGCGTACTGCGCCGCCTGCCGCCCGCGCAGGAGGGCGGCGGCCTGCTCGGCGCCCTCGTCCGCGACCTCCACGCCCACGCCGCGGCCACCCCGTGACGGCCCGGGCGCCGGGCGCGCCGTCCGGTCGGGCCGGGGCGCCGTCGGAGCCGGGTGGTACGGGGCGGCCGGGTCCTGTGCGGCGCGGCCCCGTCCGGCGGCGCGGGCGAGGCGCCGCACGCCGGTGCCCGCCGCGTCGGGGCGGACACCGGTCGGCTCGGCGGCCTCCACGACCAACCGGGCGGCCCCGGCCCGCCGTGTCCGTCCGCCCTGCCCCTTCCACCCCGTCCGCCCCGTACGCCGCGCCCCGTCCGCCGCGTGCCGCGGGTGCCGCCCCGCCGGGCGGGCGGCACCCGCGGCCGGGGGTCAGCGGACCGTCAGCCGCTTGGGTGCCGAGCCCTGCCCGAGGACACCGAACAGCTTCTTGATGTCCTGCGGCGAGAGCTTGACGCACCCGGCGGACTTGTAGTCCTTCACCCCGTCCCACCGCTGCCCCTCGGCCTGCCCCTGGCCGCCGTCGCGCGTCATCTCGCTGTGGATGAACAGCTCCGTGCGGGGGGTCCTGCCGTCCTTGCACGTCTTGTCGCTCAGCGGGATCGCGTAGCCCTTGATGACCCGGCCGTTGTACCGGGTGGTGCGCGCCCCGACGGAGTACGTGCCCGCCGGCAGCCACCCCTTCGAGCGGGCGCACTCGTCCCGGCCCTGCGGGTGGCTCGCGCCGAGGCCCGAGCCCGCGCGGAAGACGGCCACCGTCCGGCCGTCCCGCACCACGGACAGGCGCGAGTTCGTCGGGTCGCCGGAGTTCCGCGCGAAGGTCAGGGTGGTGGTGGCCGCCGCGGCCTCGCCGGGCCGCGCGGGGACGGCCAGCCCGTCCGGTGCGGTGACGACGGCCCCGGCCAGCAGGCCGGCGACGCCGACGCCGATCGCGGCGGACCGGAAACCGAGGTAGGACATCACGGACATGGGTGGTCACTCCTTCGAGGGTTCTCTACGAGCCGTGCCCCCGACCGGGGGACGGCCTCCCGCACGGGGACGGTCCCGTGGAAACCGCGGGGACCGGGCGGTGCGGGCCGCCGGGAACCCACGATGGGGCTCCCGGCGGGCCCCGGGAAGCGGCACCGGCGGTGTCCCCGATGCGGAATCATGCATGCACCCATGCACGGCTGTGACGTGCGCTCATGCACGCTGGTGAAGCTCGGGAGGGCACATGGCGGAGGCGCCGCCGAACGGGACGGCGGACGGGGCGGGCCGGGAGCTGTCGGCGCTGCTGCGGACGTGGTGGGAGGACTCCGCGCGCACAGGACGGCGGAAACCGACCCAGGCGTCGCTCGCCCGGCAGGTCGGCGTCACCCAGACGACCCTGTCGCGGTACCTCAACCCCGCCCATCCGCTGGCGGCGCCCCCCGACGCCGTACGGACGCTCCACGCCGTTCTCGGCGCCCCGCCGGACGGCCTGGAGGCCGCTCTCCTGCTCGCCCGGAGCGCCCGCGCCGTCCAGCGACCCGCCGGGGACCCCGACCCGCGGCCAGGCGGCCTGACCGGCCCGCGACCGGACCGGCACGCCGCCGAACCCGGTCCGCGCACGGCGCCGCCGAGACGCGGCACCGTCCGGCGCGCCCTCCTCGTCGCCGCGGTGACGGGGGCCGTCCTCATCGCCGGCTGGACGGCGAGCCGCGCGGCCCTGGACCCGGGCACCGGCCACGGGGTCCGTCCGGCGGCCGCGCCGCCCCGCCCGGAGGCCCCCCGCTGGCCGCTGATCCGCAAGGGAGAGACGTCCTCCCTCACCTGGACCGTCCAGCGCCTGCTCAGGGCACACGGACACACCCTGCGCGCGGACGGCGTCTTCGGCCCGGAGACCCACGCGCAGGTCGTCGCCTTCCAGGAGCGCAACGGCCTCCAGCCGGACGGGAAGGTCGGACGCCACACCTGGCGGATGCTGGTCCTGCCCGCCGCCCCGGGGGACCGGGGCCCACAGGTGGAGGCGGTCCAGGACCTCCTGCACCGGGCCGGGCACCCCGCCGACATCACCGGCGCCTACACCGCCGCCACGCGGCAGATGGTGCGGGACTTCCAGCGCCGGCACGGCCTGCCCGCCACCGGCGCGGTCGACGAGGAGACCTGGCGGTCCCTCACCACGGCACCGCCCGCCTGACGCGGCCGTGTCCCGCCCCGCGCCACCGGCGGCCGGCGGCGGGCGGCGGGCGGGGGACCGGGGGCGGGGCACGGAAGGGCGGTACGGGCGCGGGCGGGCGTCGTCCGGCCCCCGCCGATCGCCGTCGAGCTCCCGCGCGGGAAGCGCGGGTCCCGTGCCCCGTACGAGGACGCCGGAGCGGTCGCCGCCGTTCAGAGCGCCGGAACCGGCCCGCCCCGGCGCGGCTCCGCGTACCGGCGGGACGCCTCCGGGTGCGCGAGGAATGATCTTGAAGCTAGGATCACCCCACGTTCTTGGAACGCCCATGACACGCGAAGGGTCTCCACATGCGCATTTCCCCGTCCCGGGCGCCCCGCGCCCGGCGCACCGCACTGGGCGCCGCCGGGGCCGTCGCGGCCCTGCTGCTCGCCGCCACCCCCGCCACGGCCGAGGACGCCGTGGCCGACGCCCCGGAGTGGACCGTCGCCCAGGGCGCGGACCAGGGCGAGGCCACCACCGGCACCCAGACCCCGATGGCGTCCTCCTCCCTGCCGCCGGACAGCTGGTGCGTCGCCACGTACGGCTCCAAGGTCTGCTTCCAGCACGACGGCGACGTCATCTGGGTCCTGGACACCGCGTCCGACGGCATGTCCGCGATCGGCGGCGTCTACACCGACTACGGCCGGGCCCCCGAGGCGTGCCGCAACAAGTCCGGCTACAACCGCTGGGTGAAGTGCGACAAGGACTACGCCGAGTCCGGCAACGTCCGCCTGCGCGCCCTGCGCTACGACGGCGACACCGGCAAGTACTACCAGCCGGAGGCGTACTCGCGCTGGCTCCCGGTCGACGGGAGCTGACGGCCCGCCCGTCCCGCCCGGCCGCCGCTCAGTCGGCCGGGCGGAGGTGGAGGTCGAGACCGCTCGTCCCCGGCGCCTCCGCGCCCGGCAGCAGCCTCATGTCGCGGTCGTAGTCACCTCCGGCGAGCGCCCGGAACGCGACGGGTTCGTCCGTGAACAGCGCGTCGAGCCGCCGCGCGTACGCCTGGCGCGCCGCCGCGAAGGCATCCTCCGGCAGGTCGTTCGCCCCGTACACGGCGAACGGCTCCAACGGCTCCATGCCCGTGAACCAGAACACGCCGTGCTGGATCGGGTGGAGGACGTCCGCGAGCCGCCCGTGGACGCCCCGGTCGGAGAACGCCGTCCCGCGCGCGCCCGCCGTCACCGACAGCAGCGCGCGGCGCCCCGCCAGGGCGGCTCCGCCGCCGTAGGGCGGAGGGACCTCGGGGCCGTACGCGAACCCGCAGCTGAAGACCCGGTCGATCCAACCCTTCAGGATCGCGGGCATCGAGAACCACCAGAGGGGGAACTGCAGGACCACCGCGTCCGACCAGCGGACCTTCTCCTGCTCGGCAGCCACGTCCGGCGTCAGCCGCCCCGCGAGCGTGGCCCGCTGCGAGGCGCCCATCACGTCCAGCCTCCCGCCCGCGGGATGTTCGGGGAAGTCGTCGGCGTCCACCGTCGCCTTCCACTTCATGGCGTACAGATCGGAGACCCGCACCTCGTGCCCCGCCGCCCGCAGGTGGTCGACCGCGAAGGCGGTCAGGGCGGCGGTGAGCGAACGGGGCTCGGGGTGGGCGGTGACGACGAGGATCTTCTTGCGCTGCCGCGCGGTGGTTTCGGTCATGCCCCCACGCTCTCCCGTCCGCGGTCCGGCAGCCAGGACCCTGTACGACCGAGGGAACGCCGATCCTGGTACCCGCGGTACCACGCATACTTGTCCCCATGAAGATCGCGGACCGGACGCAGCGCACGGACGGCGCCGACGACGGCATCCCCTCGGAGGACGGCATCCCCTCCGGCGCCGTCCCCTCCGGCGCCGTCGCCTCCGGCGGCGGGGCCGGAGGGATCGGCGACCCGCGGCGGGCGCTGGGCGGGTTCCTCCGGGCCCGCCGGGCCCGCGTCGCCCCCGAACACGTCGGCCTGGCCGGCGGAGGCCGCCGTCGGGTGCGCGGGCTGCGCCGGGAGGAGCTGGCCCAGCTCGCCGGGATCAGCGTGGACTACTACGTACGCCTCGAACAGGGCCGGGCCACCCAGCCGTCCCCCGAGGTCCTCGACTCGCTCGCCAGGGCCCTGCGCCTCGACGCGGCGGAGCGCAGGCACCTCGCCACCCTCGCCGCCGACCGGCGCGGCCCCGCACCCGCCACCCGGGTCGGCCCCGTGCTGCGGCGGCTCCTGGACGCGGTGGAGGGACTGCCCGCCTTCGTGACCGATCCCCGCCTCGACGTGGTCGCCTGGAACGGCCTCGGCGCCGAACTGATCGGCGGTCTGGCCGACCCCGGTCGCCGCGACCGGAACAACGGCCGGTACCTCTTCCTCGATCCCGCGTCGAGGGACGTCTTCCCCGACTGGGAGGAGCGGGCGGCGGAGGCCGTGGGCCAGTTGCGGGTCTCCACCGGCCGCTACCCGGAGGACGGGCGGCTGGCCGCGCTCATCACGGAACTCTCCTCGTACAGCGCCGACTTCCGGCGGATCTGGGCCTCCGGCGAGGTCATGATGTGCGGCGCCGGACGCAAGCGGCTGCGGCACCCCGTGGCCGGCACGCTCACCCTCGACTACGAGACGCTGCACGTGCCGGCCGCGCCCGGCGAGACCGGACTCGTCGTGCACGTGTTCAGCGCCGAGGAGGGCGGACCCGACGCCGCCGCCCTCGCCCGGCTCGCGACGGCCGTGCGCGAGGCGCCCGGCCCGCGCCGCGCCGGGTGAGGGCGGCGGGCACGCCGCGGGGTTAGGAGCCGGAGCCCTCAAGCTGGTCGGCGAAGGCGCGCAGGGCGTCCGCCAGCTCTTTCTTGGTGGGCAGCTGGTCGACCTTCTGGTTCAGCTCGGTGATCCGCCGGTCGATCTCCGCCAGGTTCGGCGGCACGGACGGGGACGGCGAGGCGCCGCCGGTCGGCGGGGTGCCGGTCGGCCCGCCGGTCGGTTCCCCGCCGGTCCCGCCCGAGCCGCCGCCGATCCAGCCGCCCGTGGCGCTGCCGGTGTCCCCGCTGCCCTCCGTGACGCCGGCCGATCCGCTGCCGCCGGTGTCCCCGTCGCCTCCGGTGGCACCGCTCGACCCGCTGCCGCCGGTGTCCCCGCTGCCCTCCGTGACGCCGACCGACCCGCTGCCGCCCGTGCCGCCCGTGGAGTCATCGACCGGCGTCGGGGTGGCGGACGTGCTCGACGGAGGCGCCGGGGTCTCGTCCGTGCCGGCCGCGAGGGCGGCGCCGACGCTGAGGGCCACCAGGGCCGCCGCTCCTGCGACGGCGGCCGAGAGCCGCCGGACCCGTGTGCGACGTGAGGCGGGTGAGGCGTGAGGGTTCTGTGAGTTTCCCATGGGGGGACGCTAACGGGCGCCGCCCACCGGACGGGCGGCTTCCGCCGTTCTCCCGATCATCCGCACCGGACGGCCGGAGCGTTCCGACCTGCGTCGACCGACACGAGGAGTCATCCTGTTACGGGTGGGTACGCGCGTTTGGTCCCGCACGACGAGGAGGATGAACCACATGGACGACACCGCAGCGGCGCCGACCCGCAGAACGGCCCCCGACGGCGTCACGGAGCTGCCGACCGTCAGCAGCCTGGCGGAGCTGGCCGACCTCGTGGAGCGGCACGGCCGACTCTTCGTCCGCTGGTCACGGGGTCCGGCCCGGGACATGGAGGAGACCCGCAGCGTGGACCACCTGACCGGTATCCCCATGCCGGGCCTGTCGGCGAACCCGCTCCAGATCGAGAGCTGGTGGGAGGACCGCCCCGTACGGCTCTGGGTGGCCCGCCGCCTGTACGACTACTGCCACCTGCGCCAGGAGCGGGACGGCGACGTGCGCCCCTGGGCCCTGCGCGGCCACGAGGTGGCCCGGGGCCCGGACAACGAGCCGCTGCTCAGCGACGTGGAACCGGTCTGCTGGATCGACCTGGCGGTGCTCCACGAGGCGGAGGAGGAGGTGGCGCGCCAGCGCGGCTCCTGGGGCCCCATGAACCGCAAGGTCTGACCGGGCGGCCCCGCATGCCCCGTGTGCCCGCACGGGAGGGAGGCGCGGCCGCACCCGCGACCGCGCCCCCCTCCCGTGCCGTGCGTCAGGCGCCGAAGACGGCCGGGTCCGGCCCGAGCCGCCGGCCCTCGTCGAGCGCCGCGAACGCCGCCATGTCCTCCGCGTCGAGCTCGAAGTCGAAGACGTCGATGTTCTCCCGGATCCGCGACGGCGTCACGGACTTCGGGATCACCACGTTGCCGAGCTGGAGGTGCCAGCGCAGCACGACCTGCGCCGGCGTGCGGCCGTGCTTGCGGGCGACGGCCGCGACGGCCGGCACCTCCAGCAGGCCGCGGCCCTGGCCCAGCGGCGACCACGCCTCGGTCGCGATGCCGTGCCGGGCGTGGAAGGCGCGGGACTCCGCCTGGGCGAGCTGGGGGTGCAGCTCGATCTGGTTCACGGCGGGCACGACGGAGGTGGCGTCCATCAGCCGCTCCAGGTGCTCGGGCAGGAAGTTGGACACGCCGATGGCACGGGCGCGGCCGTCCGCGAGGATCTTCTCGAGCGCCTTGTACGTGTCGACGTACGCGTCCCGCGCCGGCATCGGCCAGTGGATCAGGTACAGGTCCACGTAGTCGAGGCCGAGCCGCTCCAGGGAGGCGTCGAAGGCGCGGAGCGCCGAATCGTACCCCTGCTCGCTGTTCCACAGCTTCGTGGTGACGAACAGCTCCTCGCGGGGGAGCCCGGACGCCGTGACGGCCTGTCCGGTGCCGCGCTCGTTCTCGTACACGGCGGCGGTGTCGATGCTCCGGTAGCCGGCTTCGAGGGCGGTGCCCACCGCCTTCGCCGCCTCGGCGTCCGGCACCTGCCAGACACCGAAGCCGAGCTGCGGCATGGTGACACCGTTGTTCAGGGTCAGGGAGGGGACCTTGCTCACGAGCGGTCGATCCTTACGTCGTTCGGTAGGTACTCCAGGTATCAACAGTCACACGGCGCGACGGCATTCCCGTGCTTGCACGCGGACCCCCTCGCGCCGCGGGCGCCCCGCACCGACGGGCCTCGGGCCGTCGCGGAGCGTCCTCGATCCCCCTGCCCCGAGTGGCCGCGGCACACACGGCGCGCAGGGGGGCCCGGCCGCCGAGCGAGGCGTCCGGTGCCCGCCCGCTCCCGGGTGGTTCCGCTCGGCCCCGGCCGGCCCGGGGCCCCGGACCGGCTCAGGAGAAGACGACGCACGCGGCGGCGGGCACCTCCACCGAGCCGCAGCGGCGCAGCCGCCCGTCCAGCGGGTCCGCGTCGAACCACGTCACGTCCCCGGACCACTCGTTCGCCACGTACAGCCTGCGCCCCGAGGGGTCGGCGACGAGGTCGCGCGGCCAGCTCCCGCCGCACCCCACGCTCCCCGCGGGCCGCGGCTTCTCCGCCCCGTCCTCCAGGGACAGCGTGACGAGCGTGTCGGAGCCCCGCACCGCCGCCCGGAGGAACCGCCCGTCCGCCGAGACCGCGGGCACCGACGGGTAGGCCCGTACGTCCTCGGGGCCGCCGCCGTCGACCGCGACCTCCGACAGCGGCTCCAGCCACCCGGACGCCGCCTCCCAGCGGCACATGGTCACCTGCGGCTCCAGCTCGTGCAGGACGTACACGACCGCGCCGCCCGGGTGGAACGCCAGGTGCCGGGGTCCCGACCCGACGCGGAGCCCCACCTCCCCGTGCACGCGGAGCGCCCCGCTCTCCGCGTCGAGCGCGCAGACCCGCACCGAGTCGGTCCCCAGGTCCGTGGTGAGCACCCACCGGCCGCTCGGGTCGGGCACCACCTGGTGGGCGTGCGGCCCCTCCTGCCGGTCCCGGTCCGGACCGGAGCCGTGGTGGGAGAGGACGACGGCCGGTCCGGCGATGCCGCCGCCGGCGTCCAGGGGCAGGCTGCTGACGCTCCCGGACCGGTAGTTGGCGGTCAGCAGCCGGCGTCCGGCGACGCTCAGGTGCGTGGGGCCGGAGGCGTCCACCGGGACCGGCCGGCCGAGCGGGGTCAGCTCGGGGCCCGCCGCCCGGAAGGCGGCGACCGCGCCGGATTCCGTCTCGCTCACCGCGTACAGCACCCCGGTGCCCCGGTCGAGCGCGAGCCACGACGGATCGACGAGCGCGTCGGTGGCCGCGACCGGCGTCAGCGCCCCGCTCGCCGGATCCACGGCGGCGACGGTGATGCCGCGCCCGCCGCCCGAGGTGAACGAACCGATGTACGCCCAGGACCCGCCACTCTGCTCCATTTTTGTCCCTTTCGTCGTATTCGTGCCTACGTGGTACGCCAACGACCACCGCCCCGGGGAGTCACCGCCTCCGCCCCGCACGGAACCCGGATGCGCCGACGGCGAACCGCTCTGGCCGCCCGGGCCCCGTACTGCTTGAGTGGCGGAATGGAGATCTTGATATTGGGCGGAACGGCCTGGCTCGGCAGGGAGCTGTCCCGGCAGGCGCTCGGGCGCGGCCACCGGGTGACGTGCCTCGCGCGCGGCGAGAGCGGGCGGGTCGCGGACGGCGCGGCGCTCGTCGCCGCCGACCGCCGCGACCCCGACGCGTACGCGCCGCTGCTCGACCGCGCGTGGGACGCGGTCGTCGAGGTGTCCTGGCAGCCGGGCTTCGTCCGGCGGGCGCTCGCCGCGCTCGCAGGCAGGGCCCGGCACTGGACGTACGTCTCCTCCGTCAGCGCGTACGCCTCCCACGCCGAGATCGGCGCCGACGAGTCCGCGCCGCTCCTCGCCCCGACCGACCGGGACGAGGTCGACCGCTCGGCGTACGGCGGGGCGAAGGCCGCCTGCGAGCAGGCGTCGACGGCCGCCGCGGGCGACCGGCTCCTCATCGCCCGTGCCGGGCTCATCGGCGGCCCGGGCGACCACAGCGGGCGCTCCGGCTACTGGGCGGCCCGCGCCGCACGCGACCCGCGAGGACCGCTGCTGGTCCCGGACACGCCGGACCTGCCGACCCAGACCGTCGACGTACGGGACCTCTCCGCGTGGCTGCTCGACGCCGCCGAGGCGGGCACCACCGGCACGTACGACGCGGTCGGCCCCGTCGTCCCCTTCCGCGAGTGGATCGGGCTGTCCCGCGACGTCGCGGGGCACACGGGCCCGGTCGTCACGGCCGACTCGGCCTGGCTCCTCGCGCACGGCGTGGCCGAGTACATGGGCCCCGAGTCGCTGCCGATGTGGCTGGTCGAGCCCGGCTGTGAGGGCTGGTCAGCCCGGGACGGCTCCGCGGCGCGCGCGGCGGGCCTGCGCCACCGGCCCCGTGCGGAGCTGCTGGCCGACACCCTCCGCTGGGAGCGCGGGCAGGGCCTGGACCGCCCGCGTCGCGCGGGCCTCAGCGCCCGGCGCGAGGACGAACTGCTGGCCGCCCTCGCCCGGACCTGACGTCACCGACCCGTTCGACGGCTCCCCGTGCGGCTCCCGGTCGCCCTCGCTCGGACCTGGCGGCGCCTCGGACGCGCCGAAGCGGCGGAGCCCGGGTGCGGAACACCGTCCCCCCGCGGGGCCCGCCGCGCGCCGGGCGGGCCCCGCGGCCACCGCGTCCGGCCGGGGAGCGGAGAACGGCACGGAGGGCCGCTCCGCCGCCCCCGGAGGGAGGGTTGACCACCCGGTGGCCGGTCACGGCAGGTGCCCGCCCGCCGCGCCCTCCAGCGGCTCGCCCGGGGTGGCGACGGGCTCCCCGGTCGCGGCGGAACGCCCAAGTGGCCGCCGGTGGACCGGACCTGAAGACCGCCCATATCGCGCCGGTGGGACAGGGTCTGGAGGCCGTGGTCCGTGCGCGCGCCCACGCCCCGCGCCGTCCGCCGCACACCCCCCGGACGCGCCCCCGTAACCCCTCGGCAACTCGCCACACATGGATTCCGCCAACGGTGAGGAGTCTCACAAAATGCCGATTCCGTTCGGAAATCCCTCCCTTCATGGGTCAAGATCCCTGTCGACGACAAGCCCTCGCCGCCGTGGCGAGGCGGTCCGGGTGGACGCCGAGTCCTGCCGCCGTCCGGATCTGGTCGACACGAAGTGAATCGGCAGGAGTGGAGGACCCAGCAGTACCGGGACGTGCGCACCACCGGCCGTCCCTTGGGGTGAAGCCGCGTCAGCGGCCGGGCAACTTCGCCTGCCCGAACCCGACAGGTCATCCTTCGCAGGCGGATGACGAAGGGTTGCGCATGTCCGCGCAGAATCACGTTCCGTCCGTGCTGTCCCGAACCGGCACCGTCTCGGCCCTGACCATCGCCGCCCTCGCCGGCACCCTGCTGGCACCGGGCGCCGCCCCCGACGCACAGGCGGCGGGCCCCGCGTACGCGATGAAGGCCCTCAACGTGGCGGCCTCCAAGAAGGGTTCCCCGTACAAGTACGGAGCCGCGGGCCCGTCCCGGTTCGACTGCTCCGGCCTGACGCTGTACGCGTACAAGCAGGCCGGCAAGACCCTGCCGCGCACCGCGCAGCAGCAGTACAACCGCACGCGCCACATCTCGGCCTCCACCCTCCAAAAGGGTGACCTGGTCTTCTTCCACTCCGGCGGCCGCGTCTACCACGTCGGCGTCTACGCCGGGAGCAACCGGATCTGGCACGCCCCGAAGGCGGGTTCGGTGGTGAAGCTGGAGCGGATCTGGACCAAGAAGGTCCTCTACGGCCGGGTGCGCTGACGCCGGCCGTCGGCCCCGCTCCGGACTTCTCGTCACTCCCGTGTGCCGCCGTCCCCGCCTGCCCGGGCGGGGACGGCGGCACACCGCCGGGGGCTCCGCCTCGGCGGGCCCGTCGACCCACCGAGGCGGTGGGGCCCGCGCGCCGGAGCGGCCGGTACGGCGGGCGGGCGCCCGGCGGGCGCGGCCGGAGCGGCGGCCCCGACGGCGAACGCGAAGGCCGCGAGCGTGCGGTGACCCCCGGTCACACGGGCCCGGTCCCCGCCGCCCCGGGATCCGCCGAGGACGTTGCGGCATCGGTTACGAAGCCGCTACACCCCGTTAACTCGGGGGATTTCACAGGCCATAGCCTGAGGGGCGTCACCTCCCCTTCCCGAGAGGAACGAGCTCCATGAAGGCACGTATGGCACGGATGGCCGCGACCGCCGGACTCGGCGCGTTGCTGACGGCGGGCACGGCCCTGGCGCACCCCGCCGCCGCGTCCGTCCCGTCGGCCGACGCGCAGCCGGCACCGTCGTGCGTCACCTACTGGCAGAGCTGGCGCTACGCACAGGTGGCGAACGACTGCACGACCGCCGTGGACGTCAAGGTGGTCTACCAGGACGGCGCGGAGGGGGTCTGCCACACCGCGCAGCCCGCCACGACGACCACGGTCGGCGAGGGCTACACGGGCACGCACGGCCACGTCGACCGCATCGCGCTCTGCTGAGCCTGACCGCCACCCGCCCGACGCCGCGTTAGGCTCGTCGGATGGCGAAGTACTTCGATGTGCACCCCGACGACCCGCAGCGCCGCGTCATCGGCAACGTGGCCGAGATGATCCGCTCCGGCGCCCTCGTCGCATACCCCACGGACTCCTGCTACGCGCTGGGGTGCAAGCTGGGGAACCGCGAGGGCCTGGCGCGGATCCGCAGCATCCGCGACCTGGACGACCGCCACCACTTCACCCTCGTCTGCCAGAACTTCGCCCAGCTCGGCCAGTTCGTGCACATCGACAACGACGTCTTCCGTGCGCTGAAGGCCGCGACCCCCGGGCGCTACACCTTCATCCTCCCCGCGACGAAGGAGGTGCCCCGCCAGTTGCAGCACCCGAAGAAGAAGACCGTCGGGGTGCGCATCCCCGACCACACGGCGACCCAGGCCCTCCTCGCCGACCTGGGCGAACCGCTCGTGTCGAGCACGCTGCTGCTGCCGGGGGAGGAGGAGCCGATGACGCAGGGCTGGGAGATCAAGGACCGGCTCGACCACGTCCTCGACGCCGTCCTCGACTCGGGCGACTGCGGCACGGCGCCGACCACGGTCGTCGACTTCTCCGGCGGCGCACCGGAGATCGTCCGCCGGGGCGCCGGGGACACGTCCCGCTTCGAGTAGCCACCGGCCGGGCGCTTCGCCGGCGGGGAGGCGGACCCGCCCCGGCCGGGCAGGGGGAGCCCTTGCGGAACCCGCGGGGGAGTCCTCGCGGGGTCCGCGGCGGCAGCGGCGCCGCGGGCCTCCTCACCGCCGCGGGCACCCCGACCGCCGCGTCCCCGCTCCCGGGGCCCGGGTGGCCGCGGCGCCGGTCGCGGCGTACCCGCCCTCCCGCGTCGACGCCCCGCGTACCGCACCGCCCCTCCCGTACGGCCCCGCCCCCGACCGCCCACCGGCGGCGGTGGCGCGCCTGGCCGTCGGCGCCCCGTGCCCCACCCGGGCCGTGGCGGTCGCGGCGAGGGCCGCGTGACGGTGCCGTACCGACGCCCCGCCCCGCGGTGGCGCGGTCGCTGACGCCGTTTGGCCCCGATGGGGTGTCAAAGCCGCTCGTGGGCGACGTCGTCGTCGCCGGGCCGCCCGCCGCGGTGCCTGCGCCGGGCCTTGAGCAGCCGCATCCGGTCGAGGCGCGAGATGACGGGCGAGGCGCTGACGCCGTGCACGACGACGGAGGCGAGGACGGTGAAGGTCACGACGGCCCAGAGCTCCCCCGCCGGGACGTGGAAGCCCTCCACGCCGAGGGCGTACGCGAGGTAGAACAGCGACCCGATGCCCCGGATGCCGAAGAACGCGGTCACGGCGCGCTCCCGAGGACCGGCGGCGGTGCCGAGCTGCGCCACCCAGCCGGTCAGGGGCCGGACGGCGAGGAGCAGCAGCAGGCCGACGAGGGCGCCCTGCCAGGTCAGCGGGGCGAGGGCGCCCTGGGCGACGAAGGCGCCGAGCAGGAAGAGCAGCCCGGCGGTCATGAGCCGTTCGACCTGCTCGACGAAGTCGTGCAGCACCGTGTGGTAGCCGTGGGCGCGCTCGGCGGCCCGGATCCGGCACGCGGTGACGAACACGGCGAGGAAGCCGTACCCGTGGGCGAGTTCCGTGACCCCGTACGCGAGGAAGGTGGCGCCCAGGGCGACGAACCCGTCGCGGTGCTCGGACAGCCGCATCGACTCCCAGCCGGTGCGGAAGAACAGCCAGCCGAGCAGCCTGCCCACGGCGAGCCCTGCCAGGACGCCGACGACGCACTTGTAGACCACGTCGCCCAGCAGCCACTGCCCGACCCACGCGCCGGACAGCCCCGTACCGGCCGCCGCGGCCAGCGCCACCGCCGCCATGACGACGGGGAAGGCGAGCCCGTCGTTGATCCCGGCCTCACTGGTCAGGGCGAACCGCACCTCGTCCTCGTCGTGCTCGGACTCGGTGGGCGCGCCGACCCGCACCTCGGAGGCGAGCACCGGGTCGGTGGGCGAGAGCACGGCGGCGAGCAGCAGCGCGGCGGCGGGCGGCCAGTCCAGCAGCCACCAGGCGAGCAGGCCGGTCACCGCGATGGTCAGCGGCATCGTCACGCCCAGCAGTCGCCACGACGCCTGCCACTGCCGCCACCCCACGGGCCGGTTCAGGGCCAGACCGGCACCCATGAGCGAGACGATGACGCACACCTCGGTGAGGTGCTCGACCCAGATCCGGTCGCCCACCGGATCGACCTCGGGCAGCGGCAGCGGCGACGCCTGGAGGACCATCCCGCACAGCAGGAAGACGAGCGGCATGGACAGCGGCCGTCCGGCCACGAGCCGTGGCAGCACGGCGGCGGCGAGCGCACCGGCCCCGAACAACGTGAAGAAGAAATCACCCGAGCTCACCGCAGACATGTGCCCCTCACGCCCCACCAGTACGCCCCCTGCTCAAGCGGCACACCAGGGCGGGCCGGGCCCCCGTCCTCAGCCTCCGCCTCTGCCTCCGTGGGGGCCTCCGCCTCTGCCTCCGTGGGGAGAGGACCGGCAGGGCCCTACAGGCCCGTGCCGGAGGGCATCCGCCCCCGTGGGGGAGAGGCCCCTGCCCGGGTGCGCACGTCTGCTCGAATTGAGTACGGGTGCTCAGTCCCCGCCGCCGCCCGGCCGGCGACGATGACGGCCGACACCGCCGCAACCGGGAGACCCGCATGCTCAGCCGCCTCGCCCACGCCCTGGTCCCTGCCTTCGGCCGCCTCTCGGTGACCGCCGACCACGACGCGGACCTCGCACCGGGCAGCATCCTCGCCGCCAACCACACCTCGCTCGCCGACCCCGCCATCGTGCTCGCCGCGCTGCGCCGCCTCGGCGCCCGGCCGGTCGTCATGGCGACCGCGGGGCTGTGGAGGGTCCCCGTGCTCGGCCGCGCACTCACCCGCGAGGGCCACATCCCCGTGCACCGGGGCGACCGCCGCGCCGCACACGCCCTCGACCTGGCGGAGGCCGCCCTCCGCCGGGGACGGCTCGTCCTCATCTACGCCGAAGGGGGGATTCCCGCGCACGGGGGCACCGCCGAGGCCGCACCCGGCCCCTTCCGCAGCGGCCTGTCCCGCCTGGCCGAACGCACCGGCGCGCCGGTCGTCCCCGTGGGTCAGGCGGGAGCCCGCCGGGTCGCCTCCGGCACCCCGGCCGGGCAACTGGTGGGCGTCCTCAGCGCCCCGCTCCGCCGCCCCGCCCTGCACGTCCACGTGGGCGCCCCGCTGACGCTGACCGGCGACCGCGCCACGGGCACCGCCCGGGCGCACGCGGCGGTGACGGCCGCCTGGCGCACGGCGGCCACCCTTCTCGACGGGCCCCGGCCCCAGGGCCCCGAGGCGGTCCGCGCGTACCGCGCCTGATCGGGCCGGGCCCGCCGGCCGTCCCGGAGCGGGGCGAGCGGGGCGCCTGCGGGCCACGGGACTTTTGGGCTCCGAGACCGGCGGGGCCGCCGTGTCCGCCGCTCCCTCATGCCCCTTCCCGGTGCCCGGCGCCGTCCCCGGCCTCGCACTCACCGGCCCACCGTTCAGAATCAGCCATTCCGCTTTGGTGTCCGATTTACAGCATTCACTCAGTTGGTTGGGATTTATTAAACAGCTTTGTTTCATTGGTCTTGACCAATGCCCGAGGTGCTTGGCATGCTGGCGAAGACCGTAACCGATCATGCATTCCCGCGATGCGGGGAGCTCAATCGGATACGTGCCACATTCTGAGACAGGGGGCCGAAAAGGGAAGCGCTCGCCGTGATCGGCGCAGCAATGTGGATGTCAAGTGGCCACCTCGCCCGTCTCGTGACCCGAGAAAGCATCAGTCCTGCTCAAAGGTGGCAGCGCATCCTGCAAGAGGATCGCTGCGACTGTAAATGCTATGCCCCTCGCATTCCTCCATGGTGCATGAGGCCCGCGAAATCGGCGCGGAGGGCACCGCCTGCCTCATGAATATCCCGTGGACTGCCGGAGAATAGGAGGTTAGCGTCAGACGTGCAAGGAAAACTGATCACACAAAAACCCGTGTCAGTCGCATACGCGCCCGAGCGCGATTCCTCGGGCCACGCCGTCGACCTGTGGGCCCGGGTGGCCCTGCCGGCAGCGTCTCCCGAGCCGCCCGCCGAGCCCGTGGCCGCCCCCGGCCTGCGTCGTGCCCTGTCCCTGCTGGAGGAAGGCGTACTGACCAGCCGCGCCAACCGCTCCTGCGGCTCGTACGTGGCGCGGGCGGTGCCGTCGGCCGGAGCCGTGTACCCGTACGAGTTCGCCGTCCTCGTCATGGAGGACGGCGTGCCGACGGCCTTCCGGATCGACGCCGACCGCCGTACCTGTGCCCGGCTGGCCGCCGGGTCCCGCGTCACCGCCGCGCTGGACGCGTCCACGCTGGCCGTCCCGGAAGACGGCGGAGCGCTGGTGGTCACGCTCACCCGCCCCTGGCTCTCGATGCGCAAGTACGGCGACCGCGGGTACCTGTACACGCAGCTCGACGCGGGGCACGCGGCCGGGAACCTCGTACTGGCCGCGGCCGGCCGTGGCGCCACGGGGGCGCTACGGCTCCGCTTCCCGAGGGAGTCCCTCTCGGAACTGCTGGAGGCGGGCGAGAACTGCCGGGAGATCCACTCCGCGACCCTGGTGCCGGCCGGCCCGGCCGACGAGGCGTGGACCCGCTGGACCGTGCACGACGACACCGATCGGGAGCTGCGCGGACCCACCTGGCGGTCGTGGCTGGAGAGCACCTGCTGGGACTCCCTCGCCGCGTGGCCCGGGCACTTCGGCCCCCCCGCCCCCCAGGGCGCGCCCGCACCGCTCGCCCGCATCCGCACCGGCCGGCCACTGCCCGCCGGGCAAAGCGGTCTGGGTGCCCCGTCCACCTGGCCGGAACTGATCGGGACGCGGGTCTCCAGCAAGGCGTTCACGGGCGAACCCGTCTCCGCCGCCGCCGTCTGGCAGGCGGTCTCGGCCCTGTCGACGCCGTGGGAGACCGACCTTCCCGACGCCTCGCCGCTGTCCGCGACCCTGGTCCTGCGGTCGACGACGGAACCCGAGCAGGACGCGGTGTACCGGCTGGGCACCGGTGAGCGGCAGCCGGGACGGCTGCCGTCCACCGACGAGGTGGCCCGTGCCTGCATGCAGCAGCGCGCCCTCGCCGGGGCCGCCGCCATCCTGCTGCTGCACGTGCCGCGCACCTCGCTCGCCGGGGCCGGCTCGGCCGCCGACGCCGAGAACCTGCGCGAACTCGCCTTCCGCTGCGGTGCCCTGGGGCAGCTGCTCTACCTGGGCGCGAACCGCGCGGCGGTCGGGGTGACCGCCATCGGCGGCTTCGACACGCCGCTGTGGCGCACGCTGGCGGGGCTGCCGGAGGACGACGAGATCCTGTACGCCCTGCTGCTCGGCCACCCGGACGACTCGGGCGTCAAGTTCGACCGGCTTGCCATGGCGCACGCCCAGAACGAGCGGTGAGCCCGATGCCCCCCGTCCTTCCCGACCTCCTCACCGACGTCCTCGCCCGCCACGGCGATCGCGTCGCGGTCACCGACGCCGACGGTTCGCTCGGATACGCCGAACTCGCCGACCGGGCCCGTGCCGCGGCGGACAGGCTCGCCCGGTGCGACGTGCGCAGCGAGCGGCTGCGGGTGGGCCTGTACGCCACCAACTCCGTCGACTACGTGGTCGGTTACCTGGCGACGCTGTTCGCCGGCGCGGTGCCCTTCCTGGCCGACTCGGCCTTCGGCCCGTTCGACCTCTCCCGGATCGCCGAGGACTGCGGGCTGGACCTGCTGATCCACGCCCCGGACGCCGATGTCCGGGCCGTCGTGGACGAGACCCTCACGGACGACGGAGAGTTCGGCGCCCTCGCGGTCAGCCGGGTGCGCCGGTACGACACCCCCCGCCCGCGGCTGCTGGACGACACCGAGGTGTGCCGTTTCACGTCCGGCTCCACCGGCCGGCCCAACTGCATCGAGTTCTCCGGCGCGGCCGTGTCCGCGGCGGCCGCCAACTGGGTGAAGGGCACCGGCCTCGCGGCCGAGGACCGGATCGCCTGTTTCGCCGCGCTCTCCAACGGCCTGGCCTTCAACACCTCGCTGCTGGCGGCCTTCCTGCCGGGCGCCTCGCTGCACCTGTCGCACGGCCTGCCCACCGCCTCCCGGGTCGTGCGGCTCCTGGAGAGCACCGCCGCCACGCGGCTGGTGGCGTTCCCGGCGCTGTACGAGTCGATCGTGCGGCGCTCCCCGAAGGAAGGCTTCGCCACCGTCCGGACCGCGATCTCCTCCGGCGCCCCGCTGCGCGACACCGTGCGCGAGGAGTTCACCCGGCTCACCGGCGTACCGATCCACAACTACTACGGGGTCGCCGAGGCCGGACCGCTGACGTACGCCGCCGACGGGACCGGCAGCGGGCTCGGAGCCCCCCTGCCCGGTGTGCGCCTGCTCGCGGAGGAGCAGGGCATCCGGGTCAGGAGCGAGTCGATGGGCTCGCGCTACCTCAACGCCCCCGGCGTGTTCGAGGAGCGCGTCGACGACGAGGGCTACTACCACACCGGCGACCAGGGCCGCCTGCTCGACGGCACGCTCCACCTGACCGGGCGGACGAGCCGGCTGGTCAACGTGGGCGGGCGCAAGATCGACCCGATCGAGATCGCCGAAGTGCTGCGCGCGGCCTCCGGGGTGCTGGACGCGGTGGCCTTCGAGGCCGAGAACCAGCACGGCGAACCGGCCCTGGCCGCCGTCGTCGCCGTCGAACCCGGCGTGACCGCGCAGACCCTGCGCACGCACTGCGCGGCGACGCTCCCTTCGTTCAAGGTGCCCGGAATCCTCCGCCTGGTGGACCGCATACCGGCGAACTCGATCGGCAAGCCGTCCGTCGAACACCTGCGGCGCATGCTCAGCGCCCCCCAGGACAACTGAATCCCCCTTCGAGACACAGGAATCACCCATGGACAGCAGCGCGCTCCGTACCAAGATCCTCGACCTCGCCATCGCGGCGGGGGACGGCAGCGTCACCGCCGCCGAACTCGCCGGTGCCAACTACTCGCTGCGCGACGTCGGCTACACCTCGCTCTCCTACATGCGCCTGATCGACAGCATCGAGAACGAGATCGGTGTCTACCTGGACCCGGAGGCCGCCATCGAGCACTACGAGACCATCGATTCCGTCACGGCCCTGGTGATCGCCAGCGGAACAGGCGCCGATGCCTGAGACACCCGTGAGCGACGGTCCCACGATCGGGATCGTCGGCCTCGGGCGGCTCGGCTCGGCACTGCGGTCGGTCTGCCGGGCCAACGGCACGAGGGTCACCCTCACCGCCTCCCGCCGCGACGGCTGGTCCGTCGAGGCGGTGCCCGAGGTGCTCGTCGACGCCAGCGCACCCGAGGCGCACACCGAAGTCCTCGCCTACTGCGCCGCCCACCGGGTACCGCTCGTCGCCTGCGTCTCCAACCTGACGGACACCCAGTGGAAGGCGCTGGAGGAACTGGCCGGAGCGGTACCGGTGGTCCGGGCCACCAACCTCTCCTTCGCCCACTACCTCCAGGTCCGTGTCACCGAGTTCACCGCCGCCCTCACCACGGGCCGGTACGGCCCGACCACCACCGTCCGGGAGCGGCACCCGCTCGGCAAGGCGCACCGGCCGAGCGCCACCGCGCTGGCGCTGGCGGACACCTGGGCCGGAGCGAGCGGCCGGGCCGTGGCCGACATCGCCGACGAGCGCGCCGGGCTGCCGGTCAGCGAACACGAGGTGACCCACACCTGGGACGGCGAGTCGTTGCACGTGCGGCACCACGTCGGCAGTTGGACGGTGCCGGCCCGGGGCGCGCTGGCCGCCGCCGAATGGGCCCGCGCCGCATCCCCCGGCCTGGTCACCATGCGCACCGTCTACGACGACCTGACAGCTAGGAGCACGGCATGACCACCGATGAACCGCAGCCGCTGAACCCGGCCGAACGTCGGCTCGTCCTCCAGGTGGCGATCGGCGCCCGGATGCTCTCCCTCGACGGGCACGACGACTTCAACCAGGGGCAGATCTCCGCCCGGATGCCCGGCCGGGACGAGTTCTTCATCAAGGGGGCGTTGGTCGGCTTCGACGAGGCCACCCCGGCGGACGTGGTCCGCTGCTCGGTGGACCACACCCTGCCCGCGCCGCCGCTGGCGCCGCCGGAACTGCCGCTGCACCAGGCCATCTACCGGGCCCGCCCGGACGTCAACGGCATCGTCCACAGCCACGCCCCGTACACCCTGCTGTTCGGTGCCACCGACCTGCCGATGCGCCCGATCTCGCACGACGGCGCCTACTTCCGCGACCGGATCGGCCTGTTCACCGAGACCAGCAACACCGTCCTGGACATCGGAACCGGCGAGCACATCGCCAAGGACCTCGGCGAGCACCCGGCCGTCCTGCTGCGCAACCACGGCGGCGTGATCGTCGGCAAGAGCGTGCGGCACGCCTCCGTCTTCGCCCAGGTGTTGGAACGGGCCTGCCGCCTCCAGTTGACCGCCGAGGGCACCGGCGTTCCGTACGCCTGGTCCACCGAGCAGGACGTGGCCGCCAAGCAGGACTTCATCTACGCCGACCTCTCCGTCCGCTCGTACTGGGACTACGCCGTCCGCCGGGTCGGCCGGCACTGGCCGGAGACCACCGACTGGGGCCGTGGCTGACCGCACCACCCGAACGGTCTCCACCGGTGGAGGACCCGTCACCACGGAGCAGGCGGGCCGCCGCGCCCTCGCGGGACGAGGGCGGGCGACGCCTGCTCCACTCACCACACCCGACACCCACGGAGGTCGTCCCATGAAGGTCCAGCGCATCCTGCCCACGGAGGAGGCGGCCGACCTGCTCGGCCTGGTCCGGGAGATCGCGGCCGGCGAACTCGCGCCCCGCGTCGCCGAGTTCGAAGCGGCCCACGAGTTCCCCCGGGAGGTCGTGCGCACCCTGGGCAAGGCCGGGCTGCTGAGCCTGCCGTACCCCGAGGAGTACGGCGGTGGCGGACAGCCGTACGAGGTCTACCTCCAGGCGCTGGAGGAGATCGCCTACCACTGGTTCGCGGTGGCCGAGGCGGTCAACGTGCACAACCTCGCCTGCTTCGGCACCGCCACCTACGGCACCCCGGCCCAGCGCGAGGAGCTGCTGCCCGGCATGCTGAGCGGCGAACTGCTGGGCGCGTACTGCCTGTCCGAGGCGGAGGCCGGTTCAGACGCGGCCTCGCTCACCACCCGGGCGGTGCGGGAGGGCGACGGCTACCGCATCACGGGCACCAAGTCCTGGGTCACCCACGCCGGTCACGCGGACTTCTACAACGTGTTCAGCCGCACCGGCGGGCCGGGGGCCCGGGGGCTGTCCTGCCTGGTGGTCCCCGGCGGCACGCCGGGCATGGTGGTGCACGAGCCGGAGCGGAAGCTCGGCGTCTGGTCCAACCCCACCGCCCAGGTCGTCTTCGACGACGTCCGGGTGCCGGCCGGGCGGCTGATCGGCCGCGAGGGCAAGGGCTTCCTGATCGCGATGGGCGCACTGGACTGCGGCCGGCTGGGCATCGCGGCCTGCGCGGTCGGCATCGCCCAGGCCGCCGCCGACTACGCCGTGCGGTACGCGAAGGAACGCCGCCAGTTCGGGCAGCGGATCATCTCCTTCCAGGGCGTCGGCTTCATGCTCGCCGACATGGCCACGCAGATCGCCGCGGCACGGGCGCTCACCCTGGCCGCCGCCCGCCTGAAGGACGCCGGCCTGCCGTACTCCCTGGAGGCGGCGAAGGCGAAGCTGTTCGCCACCGACATGGCGATGAAGGTGACCACCGACGCGGTGCAGGTCCTCGGCGGCGCCGGTTACGTCTCCGACCATCCCGTGGAGCGCTGGATGCGCGAGGCCAAGCTGCTGCAGATCGTCGAGGGCACCAACCAGATCCAGCGCATGGTCATCTCGCAGGGCCTGGACTAGCCGCCCCGGCGCGTCCAGCCCGATGTCAGCAGGTGCCGTACGCGGCAACCGAAGGGAAGGTGTGGAACAGATGACCACGGTCGAGGAGCGGACCATCAGACTGGACTCCGCGAGGGCCGGGACGGGCCCGGCCACCTGGGGGCAGCGGGCGATCTGGGGCGTCGTCACCCGGCTCGGCGACGACGCCCCCAGGTACAACCTGCGGCTCGACCTCCCCCTCGCCCCGCCCCGCCCCGCCTCCCGCGTGCTCGCGGACCTGGCGGAGCTGCTCCGGATGCACGACAGCCTGCACACCAGGCTCCTGCCGGACGGCGAGGACGGGCTGGAGCAGGTCGTGGACGGGACCGGCGAACTTCCGGTGGAGGTCCGGGAGTGCTCCGCGGCAACGGCCCCGGCGGTCGGCGAGGCCCTGATGGAGGAACTGGCGGGGCGCCCCTTCGACCACGCGCGGGAGTGGCCGTTCAGGGTCGGCCTCGTGGAGTGCGAGGGGCTGGTCCACCGGCTGGTGCTGGCGGCGTCGCACACCGCGATGGACCTGTGGGGGGAGGGCCGGATGCTCCGCGACCTGCGGTTGATCGAATCGGGGCGGTCCGCCGAGTCGCTGCTCCTGGAGCGCCCCGCCCTCCAGCCCCTGGAGGCCGCGGCGCTCCAGGCGTCGCCGCTCGGCCGCCGCCGGGACGAGGCCGCCCGGCGCTACTGGTGCGAGCGGCTCACCGCCGGCCCCCGGCGGATCTTCCTGGACCCCGCGGCGCCGGAACTCGCGGTGACCGATCCGGGCCGGCTGTTCCCCAACGCGCTGCTGCGCTCGCCCGCGCTGGCGGTCGCCGTCGAACGGGTGGCGGCGGCGCTGGCGGTGAGCGACGCCGCGGTGCTGCTGGGGGCGGCCTCCCACCAACTGGCCAAGATGTCCGGGAGCAGCGACGTCCTGTTCCAGGTGGTGGTGAGCAACCGCTTCCAGCCGGCCGCCGCCGAGTCGGTCAGCACGATGGCGCAGGAGGCCGTGTTCCTCCTCACGGACGCGGACAAGGACTTCGAGGACGCGGTACGGCGGACGCGGTCCGTCTCGTTCAGCGCGTTCCGCCACGCCGGGTACGACAAGTGGGCGCTGGACCGGGAGGTGGCGCGGCTGGTCGAACGCGGCGAGGCGGCCGACCACTCGTGCTGGTGGAACGACACCCGGGACCCGGCCGACGGGCCGTTCGACGCGGTCGAGCGGCCGCGGGCCGCGCTGGGCGAGCTGGTCGGCCGGACCGAACTGAGCTGGCCGACGGAGTTCCTGCCCCGTGCGAACGTCTCCGTGGCGGTGGACGTGCTGACCGCCCCGGGCGCCCTGGAACTCGCCATGACCGCCGACCCGGCAGTCCTCACCCGCGAGGGGATGGAGCGCTTCCTGCGCGGAGTCGAGGAATCGGTGGTCGCCGAGGCGATCGCCCTGGGGGACGGATGACCATGCGGTACGCGGGAATCGCCTGGACGGGCACGGGCTATCAGGTCGAGGTCCTCGACGGCGCGGGGCGCCGGGTGGCGGAGCCGAGCAGGTGGGGCGCCGCCCAGGTCGCCGAACTCATCGCCCGGCTGCGGGACCTGGGCGAGGAGGAACCGCTGGCCGTGGTGATCGACAGCACCAACGGCCTGCTCGACGGGCCGATGACGGCGGCGGGCCTGGAGGTCTACCGCGCCGACCCCTGGCTGCTGCCGCCCCGGCCGCGGTTCGGTTCCGTCCCGGCCGGCCGACTGGCGGAGCAGGCCCGCAGCGCGCCCGGCGCCCTGGCCCGGGTGACCGCCGAGGGGGGCAGCCTGACCGGCCGCGCCGACGAGTACTTCGAAGGCGTGCGGCGCAGCGAGCCGATGCAGGCCGCGCTGACGGCGGCCGGACGCTGCTTCGAGCACGGCCGCCGGGACACGCCGCGGGTCGCGCTGACCTTCGACGACGGCCCCGACCCGGTGCAGACCCGCCGGATCCTGGAGATCCTGGACCGCTACGGCGTCCGGGCGACCTTCTTCTGCGTCGGCCACCACGTCGCGGCGCTGCCCGACGAGGTGCGCCGGATCGCCGCGGCCGGCCACGAACTCGGCAACCACTCCTGGTCGCACCCCTTCCTGCCCGACCTGACACCGGACGAACTGCGCGAGCAGATCGACCGGACGGCGGAGGCGGTGGCCCGGGTGACCGGCGAGGCCCCGACACGGTTCCGCCCGCCGTACGGCGCGCTGAGCCCGGAGGTGCTGGCCGCGCTGGAGGGGCATCCGGCGACCCTGACGCTGTGGGACGTGGACTCCCGCGACTGGGCCAGGCCGGGGCCGGAGCGGATCGCCGCGACCGTCCTGGAGGCCGCCGGACCGGGGTCGGTGGTGCTGATGCACGAGGGCGCCGGCGATCGCGGCCAGACCGTGCGGGCCCTTCCGTCGATCATCGAGGGCCTGCTCGGACGCGGCCTGGAACCGGTCACCGTGGGAGAACTGATCGCGTCGCCCGCCCGGGCCGGGACCGGCGGACGGTCGGCGGCGAGTCCGCCGGACGGCTTCGACCCCCGCCTCGAACCGGCTGCCGCCCCCGAGGCGTTCCGGCGGACCGGCGACGACCCGCCGCGCGGCGCGGGGTGAGACGCCGAGCCGTCCGGCGTTCCCGCCGGGCGCGGGGCGGCCCTCGGCGGGGCGGGGGAGGCAACCGGTCGTCCCGATGCGCGTCGCGGACCGCGAGCCGCGGACCGCGACCGCTTCACCACGGCCCGCGGCCCGCAGCTCACGGACCGGACGGCCACCGCGCCCGCGCCACCCGGCGCCGACGGCGAGCGGCCACTCGACCACGAAGATCACGACCTACCGCTGGAGTATGGAAAAGTCATGAAAGAACGCTCGGCAGACCACACGGCGGCGGTGGCGTCTTCGCAGATCCAGGACCGGCCCGGCGAGGCGCCGCCGACCGGACAACCGGCGATCTGGTCCCGCAACTTCCAGTACTACTTCACCGCCCGCAGCGCGGGCCTGCTCGGCTGGGCCATGCTGCCCGTCGCGGTCTCGGCCGGGTTGCTCAGCGCCGGGTACGGCCTGAGCACGGCGGGGAACGCGATGGCCTTCCTGGTGGGCCCGTTCGCCGGGCTGGTGCTGTTCGGCGGGGTGCTCGCGGACCGCTTCACCGCCCGCCGGCTGATGATCGCCGCGGACCTGGCCAACCTCACCGCCCACGTGCTGCTCGCCTTCCTCTTCCTCCAGGGCATCGACCACCTCTGGCACCTGTACGCGCTGTTGGTGGTGGCCGGTGTCGCCAACGCGATGTTCCAGCCGGGCGCCTCCTCGACCGTCCCGCTGGTGGCCCGGGACGTGCAGGGCGCCAACGGGGTGCTGCGCATCTCCGAGGCGCTCACCGCGCTGGGCGGCCCCGCGCTGGCCGGTGTGCTGGTCGGACTCGGCGCCACCGGTTGGGTGATGGTGATCTCCGCCGTCGCCTACGGGACCAGTGCGGCCTGTCTGCTCGCGCTCCGGCTGGGGGTGGTGCCCGCGCCGCCGGCCGGTGAGAGCCTGTGGCGCAACCTGGTGGTCGGGTGGCAGGAGGTCCGCAGCCGCAGCTGGCTCTGGGGCGTGATGGTGATCTGGATGTTCTTCGCCGTGTTCTCCTGGGGGCCGCAGTTGTCGATCACCGCCGGGGTGATCGTGCCCGAGCACGGAGCCACCGCCTTCGGCCTGCTCAACTGCGCGTTCGGCGCGGGCACCGTGGCCGGTGGTCTGCTGGCCCTGCGCTACAAGCCCGAGCGGCCGCTCGCCGCCGGGGCCGTGGCGATGCTGGCCTACCCGCTCTACCCGCTCGGCATCGTGCTCGACTGGCCGGTCTGGCTGCTCGCCGTCGCCCAGGTCGCGGTCGGGGTCGGCATCACCTTCTGGGGCGTCATGTGGGCCACCAGCGTGCAGACCCAGGTGCCGGGCGAGATGCTCAACCGCGTCCACGCCTACGAGGTCGCCGGCTCCGTGGGCATGTTCCCGGTCGGCAGCGCGCTGGCCGGTCCGGCCGCCGGGGCGTTCGGTACCGATCAGGTGCTCCTGGTGGGCGTCGTGTTCGCCCTCTTCACCGCCGCCGCCCTGCTGGCCGCCCGCCCGATCCGCACCCTGGGCCGGGTGCCGAACCGCGCCTGAGCGGTGCGGCGGAGGGGCGCCGACACCGACCCCGACCGGCGGTGCGCGGGCCCGGACGCGGTGCGGGTCCAGCGTGGTGCGGCGCCCGGAAGGTCACGGGCGGCCCCGTCAGGACCGGGTGAGGACCGGGCCCGGTCCGGCCGCGGACGCGCACGGCCGAACCGGCGGGCGCGCCGTCCTCGCGGCAGGGAGTCGGGGACGGGCCGGGGCCGCCCCCGTCGCCCGCGCCCCCGGGCGCGCAGCCGGCCCCACCGGGGCGGTGGGAACCGCCGACGCGGAACGGGGACCGGCGCGGCGCGGGTGACCGCGGGGGATGCTTCCGCCGCTCCGGCCGTCCCGGCGCCCCGGCCGCTGCGCCCGCGGCACCGGGGCCGCCGTGACTCACACGTCCCGGCCGGCTTCCCGAGCCACCCGCTCCAGCCGGTTCCGCTGGTCCTCCCACCACGCCGGGTCGACCGGCGCCATGCTGTCGTTGCCCTCGTTCATCCCGACGGCGCCGTCCATGAGCTCCCGGAGGATGTCGGCGTGACCGGCGTGCCGGTGCGTGTCGGCGATCACCCGCGTCACGGCGTGATGCAGCGTCACCTCGTCCCTGCCGCTCGGCCACCACGGCACCCTGCCGGTCGTGTCCAGCGCCAGCGCGTCGATCGTCGCGTCCGAGTGCGCCCACGCCCGGCGGTAGAGGCCCACGACGAACTCGCGTGACTCCTCGGCGGTGGCCCACATGTCCGCGTTGGGCTCGGCACCGTCTTCGAGCCAGGGCAGCGGCTCGCCGGACGGCCGGCCGAAGGTGTCGCCGAGGTAGCCCAGTTCCACGCCGGCCACGTGCTTCACCAGGCCCAGGAGGTTGGTGCCGGTCGGCGTCAGCGGGCGGCGGACGTCGTACTCCGAGAGCCCTTCGAGCTTCCACAGCAGGGCGTCGCGGGCGGACTGCAGGGAGAAGCGGAGATCGGTCTTGGGATCCGATGTGGTCATGGGGCCATCCTGCTGCCCGCGTGGTCTTCGGTCACCGGATTTCGCCCTGCTCCCCCGTGATCGGGCGCCGGGGCAGGACGTAGCGGACGCTGTCGTCGGTGGAACCGGCCGGTGTGAACCCGGCCCGGGTGACGACGGCGTGCGAGGGGGCGTTGCCGTGGTCGACGGTGGCGCGCAGTACCTTCGCCTCCGGGTGGGTGAAGGCCCAGTCGACCAGGGCGCGCAGCGCCTCCGTGGCGTAGCCGTGGCCGCGCGCGGACTCCACGATGTCGTAGCCGATCTCGGCCTCGCCGTCGGCGTCCGGGGCGGCGTGGAAGCCGATGCCGCCCACGGCGCGCCGGTCGGAGGCGCGGACGATGGCGTACGTGCCCCAACCCGGCCGGTACGTGCCGGCCTCGCGCGCCCGCACCACCAGGCCCCCGGCGAACCGCGTGCCCTCCTCCGGGCCCCCCTCGGCCCAGGCGAAGCCGCCGCTGCCGCCGCCGTGCAGATCGGCCGCGACCACGGGGGACACCTCGCACAGGACGAGCCGCTCGGAGCGGATCGGGTCGGCGTACCAGCGCCAGGCCCCCGGGCGGGGCAGACCGTCGAGTTCACCGCGGCCGGTGGCCCACAGCAGCGTTCTCCAGGGGTCGCCTCCGCGCGGGGCCTGCGGGAAGAGCCGCTCCAGCACCCGGGCGCACAGGTGCCCGGGCGGCTGCCAGCCGTGCGCGCCGAGGGCGTCGAGGATGTCCCGGGTGTGCACCAGCGCCTCGACGACGCCCATGGCCGCGAAGCCGTCGCCGCCCGCGTCGCCGTACGGGTGCCAGGCGCGCACGTCGGGGGGCGTCCTGAGGACGGCGGCGGAGAGCAGCCCGCCGGTGGCCTCCAGGACGCGGACCAGGCCCTCGGGGGTGGCGCCCGGTCCGGCGACGATGTCGAAGGGGGCGTACCCGTCGGTCGCGCGGCCCGTCAGTTGGGTGGCGTAGCCCACGAAGTCGCTCGCGATGTGGACGGCGGTGTCGAAGCAGCTCCACTCCAGCCCGGCCGCCGGAACGGACCAGTCCCGGCCCGTCACGTCGCGGAGCGCGGAGGCGGTGGCGGTGACCGCCTCGTCGATGTCGTGTGGGCCCATGATCGTCATGGGGACGACCCTAGGGTCCCGTTCCCGAAGGCACCAAGGGTTTTGCAGACGCGGAGCGGGGCCCGCCCACGCCCCCGAACGCCCCTGGCACAGCCGTGCTCGCCACCGGGGGCGGGCCCGGCCGTGCCGCACCCCACCCGGCGTCGGACGCCCCTCGCCTACAGGATGTGGTAGCTTACCTAAAGATATTAGGTAAGAGGTTAATGGCTGATGCATCCGGCCGAAGGAAGGGAAGGAAATGGTCCGCGCGGGACTGACCGCGGAACGCCTGGCGCAGGCGGGCGCGGAGCTGGCCGACGAGGTCGGCTTCGACCAGGTGACCGTCTCGGCGATCGCCAGGCGGTTCGACGTCAAGGTCGCGAGCCTGTACTCGCACGTGAAGAACTCCCAGGACCTCAAGACCAGGATCGCCCTGCTCGCCCTGGAGGAACTCGCCGACCGGGGCGCCGCGGCGCTGGCCGGGCGGGCCGGCAAGGACGCCTTGGCCGCCTTCGCGAACGTCTACCGCGACTACGCCCGGGAGCACCCCGGCCGCTACGCCGCCGCCCAGATGCGCCTCGACCCGGCGGTGGCCGCCGTCAGCGCGGGCGGCAGGCACGCGCGGATGACCCGGGCCATCCTGCGCGGCTACGACCTGGCGGAGCCGGACCAGACGCACGCGGTCCGGCTGCTGGGCAGTGTCTTCCACGGCTACGTCAGCCTGGAGGCGGCAGGAGGGTTCAGCCACAGCGCCCCCGACCCGCAGGAGACCTGGCCGAGGATCATCGACGCCCTCGACGCGCTGCTGCGGAACTGGCCCGCGGCATGACCGGGGCCGCTCCCGGACCCGGGGCGCGCCCGCCCGCGTACCGGCCCAGCCGAACGCACCGCACACGTCACCGACAGGTGGAGACCATGCACACCCAGGACGACCGGATCACCACCCCCGTCACCGCGGACCTCCTGCGGGGCGCCCTCGAAGTGGAACGCACCGAGCGCGGTGTGCTGCCGCACCGCCTGCCCGCCTGGGCCCGCGCCCAGTGCGCCGACGGCCAACTGGCCATGGCCGAGGCCCAGCCCTCCGGCGTACGCCTGGCCTTCCGCACCGGGGCCACCGCCGTCGAGCTGGACGCAGTACCCACCAAACGGGTCTACGTGGGCGCCCCGCCCCGCCCGGACGGCGTGTACGAGCTGCTCGTCGACGGCCGCCCGGCCGGCCGGGCCAGCGTGGAGGGCGGCGACACCCTGACCATCGACATGACCACCGGGACCGTCGAGCACCGGCCCGGGCAGCCCGGCACCCTCCGCTTCACCGGCCTGCCCGACGGCACGAAGGACGTCGAGATCTGGCTGCCGCACGACGAGACCACCGAACTCGTCGCCCTGCGCACCGACGCGCCCGTCGAACCCGCGCCGGACAGCGGCCGCAGGGTGTGGCTGCACCACGGGAGTTCGATCAGCCAGGGCTCCGACGCCGCGACCCCCACCACCACCTGGCCCGCGCTCGCCGCCTCCCTCGGAGGCGTGGAACTGGTCAACCTGGGCCTGGGCGGCAGCGCCCTGCTCGACCCGTTCACCGCCCGCGTGCTCCGCGACACACCCGCCGACCTGATCAGCGTCAAGATCGGCATCAACCTGGTCAACACCGACCTGATGCGCCTGCGCGCCTTCACCCCCGCGGTCCACGGCTTCCTCGACACCATCCGCGAAGGCCACCCGACCACGCCGCTGCTGGTCGTCTCGCCCCTCCTGTGCCCCCTCCACGAGGACACCCCCGGCCCCAGCGCCCCCGACTTCAGCAGCCTGAGCACCGGGCGGTTGCGGTTCCGCGCCATGGGCGACCCGGCGGAACGCGCGAGCGGGAAACTCACCCTGGGCGTCATCCGGGACGAGCTGGCCCGCATCGTGGAGCAGCGGGCGGCCCGGGACCCGAACCTGCACCACCTCGACGGCCGCGCCCTCTACGGAGAGGCGGACTTCGCGGAGCTCCCGCTGCCCGACGGGCTCCACCCGGACGCCGCCACCCACCGCCGCGTCGGTGAACGCTTCGCCGGGCTGGTCTTCGCCGACGGCGGCGCCTTCGCCCACCGCAGCGCCTGAGACCGGGCCCCGCCCTCCGCCCCGAGCCCGGCGAGACGGGACGGCGCCCGTCCCGTACGCCGGGCGGTCCACCGGCGCGGACCCGGGGCCGGAGCGTGGTGCCGCTGCTCCACCGCGCCGTACCGCCGCGTCGTGCACGACCGGGCCGCCGTCGGACCGCATGACGGCCCCGGCGCCGGGGGAGGTGGGCGTCCGCCCCGGCAGCGGCACCCGCCCGGCCGCCTACGGCACGGGAGGGGCGTCGTGGCCCCCACCCGGGGCACGGAGCCGTCCTTTCCCCGCAGGCATCCCCCGCCGCAGCCGTGGGCCCGCCGCTCCTGCCCGCGGCGACCGCGCTTCCGCGCGCGGGAGCCCTGTGGGGACGCCGGCGTCCTGCGCCGGGGCGTCGGTGAAGCGGCCCCCGGCCGCGGGCACCCGGCGCGGGCAGGCCGGGACGCCGGACCGGTGGCGGGATCCCGTGGCGCGACCGCGCCGCGGGCGCCGGACGGCCCGGAGGCCGTGCCGGTCGGACGTCTCCGACCGGCACGGCCTCCGGCGTTCGCGTGGGAGCGTCGTCACCGGGCCGTGAGGGCCCCGGCGACCGCCTCGCCTAGCAACAGCACGCGCAGCACGTGTCGACCCGTACGTCGTCGACGACCGGGCCGTACGCGCCCGGCACCGTGCTGGTGAACCCGAGCGTCGTCGTCGGCCCGTTGGCCACGAACGTCACCTGCCGGGTCACGTAGCCCATGGCGGCGCGCGTCTTGCCCGTGGAGTCGAACGAGAAGTCCTGGAAGTTCTGCCCGTCGACCAGGACCCGGCCCGTCTTCACCGCAGGGCCGCCCTCCGGGTTCGCGGCCAGCGAGTAGGTGACGGTGTACTCCTTCCCCGCGGTCGTCGTGAAGGTCTGCGACACCGTTCCGGGCCGTGTGGCGTTGAGGTCGACGGACTGGTCCCCTTCGGCGGCCTGCCAGAACCCGGCACCGATGAGGTCCACCGCCCCGCTGGTGACCCTCCACGGTCCGATGGACTGGCCGCCGGAGAGCGTCGTGAACGAGTTCGCCGGGGCGGTCGGGTATTCGAAGCTGCCGTCGTCGAACCGGCTCGCTGCCGAGGCCGGAGAGGCCAGTGCCATGGCCGTTCCGGCCGTGAGTAACCCGGCCAGGGCAACAGTGGCGAAGGAGCGCGAAACCACCATGAGTACCTCCTGGGAGTGGTGACGTTCCGGTGGAGCATGGCCAAGGCTCCTGCCTGGACGGGAGGGAGGAGAAGGGCCGCGCCCCGGCGTGCGGAGGCGGTCGTCGGACCTCGTGGTGCGCGGGCGCCGGGGCGTTCCGGCGCGAGCCGGTGGATCAGTGCGCACACCGGCGTGCGCACCCGTCACGACGGGATGGCGCGATCGGGACGCGGGTGCCGACCCTCGAACTCGCCCTTCCGACACGCCTCAGCGGTCGCGTGACGGATCGCTCGGGGCTTCCCCTCCCGAGGCGGAGGCGTGGCGAAGGCGCCCCACGGGGCCACGGCCCGCCCGACGCGCCGGCCTCGTTCCTCGGCCTCGAAGAGCGGCTGGACGCGGTCCCACCGCTCGGCGGCCGTCCTGAACTCGTCGTACGTGCCGCTCACCGCCCGCCCTCCCGCCCCGGTGCGCCCCCGGGACCCGGCGCCGTCGGTACAGGGGCGGGTCCGGCATTCCGCCGAAGCCTCGTGCGCGGGCGGTCGTCGCCGCCACCGGCAGGCGTGTTCCCGCCGCGTCCGCCGGGGCCGTTCCCCCTCCGCGTACCGGCGCCGGAACCACCAGCCGTCCACCCGCGTCCCCGCTACCGAAACACCGCCCCCTCACACCACGGGAGTCACCGTTGTCCCTGCGCCGAGCCCTCGCCACCTGCACCGCCGCGACCGCTCTCGCCGCTCTCACCGCCGTGGCCGTGCCCGCCACGGCGGAAGCGTCGGTGATCCAGATATGCGGCGTGCGGTCCAACGGCGTCCTGTGGTGCGGCAACAACGCCCCCACCTCGATCCGCAACTACCCCCACACCACGGACAGCTGGCAGGTCGACACCCTGCGCACCACGTACAGCTGGTTCAACTGCTGGACCACGGGTTCGCTGCACGCGGGCGGCAACCGCACCTGGTACAAGACCACGGGCGACGACCACGGCGCCTCGGGCTTCGTCCCGGCCGCCGCGGTCCACACGTCCTCCTCCTTCGACGCCGACCCCTCGGCGCACGGTCTGCGCCGCTGCTGACGGCGCACCGCCGTTCGCCCACCCGTCAGTCACCGGCCGTTCGCCCTCACCCGTCACGGTGGCCGAGGGGGCGTTTTGCCCCCCGGGGGCCCGGCGCGCGGGCACTGTGGCCCCATGCGAACGCACCGGCTCGTGCCCGCCGTCCTGGCCACCGTGCTCGCGCTCGCCGGATGCGTGTCCGTGCAGGGCGGCCCGCCCACCCCGCCCGTGCCGGGGAAGTCACCGGCCGGGAGCCGCCCGCCCGCACCGGCGTCCCCGACACCGCCCGCCCCGCGTGAGGAACTGGCCGGCACGGACCCGGTCCCGGGCGCGGCGACCCCGCGCCGTACGGCCACCGGCCGGGGCGCCGCACCGACCGGCGCGCCGCCCCGGAGGCTCGGGCCGAAGGACCACCGGGCGGACCCGCCGGGGCGGGCGCGGCGGACCGGGGCCGGGGAACCGGAGCGCGGCGGGCGGGGGAGGAAGCCGTCGATCACGGTGCCCCGGCCCGCGCCGCGGCAGACCGTCCGGATGCGCGACCTGTGCCAGGCGGCGCGCGGCACCGTGGACCGTTCCCTCGCCGACCTGTGCCACCGTGCCTACGGCTGACACGCGTCGGTGCGCGCTCCCGCGTCCGCGGTTTTACGGTCCGGGCCCCGGCCGCCGGCTCGGAGGGGGGAGTGGCCGGGGTCGTGAAAGGGGTTGGCCCCGCCACCGGGACAGGAGGGTGGCGGGGCCGGGTGCCCGGCGCCGGTCGGGGGGTGTCGACGCGCGAGCTCGGGTCGAACTCCTGGTGCCCCCGATCGGTACGGGTATGCGGCCCGGTACCGAGGAAATTCCGGCGACCGCTCCGCCGCCCGATCAGGCGCTCGGCCGCGGCCGTGCGCGGGCCGCCCCGACCGGGGAAGCCACGTCGCCGTGGCCCCGACCGCCGAGCCCACGGCTGGGGGAGACGCGTCTTCCCGCGCGAGGACGTACGCGGAGAGGGCGGCGCGGACCGTGTCGTGTGGAGGCGGTGGGGACGACCGCCCCGAGGCCGGGCGCGTGCCGGCAGGGTGCCGGACACCCGCGCCGACCCGGTAGGGGCGCGGGCGCCCCGCGCGCGGCACGGTCTCACGAAGGCCCCCCGCCCGCGAGGCCGGCGGGTTACCGGCCTGCGGTGCGGGAAGCGGCCGAACGGCTCGGGGCGTCCGGCCGTCCACTGCGGCGGGCGGGACGGTCGTGCGCCGCGGCCGTCTCCACCGCTGTCCCGGCACGCGCCCCCGCGCGGCGGGCGCGGCGGTGGCATGAGCGACGGACGTGTACCGGCCCCGCACCGGAGCGGGCTCCTCGCCGCGCACCGCGGGCGGCGCGACCCCTCCGCGCGACCCGGCCCCGGCGGCGCGCGTCCCGGCGGAGGCGGGGCCGGGGCCGCGCGGGTCACGCCTGCGGGGTCCGGGCGTCGTAGCGGAGGAAACCGGGGCGGGCGAGGGCCAGGAAGCCCACGGCGACCACGCACGCGACACCCCCGGCGACCACGGCGGCGGACGGTGAGAAGAGGTCACCGGCCGTCCCGGCCAGGAAGTCGCCGGCCCGGGGGCCACCCGCGACCACGACGATGAAGACGCCCTGCAGACGGCCGCGCATGTCGTCGGGGACGGCCGCCTGGAGCACCGTGGAGCGGAAGACCATCGAGACGGTGTCCGCGCAGCCGGCGACGGCGAGGAAGGCCAGGCCCAGCCAGAGGTGGCGGGTCAGGCCGAACACGGCGATCGCGGCCCCCCACGAGGCGACGGCCAGGACGATGGCCAGGCCGTGGCGGTGGACGCGGCCCAGCCAGCCGGAGAAGACGCCGCCGAGGAGGGCGCCGACGGCGGGCGCGGCGACGAGCAGGCCGGTCGTCCGGGCGTCGCCCCCGTACGACAGCACGGCCATCGCCGGGAACAGCGCCCGCGGGTGGGCGAGGACCATCGCGCAGAAGTCGGTGTAGAACGTCATGCGCACGTTCGGCCGGGTGGCCAGGAACCGCAGCCCGTCCAGGACGGACGGCCGCTTCGCCCCCTCGGTGCGGTGCGGCGGCATCGCGGGCAGCCGCCACATCGCGTACAGGGCGGCGCCGAAGGCGACGGCGTCGATCAGGTAGGCGGCCTCGTACCCCCACGCCCCGACGACGAGCCCGCCCAGCATGGGGCCGATCAGGGACCCGGAGGTCGTCGTCATCGACGACAGGGCGTTGGCCGCCGGGAGCTGCTCCTTCGGGAGGAGGCGGGGGATCATCGCGCTGCGGGCGGGCGAGTTGACCGCCCCGCAGACCGCCTGCAGGGCCACCACCGCGTAGAGGAACCACACCCGGTGGAACCCGGCGACGGCGCCGGCGGCCAGCACCGCGGAGAGCGCGGCCAGCCCGACCGCGCTGACCAGGCCGAGGAGCCGGCGGTCGACCGCGTCCGCCACAGCGCCCCCGTACAGCCCGAACGCGACGAGCGGGACGAGCGTGAACAGGCCGACCAGACCCACGGAGAAGCTGGATCCCGTCAGTTCGTAGACGTGGAGGGATATCGCGAGGGTGGTCATCCCCTGGCCGGTCCAGGAGATCGTGTTGCCGATCCACAGCCGTCGGTAGTCCGGGCTGGTGCGCAGCGGCGTCAGGTCGGCGAGTACGCGTCGCCGCGGCGCGGCCGGCGCAGTCGGCGGGTCGTCGGTCCCGTGCGCGGTGCCGGCTCCGGAGGTCTCGTTCATCGCGGCGCCCACGGGGCGCGGGGGAGTGGGGCGTGGTGGGGTCGCATGGAGCGCAGTATAGGAGCGCAGCGATTTGCGCTCCTTACGATTCGGCTGTCACCGGTCGAGGGTCCGAGCGGTGGCGGGGCCCTCGCCCCGGGCGCTCCGCGGCACCCCGGGGCAGCCGCGTCACGCCGAAGCGCGCCGGCCGATGCCCCCCGCGAGCGGTTCGCGGAGTACGGACGGCCGCTCCCCGGGGCCGCCCCGCCGGGGGTCAGCGCCATCCGAAACGGCGGTCGACCACCGCCGCGAACTCCTCCAGGGTCAGTACGGCGTCCCCGTTCTGGTCCGCGCTGTCGAACAGCGCGGAGGACGCCTCGGCGTCCCCCACGCCCCAGAAGGGCAGATCACCCGCCGCGGCCAGGGTCGGCCCCTTCGTCCGCAAGGCCTTGATCACCTCTTCGCGGGTCAGCGTCCCGTCGTGGTCGAGGTCGAGCGCCTCGAACAGCTTCCGGGCCTTGTCACTGATCACGTCGGTCTCGTCCCCTTCGTTCGCGGGTGGGCGGCCCGCCCGCTCGCCCGCGAAGACGCGTCCCGCCCCGCGGGGGTTGCCCCGGAGTCGTGCCCGGCGCGGCGGCGCCGTCCGGCCCCGAACGCGTCGCCCCCGCGCCCGTACGATGTGGCGCGCGGGCCGGCCGCCGGGTGCGGCGGGTGTCGCCACGGAAACACGGAGGAGACACTGTGCTGCATCTGCGGGTCATCGTGCCGGCCGACCGGACCGACGACATCGTACGGCTCGTGGAGGGGACGGTCGGCTGCACACACCTCGCGGTGCTGCCGGGCGCCGCCCGCGACCCCGCGGGCGACGTGGTCATGTTCGACGTGGCGCGCGAGGTCGGCGACGGGCTGATCGACGAACTGCGCGCGAGGGGCCTCGCCGAGAACGGCGCGATCGCCGTCGAGAACGTCGACCTGCTCCTGTCGAAAAGGGCCGACGAGGCGGAGGAGGAGGCCCCGGGCGAGGGCGCGGACGCGGTGCTGTGGGAACAGCTGGCCGGAGCGACGCACGAGGAGTCCACGCTGTCCGTCACCTACATCGCCTTCCTGGCGCTGGCCACGATGATCGCCGCGTGCGGTGTGGTGCTGGACAACGCGATCCTGATCGTGGGCGCGATGGCGGTCGGGCCGGAGTTCGGCCCGCTCGCCGGGTTCTGCACGGCGCTGGTGCGGCGCGCCCCGCGGCTGGCGTGGCGGTCGCTGACGGCCCTCCTCGTCGGTTTCGCCGCGGCCATGGCGATCACGGTGCTGTTCAGCCTCTTCATGGACGCCGTCGGGTTGTTCTCCGTGGAACGGCTGGACGGCGAGCGGCCGAACACGGGCTTCATCTACGCGCCGGACTGGTTCTCCTTCGTCGTCGCCGTGCTGGCGGGCGCGGCGGGGACGCTGTCGCTGACGTCGTCGAAGGCGGGCGCGCTGGTCGGGGTGGCGATCTCGGTGACGACGGTCCCGGCGGCGGCGAACGCGGCGGTCGCCCTGTCGTACGGCGAGCTCGGCCAGACCCGCGGGTCGACGGAGCAGCTGCTGCTGAACCTGCTCGGCATCGTCGTCGCCGGCACGCTGACGCTGCTCGTCCAGAAGGCCCTCTGGGCGCGGCGCGCGGAGCGCCCCTCCCGCCGGCAGCGGTTCCGCCGCCGGGCGTGAGCCGCCTCACGCGCCGGGAGCGGGGGCGACCGTGCCCACCGGCGGGTTGAGGCGGGCGAAGCCCTCCTGGCGGTGGTAGGGGAAGTACGGGTACGGGGCCGTCCGGCTGCTCGCGGCGTCGAGCCTCGCCATGTGCTCGGGCGCGAGCGTCCAGCCGACGGCACCGAGGTTCTGGCGGAGCTGCTCCTCGTTGCGGGCGCCGATGATGACGGAGGACACGGTCGGCCGCTGCAGCAGCCAGTTGATGGCGATCTGCGGCACGGTCCTGCCGGTCTCCCGGGCGATCTCGTCGAGGGCGTCGACCACGCGGTAGAGGTGCTCGTCCTCGACCGGGGGCCCGTAGTCCGCCGTGTCGTGCAGGCGGCTGCCGGCGGGCAGCGGCCCGCCGCGGCGGATCCTGCCCGTCAGCCGTCCCCAGCCGAGGGGGCTCCAGACGAGGGCCCCGAGTCCCTGGTCGAGCCCGAGGGGCATCAGCTCCCACTCGTAGTCGCGGCCGACGAGCGAGTAGTACACCTGGTGTGCGACGTAGCGCGGGTGGCCGTACCTCTCCGCCACGGCCAGGGACTTCATCGCCTGCCAGCCGGAGAAGTTGGAGATCCCGAGGTAGCGGACCTTTCCCGCCCGTACCAGGTCATCCAGGGCGGAGAGGACCTCCTCGACGGGCGTGCCGGCGTCGAAGGCGTGCAGCTGGAACAGGTCGATGTGGTCGGTGCCCAGCCGGCGCAGGGCGTCCTCGCACGCGGTGATCAGGCGCGAGCGGGAGGAACCCGCGTCGCCCGGCCCGTCGCCCATCGGCAGGCCGGTCTTGGTGGACACGATCACCCGGTCCCTGCGGCCCCTGATCGCCTCGCCCAGCACTTCCTCGGACGCGCCCCCGGAGTAGACGTCGGCCGTGTCGAACATCGTGAGCCCGGCGTCGAGGCAGATGTCCACGAGGCGCCGCGCCTCCCGCGCGTCGGTGTTCCCCCACGCCCCGAAGAGCGGTCCCCGGCCGCCGAAGGTGCCCGCGCCGAAGCTCAGTGCGGGGACCTTGAGCCCGGACGCGCCCAGTCGCCTGTACTCCATCGTTGCTCCTCCCTCACCCGCAGACCCTTAACGGGTCTGTGGTCCCGTTTGCCTGGTCGCTACCATAGCGGCTGTGAGCGACTAAGGGAACAGGAGTTCCGTTATGGAGTTTGACGACGCGGATCCGGGGACCGTCCGCCCGGGAGGGCGCACGGCACGCGTACGGGCAGCGGTGCTGCGGGCGGCGGGGGACGCCCTGGCGGAGCGGGGGTTCGCGCACCTCGACCTCGCCGACGTCGCACGCCGCGCCGGTGTGGGCAAGACGACCGTCTACCGCCGCTGGGGAACGGTGACGGGCCTCGTGGCCGATCTGCTGGTGGACATGGCCGAGCAGTCGCTGCCCCGGACCGAGACCGGTTCGCTGCTCGGCGACCTGCGGGCCAACGCCCGGCTGGTGTGGCGGACGTTGACCGACCCGCGGCAAGGGGCGCTGTTCAAGGCGGTGATCGCCGCCGCCACCTGCGACGCGAAGACGGCCGAGGCCCTGCACCGCTTCTACGACGTCCGCGTCCGGGAGTGGGCCCCGTGCGTCCAGCAGGCCGTCGACCGGGGCGAAGTGCCCGCGGGAACCGACCCGTACGAGGTGATCAGGGCCGTCTCCGCGCCTCTCTACTACCGCCTGCTGACCAGCGGCGAACGCCTCGACGAGGCCGCCGCCGACCGGTCCGCCGCGGCCGCCGCGGCCGCGGCGCGCGCGGGGGCGTACCTGCGGGACCGGTAGGGCCGGTGGGCTGGCAGGATCGGTGGGGCTGGTAGGACCGGTGGGGTCGCTCGTGCCGGTGGGGTCGCTCGTGCCGGTGGACGGCGGCGGGCCTCGTGGGGGTGCGCGAGGCCGGGGCGCCCACGCGGATGCCTCCGGGCCCGTGCAACCGACGGGCTCGTCGAGGTGTTCGTAAAGACGTGGGGTGAACCAAGCCGGTATCACCCGGGCGGCACCGCTCCCGCCTCCGCGCGGCCCCGGCCCCGGGGCGTCGTCGGGGACGGCCCGCTCCCCGACGACGGAAAGGCCCCTCCGATGCAACCCGACCACCGTACCGAGGCCGTTGACTCGCCGCTCGTCGATCCGGCCGAGCGGGAGCTGCACGGGGAACCGCCCCGCCCCGCTCCGCACACGACGGCCGAACTGGACGCGCTGACCGGCCTCCTCACGGCCCCGCGGTCCCGGACGGCGACCGTCGTGGTCGGCCACAGCAGGGACACGGCCTCCTCGCAGTCCGCCGCGGCCTTCACCGAGGCGTGGGAGGCGGGCGGCGGTACGGTCCTCGCCGTGGCCGACTGGCCCGAGACGGCGGCCTCGTGGCTGCGGGCGGCCCGCCGGATGACCGCGGAGACCCCCGACGCCTGGGTGATGGCCGCGGCCGTGCCGGGCTTCGTCCAACTGGCCCGGCGGCTGCGGCACAGCACCTCGTGGGAGCCGTCCCGCACCTACTGCTTCGGTTCGCTGTGCGACCCGCGCGTTTTGGCCCTGGCCGGCCCCGGAGTCCTGCACGGACTGCGCGGCGCGAGCGCCGACGGCGGCACGTGGGAGGTCCGCGGTGGCTGGGTCACCAGGTTTCCGGCCCGGCGGGACGACGACCGGGCCCGGTCAGCAGCACGCTGACCGGACCCGGTGTCACAACGCCACCCCTGTCCGAGGGGAAGTCCCCCCGGACGCGCCGGAGGCGGGACGGAGAGGAGGAGTGGGGTTCAGAGCGAGGACTTGAACAGCAGGCGGTTCGGAGTGCCGCTGACGTTGCCGCCGATCACGTTCGTGGTGCTGTTGCTGATCAGCCAGTTGTTGACGGTGGCACTGGAGGCGTCACCGTAGGCCGACTTGTAGAGGGCCGCCACACCGCTGACGTGCGGCGAGGCCATCGAAGTGCCGCTCATCGCCGTGGAGCCGCCACCGGCACGGGCCGAGGTGATGCTCACTCCGGGGGCGTACAGGTCGGTGCAGTTGCCGTAGTTGCTGAAGCTCGCCTTGCGGTCGGAGGAGTCGGACGCGGCGACCGTGATGGTGCCCGAGGCGCTGGCCGGGGACACGTTGCAGGCGTCCTGGTTCTCGTTGCCGGCCGCGACGGCCAGGTGGACACCGGAGTTGGTCAGGGCGGTCGCGGCGTTGTTCAGCGCCGCGGAGTAGCCGCCACCCAGCGAGGCGTTGGCCACGGCCGGCTTGACGGCGTTCTGCCGGACCCAGTCGAAGCCCGCGATGATGCCGGAGAACGAACCGGAGCCCTGACAGTCGAGCACGCGCACACCGCGCAGTTGGACGCCCTTGGCCACGCCGTACGTGGTGCCGCCGACGGTACCGGCGACGTGCGTGCCGTGGCCGTTGCAGTCCTGGCCGTTGCCGCCGAAGGCGTCGAAGACGTTGCGGGCGCGCCCGCCGAAGTCGGCGTGGGCCGTGTCGATGCCCGTGTCGATGATGTACGCCGTCACGCCCGAGCCGTTGCGCGTGTAGGTGTACGCGCCGTCACGGCCGCTGCGCTGGTCCACGCGGTCCAGGCCCCAAGGGGCGTTGGTCTGCGTGGCCGTGGCGCTGACCTTCTGGTCCTCCTCGATCGACAGGACGCGGGAGTCGCGCCGGAGCGCCTCCAACTGGCCGGCGTTCAGGTCCGCGGCGAAACCGTTGAGGACCTTCCGGTACAGGTGGCGCGTCGTGACCGACTCGTCCTCGGCGAGACCGGCCGGGTCGGCCCCGGCCTTGAGGGTCACGATGTAACGGCCCTTGATCTCCTGCGCGGCGGGAGCCTCGGCCACCTTCAGCAGCGGGGCGGGCGTCGGTTCGGCCGCGGAGGCGGCGGTACCGACGGTGGGGGACAGGGCCAGGGGGAAGGCCAGGGCGAGGGCGCCGATGTGACTTCTGCGCATGGGGAAGCGAACACCTCATCGTGTTTCCGGCCGGGGGCGTCGCCCCGGCCGGTGCGTGGGGGTGCGCCACCGAAACCGTGCGGGCACCTGCGGTGACCGGTCGGCTGGGGATGGTGGCGCGCGGGGCGGAACAGCGCGGCACGACGGCGGGCGCCGTGCGGCCGTGGTGCGGGGCAGAACATCGGGACGGGCATGTCGAGGACCCGTCCGCCCGGCCCTCCCGTTCCTCGTGACGGGACGGCCGGCACGCGCCGGGCCACGGCCGCGGGAAGGGGTCTCCGCCCCACGGACCGAAGCGATTTCTCGGCGCGGCGAAGAACATACCGACGGTAATGGCGGGTTGACCACGGCCGAATCAGGCATGACCGCCGGCGGACACGGAGGGGACGGAGAGGTTCCCGACCATGGTCAAAGTCCGACCTGCGGCCCTATGGTCCTGCCCATGTCACCGAAGACCCCCCGCCGGCCCCCCGAAGGGCCGCCCGAAACACCGGCGTGCACGCCGGAGGCGTACCGGGGAGAGCCGGCCGACGAGCACGGCACGGCCCCGGCCGCGGCCCGCGCCGCCTACGAGGTGCTCCTCCAGCGGACGGCACAGCCCCGGGAGCCCCGCACGGTCGGCGCGCGGGACCGGGCACCCGGCGACGCGGGGACGCTGCCCGGGGACGTACGGCGCTGGCTCGCCGAGCGGCGGCTGCTCGATGAAACGCGCCAGCAGGCGCGGTCGCCCCAACGGGCGCTGCACGAGTTGATCGCCGAACACCGGTCGCGGATCGACCGGTACCGGGAGGAGCTCCACCGCGGCCTGGAAGCCGTCGACGACGTCCTGAGACTGCTCCCGGGCATGGCGCCCACCAGACGGGAGACCGTGGAGGCGGAGTTCTTCGACGACCGCGCCAGGCTGCGCAAGCGGATGGAGGACCTGGACGCCCTGTGCCGGGCGCAGGTCCTCGGCATGCGCACCAGCTTCCCCGGGCGGGAGGTCCTGGAAGAGGGCGTCGAATCGGACCTGCGGCTGCTGGAACGCGGCGTCGACCTGCGCCTGCTGGTGGCCGCGCCGGCCCTGCGGCGCACCGGCGTCGCGCAGTACCTCTCCGTACTGATGGAGCACGGCGCCCGGGTGCGCGTGGCCTCGACCGTCCCGCTCCACCTGAACGTCTTCGACCGGGCCGTGACCGTCATGGCCGTCGGGACCGCGGACGGGCAGGACGAGACCTCGGGCGACGTCATCCTGCACAGCACACGGCTCGCCGACTCCTTCGTCCGGGTCTTCGACCACCACTGGGCCACCGGGCACCCGGCGGCGTCGAGGGTGAGGCGCCCCGGCACCGGCGGGGCACCGGAGGACTACTCACCGAGGGAGCGCGAAGTGCTGGCCCTGCTCGCCGCCGGCGCGAAGGACGAGGCGATCGCCCGCAGACTGGGCTGCTCGGAACGGACCCTGCGCCGTCTGCTGACCTCGCTGGTGGCCAAGCTCGGCGCCGACAGCCGCTTCGCGGCGGGCGTGCAGGCGGTCCGGCTGGGCCTCCTGGACTGAGGCGGCGGCCCCGCGGCGCGGGCCGGGCCGGACCGGTCCGCCACTTCTCGCAGAACAGGGAGGTGTGAGAGGTGGAGGCGCCGGGTAGACGCGGGTTCGTGAACGGGGGAGCGAGGATGGACATGGTGAAGTCGGCACACGGTGCCCAGGGTCAGGCGGCGCCGACGGCGCACACGATACGGACGACCGTCGCCCTGGAAGGCGGCACCGCCTGCATCGCGCAAGGGCGCGACGCCGCGGCGGATTTCCTCACCCGGGTCCAGGCCGAGCACGGCCTGCCCGTGTCGCTGCGTGCGATGCACCTCACGCAGCTGGTGGTGAGCGAGCTGGTCACCAACGCCCACAAGTACGCCCCCGGGCCCGCGCTGCTGGACCTGCGGATCGTCGGGGACACGGTGGAGGTGGCGGTGTGGGACAGCGATCCGGTGCTGCCCGTGGCCCGCGCCGCCGACCCGGGCAGGGTCGGGCAGCACGGGCTGGAGATCGTGATGGCGGTGGCCCAGGGCTTCGAGGTCCAGCGGGAGCCCGTCGGCAAGCGGATCACCGTACGCGTCGCCCTGCCCGACGACCCCGACGGGGACGTCTCCGGGCGGAACCCGCAGTAGCCCCGCCCCGACCGTCTGCGGCGCGGGGCCCGGCCGCGGCGGCGGACCCGGCGGCGGGCGGACCCGCCGCGCCCCCGCCCTCGCCGCGCCCGGGAAGGCCCGGTGTCGCGGCGCTGTCGTGAAGCCGGTGTTGCCCCCGTGATAAAAGCCCGTTGCCAAGGGCGGTCCAGCCCACCGCGGCGCTGGTGCGCGCCGCCCCGCCGTGGTTGCCTGAACCCATGACCGTACTCGTGACCCGCCGCCACGTGGACTACGCGCGCGTCACGACCACGGGCTGTCGCACCGGCCGCTGACCGGACGTCACGGTCCCCGGTGACCCCCCTCGCCGTTCCGGCACCCCGCTCCGCCCCGCCCCGCTCCGGGGCGCGGCCCGCGGCACCGCGGTGACCCCTCCCGCTCCGTGGCGCGTCCCGTCGTACGACCGCGTCCGCGCGCCCGTACGCCGCGCCCCGAGCCCGCTCCAGCCCGGCCCCGTCCCGCCCCGCACCCGCGCGCCATGCGCCATGCGCCGACGAAGGAAGACCATGAGCCAGCCGATCGACGCCGTCACCGCCGGACACACCCCGGACGACGAGAACACCGGACCCGACACCTCCGCGTGGTCCTTCGAGACCAAGCAGCTCCACGCCGGCGCCGCCCCCGACCCGACGACCGGCGCACGGGCGGTGCCGATCTACCAGACCACCTCGTTCGTCTTCCGCGACACCCGGCACGCCGCCGACCTGTTCTCGCTGGCGGAGCCCGGCAACATCTACACCCGCATCCACAACCCCACGCAGGACGTCTTCGAGCAGCGCGTCGCCGCGCTCGAAGGCGGCGTCGCCGCCGTGGCGCTCGCCTCCGGCCAGGCCGCGGAGACCCTGGCCATCCTCAACGTCGCGGGCGCGGGCGACCACATCGTCTCCAGCACCTCCCTGTACGGCGGCACCTACAACCTCTTCCGGCACACGCTTCCCCGGTTCGGCATCGAGGTGTCCTTCGTCGACGACCCCGACGACCCCGACGCGTGGCGGTCCGCCATCCGGCCCGGCACCAAGGCCCTGTTCGCCGAGGCCCTCGGCAACCCCCGCGGCAACGTCCTGGACGTCCGCGCGGTCGCCGACGTCGCCCACGAGGCCGGCGTCCCGCTCATCGTGGACAACACGGTCCCCACCCCGTACCTGCTGCGGCCGATCGAGCACGGGGCCGACGTCGTCGTCCACTCGGCGACCAAGTTCCTCGGCGGGCACGGCACCACCATCGGCGGCGTCGTGGTGGACGGCGGCACCTTCGACTTCGGCGCGCACCCCGAGCGCTTCCCCGGCTTCAGCGAACCGGACCCCAGCTACCACGGCCTGCGGTACTGGCCGGCCCTCGGAGCCGGCGCCTACGCCGTCAAACTGCGCGTACAGCTACTGCGGGACCTCGGGCCCGCCATCGCCCCCCACTCGGCGTTCCTGCTGCTCCAGGGCGTCGAGACGCTGAGCCTGCGCGTCGAGCGCCACTCCGCCAACGCCCAGGCGCTGGCGGAGTGGCTGGAGCAGCGGGACGAGGTCGCCGCCGTCCACTACCCGGGGCTCCCCTCCAACCGCTGGTACGAGGCGGGGCGGCGCTACCTGCCGCGCGGCGCGGGCGCCGTCCTCTCCTTCGAGCTGCGGGACGGCGCCGAGGCGGGCAAGCGCTTCGTCGACGCCGTCGAACTCTTCAGCCACCTCGCCAACATCGGCGACGTGCGCAGCCTCATCATCCACCCGGCCTCCACCACCCACAGCCAGCTCGACCCCGAACAGCTCGCGGCGACCGGGACGGCCCCCGGCCTGGTGCGCCTGTCGGTCGGCATCGAGAACCTCGCCGACCTCAAGGCGGACCTGGAGGCGGGCTTCCGCGCGGCGAAGGGCGCGTCCTGACCGCCACCCGCGCGACCGCCCCCGGGTCCGCGCTCCCTCCCGCCACCGGTGCGTGGCGGGAGGGCGACCCGCCGGGACGCCGCCGCTGGCACCACCGGGAAGGACCCCTCCACCTGGAGGGCGGCGGCCGACTGCCCGGCGTCCGACTGGCGTACGAGACCTGGGGGCGGCTCGCGCCCGACCGCTCCAACGCGGTGCTCGTCCTGCACGCGCTGACCGGTGACAGCCACGTCGCGGGCCCGGCCGCGCCCGGCCATCCCACACCGGGCTGGTGGGACGGGCTGGTCGGACCGGGCCGCGCCCTGGACACCGACCGCTGGTTCGTGGTGGCCCCCAACGTCCTGGGAGGCTGCCAGGGCAGTACGGGCCCCGCCGCACCGCGACCGGACGGGCGCCCCTGGGGAGGCGCCTTCCCCCGGCTGACGCAGCGCGACCAGGTGCGGGCCGAGGCGGGCCTCGCGGACGCGCTGGGCATCGACCGCTGGGCGCTCGTCCTCGGCGGGTCCATGGGCGGGATGCGGGCACTGGAGTGGGCCGTGTCGCACCCCGGCCGCGTGGACGCCCTGCTGCTGCTCGCCTGCCCGGCGGCGGCGAGCGCGGACCAGATCGCGTGGACCTCCGCCCAACTCCACGCGATCCGCGCCGACCCGCACTGGCGGGGCGGCGACTACCACGACGCCGGACCCGGCCGGGGGCCGCACGCGGGCCTCGGCGCGGCGCGCCGCATCGCGCACGTCACGTACCGCGCCGCGGCCGAGCTGGAGGCCCGCTTCGGCAACCGGCCGCAGGGCGGGGAGGACCCCCGGCACGGCGGCCGGTACCAGGTGGAGTCCTACCTCGACCACCAGGCCGCCAAGCTGGTCCGCCGCTTCGACGCCGCCAGCTACGTCGTGCTGGCCGAGGCGATGAACGCCCACGACGTGGGCCGCGGGCGGGGCGGCGTCGCCGCCGCCCTGCGCCGGGTCCGGGCCAGGACCCTCGTGGCGGGCGTCGACTCCGACCGGCTCTTCCCCCTGGCGCAGCAGGGGGGACTGGCGGCCGGGATACCGTCGGCGGACGACGTGCGGGTGATCGCGTCGCCGTACGGACACGACGGCTTCCTGCTGGAGACGGAACAGATCGCCGCCCTGGTGGGCGAGCTCCTCCACGGCGCCGGGGTTCCGGACGACCGCCACCGGCTCCTGTCCTGACGGGGGAGCCGCCCTCTCCGCCCCCCTGGACCGGACCCTGCGCCACGGCGCGCCCCCGGCACGGCCGGAGCCCCCCGGCACGGGCTGGGGGGCTCAGTGAGAGGGGAGGCGCCGGTACGCCGGACGGGGGCGCACCGCAGGGCCGTTCAGAGGCGGCCGCCCGTCAGCCGGGTGACGGGGCCGTAGGTGCGCCGGACGGACCTGCGCCCACCGGCGTAGGCGCTGACCGCCACCGCCGTCGCGGCCGCCGCGACTCCGCCCGCGGTGACCGGATTGGCCTTGAGGAGGCCCAGCGCCGGCACTGCGGCCTTGCGCCACACGACGCCGACCGTGGACGTCAGTGCCTGCGCCGGGTTCGCGAGCGCGCTCATCGTCTCCTGGCGGGCCCCGTCGGCGCGGTTGGTGACGGTGCGGGCCGCGCGGCGGACCGTCCTCGTGGCCGTGCCGGTGGCACCGGCCTTCCCGTTGGCCGACCCCGTGCCCGTGGTCGGGCCCTTGCTCTTGTTCTTGTCCGTTTCGCTCATGCAGTGCGCGTAACCCGTCTTCCGCCGTGAAAACCGTTCCGAACGACGAGACTTGAAGAAGCCGGGCAGACACCCCGCAGGTCACCGGACTCCTCCGGCCGGTCCCTTCCGGCCACCTGACCGATCGGCGCACCCCCTGGGGACGCGGCCGGTGCCGGGGTGCCCCCCCCACGGCCCGGTCCGCGGTACGGGACGCGGCGCGCGGCGAGGCCGGGCGGCCCTCGCGGGCCGCGGATCTCCCGACGCCCCTCCCCGCGGGCAGCGGCCCCTGCCCGCCCCGTCGTCGAGGGCGGCCCCGGGACGGACCGACCGTGCTCCGCGGGAAGTAGGCCGCAGGACGTAGGCCATTGGGAGGGGGCGCCTGTTCGGGGCGCGCGGCGGCACGCTTCGGCGGCGGTACGGCAGCACCCGCGCCCGGGCCGCGCAGGGCCCGCCCGCGTACGCGCCGTCCCCGGGACACCAGCCTCTGACCTGGCCTTTCACCCGTTCGCAGCCGTGGCCGCCACCTCCTTCGGGCGCCTGTGACCCCGCGCTTCCCCCCGCTCGGGGGACCCGGGACGACGCGGCGGACGGCACCGCCGCGGGGCCCACCGGTGGGGGCTCCGCGGCGACGCGACCGCGAACCGTGGGCAGTTGCTCTCTGGTGATGAGCGTTTTCGCGGTGTAGCGTCATGGGCAGATGTCGTGGTTCGCAGTTCCTGCCCACGCCGAGGCGTGGGCTTCTTGCTGTGCAGTGCCTGAGAACCAGGGCGATCACCTCCGGGCTCGCGCGGTGCGGGCCCGATATCGACTGAGAGGCATGAGCATGGCCAGCGGAACCGTGAAGTGGTTCAACTCCGAGAAGGGCTTCGGATTCATCGCGCAGGACGGCGGCGGTCCGGACGTCTTCGCGCACTACTCCAACATCAACGCCACCGGCTACCGCGAGCTTCAGGAGGGCCAGGCGGTGACCTTCGACATCACGCAGGGCCAGAAGGGCCCGCAGGCGGAGAACATCACCCCCGCCTGATCCGCCGGTCAGGCGATCACGACAGGGCCCCCGGAGCACCCGCTCCGGGGGCCCTGCCCCGTTCCGCCGCGGCACCACGGTCCGGCCCCCGGCGCCCGCCCGGAAGCTCCGAGGGCGGCGGCCCAGGGCCGGCGGACGCGGGGACGGCCCGGCGCGCCGGCCGGGACCGGGGCCGACGCCGACACGTTCGCGTACGCCACGGACCGCGCCCGCGCCGGGGGAGCGGTGACCGTCCCGGCGGCGGCCTTCCGCGGCGGCCTCGGCGGCCCGCTGGTCACCGGGGCGGTGGGCCGGAAGGCGGCCGGCGAGGCGCACCTCGCGTACGGACCGGACAGGCGCCCCGCCGCCGGGACGCGCCGGGGGAGGGACGGCCCGCGCGCCCGCTGCCCGGCGACAGCCGACTCCTGCGTGATCCGGTCTTCCTGGGACGGTCCGCGCGTCCGCTGCCCGACGGCCCGCGTACCGCTGCCCGACGGCCCGCGTACCGCTGCCCGACGGCCCGCGTACCGCTGCCCGGACGGCCCGCGCACCGCGGTGACGGACCGTCAGCCCCGCAACGTCAGACGCACTTCCCGTCCAGCCAGGTCGTGAAGTCCTTCGTCCACGAGGTGGCCATCCGCGCCGGCGCCGTGGTGGAGCCGAGCCGTGCCAACTCCGCCTGCCACGACGCGTGGTTGCCGGAAGCCGCCGGAGGCGGCTCCTCCCAGCCGATCCCGTCGACCCAGGAAGGGCGGCCCGTGAGCGCGGCGGCGAGCCCCGCCTCCCTGACGCGCTTGTCGAGCTCCGGCTTGAGCGCGGCGTCGTGCGTGTAGATCATGATCTCCTGTGAGGAGATCCGCTCCGAGATGGGCGCGATGACCTCCTTCCACGCCGTCTCGCGGATGGCCGGGTCACTGTTGAGCAGGGACTGTTTGGCCTCGCCCTTGAGTTCCACCAGAGGGACCAGGCGCATGGACCTGGCGCTGTCGAGCCACTCGCGGAAGGTGTAGACGGTCTCCCCGGTGTACGGGCCGCGGGTGATCGTGCGGCCCTTGAGCTGTTCGGTTCCGGTCGCCCACCAGAGCTCCGTGATCGGCTTGCGGGTGCCGGTCAGCCCGTTGGTCGTGGTGTTGTGCCACATCACGCCCTTGGTGCCGTTCTTGGTGAGCTGGAGGTCGGCCTCCACCCCGCCCGCCCCCCAAGCCTTCTGTGCCGCCAGGCCCTTCGGATGGTTCGGCTGGCGTATCTGGTCACGCTCCCAGGGGTTCTCCCCGGTCGGGTAGCCGCCGTGCCCGAAGACCGTCGGGCAGACGGGCAGCGCGGTCGCCCCCGCGGGGCTCACCTGCGCGGTGCCGACCAGCAGCGCCGCCGAAACGGCGGCCGTCGTCCATGTCCTGGGCCTCATCGGATCCCACCTCGTCTTCCTCCCGGCGCGCACGGGCACGCCTGTGCCGTGTCCCCGGCCGCGGTCGGCGGCCGAAGCGGCACCTCCCGTCCCGTGGCGCGTGGAGCGGCGCGGGAAGGGAGGTGCCGCCGCAGCATACGAGGAGAGCGAGTGGGCCGTGCGCCCGTGTCCCCGTGGCAGCGACCGTGTTCCCCGTGGCAACGGTCCGTCCGGCCACTGGCCCCGCCACCCGGGGCGCGGCCCCGGCCGGCCGCCGTCGTGCCCCGCGCCGTTCGCCGGCCGGCCGCCGAGGCACCGGAAGCGGGCCGCCGGCTCTCGACGGCCGCCGCCTCCGCCGCCCCGTATGAGCGAGGACGCGGCGGGTAGGCGGGCAACATGCCGGATTCAGCCGAGAACGTGGTGGCCGTGGTGGTCGAGGAAGCGATGAGCGTACGCGAAGAGTTGGGCGGCACGGTGACGGAGGCCGTCGAGGGAGCCCGGGGCGGGTTGTCGGCCATCGCCGCAGGAGGCGCGTGCGGTCTGCTCGCGGCGCTGACCGCGCACGCGGCCCTCCAGGAGCGGCTGGCCCGGGCGTGGTCGCCGGAGGTCGCCGCGGGGGCGCTGACCCTGGCGTACGCCACCGGCGCCTCGGCGCTCTTCCGGTACGGCCGGGTCAGGTTGCGCCGGGCGCGGGAGGCGTCCCGCGAGGCCCTGGAGGTGTCCCGCGAGGCGGTGGCGCGCACGGCGGAGGAGTTGGCGCGCGGCTGAGCCGTACCCCGGGCGACGGGCCGGGGCGCGGCGGCGGGCCCCGGACACACGGACGCCTCCCCGGTCGAACCGGTGGAGGCGTCCGCGTGTGCGCGCCGGGTGGCGTGCGGGGGGGTCAGCGCACCCAGACGTCGATGACCGGGGAGACGGCCCGCCTGCCGCTGTCGACCAGGCGCAGCTTGTTGTGGCCCTTCATGCCGAGCACGACGCGCATGTTGTACATCGACCGGGAGTTGGTGTTCATCGACGCGGGGAGGGTGGCCCAGCCGCCGCCGCGCACCTTCTGCTGGAGGGTGACCCGGCTGCCGGGCGGCACGTTCCTCGCGACACCGCGGACCCGGAACTGCTGCCAGGCGCGCACGTTCTTCGCGGATGCCTGGGCCGAGAAGGCCGTGGCGGCCGAGGCGGCCGGTTGGTGCCGTGCGGGGGACGGCGAGGCGACGGCCATCGCCGCGCCGACCGAACCGGCCACCACGGCCGCCACGGCGATTCCGGCACCCCGGGTACGTACGGACTGACGCATGCTCTGTCTCCCAGGTGAGGAAGGGGGAAGGACTCATCGGAAACGTAAGCACATGAGGAGATAACCGGATTGTTCGACACGAAGTAAGGAGATCGGTGTACCCCGTCCAGCCGCGTGGCTTCCGGCCCGGCGGGCGGTTCGTGCGTGACGCGGCGTCATGTCGGCGGTGAGGGGCCTCGTGTACGGGCGGGCCAGGCCCAGGACCGGTCGAGGAAGCCGGCGACGAGCGGGGCGATCTCCGGGAGGTGGTCCTCCAGGGCGAAGTGGCCGGCGGGGAGGGGGTGCGGTTCGGGGTCGGGTACGTCGCGCAGGTAGGCGCGGGCGCCGGACCCGGTGAAGAACGGGTCGCCGGTGCCCCGGATGATCAGCGTCGGCGGGCGGTGCTCCCGCGGCCACGCCTGCCGGTCCGGGTGGGCGGCGAGGTTGCTCTTGTCGTCGTAGGCGAGCGCCAGTTGGGCCTGCTTGTGGCCGGGCCGGTCCAGGACTGGTCCAGCAGCCACCCTTCCGGGGCGACCGGCGCGGGATCGGCGGTGCCTCCCTCGTACTGGGCGCGTGGCGGCCGGGGTGAACAGGTCGAGGACCGCGGCTTCGGCGCCGGGGGTCTGGGGCGTGAGCGCGGTGAACTCGCGGGCCGCTTCGGACAGGCCCTCCCGGTAGGCGTTGCCGTTTCGCACGACGAGGCCGGCGACTCGTTCGGGGCGGTGAAGGGCGAGGCGGAAGCCGTCCGGGGCGTCGAAGCCGAAGACGTACACCGCGTACCGGGACAGGTCGAGCCGCTCGGTGAAGCCCTCGACGACGCCGGCCAACCGCTCGAAGGAGTACGCGAAGCCGTCCGGGACCACACCGAGGCGGCCGTACGCGCCCTGCTGCGCGGGGCCGAGCCCTCCGCGGCGGCCCTGCGCGGGCTCACCGGTGCCCCGCGCGCCGCGCCCGCCGCCCGGGAACTCGCCTGGGACGGCGCCGCGGTCACCGCCGCGTCCCGCCGTTTTGGCCCGCTCGGCGTGCGTCTCGCCGCCCAACTGGCCGAGGCCGCCGCCGACCTGCTCACCGACCCCATGATCGGCCGGCTCAAGGAGCGCGGGGCCGACGACTGCGTGATGCTCTTCCTGCCCGCGCACCCCCGCCGCCGCTGGTGCTCCGCCGGACGCTGCGGCAACCGTGCCCGCGTCGCGCCCGTTACTACCGGCGCCACGGAAAGCCCGCCGACGGCGAGGGGCGACCGGGGGAGGGGCGTGGCGCCGCGCCCGGTACGGCACGCCGTGACGGCGTCCGGAAGGGCGGTCTCCCGTCGGCCGCGAGGGGTTGCCCGTGGGCGTGTGCGGAGGGGTGGGGGCGCCACCTGCTTGGAGCAATGCCTTCCCGGGCGGCGCTTCGTTTACCGCTTGAGGGTGTGCGCGAATCCGGCGCTTCGCGGACAGGGGCGTCCGTGGCGATGGGCTGTTCCGCGCACCCGCGCGGGCGGGTGATCGGCCGTGCACCCCTTTTATCTATTTGTCGACGCGCCGACATGAAATGACTTCGGAAGGCAAGAGAACCATGAAGCTCAAGAACGCCCTCGCCTGCACGTTCGCCGCTCTGGCCGTCGTCGGTGGTGCCACCGGGACCGCGCAGGCGGCCGACGACGACACGTCGAAGATCGACAACAGCACGCAGGTCCTCAGCTGCAGCGTCGTCGAGGTCCTCGACCAGCCGAACCTCGCGGCCGCCGACGGTTACATCGACTGTTCCGAGACCGTCGAGGAGAAGGCCGAGTCGGCGCACGTGGTGGGCACGGTGGGCGAGGTGCTCCTCCCCCGTCACCACGAGGACCGTTGATCGCACCGGTGGGCGACGCGCGTGGCGCGGATCCGCTCGGGGCGTTCCCCCCTGCCGTGCCCGGCACCCCGGAGTGGTCGCGGGCGCGGCCGTGGAGCGCGTGCCGGGGCCGTGGCGCGTCGGGCGCACGCCCGGGAAGACGCCCCGGAACCGACCGCCGCGGAGGGACCGGACGCGGACCGGCCGCTCAGGGCCAGCCTCGGTCGCGGGGATGCCGGCGGGCCTGACGTCCGTCGCCGAATCCGTAAGCGCCCGCCCACGGGCCGTCACCGGCCGGCCGGGCCTCTCCGACGCGCGCCTCCACCCCGTGGCCGGGCGGCCTGACATGCCACTGAGACGGGGAGGCGCCCGGCCGCCGGGGCGTGGCTCGACCGGCAGGCCCGCGGTGACCCGGCCCGGAGGGGAGAACCGCCGGCCCCGACCCAGCAAGGGTCGGGCCCGCTGGACCACGCGCGGGAAGACGAACCCGAACGCTTTCGACGCCACCTTCGGCGGTCGGCTCTCCGCGGTCCGCCAGTACCTCTCGACCCCTGTCGCGCCGTTCGTTCGACAGGCCCGTTCTCGCCGGTCTTGAGGGTGTCACTCGTCGAGCAGCTCGGGGTGTTCGTGGGTGATCTCCTCCCACAGGAGCTCGAAGCTGAAGCGGGCGAGCTCGGGGGCACCGAAGCCTTCGGCCGCGGCGAGGGCCTGTTCGTGGGTGAAGGGTTGGGGGGTTCCGGCTGCCGATGCGAGGAGCTGGACGCGGGCGCAGGTCTCGTAGGTGAAGAACCAGTGCACGGCCTCTTCGATCGATGCGCCGACGGTGACGAGGCCGTGGTGCTTGAGGAGGAGGACCCGGCGGTCGCCGAGCTTGTGGGCCATGTCGCGGCCCTGGGCCAGGGTGACGGAAGGGCCCTCGTAGTCCTCGTAGAGGACCTGCTGCTGGTAGAAGGCGGCTGATTCCTGGTCCAGGGGAATCAGGAGCTGGTTGAGGGAGCCCAACGCGCGGGAGTGCACGGTGTGGCCGTGGGCGACGGCGGTGACGTCGGGGCGCCGTTTGTGGATGGGCGAGTGGACGACGAAGGCGCTGGTGTTGAGCCGGTGGTGGCCCTCCACCACGGTCCCGGTGCCATCGACGCAGATCAGGTCGGCGACGCGGAGGCGGTTGAAGGAGAGACCGAAGGGATTGACCCAGAAGTGATCAGGGTGTTCGGGATCACGCACGGAGAGGTGGCCGGAGATGCCTTCCCCGTACCCGTACTTGCCGAAGAGGCGCAGGGCCGCGGTCAGGCGCTGTTTGCGGTGGCGGCGTTCGTCGGCGGGCGAGGCGAAGACGGGTGGGTCGGGGATGGGCAGGCCGGTGTCGGATTCATGGTCTGTCACGAGTGGGGTCCTTTCGCTGAACGGGGTGGGGCAGGTGCTGGACGAGGACCCGGGAGGCGAAGCGGCGGACCTTGGACGTCTCATTCGTGGGGGGAGAGGCCGAGTGGCAGCAACCCGGTGGTCGGATGGCATCCGACATAGCGGGCCCGTACGGAACCCGGCGGCAGCACGCTCACCTCGTGCCACAGGGCGATGTCCAGGGGGCTCTGTTCCTCCTGGAGCATGGAGAAGAACGACCGGTATATCCGCAGGTGTGTTTCGTGGTGATGGGTCCACGACAGAAGATGATCGAGCGAAACGAACCAGGCCACGGTGCACGCTCGGTCCAGCGGGTGTCCATCCATATCCTGCTCGGATATTTCCCGCGTGCATATGCAACCGGTTTCCGGGTGCTCGCCGAGGTAGGTGACGCCTTTCTTCATGACCGGCTGGACTTTTTGCAGGAAGCGTTCGCGGAAAACGCTGCTCCCTGACCAGTCCTGGGCGGTGCGGATGAGGCAGATTCCCCCTTCCACGACCACATCCACGGTGCTGTCGTGGACCCCGAGCGCGGCACCACGGGTCGGCGGTACCGAGGCTTTCCGCATGCGGTCGCGCGCGGACCCCCAGTAGTCGTGCAGTTCGGTCGATTCCTGATCGAGGATTTCCGCCAGGCCGCTAGTGGGATACTGCTCCTGCTGGTGGGTGTGCAGGGTTTCGGTGGATTCAACGGGTATCAGTGCCTCTTCCCACCACCAGCCTGCTCCCTGGACCGGAGAGGAGTGTTTCCCCTCGGCGACCCACGAGCGATGACGGGCCGGCTCGAGCCAGTAGGCGAACCACATGGTGTTCGTCAGTCCCGAGGAATCCGTGAACGATCCCCGATTGACGACATCCGGCCGGTTGGCGGACTGAAACCTCTCACGCATTTCAGCCGCCGCCCTCTCGTGTATCGCACCAGAGGCGGACTGAACACCGTACTGACCCATCACGTAGCCCGTGCACCCCGACGGGAAGACCCCGGTGAACGCGGGAAAGCGAGGAGTGTGCTGGGGAGGGGCAGAGGAATTCTTCGTCATGGCCACATCCTTGGTGCGAGACTTCGTCGGGGCTTTGACCAGGAGTGGGAGGGGCCGAGGGTCTGGAGCAGGACCCCGATCCATTGTAGCGTGTTTTCACGATTCGGCATTTTCTGGACCGGTGCCGGTTGTATTGATCTGCTCCGATCGCGTCTTACCGGGCGCGGGAATAGTCTGAGTGCGGCCGAGACGTGCCCGTCGGCCCGGACTTCGACTCGTGATGCGGGCGGCCGGTCCGGGCGGCCGGTCCAAGCGGAGATCGATAGGCGGAGGTGCGCTGATGATTGCCCTCGTGAACCCTGTCTCGAGCGGGGTTTTCCTGTCGGCGGCCCTCCGGGAGCGCGGCGAGGAGTGTGCGCTCGTCTACGACGGGCACTTCGCCGCGGAAGCCGGGAGCGGCGGTCCCGGCCGGCGTGTGGTCCACCGGGACGTGCACAGCACCGCCCGCCTACTGCGCGACCTGCGGGTCCGGCACGTCGTTCCCGGAAGCGAGGCCGGCGTCGACCTCGCCCACCGCCTCGCCGAGCACCTGGACCTTCCGCGCAACGACGACGCGACGGCCTCGGCACGGCGTGACAAGGCGCAGATGGTGAAGGCCCTGGGCGACGCCGGCCTCCAGGTGCCCCGGCAGGCCCTCGTCACCACCCGGGATGACCTGGTCCGCGCCCTCGATCACGTGGGACTGCCGGCTGTCGTCAAGCCCCCCGCCAGTTCCGGGAGCGACGGGTGCAGGATCTGCCGTACGGAACGGGAGGCCGTCGAGCACTTCACGGCGGTCCACGGTCGCTCCAACCTGATCGGCAAGGTCAACGAGGCAGTGCTCGTACAGGAGTACCTTCCCGGTACCCAGTACGTCGTCGCCACGGTGAGCATGGACGGACAGCACCATCTCCACGAACTGTCGCGCAGCCGCATCGACGAACGCGGCGGTACCCCGACGCGGCGCCACACGATCAGTTGCCACCGTCTCGGGTCCGAGGAACGCCGCCTGGTCGCCTACGTGTGCGCGTGCCTGGACGCCCTCGGGATCCGGCGCGGCGCGGCCAACACGGACGTGCGCCTCACGGAGGCCGGGCCCCGGATCATCGAGGTGAACGCCCGGATCCTCGGGCCGACCCTTCACCCGGATCCCTACTTCATAGCCTTCGGATCGAGTCAGCAGCACCTCCTGGTCGAGAGCCTGCTGGCTCCCGCCGACTTCCGACGGCGCCTGCGTCTGGGGTACGCCCCGCCGAACGTGATGGGGAAGGCGTTCCTGCGCAGCTTCGGCTCGGGTGTCCTGCGCGGCATCCCGGGGCTGGAGGCCGTCCGCCGCCTGCCGGGTTTTCACAGCGTCACGTCCCTGCCCGAAGTCGGGAGCACGGTCGAGGACCACGCTCTCACCACGGGAACCACGGGCATCGTGTACTTCGTCCACGAGGACGAGCCCGTGGTCGAGAAGTCCCTCGCCGTTCTGGTGGGGATGGAGGACGCGGGCACGCTTTTCGACATCGCCGCGGTGTGACCCGGAGGCACCGGTGGTGCTCCGCGACGTCGCCGTGGTGGGAGCCGGTGCGACCGGTACGGCAGCGGTGGTCAACCTGGTCCGGTCCGGCGTCGCCCAGCGCATCGACGTCTTCGAACCGGGCGCGATCGGCCACGGGGACGCCTTCTCCTCGACGGACCCGGCGCTCCTGTGCAACACCTCGGCCGACAGCATGTCGCTGGACGCCGGGCGTCCCGGTGACTTCGTCGACTACCTGCACGGACTCGGCATGCCCGTCGCGCCGCAGGACTGCGTTCCGCGGTACCTGTTCGCGCAGTACTGCCGGGACCGGTACCTGGGCCTGCGCTCGGAAGCCTCGACACGCGGGGTACGGCTCCGTCACCACCGGGACAAGGTGGCCTCCGTCGCGGGCGCGGGGCCGGGTTACGCCCTCCTCACCGAGGGCGGGACCGAATGGCCGGCCGACGCCGTGATGCTCTGCATGGGAGTGGACGCCTGGACCCCGCCGGTCGTCCGGCCGTTTTGGTGCCACCCGGGGGTGGTGCCGGCCTCGGCCCTGGGCTCGACGAGCACCTTGCCCCGCGACGCACGTGTCCTGGTCCTGGGAAGCCGACTGTCCGCGGTCGACGCGGTGATCCTGCTCGGCCGTTCCGGCTGCCGTGTCCAGGTGGCTTCGCCGTCGGGCACCCTGCCCTCCGTGAGGACCCGGATGTACCCCTCGGACAGGGGATCGCTCACCGCCCTGGCGGGACACCCCTGGGTGGGGACGACGGACGCGGCGCAGGCCGACCGGTTCGTCGCCGGCCTGGTCCGTGGCCTGGCCGGTCACGGCCGTCCCCACCTGCGCGACCAACTGTCCCTGGCGGACGACCCGGTGGAACGCCTGCGCGCGGAGATCGCCATCGCGGAGGAAGGACACAACTTCTGGCAGGAGCTGACCGTCGAATTCATCGCGCTGACCAATGAGTGGCTGCTCCGGCAACCGCCGGCGGCGTGGCAGGACTTCTGGGAAATCGTGGAAGGCGTCCTCGACCGCTACATCTCGGCCATGCCGGTGGGCAACGCGAAGAAGCTCCTGTCACTGGCGGACGCCGGACGCCTCGAGGTGCGCGGGCGCCGGCCGGCCGAGCTGTTCCGGACGGGCGGCCGGTGGGCCATGACGTGGCAGGACGGCTCGTGTGATCGCTTCGACGCCGTCGTCTACGCCACCGGTTACCGTCCGCCCGCCCTGCGGTGTTCGGGCGGCAGGCTCCTCCTGGGAGAACGCCGGCGGGGAGCGCCGCCCGCGGTGTCGGCCGATCTGCGCGTGGACCTCGGGCGGGATGCGGACGAGCGCGTGTTCGCGGTGGGACAGTGCTCCGCGACCCGGGTGCCGCTCGTGCACGGGGTGGTCGCCGTCGTCCCCCAGATCTCCCACGTCATGCGCCAGTTGCGGGCGCTCCCGGCAGGGGGCCGCCGCGGCGTCAGCGACGACGGGTGAGCCGACGGCGGGGCCCTGGCCCAGGGCCGGGTGGTCGCTCGGGCACGGGCTTCGCTCCGTGCCCCACATCCCGGCACACACATTCCGAACAACTGGCCCGTACGACGACGAGTACCGCGAACGAGCAAGGGCGAACCGAGAGCGGCCAGGCCCGCGCCCGCCGCGCGTCATCCGACGACACCCCCGGACCGGCACCCCACCGGCCGGAACGGAACCGCCTAGCCCTGGGGGTTGGTGTGGAGCACGGCGAACAGGCCCCGGACCCGGGTGCCGTCCGGCAGGTGCCAGGGGCCGGCGACGTGGCCGATCGCGGCCCGCGACAGAACGGGCGGGCCGTCCGGGGCGGGGCTCAGGACCCGGTGCAGGCGGAGGGTCATGCCGCGCGCGACGTCCAGCGTGGTGCCCTCCCGGTCGTCGTCGGCGGTGACGCGGTCCGCGAGGAGGGGGCCGTCACCCGTGTAGGAGCGGGTGACCTCGGGGTCGGGCGTGTCGCTGGTGTCCTGGTCCTGTGCCTGGACGCGGGCCTCGACGAGGGCGAGCAGCTGGGCGACCAGCACCGGGTCGTGGCAGCCGTCGTAGACCCAGCGCCGCCCCAGCACCCCGTGCTCCAGCGTGCCGACGAGGGCGTGCTCCGCCCCGTCGAGCGGGGCACCGCGATATGTGAGAGGCAGCAGGTACGCGACCGGCCGGGCCCCTGACGTGTCGGTGGCCACGATGAACTCGATCCCGACCTCACCCTGCGGGTCGTCCAGCCGGAAGCCGCCGGCCTTCACCAGCTCCGGTTTCCCCGCGCCGCCGTACCACGGCCGGGTGGGCAGCCAGGAGGTGAGCAGTTCGAGCTTGGTCGGCTTGAGGGCGGTGTGGTGAATGACGGCCATGTCGGAGTCCCTTCCCTTTGAGCGGATACGAGCCCTCACATCCTCCCTCCGCGCGGCACCGATCACACGGAACGCCCGCCGCCACCGGGAGCGGCGGGCGCGGCGCCCCGGGGCGGTCAGGCGGCCGTCCGGCCCGCCCGCAGCTCCAGGCGGTCGCCGGTGAAGCCGCTGCGGAACCGGCGGTCGTGCGAGACGGCCACCACGGCGCCCTCGTACCGCGCCAGTGCCTCTTCGAGGTCCTCGACGAGGCCCGGCGCGACATGGTTGGTGGGCTCGTCCAGGACCAGCAGGTCCGCCGGGCGGGCCACCAGTCGGGCCAGTTCCAGCCGTCGCTGCTGGCCGGCCGAGAGGGAGGCGACCGGCACGTCGAGGTCGTCCTCGCGGAACAGCCCGAGTGCCAGCAACTCGTCGGCGTACTCCTCCGCGGGCCCGGGGCGGCCCGCCGCGTACGCCGCCAGCAGGGGCTCGCGCGACGGTGCGGCGGGCAGTTCCTGCGGCAGGTAACCGACCGCGGCGGTGCCGCGCACCGTGCCGGTGTCCGGGCGCAGGTCACCGGCGAGGACCCGCAGGAGCGTCGTCTTGCCGGCGCCGTTGGGACCGGACACCAGCAGGCGCTGGCCGGCCTCGACCCGCAACCCCGGCAGACGCAGCCGGTTCCCCACGACGACGTCCGTGAGCTCGGCGACGACGCCGCCCGTCGTCCCACCCGGCGTTCCAGTCGGCGTTCCGGTCGCGAGACGCGCCGTGAACCGCAGCGGTTCGGGCGGTGCCGGCACCGGGGCCCGGCGCAACTGCTCCAGCCGTACGCGGGCGGCGCGCACCTGCCCGGACAACTTCGCCTCGGAGGAGCGGCGGTGCTTGCCGAAGCCCTGCCGAGGGTCCTTGCCCGTGACGGCGAGCCGCTGCCCGGCGGCCTCGACCAGCGCCTCCGTACGGGCCAGCTCGTCCCGCCACTCCTCGTACTCCCGCACCCGGCGGCGGTGGGCGGCGGCCTTCGCGGCGCGGTACCCGTTCCAGCCGCCGCCGTGGCGGTGGACGGCGCGCGAGTCCCGGTCGACCTCCAGGAGCGCCGTCGCGACCTCCTCCAGGAAGACCCTGTCGTGGGTCACCGCCAGCACGGTTCCGCGGTGGGCGCGCAGTCGCTCCTGCAACCACCGCACGGCGTCGAGGTCCAGGTGGTTGGTCGGCTCGTCCAGCAGGAGCAGCTCGGCCCCCGAGGCGAGGGCGCAGGCCAGCGCCAGGCGGGACCGCTCGCCGCCCGACAGGGACCCGAGCGTCCGGTCCCGCGCGAGCCGGTCCGCGCCGAGCCCGTACAGCGAGGCGTCCACGCGGGCGTCCGCCTCGTACCCGCCGCGCTCCTCGTAGGCGGCCAGCAGGTCGCCGTACGCGTCGAGCTGTTCGGGTGTCGCGTCGGCGAGGGCGGCCTCGGCCCGCCGGATCCGCCGCTCCAGTGCGCGGAGGTCGGCGAGGGAGGCGTCGACGGCGTCCTGCACGGTGCGGGACGGCGCGAGTGCGAGGGTCTGGGAGAGGTGGCCGACGCCACCGGCGAAATCGACCGTGATGTCACCGGTGTCGGGCCGTTCGATGCCGGCGAGGAGCCGCAGCAGTGTCGACTTCCCGGATCCGTTCTCCCCGATGACGCCGATCCGCTCGCCGGGACGGACGGAGAAGGAGACCTGGTCGAGGACGGTCCGTACGCCGTACGTCTTGGAGACGTCCTTGACGGACAGCTGAGAGGGGGCGCGGTCGCGCATGGTTCTTTCCCTGAGTGGAGGCGTGGGCGCAGGCCGGGGTTCACGGACCTGGGGGAGGGGACGGCGGTGCCGACGCGCCGGCCTGCGGGCCGGTGGTCACCGCGTGTCCGCGCCCGGAATCAGAGAAAGAAGTAGAACGAACCCACGGGCCCGAGTGTACGGGGCGCGGCCCGCCGGGGGCGAAGGAGTTTCCGGGGCGGCGGCGCGGTCGGCGGGCGCGGCTCAGGGCAGGAACGGGGCGAGCTCCGCACGCAGCGCGGGCAGGTGGGCGAAGTCCTCGCGCACGGCGAACCGGTGGTCGGCGTGGTCGAACCCGGGGGTGACGACCTCCGCCACCAGGGCGTGGGCGGCCCCGCCGACGAGCCGGGAGCCCTTCCACACCCGGCCGGGGACGGCGAGGAAGTGCCGGTCGCCGGCCCGCAGGGTGACCCGTTCGAGGACGCCGTCCGGGGTGAGGGTCACGTACTCGACGGGTCCCCCGTCGAGGAGGAAGTGGAGGATGTCGCTGCGGTTGCGGTGCAGGCGTCCGCACGGTTCGTCGCGTGTGAGCAGGTAGTGGATGGAGGTCGCCGTCGGGCGCGGCCCCCCGGCCGTGCGCGTGGTGTGGGGGCTGGTGTAGATCCGCCGGAAGAACCCGCCCTCGGGGTGCGCTTCCAGGCCCAGTCGGTGTCTCCAGTCCGGCACCGTCGCCTCCCTCTCCTCGGGTGCGGGCCACCCTACGCAACTCCGGCCGGGGAGCCCCGTTGCCGCCCGCGCCCGGTGGGTCGTCCGCCGCCCCGCCCCCGCCGGGGGCGTCGTACGCGGTTCGGCCGGTGGGGTGCTTCGTCCGGGGGCTCGGGGGAGGGAGGCCGCGTACGGACGGCCGGGCCTCGCGGGGCGCCGCACGCCGGCTGACCGGGTGACCTGCGGTGCGGCGGTGCGGGGCGTGACCGCCGACGGGGTGCGGGGGGTGGCGCGGGGCGGGCTGGTGTCGGCACGACCACACGTCCGGAGGGACCCCGAGGGGGTGAGGGCGGGGCCCGTTCCGCGCGGGCAAGGCGCCCGCATCCCTGTGGGTCCCCCGTCGGGCGGGGCGGGACAGCCGCCGGTCCGGGCACGGGACCGGGCCGGAAGGACCGGGCCGAAAAGGCGTTCCCGTGGGCGCGGAGGTGAGGGTGACGGGCTTCACACCGTTCCCGGAACACCGGGAGGTGGTTCACCGTTCATCTATGTGTGGGTACGGAGGGGACTGTGTCCCCGGGCCTCATCCCTCGCCCATGGGGAAGATCGTTCGGCTGAAGCCCCATGGAGCTCTTCGCCGAGAGGCGACCGCCCTTCGTACCCGCCTCCGTGCCGCCCCGGCTGGTTTCCCCCCGACCAGCCGGGGCTTCTTCGTGCTCCCGCCCGGCCGCGGGCCCGCCGGCCCGTCGCCGGGCGGGCCGCCGTACGGGTCGCATAACCCGCTCTTCCTGGGTAGCCGCACGACATGGCAACACGACAGAAGCACTACGCGGTCGCCGCCTCCGGACAGTGGACCGAGGACGAGGAGGGGCGCCGGCGCAGGCTGCCCGCAGGGGAGGTCCACGCGTGGGAACCCGGCCGGAACGAAACCGTGTGCGGACTCTCGCTCAGCCGCTCGCTGCTGACCCGTTTCCCCCACGTGTCCTGGATCGACACGATGCCCGAGTCCGGGGGCGCGGCCGACCGGGTCCAGCGCCTGTGCCACCGGTGCGCCGCGGTCGCCGGACGCCGGGGCGCGGACGCGCGTCCCCGGTGGCAGCGCACCAACCCCCGGCCCTGACCACCCGCGACGGCCGCTTGCGAGATGTCTTGCGCGAAGCGTTGACTAGAAAGCGCTTGCCCTCTACCTTCCGTTCAAGAATGTGATTCACCCCCACACCGTAGGGCAACGGGAGTGAGGTGAAAGTACGGGAATGACCCACTGGGACGGCGTCATCCCGTACGGCCTGTTCCGCATGGTGAACGGCGTTCAGGGAGAGGAGCGTGTCTCCTTGTGTACCGGACGGCCTGCGTCGTGGCGGGTGCGGTGTACCGCGCCGCGGCGGCTCGCCACCCCGTCAGGGGCCGGTGTGCTCGGTACCGCGTGCTCGACCCGCCACTGGGGCCCGTTCTCCGTACCCGGAAGTCCTCTTGAACACGAAGAAGGAGCCGCACTGTGAGTTCCGTGACACGACCGCGCCACCGCCGGCGCGCGGTGGGCAGCGCCTTGGCCACACTGGCCCTCTCGGTTGGCATGCTCATGACCGGCGGGGCGTCGCCGGCCAGCGCCGCCACCTGGCCCACCCCCAACGGCAGCGAGCCCGTCGCCTCCACCATCTCGATCTCCGGTACCAAGGACTACGGGATGAAGCGCCTCTACGGCACGGGCGACCTGGGCTCCGGGAGCCAGGACGAGGACCAGGGGCCGATCCTGCAGCTCGCCGCCGGTGCCGTGCTGAAGAACGTCATCATCGGCTCTCCCGCCGCGGACGGCATCCACTGCCTGGGCAGCTGCACGCTGCAGAACGTCTGGTGGGAGGACGTCGGCGAGGACGCGGCGACGTTCCGCGGCACCTCCTCGTCGAGCGTCTACACCGTCACCGGGGGAGGCGCGAAGTCGGCCAGCGACAAGGTGTTCCAGTTCAACGGCGCCGGAACGCTCAACGTGTCGAACTTCGCGGTCAAGGACTTCGGCACCTTCATCCGCTCCTGCGGCAACTGCAAGACGCAGTACAAGCGGACGATCAACCTCAACACCATCGAGGTGGGTTGGAAGGGCAGCAGGATCGTCGGCATCAACACGAACTACGGCGATTCGGCGACGCTGAGGAACATCACCATCGTCGGCGACACCGACCGGAAGATCGTCCCGTGCCAGAAGTACATCGGCAACAACACCGGTGCGGAGCCGAAGACGAACGGCAGCGGCCCCGACGGGACCTACTGCAAGTACACGGCGGCCGACATCACCTACAGGTGACCGCCCGGCGGTAGGGAGCCGCACCGCGCACCGCCGCGCGAGGCGCCGCGCGACGCCTCGCACGGCCGGGCCGGGGCAGCCGTGTTCGGAACCGTCCCCGCAGGGTCGCCCTGCGGGGACGGTTCGTTCCGGGCGGTGCCACCGGCGGTGACGCCGACACCGGGGCCGAACCGCCTCCGTACGGGGACTAGGCTTCCGACGTCGGCCCGCCGCCCACCGGCGGGTGCCGCCCAGAGAGGTACAGAACCGATGTCCGAGCACTTTGGCGCCCGGCACGCCGCCTGCGTGTCCACGCCCGAGGCCGCCGCGCCCGCCGGTGTCGCGTCCGCCCGCGACGCGATCGGCGGTCCACTCGCCGCCCGCACCCCGGGGGACGTCATATGACCCCCCTCTCCGACGTCGCCACCGCCGACAGCGAGGAGCGCAAGCAGCGGCTCAGGCGACGGCTGGAGCGGTTGATCGGCGTGGCCGCCACCGAGGGGAACGAACTCGTGGCGCTGCGCAACGGCGACGAGATCTTCCCCGCGATGCTGAAGGCCATCCGCACCGCCCGGCACACCGTCGACATGATGACGTTCGTGTACTGGCGGGGGGAGATCGCCAGGGAATTCGCCGCGGCACTCGCCGAACGCGCCCGCGCCGGGATCCGGGTGCGGCTGCTGCTCGACGGCTTCGGCGCCAGGCTGATAGAGACGGACCTGCTCGACGACATGGAGGCGGCCGGCGTGCAGGTCGCCTGGTTCCGCAAACCGGTGTGGCTCTCGCCGTTCAAGCAGAACCACCGCTGCCACCGGAAGGCGCTCGTCGTCGACGAGCACACCGCCTACACGGGCGGCGTCGGCATCGCCGAGGAATGGTGCGGCGACGCCCGCAACCCCGGCGAGTGGCGCGACACGCACGTGCAGGTCCGCGGGCCGGCCGTGGACGGCATCGCCGCGGCGTTCGCCCAGAACTGGGCCGAGTGCCACGACGACCTGTACGACGAGCGCGACCGCTTCACCGAGCACGCCCAGTACGGCACGTCGGTCGTCCAGGTCGTCCGCGGGTCGGCGAGCATCGGCTGGCAGGACATGCAGACCCTCATCCGGGTCATGCTCACCTCGGCCGAGGAGCGCTTCCGCCTGGCCACCGCCTACTTCGCGCCGGACCAGTACTTCATCGACCTGCTCCGCGCCACCGCGCGCCGGGGCGTACGGGTGGAGATCCTGCTGCCCGGCCCGTACACCGACCAGCGCGCCTGCCGGCTCGCCGGCCAGGCCCACTACACCGATCTGCTGGAAGCCGGCGTGGAGATCCTGCAGTACCAGCCGACGATGATGCACGCCAAGGTCATCACCGTGGACCGGGTGGCGTCGCTGATCGGCTCGACGAACTTCAACCGCCGCTCCATGGACCACGACGAGGAGGTCATGCTCGCCGTGCTCGACGAGGAGTTCACCGCCACCCTCGACGGCCACTTCGACGAGGACCTCACCCGCAGCGTGGCCGTCGACCTCTCCCGTTGGAAGCGACGCGCCGCCTTCCAGCGGCTGCGGGAGGCGGCGGTCACTCCGATCCGGAGGTTCTTGTAGCGGGCCCGTGGCCCGCGCGGTCAGCGCGTGGTCAGCATGCCCTCGCGCAGGCGCTTGAGGGTGCGGGACAGCAGGCGTGACACGTGCATCTGCGAGCAGCCGAGCTGTTCGCCGATCTGAGCCTGGGTGAGTTCCTCCACGAACCGCAGGTGGAGGATCCGCCGGTCGCGCTCGTCGAGTTGGGCGATCAGCGGGGCGAGGGACTGGAAGTCCTCCACCAGCTCCATGGCGGGGTCCTCGGTGCCGATGAAGTCGGCCAGCGCGGTCTCGCCGCTCTCGTCACCGCTGATGGCGGCGTCCAGGGAGGAGGAGTTGTAGCCGTTCGACGCGAGCCGGGCCTCGATGACCTCCTCCTCGGACAGGTTCATCAGCTCGGCGAGCTCCTTGACGGTGGGCGTGCGTCCCAGCCGGGTGCGCAGCTCCTCGGTGGCCCGCGCGAGCTCGACGCGCGCTTCCTGCAGGCGGCGCGGCACGTGCACGGCCCACGAGGTGTCGCGGAAGAACCGCTTGATCTCGCCGACGATGTACGGCACGGCGAACGTGGTGAACTCCACCTCGCGGGAGAGCTCGAACCGGTCGATCGCCTTGATGAGGCCGATCATTCCCACCTGGACGATGTCGTCCATCTCGTCGCTGCGGCTGCGGAACCGGCCCGCCGCGTACCGGACGAGGGACATGTTCATCTCGATGAGCGTGTTGCGCGCGTACTGGTACTCGCGCGTGCCCTCCTCCAGGACCGCGAGCTGTTCGAGGAACAGCTTCGTCAGCGCCCGGGCGTCCTTCGGCGGGACGTTCCGGGGGTCCGCCACCTCCGGCAGCGTGGCGATACCGCTGATGGCCCTCGTGCTCGTGTCGGTCGTCGCCACCGTCATCGTCCCCTCCTCAGTACACGGATTCTTCTCGGCCCTGCATGGGCCGACGTGGCGCGCCTACCCACAAGTCCCTCCCTCATGCTCTTCAATGTTTTTCGAAAAGGTGAGCGGGTGCGTGAGGCGGGTGCCCCCGGTCTCCCTCACGGGTCCGCGCCGCCAGAGTCCCGAGAAACCGGTGGGCAAAGCGCCATGAATCCTCCTTTACTTCTTCGTGTTGCTCAGGCGCCGGAGAGGAGGAGGGCCCCCAGGACGAGAGCGGCGCCGTCCGTCGGTTCCCGCCGTGGTCGGTGGGCGCGGTTCCGGCGGACCCTGCCGGGGCGCGCCCCCGCCACCGCCCGGCCGCCGACGGGGCGTCCCGGCGGCGGGGGCGCGCAGAGAGGCGACACGCCGACCACCTTGACCCGTGGCGCGTCCGGCTGAGAACCTGCTGCGCATGCCGACCAGCAGGCGCTTTTTCGCGCGGCACCACGTGGACCTCGTCCGCGTGGCCAGTGCGCTGTGTCGTAGCGGCCGTCCCTGACGGTCGCGCCCCCGGTGTTCCGAGGCGCGGCTCCTTCTCCGTACCGCCCGCCTCCACACCCAGGGAACCCCCATGTTCGTCGTGCCGTCCCCCGGCGCCCCCGCGCCCGCCTCCCCGTCTCCCGCGCCCGCCGCCCCCTCTCCCGGTCCCGTACGGCTCGGGGAGCTCGTGGAGCGGATCGCGGCGCGCGCGGAGCTGTGGCTCCCGTACGTACGCTTCGAAAGCCCCGACCGGTACTACACGCGCCTGGAGCGCACCGCCACCCACGAGGTGTGGCTGCTCACCTGGCTGCCCCGGCAGGGCACCGAGATCCACGGGCACGGCGGCTCCAAGGGGGCGTTCACCGTGGTGCGCGGGGAGCTGACCGAACGGGTCTTCCCGCCGACGTCGTACCCGGTGCACCCGGTGCCGCGGCGGCTGGCGGCGGGAGCGGTGCGGGCGTTCGGACCGCGCCACGTCCACCAGGTGACGAACGAGGGACCCGTGCCGGCGGTGAGCATCCACGCCTACGCGCCGTCGCTGACCAGCATGGCGTACTACCGGCAGCTGCCCGACGGGCGGCTGGTGACCGACCGCGTCGAGGAGGTGGACGGATGACCGGCATCGACCGGCATCTCGCCGAGGTACGGGCCGGACTCGACCGGCTGGGGCCGAAGGAGGCGTGGAGGGCCGTGAGGGACGACGGGGCGCTGCTCGTCGACACGAGGCCCGAGGCGACGCGCCGCGCGGAGGGCGGCATCCCGGGCGCCCTGGTCATCGAGCGCAACCACCTGGAGTGGCGGTGCGACCCGGCCAGCGAGGGGGCGCTGCCGCAGGCCACGTCCACGGGGATCCGGTGGATCGTGTTCTGCGACGAGGGGTACGCCTCCTCGCTGGCCGCCGCCTCCCTGCGGACCATCGGGCTGTCCCGGGCCACCGACCTCGTCGGCGGGTTCCGCGCGTGGCGGGCGGCGGGGCTTCCCGTGGCCCCCGGGTGACCACGCGCCGCACGCGGGGGCGGGGCCGGACGTGCGGCGCGCCGGCCGCGTCCGGGCGGCCGGCCCCCACCGGCCGGGGCGGCCCGGCCGGCGGAGGCGCCCTCACGCCCCCACCGCGTCGAGCGCGGCGGCCCGGCGGCCCGCCCGCCGGGCCGCCGCCTCGACCGGGTCGAGGACGGGGACCGCGGCAAGCAGCGCCTTCGTGTACGGGTGCCGGGGCGCGTCGTACACCGTGTCCGGCGGGCCCTGCTCGACCACCGCTCCCCGCCGCATCACCGCCACCCGGTCACTGGCCTGCCGCACCACCGCCAGGTCGTGCGCGATCAGGACCAGCGCCAGGCCCAACTCCCGCTGGAGGTCCGCCAGCAGCTCCAGGACCTGCGCCTGCGTCGTCACGTCCAGCGCGGAGACCGGCTCGTCGCACACGACGAGGCGCGGCTCGGGCGCCAGGGCGCGGGCGATGCCGACGCGCTGCCGCTGGCCGCCGCTGAGCTCGTGCGGGTAGCGGCCGTACCAGCCGGGATCGAGCCCGACCCGCTCCAGCAGGCCGCGCACCCTCCCGGTGACCTCCCGGTCGGTGAGCGCGCCGCCGACCCGCAGCGGATCGGCGACGGACTCGCCGATCGACCGGCGGGGGTTGAGCGACGAGGCCGGGTCCTGGAAGACCATCTGGAGCCCGCTGCGCACGCCCGTCACCTCCTCGCCCCGGAAGCGGACGGACCCGCCGCTCGGCTCCAGCAGTCCGACCAGCATGCGCCCGAGGGTCGTCTTGCCGCTGCCGGACTCCCCGACGACGCCCAGCGTCTCGCCCGCCGCGACCGTCAGGGACACGCCGTCCACGCCCACGGTCCGCCGTCGCCCCCGCCCGAACTCCTTGCGCACGTCCACGGCTTCGAGGAGCACGTCCCCGCCCGACGTGCCCCCGCCGGACGCGTCCCCACCGGGTGCGGACCCGCGCGGCGGGCGCGCCGCCACGACGGAGGCGCGCGAGGTCTCCAGGCGGGGGACCGAGGCGAGCAACCGGCGGGTGTACGGGTGCTCCGGCGCCCCCAGGACCCGCTCGACCGGCCCCTGCTCGACCGCGGCGCCGCCCCGCATCACCAGGACACGGTCCACGCTCCCCGCGACGACCCCCAGGTCGTGGGAGACCAGCACCAGGCCGGCGCCGGTCCCCTCCCGCACCTCGTGCAGCAGGTCGAGGATCTGCGCCTGCACGGTGACGTCCAGGGCGGTCGTCGGCTCGTCCGCCACGATGAGCCGGGGCTCGCACACCAGGGCCATGGCGATGAGCGCGCGCTGCCGCATGCCGCCGCTGAACTCGTGGGGCCTCGACCGCGCCCTGCGGGCCGCGTCGGGGATGCCGACCCGTTCCAGCGCGGCGACCGCACGCTCCCGGGCCGCGCGCCGCGACGAACCGGGGAAGTGGACGCGGCGCACCTCGGCGATCTGGTCGCCGACCGCCTGGTACGGGTCGAGCGCCGACAGCGGGTCCTGGAAGACCATGGCGGCGACCCCGCCCCGCAGCCGCCTGAGCCCCCGCCCGGTCACCGATCCCACGTCCACGCCGCCGACCCGCACCGCGCCGCCCAGCCGGGCGCCGGTCCCGCGGTGCAGCCCCAGCAATGCGCCGGCGACCGTGCTCTTGCCGGAACCGGACTCGCCGACCAGGCCCAGCGCCTCCCCGGGCGCGAGGCGCAGGGACACGCCGTCCACGGCCCGTACGAAGCCGCCGTCACCGGTGGGGAAGTCGACCGTCAGGTCCTGTACGTCGAGGAGGGAGGAGGTCACGACAGGGCCACCCTTCGGTCGGCGAGCGTGTACAGCACGTCCGCGACGGCGTTGGCGAGGACCACCGCCGCCCCGATCACCAGGACGACTCCGACGACCACCGGGAGGTCCACGGAGCGGACGCCCTCGATCAGCAGCCGCCCCAGGCCCGGCAGGCCGAAGAGGGACTCGGTGATCATCGCGCCGCCCATCATCGAGCCGAGGTCCAGCGCCGACAGGGCGATGACCGGGGGCAGGGCCCCGCGCAGCGCGTGCCGCGTCACGACGGCGCGCTCCCCGAGCCCGTAGGCGCGGAAGGTGCGGATGTGGTCCTCGGCGAGGGTTTCGAGCGTCGACGAGCGGGTCAGCCGGGCGTACTTGGCGGACTCGAACAACCCGAGCGTCAGCCACGGCAGCAGCATGTTCCACGCCCACTGCTCGGGGTCCTGCGTCAGCGGCACGTACGACGGGAACGGCAGCCACTGGAGGTGGGCGCAGACCGCCATGAGCAGCAGCAGGCCCAGGACGAACACCGGCGTGCCGGTGCCGGCGAGGGTGAGGACCGTCAGGACGCGCTCGACGGGCCCGCCGCGCCGCAGCGCCGACACCAGCCCCGTGCCGACGCCCAGCAGCAGCCACACCGCCATCGCGCCGAGGGCCAGGGAGGCGGTGGCGGGCAGACCCGCCGCGATGAGCGCCGTGACGGGCTGGTCGTTGCGGTGCGACAACCCCAGGCAGGGCGCCGCGCAGGGCAGCGGGGACCCGGCGGCCGAGTACTCCCGCCCGGCGACGACACCCCGCAGGAAGTGCAGGTACTGCGCGTGCACCGGCTCGTTCAGCCCCAGGAGCTCACGGACCTGGGCGACCTGCGCCGGGGTGCAGCGCTCACCGCAGGCCAGCCGGGCGGGGTCGCCGGGCACCAGGTAGAACAGCGCGTACAGCGCCGCCGACAGCACGAGCAGCACCACCAGGGCGCCCGCCAGGCGCTTGAGGACGAAACGGGTGACGGTCACGGGTTCCTCCTCTTCCCCGCGCGTCCGGCGTCCCTGCCCAGGCGGCTCGCCCCGCGCGGGTCGAGGGCCGCCCGCACGGCGTCGCCGAGCACGGTGAAGGCGAGGACGGTGACGAGCAGCAGCCCGGACGGGAGCAGCACGTACATCGGGTCGGCGCGGAACCACGTGCTCGCGGTCGACAGCATCTGCCCCCACGACGGGGTGGGTGGGCGCACCCCGATCCCGAGGAACGACAAGGACGCCTCCGCCACGATGTTCCCCGGCAGCAGCAGCGCCGCGTACGTGATGACGGGGGCCGCGAGCGACGGCAGCAGCTCGCGCCGGGCGACCCGCCACCGGCCCGCGCCGCCCAGCCGGGCCGCCGCGACGAAGTCCAGGCCCTTCAGGGCGAGGGTCTGGGCCCGTACGACGCGGGAGACACCGCCCCAGCCCAGCGCGCCCAGCACCAGGACGAGCAGCAGCGGACGCGGGAAGTCCGGCGGGACGACCGTGGTCAGCGCGATCGCCAGGACCAGCGCGGGCAGGGCCACCATGACGTCGGTGACGCGGCCGAGCAGGTGGTCGGCCCACCGGCCGCCGAGTGCGGCGGCCAGCCCGACCGCCACGCCGGCCGCCACCTGCACGGCCGTCGCGCCGACGGCCACCAGCAGGGAGACGCGCGCCCCGTACAGCAGCCGGGCGAACAGGTCGCGCCCGGTGCCCGGTTCGACGCCGAGCCAGTGGTCGGCCCCGGCCCCGCCGAAGGCCCCCACGGGGGCCCCGCCGCTCGCCGAGTCGATCAGGTCGTCGTGGTACGTGTAAGGGTCCTGGCCGGCCGCCGCGGTGAGCAGCGGCGCGGCCAGCGCGGCGGCCACCAGGGCCGCCAGGACCGCGCCGGCGGCGAGCGCGGCCGGCCGGCCGCGCAGCCTCCGCCATACGGCGCGGGCCCCGGGCGGCGGGGCCGTCGGGGCCACCACCGTGTCGTGCGTGGGCATTACCTGACCGCCACCTGCGAGATGTCCAGGACGCCGGTCCAGTCGCTGATGACGACGTTCTCGATGTCCTTGCCGACGAGCCGCCGGTAGACGGGGTGGTACAGGGGGACGGTCAGTGCCCGCTCACCGATCTTCTTGTCGAGCGCGCCCCAGCGCGCGGCCGCCGCGTCGAGGTCCGTCAGACGGCCGATCTCGTCGAACTCCTTGTTGATCGCGGGGTCGTCGAGCTGCGCGTGGTTGAAGTTGGCGCCGTCCTTGACGATCTGCCGCCCGTCGAAGATCGGGGCGAGGAAGGGGTACCCGGCGGGCCAGTCGGCGCCCCAGCGGGTGATGAAGAAGCCCGGCGTGCGGGCGGCGTCCCAGCGCCGCTCGTCGTACGCGTTCTTCTCCAGGCCCTCCAGCCTGACCTCGATGCCGGCCTTCTCCAGGGACTGCTGGACGGCGGCGGCGACCTTCGAGCCGATCTCGCCCTCATCGGTGGCGTGGGTGAGCGTGACCGTCAGGCCGTCCTTGTGGCCGGCCTTCGCGAGGACCTCCCTGGCCTTGCGCGGGTTGCCGTTCTCCCCGGCCGGGAAGTGGTCGTACGGCGTGTGGCCGAACGCCTTCTGCTCCGGCAGGAAGGTGGTGGCGGCCTCGGCGAGCGAGCTGCCGCCCACCGCGTTGACGACGCTGCGGCGGCCGATGGCGTACGCGATGGCCTGCCGCACCTCGGGCCGGTCGAAGGGCTTCACGGACGGGTTGAAGGCGAGGTAGGTGGTGTAGCCGAAGTGACCGACGCCGACGCGTGCCTTCAGCTCCTCGTCCTGGCCGATGCGGGCGAGCTCGGCGGGGCCGAGGTTGGTGTCCGTGGTGATCGCCCGGGCGTCGTCGCCGGAGCTGGTGGCGAGCCGCTGGTTGATCACCGCGGGGTCCAGCCCGGACCGCACGTCGATCGTGTCCGGGTACGCCTTGCGCTGGTCGTCCAGCTTCTCCGACCAGTGCGGGTTGCGCTCCAGTTCCAGCCGCCGGCCGTCGTCGGTGTTCCTCACCACCTTGTACGGGCCCGAGGAGACGGGGTGCTCCTCGTACCTCACCCCGGTGTCCTTCGCCTTCGGCACGGGCGCGAACTGGGTCTGCGTCGCCACGTAGGGGAAGTCGCCGACCGGCTTCCTCAGGCGGAAGACGATGGTCCGGTCGTCGGGGGTCTCGATCGAGTCGAGGGTCTTCTTCCCCTTGCCGTAGGGGCCCTGGTACGTGTCGCCGCCTATCAGCCACTCCCGCAGGTAGGGGGCCCCGCCGGAGAGTTCGGCGGCGAAGGAGCGCTCGACGCCGTACTTGACGTCGGCGGAGGTGATGGGCGACCCGTCCTCGAACTTCAGCCCCTCCTTGAGTCTGTACGTCCAGACGGTCGCGTTCTCGCTGGGGGTGCCCAGGTCGGTGGCGAGGTCCGGCACGACCTCGGTGCCCTCGGCCCCGGCCGCCCGTTTGCGCGTGGTGAGCGTGCGGAACACCAGCGAGGGGACGTTCCCGCCGCCGGAGGTGTAGAGGCGCGCGGGGTCGAAGTCCTCCTGCGGGCTGGAGTTGAGGACGAGGAGCGCGCCGCCCTTGGCGGGCCCGTTCCCGCTCGCCCCGCCGCCGGAGGCCGCCGGGTCCTTCGGGCCGCACGCGGCCAGGGTGCCCGTGGCGGCCAGGGCGGCGGCAGCGGCCACGGTACGGCGGGACAACGGACCGAACATGCGCATGGGAGGTGCCTTTCGGGGTGTGGGGTGCCGTCGGAAGGCAGCGCGGCGGCGCCCACGAAGGGGTGGGCGCGCGGCAGGGATCAGAAACGCGGGAGAACCGCTGAGCCTGCGAGTCCGCGCTGACGGCACGGCGAAGCGAGGGAGAGTGCCTGCGTCGGGGTCCGGGCGCCGGGCGGACGGCCGCGGCGGAACCGGTGGCTCAGCGACAGTCGATGTCGGAGACCGCGAGCATGTGCACACCGATGAGCACCAGCCGGAAGGCGGTGTGCTCGGAATGGTGGTGGCGCGGCATGCGCCACAGCCTGTACGAAGTCGTCCGAACACTCAACCGGATTCCACGGCTTGGGATGTGACGTCTCGACAGGTGATCACCGGGGCCCCGGTCCGGGTCGCGGACCGGGGCCTTCGGCAGCCGTGGGCGGGGCCGGTCAGGCCGCCACGGGCGTGTAGTGGGCCGCGTCGTCGCCCTCGACGACGTAGCTGGGTGTGCCGTCGACCCCGACGGGGACGTCCCCGGCGACGGTGACGCGGTGCAGCAGCCGGGGCAGGTCCCCGTAGTCGTCGGGGGCGTAGTGCTGGGTGATGCGGTTGTCGAACAGCACCAGGTCTCCGGGGTTCCAGGCGATCCGCACCAGGTTCTCGGGCCGGGTGACGTACGACTGGAGGAGCCGCAGCAGGTCCCGCGACTCCGACGGCCCGAACCCTACGAGGCTCTGGGCGAACCCGCCGATGAACAGCCCCCGTTCGCCGCTCTCCGGGTGGACGCGCACGACCGGGTGGGCGGTGCGGTAGCGGCGGGAGACGAACTGCCTGCGGTGTTCGGCGGCCTTGGCGTTCTTCGGTTCGGCGTAGTCGTACGCGTTGGTGTGCACCGCCCACAGCCGGTCGGCGAACTCGCGTAGCGGCTCCGGCAGGTCCTGGTAGGCGGCGGCCGCGTTGGCGATCAGTGTGTTGCCGCCGTAGGGCGGGACGACGAGGGCGCGGAGGGTGGACGCCTTGGGGGGCGTACGGACGAAGGTGACGTCCGTGTGCCAGTGGTTGGCGCGGATGCCCTCGCCCCCGTCCACCGGCAGGACCTCCGGCCGCCCCTCGACGGACGGCACGGTGGGATGGGCGGTGGTCAGCTCGCCGAAGAGGGAGGCGAAGCGGAGCTGCCCGTCGTCGTCGAGGTGCTGGCCGCGGAAGACGAGGGCCTTGTGCTCCAGCAGGGCGTCGCCGATTCCGGCGACGACCGCGGGATCGAGGTCCTCGGCCAGGTCCAGGCCGTGGATCTCGGCGCCGATCCGGCCGCCGATCCGGCGGATCTCGAAGCCGGCCGGCGGGGTGTGCGAGGCCGGTGCGGCGGGTGTGGTGGTGGTCATGTCGGCGTGGTCCTTCCAGGAGGTGACGGGAGGGATGGGTGGGTGGCCGCCGCGGGCGGCGGCCCGGCGGCGGGGGCGGGTGCCGGGTGGTCCGGCGGGTGCGGGTGCGGGTTCGCCGGGGCCGCCGGGACCGCCGTGGTGCCCGGTCAGGCGGGCTCCCCGGCCGCGACGGACTGCCGGGGCCGACCGGCGCGGGAGACGGCCGGCCTCGGCAGCCCGTAGTGCTCGCGCAGCGTCCGCCCGGTGTACTCGGTGCGGAACAGTCCGCGTGCCTGGAGGATCGGCACGACCTGGTCGACGAAGTGGTCCAGTCCGCCGGGCAGATGGGGCGGCATGACGTTGAACCCGTCGGCCGCGCCCTGGGTGAACCACTCCTCGAGCCGGTCCGCGATCTGCTCGGCGGTCCCGGCGACGACCCAGTGGCCGCGCCCGCCGCCGAGCCGGGCTATCAGTTCCCGCAGGGTGAGCCCGTCCCGCCGGGCGAGGTCGGCGACGAGCGTGAAGCGGCTCCTGTTGCCGTTGATGTCCCGCTCGTCCGGCAGCTCGGGCAGGGGCCCGTCCAGCGGCAGCCCGGTCAGGTCGGTGCCGAGCATCCCGGAGAGCTGCGCCAGGCCGTACTCGGGCACCTGGAGGTCGGTGAGCTCCTGTTCCAGGGCGCGGGCCTCCGCCTCGGTCGAGCCGATGACGGGGCAGATGCCGGGCAGGACCTTCACGTCGTCCCCGGACCGGCCGTGGCGGGCCGCCCGGCTCTTGAGGTCCTTGGAGAACGCCTGCGCGTCGGAGAGGGTCTGCTGCGCGGTGAACACCGCCTCGGCGTGCCGGGCCGCGAACTCCCTGCCGTCCTCCGACGAGCCCGCCTGCACCAGCAGCGGGCGGCCCTGCGGGGAGCGCGGCACGTTCAGGGGGCCGCGCACCCGGAAGTGCGTTCCCCGGTGGTCGACGGGCCGGATCCGGTCGGTGTCCGCGTAGACGCCGCCCTCGCGGTCGAGGACGATCGCGTCGTCCTCCCAGCTGTCCCACAGCTTGACGGCGACCTCGACGAACTCCCGCGCCCGCTCGTAGCGCAGGGAGTGTTCCAGGTGTTCGTCGCGGCCGAAGTTGCGGGCCTCGTCGACGGAGCCGGACGTCACGATGTTCCAACCGGCCCGGCCGCCGCTGAGGTGGTCGAGGGAGGCGAACGCCCGGGCCGTGGTGAACGGCTCGTTGAACGTGGTAGAGACGGTCGCGATGAGACCGATCCGCTCGGTGGCGGTGGCCAGCGCCGACAGGAGCGTGAGCGGCTCGAAGCCGCCCAGCGCGTTGTACCGGGCGTTGCCCCACAGGGCGAGGCCGTCGGCCAGGAACACCGAGTCGAGCAGCCCGCGCTCGGCGGTTCGGGCCAGCTCCTGGAAGTACGTCGGGTCGGTGATCCGCTCCGGGGTGGTGAGGGGGTGCCGCCAGGCGGCGTCGTGGTGGCCGGCGTTCATCAGGAACGCGTTCAGGTGCAGTTGGCGGCGGGGTGGTGATGCGGGCATGGCGATGTCCTGGGTGGTGGGAGGGACGAGCGGAGGAGTCCACGAGCGGGACGGGAGCGCGTCGGCGCGCGACGGAGCAGGCCGGTGCGGGGAGGGCGGGCCCGGCGGTCAGCCGCGCGCGGGGACCCGCCAGGAGCTGAGGCGCCGCTCCAGGGCGACGAGGAGCTGGTTGAAGACCACGCCGATCGCGGAGATCGTGACGATCCCGGCGTACATCTGCGGGATGGCGAAGTTGTACTGCGAGGCGTTGATCAGGTAGCCGAGTCCCGCCTTGGCCCCGATCATCTCGGCCGCGACCAGCACCAGGATCGACACGGCGCCCGCGAGCCTGACGCCGGTGAACACCGCCGGCACGGACGCCGGAAGGATCACCTTCTGGAACAGCCGTACGGGGGACAGGTCCAGCGACCGGGCCAGCCGGAGCAGGGTCGGGTCCACGGACCGCACCGCGCTGATCGTGCTCAGCAGGACCGGCCAGGCGCAGGCGTACACGACGATCGAGATCTTGGACGTCTCACCGATGCCGAGCAGCAGCACGAACACCGGCAGCAGCGCGAGGGCGGCGGTGTTCCGGAAGACCTCCAGCAGCGGTCCGAGCAGATCCGCCACCGGCCGGTACCAGCCGATCAGCAGGCCGAGGGGCACGGCCAGCGCGACCGCGATCCCGAACCCGCTGAGGGAACGGGTGAGACTGGCCCGCGCGTGGTCGGCGAGCTGCCCGTCGCCGGCGAGCTGCCACCACGCCCCGGCCACCTCGGTGAACGGCGGCAGGAACGTCCGGTCGACCAGGCCCAGGCGGGGCGCGGTCTCCCACAGCAGGAGCAGCGCGACGACGGCCGCCGACGAGGTGCCCGCCCTCACCAGTCCGTACGCCAGCCGCCGGGCCGCCCACCGCGGCGACCCGCGGCGCGTCGCCGCCGGAGCCGGAGCCGGGGTCGGGACCGGGTCGGGGGAGGGGGCGGCGGCCTTCGGGGGCGCCACGGGACGGGCGGCGAGACCGGTGCCGGCCTCGGTCACGGGGTTCATACGGCGACTCCTTCTCTCTCCTCCTGCTGCGCCCTGGACACCTCGTCGCGCAGCAGCGACCAGATCTGGTGCCGGTAGCGCGCGAAGTCGGGACTGGAACGCGGATCGTCACCACGCGTCGGGGCGGGCAGGTCGATCGGTACGACCTCCTTGACCCGGCCGGGCCGGGAGGTCATCACGGCCACCCGCTGCCCCAGGCGCACCGCCTCGTCGATGCCGTGGGTGATGAAGACGACCGTCTTGCCCGTGCGCCGCCAGATGCGCAGCAGTTCGTCCTGGAGGGACTCCCGCGTCTGGGCGTCCAGCGCCGCGAACGGCTCGTCCATCAGCAGCACGCCGGGGTCGTGGGCCAGGCTGCGCGCGATGGCGACCCGCTGCCGCATCCCGCCCGACAGCTCGTGCGGATGCCTCCCCTCGAACCCGCTCAGGCCCACCAGGTCGAGGAACTCGCGCGCCCGCTCGACCCGTTCGCGCCGCGGCACACCGGTGGCCTCCAACCCGAACTCGACGTTGCCCTGGGCGGTGCGCCACGGCAGCAGCGCGTACTGCTGGAACACGATGCCCCGGTCCAGGCCGGGCCCGGTGACGGGCGAGCCGTCGAGGAGGATGCGGCCCGACGTGGGCCGGGACAGGCCGCCGAGCAGGTCCAGCAGGGACGACTTGCCGCACCCGCTGGGTCCCACCACGACGAGGAACTCGCCGTCGCCCACGGTCAGGTCGACACCGTCGAGGGCGGTGACCACCGACCGCACGCCGTTTCGGCCCCTGACGGGGAACTCCTTCCCGACCCCGTCGAACACGATCTTGGCCGTGTGTGCGGCCGCGGAACCCGCCATGGTCGCCGTCACCTCCCGCTCGTCGTGGCCGCGGCGGACGCCGCCGGGGGCGCGGGGGACGCGGCCGCGTTGTAGTCGTTGGTGTAGAGGGAGTCGAGGCGGACCCGGGCGCGGTCGACGTCGCCGCGCTCGGCCAGCCAGTCGATCCAGAGTCGGAACTCCTCGTCCGTGATGCGCCCGCCGGGTTCGGCCACGCCGTACGACTTCCAGTAGCGCAGGATGTCGGCGTCCTCGTTCCGCTCCTTCTTCCGCCTCTGGACGATCTCCGTCATCCGCGCGACGACCTCGTCGCGCGGGGCGTTGCGGGACCAGTCGAGCGCCCGGCCCACACCGGTGACGAACGTCCGGGCCGTGTCCGGGTTCCGCTCGACGAAGAGCCTGGTCATGACGTACGTCCCGGCGCTGAAGGAGCCCAGGAGCCGGTGGTCGGTGAACAGCGGCCGCAGCCCTCCCGCGGCCAGGGCCTTGTCCCGCAGCACACCGCCGAGCACGGCCACGTCGATCTGCCGCTGCCGCAGGGACTGCTCGGTGTTCACCGGCGGCACGACGAGGGCCTCGACCTTGTCGGCGTCCGCCGGGGACACCCCGCCGCGCTGGAGGTAGATGTCGAGCATGGCCTCGGAGTGCGCGCCGAGGGTGTTCATGCCGACCTTCTTGCCGATGAGGTCGCGGGCGGACCGGATCGGGCTGTCGGCGCGTACGTAGAAGCCGTTGAAGGCGTCCTCGTCGGATCCGTAGTAGCTGATGACGGCCTTGATGGGGGCGCCGCTCGCGGCGAGCTTCACCACCGCTCCGTTGAAGGCGCCGCCGAAGTCGGTCTGGCCGGTGGCCGCCGACTGGATGTCCTGCGGCCCGCTGATGGTGTTGCCGACCCACTCCAGCCGCACGTCCTCGAGGTAGCCGAGGTCCTGGGCGAGTTCGGCGGGGGTGACCTGGCCGGCCCACCCCTGGTAGCGGAGCGTCCTGGTGCCGTTCCCGCCGGAGGACCCGCCGCCCACGGCCGTGCCGCAGCCGACCGTGACCGCCGAGAGCCCGAGCAGGGTGAGGAACCGGCGTCGGTTCGCCGGGGACAACGTACTCATCGGAACGTCCTGTTCAAAGGAGGCGGGCAGGGCGGGAAAAGGGCTCAGGAGACGGCGGGCGCCGGACGCTCCTGACCGGCGGGGCGGCGGACGCCGGGCGCGGGGGAGCACCGGGCGCGGGGCGGAGAACACCCCGGTGAACGCCGGTGCGTGCCGGCGGAGACGGGGAGGGGGACTGGCGAAAGGCACCGACGGAGGGGGAACGGTGGACGCGCCGGCGCCGCTGCCGAACCGTCGGGCCGCACGGCGGCGCCGAGGGATGTCCGGCGGGCTACGGCGAGCCCGCCTGCGGGACGCCTAACAGCCGCGGAAGGGGAACGCACAGAGGGCGCTGGCGTGCCGTCGGAGATCGACGTGCAGCCGCGCGGCGAAGTTCGCTGACTGGCTCACGTCCACGAGGCTGGCAGCGCGATTCGGCCACGTCAATGCGGGAAACAGGCCCGTCACACAGACCGGTTCCCCCGCCACGCCGCCGCAGCACGTCGTTCACGAACCGCGGTACCGTGCCGCCCCCCGGCCCGTGGCGGAGGCCCGCACACCGCCCGCGAGACCGCGCGGACACGGACCGGGACACGGCGCGGCGCCCTGGTCGCGACCGCTCCGGCGTGAGCGGCGGGCGAAGGGGCAGTCGATACTTGGGGAGACCGCCACTGGAGGGGATGCGTGATTCCGTCGAAGACGCGGGCCCGGCTGCGGGCCGTGGAACAGCAGCTGTCCGACCCGCCCCCGGCGCGGCTCGACGGGCAGACCGCGATCCCCCTGGTGTGGCGGCAGGAGACGCTGTGGGACGAGCGCGCGCCGGACCCCGGGGCCGCCCCGCCGCGGCGGCGCGGAAAGCGCCGGGCGCGACGGGGCCGGCACGCGTTCGACCTCCCCGCCCGGCCGGCCACCCGTCCCCGCCGCGACTACGTACACGGCCGCCGCGTGGTCCTCGTGGTCCCGGTCGGCGGCTACCTGTGACCTCCGCTGCCCCGCGCGGCCGACACGACCGATCCGGCGGCGCGGCCCCGGGCACGGGACGCGGAGCCGACCCGTGCGCCTGCCGTCCGCCGTCCGCCGTCACCGGAGGCCGGGGCAGACGGTGCGCCCCCCACCGGCCCGGGAGTGATTCCATCCGGTCCTGTGCACCTCCACGGGTGCGGCGTCGAGTGCGTCCCCACGCGACGCCGCACCGAAGGATCCGCCACCGCGAGGGAGCGGCCGTGTCCATTGCGGTGCGCGGTCACCCGCCGATCACCGGGGCAGGGAACTCCCTCGCGGCACGGACCGTGAGCTCCGGCGGAGGTCAGGCGACGAAGACGCAGAACGGGTGACCGGAAGGGTCCGCGAACACGTACAGCGGTTCGTCGGGATCGTCGTACCGGTCGAGGAGGAGCGCGGCCCCCAGGGACTCCGCCCGCTCCCGCTGCCTGCGGAGCTCGGCGGGGCTCGAAACCGTGAAGTCGAGGTGCAGCTGCATCGGGACGTCGTGCTCGGGCCACGTGGTGCGGGGCAGCCGGTCGACCCGTTGGAAGGCGAGCCCGTTCCCCCCGCCGGGGCCGCGGAGCACGAGCCAGTCCGGCTCGTCGGGCGCCCCGTCCGCAGGCGGTTCGTCACCGGGCCGGTACGACCACCCGAGCAACTGCCGGTAGAACTCGGCGAGCTCCCTCGGCCCGGTGGTGTCCAGTACGGTCTGCGTCAACTGGGGATACTCGGTCATGAGCCCTTCCTCGAACCGCTCGATCGGCATGCCTCTCCTCTCCGGTGTCCGGCCGCCGGGCGGGGAAACAAACCGCAGGCCACCGCTTCCCCTTCTTCGCCGGGGCCGCCTCCGGGGCGCTCGGCGACACGGAGGTGCGGAAGGGGGGGCGGTGGCGCGGGGGCGGGGCCGACCGGCCGGTCGAGCGCTCGGAGCCTGGGGGCCCGGGAGAGGACCTGGGGCGGGACGACGCGAGTGTACGTTCGTACCCTTCGAGGGCACGTAACGTACGCATTGCTCGGGCCGCGCCGACGACCCCGAGCAGGCACGCGGAGCCGTCACCGACCTCGTCCACGCCCTCTCCGAAGGGTCCCGCCGCGACCTGATCCCCACCCGGGAGCTCTACGTCCTCGCCGCGCGGCGCCCGGAGTGCCGGCGGCCGACCCGGGCGTGGACGCGCCGTAGCCGGCACCTGCTGGAGCGGCACGTCGACCCGGACACCGCCCGCCGGCTCGACGCGCTGACCGAGGGGCCCACCCTGCACCGCGCCCTGGACGGCGGAGCACCCCACCGCCGCGAACTGACCGGACAGGCGGTCACGCGCATCACCACCGTCGCGTAGCGACGGCCTCCTGACGGCCCGTGGGGGCGCGGACCTGACACCGCACCCCCACGGGCCCCGTACGTCCGCGCGGCCCGGCCGCGGGGGAGGGGCTTTCGGCGGCCACGGCGGCGGACGGTTCGCCTCCCACCCCGCGCCGGGGCCGCGCAATACCCGGTGCGGGCGGCCGTCCGCACCGGGTGGCGTCCCCCCGTGCGTTGATCTTCAGGGTGGCGACGTCGCGGTCACCACAGACGGAGCGCCCACCCTCCCGTCGGCGAGACGGCGAGGGCGGCTCGGCACGTCCACCCCGTCGAACCCACCGGAGAGCAGCCCATGACCTCCCAGGACGCTCTGACGTACGAGGCGTTCGTCGCCCGCGCCGCCACCGACCCGGACGTCGTCGGGCTCGTCCTCAAGGGCTCGCGCGCCCACGACGGCATGGCCACCGCGTACTCCGACCACGATGTGTACGTCCTCCTCGCGGACGGGGCGGACACCGGCCTCGCGGATCCCGACGGCCACCGCTCCGCGGAGCTCGATCTCGTCGCCATGACGGTGGGCGGGTTCCGCGGGCTCGGCGGCCATGAGCGCTACGCCCTCGCCCGGGCCCGGGTCCTGCTCGACCGGCTCGACGGGGGGATCGCGGAAATCGTCGCCGCCAAGGGGCGGCTCGGTGCCGACGAGGCGTCCCGGGAGGCGGCCGGCCGACTGGACGCCTACGCCAACTCCCTCTACCGGTCGGTCAAGAACGCCCGTGACGGCCACCTGCTCGCCGCGCGTCTCGACGCGGCCGACAGCGTCGGCTGCCTGCTGGAGTTCCTGTTCGCCCTCGACCTCCGTCCGTGCCCCTACAACAAGTACCTGGAGTGGGAACTGGAGAGGTTCCCCCTGCCCGGGTGGGAGACGGGGGCGCTGCTGGACGCGGTCGGACGTGTCGCGGGGAGCGGCGGCGTGAGCCTCCAGCGCCGCCGCTTCGCCCGGGTCGAGGCGGTGGCGCCCGAGGCCGGCCACAGGCCCGTACTGGATGCCTGGGGCGAGGAGCTGCTGGTGATGCGCCCCGGGCCGGACCACCGGGCCGTCCGCCCGTCCGAGTGACCGCTCTTTGCCGCCCGCGGTGCCGGGCCGCGCCGCCCGCACGGCCGACGGGCTCCGGCCGGGCTCATTCGCGGGCCCCGGCCGGGCTCATCGGCGCGGGGGCTTCGGCGGGTCGGAGGTGACGGCGGCGTTGTAGCGGACCAGGTACGCCGCGAAGCGGGCCAGGTCGTCGGCGGACCAGTCCCGGAGCCGTTCCTCGTAGGCGGCCTGCCTGCTGGCCTGCGTCGAGGCGAGGACGCGCCGCCCCTCCTGCGTCGGGTGGAGGACCTGGACGCGGTGGTCGCCCGGGTCCGGGCGGCGCTCCACCAGGCCCAGCCTCTCCAGCGAGGCGAGCTGCCGGCTCACCGTCGACTTGTCCAGCAGGTAGTGGGCCGCCAGGTCCGTGGCGCTGCAACCCGCCCGGTCGTGGATGTGGGCGAGCAGCGTGTAGGAGACGAGGGGGAGGTCGGGGTGGAGCCGGGCCGCGGCGGCCCGGGCACGGCGGGCGAAAGCCGTCAGCTCCCGCTGGATGACGTCGACGGATGTCTCACGCGCGCCCTCGCTCATGGTGCGCCCCTTGTCGTTGGCTCGTGTCGTCGGTCGACCGGCGTCCGGTCTCGGTTGTATAGTACAACGGTTTGTTGTTGTAAAAGCCAACCAATGGAGGTTCCGTGTCCGCAGGGCCGAACACCAAGGGAGCGCTGCGCCACGTCCTGGGGCACCTGCTCACCCCGCTGCTCATGTGCGTCGGCATGGGACTCGCCTACCTCGGCGCGTTCCACGCCCCCGAACCCCACCACCTCCGCGTCGACGTCGTCGGGTCCGGGCCCACCGCCCAGGTCCTCGCCCAGACCCTCCAGGACGAGGGCGCGGGCGCGCTCGACGTCCGCACCGTCACCGACCAGGACTCCGCCGTCACCGCCCTGCGCGAGCGGACGAGCTTCGGTGCCTACGTCCCCGGGGCCCGCCCCGAACTCCTCGTCGCCAGCGCCTCCTCCGACACCAGCGCCATGGCCGTCGAGAAGGTCTTCACCAAGGTGGCCGCCGCCCAGGACGCCCCCCTCAAGGTCACCGACGTCGCTCCCGTCTCCGACGGCGACCCCACCGGACAGGGCGTCTTCTTCCTGCTCGTCGCCCTCAGCATCGGCTCGTACGCCTCCGTGGCCGTCATCGGCGGCGCCGGAGCCGCCCTGCCGATGCGGATCCGCGCCCTCCTGGCCGCGGGCACGTCGCTCGCCGTCAGCCTCGTAGGGGTCCTCTTCGCCGGCCCCGTCTTCCACCTCGTCGACCACGGCCTCGGCGGACTGTGGGCGATGGCCTGGCTCTACGGCGCCGGCATCCTCTTCATCGGCGTCGGCCTCCACACCTTCCTCAAGCGGTGGACCACCCTCGGCGTCATGGTGCTGTTCGTCATGCTCAACTTCACCAGCTCCGGCGGCATCTACCGGCCCGAACTGCAGCCCGGCTTCTTCGCCTCGCTGCACGCCTTCTGGAACGGCGCCGGATTCGTCGAGGGCGTCCGCGCCCACGTGTACTTCGGCGGGCACGCCCTCGGCGGGCACGTCCTCGTCCTCGCCCTGTGGCTGCTCGCCGGCCTCGCCCTGACCGCCGTCGCGGGCGTCACCGAGACCCGGCGCCGCGCCCGGACCGCCGCTGCCCCCGCCCCGGAACCTGCCGCCGCCTCCCCCTCCGCCGCGGACCGGACCGTGACGGAGGAGACCGAGGAGGAGATGGAGGAGGCGGTCGGCGTCTGACCGCGCGCCGCCCCCTCGACCGCCCGACCGGGTGGGCGAGGCGCTCCGCGGACCGGCGGCCGGCGCCTGCCTGCGGGAAGGGGAGCACGGACGGGCGGCGCCGCGACGGGCGACCGGAGCCGGACGTACGACTCCGCCTCCGGCGGGTTCGGCACCGGCGGCCCGCTGTCGCCCGAGGCCGACGGAACCCGCGCGCCAGCTCCGGACGGGGGCGCCCATCGCGCACGTGAGCGGGGTGCCGGCCGGGGAGCGATCGATCGCGTGCCCGAATCGGCGCCCGCCCGGACGGTCGCGCCCACTCGGACGGTCGCGGGGCCCGGACGGTCGCGCCCGCCCGGGGCCCGTAGAGGTCGTCCCGGCCGGACGCGCGGGGCCGACAGCGGCGACCCCGACCGCGTCCCGGCCGACCGGTACCCGCACGGGCACGCGGAACGAGCCGCCCGCGCCGCTCTCCGGGCCACCCGGCAGGCCGGTGACGTGCCCTGCCGCCCCGGCAGCCGGTCGCACGCGCCCGTTGTGTTTCGCGCGGTCCCGGGAGAGGGCCGCCGGCCTCCGGGCCCGGCCGGGCCGTCACCCCCGGCGCGTGCCGCGCCGGAGGCTCCTGCCCGGGCCCCGGAAAGCCGACGGGACCGCCCTGTACGGGGCGGTCCCGAACCTCCGTCCGACGCGTCCGGCTCCTTCTCGACGAGGGCGGCCGTCGGACGTTCGCCGCCCCGACCGCTCACCACCCGGACCCCGACCGCGGGTCTCCGGTCGGCACCGGTGGCCCGGCCGCGTGGTCACCGCCGCCCGGGGGTTCGGGGGCCGCCGTGTTCGACGGCCCCCTTCCGGGTGATCGGCGGCGGGTGGGGCGCCGGTCCCGCCGGGCGGCGGGACCGTGCCGCTAGCCGGCGTAGGTCTCGTACTCGGCGACCTTCGGCGTGCCGGTCGAGCCGGTGATCTCGAAGGTGATCTTGCTCAGCGTGGTCCGGGGGAAGGTGATGACGCCCGCTCCGGTGCCGGAGGTCAGGACGGCGCCGGTGTCGGCGTTGACGACCCTCCACGTCTTGATGCTGCCCGCGGAGCCCGACGCCTCCCGGATGTTGATCTTGGACACCGCGGTGGGGGAGCCCCACTTGATCGAGACGGAACCGGTCGAACCGGCCGGCGACCAGTAGGTGTTCACGTCACCGTCCCGCACGTTGCCGTAGCTCGTCCCGTCGGCCTTGCTGGAGCCGTCGGCGCCGGCCCCGATGCTGAGGTTGGTTCCGCTGGGCTGGGTGGGCGTGGGGGAGGGGTCGGTCGGCGTCGGCGCGGGGGTGGTGGGCGTCGACGTGGGGCCGGTCGGGGTCGGGGTCGGCGACGGGGACTGCGGCGAGCAGCTGCCGTCCGACACCCGCAGGCCCTTGTTGGCGCCCGCCGTCTGGCTCACGACGCTCGGCACGCAGTTGGCCGCGTCGAGGCTGTAGGAGTAGGGGATGCTGACGGTGGTGTTGGACTGCGGGTTGGGACCGGCCGGCTTGTTGTCGGTCCCGGGGGCGGACCAGGTCACGTTGTCGAAGATGTTGCCGCTGACCTGCCAGTAGCCGGCCGCGTCGGTGTAGAAGGTGCCCAGGACGTCCTTGGAGTCCTTGAAGTAGTTGTTGTCCACCTTGGCGCGCGCCCCGGCCCGGGAGTTGATGCCGGACTCGTTGAGGCTCACGTAGTGGTTGTTGTAGATGTGGGCCGTGCCGCCGCGCAGCAGGGGCGCGCGGGAGTCGATGTTCTCGTACAGGTTGTGGTGGTACGTGATGAAGCCGTTGGAGAGGTCGCTCTCGCTGGACCCGACGAGGCCGCCGCGGCCGGAGTTGCGCAGGATGCTGTAGGACAGGGTCACGTACTGGGTGTTGTCCTTCATGTCGAAGAGGCCGTCGTACCCCTCCGACTCCCCGCCCGACGCCTCCAGGGTGACGTGGTCGACCCAGACGTTGCGGACGTTGCTCTCCATGCCGATGGCGTCACCGCCGTTGGACGTGGGCGAGCCCGACTTCTTGACGTTCCGGACGGTCACGTTCTGGATGATGATGTTCTTGGCGTCGCGGATGTGGATGCCCACCTGGTCGAAGACGGCTCCGCTGCCGACCCCGACGATGGTGACGTTGCTGATCTGCTTGAGCTCGATCACACCGGCGGCGGTGCTGCAGCTGCTGCCCGACACCTTGGCGGTGTTGCCGTGGTTGATGGTCCCCTCGACCTGGATGGTGATCGGGGTGCTGCTGCTGGCCCGGCTGCACAAGGCCGCGTGGATCGCGGTTCCCGTGGTGGCCCGCACGGTCTGCCCGCCCGCGCCGCCGGTGGTCCCGCCGTTCTGGGTGGCGTAGCCGGTGGCGCCGCCGGTCGCCGCCGACGCCTGGGGCATCGTCAGGAACACGCTGGCCGCGCCCGCAAGGGCCATCGTGGCCAGCCCCGCGGAGAGTCGCAGTGCGACTGGTCGCTTCATCCTCGCCTCATTCTTCTTCGTCTTCGCACGTGGGATGCCCCTGGCATATGCCATAGGCATGTCAATGGGTCGCCGAGGCCGCCGGCCTGCCGCTGGGCAGGCCGCTGGTCGGCCCGGAAAGGTGGAGTGCTGTTGTCGCGGATCGGGTCGGCACTTCCGCCGTGCCCCGGATCCTCGGGGTCGTCGGCGCGGGCCGCGGGGCCACCGTGGCCGTGTGCTCCCGCCCGCTCTACTGGCCGCGCTCCCCGATGGCGTCGGCGGTGGCGTCGGCGGTGTCGCCGCCACCCGTGCGACGGCCACTGGAGCCGGTGGCGTGCCAGGTCGCCCGTGGGGGGAAATCGTTGTCGTGGAAACCGTGGGGGACAGAGTGTTGCGTCTTCGTCGTGGCGTGCACCCTTCGTTCCGTGGCGCGTCGGCTTCCTGGGCGAAGCCCCGCGCCGGATCGGTGGCGGTTCGTGCGCGAAATCGCGGCGGGCACCGCGATGGACGCCTCCACCGGAACGATTCTTACGCGTCGGGAAAGCGCTTTCCGTCCGCGAGAATAGGACGGCATCCGTGGGACTACAAGGCTCTGGACAGTTGCGGAATGTACTCTTCCAAGTCATGCGCACGTCACCGTCCGTGAGGGGCGCCGGAGGCCGTGGCCGCGGCGGGGCCCGGCGGGCGAGAGGGCGACGGCGGTGCGGCCACGGGCCCCGTGGCGGCCGGCCCGGACCGGTGGTACCGCCAAGCGCCTGATCGACTACGGACGGGCCCATGGACGGCCGTACCGGATGCCCGGTCACCTGCCGGACCCCACCGCGGGCCCCGTCCCGCGTGAGGCGTCGCCGCAGAGCCGACGCCCCGTCACGGGGCCACCCGCGGCGCCGTACGGGCGGGTCCCGACGAGCGGCGGCCCGCCGCTTCCGCCACCGAGGACGGACCGGCGCGGGGCACGAGTCAGACCGGGGCGCCGAAGAGTGCGGAACCCCCTCCGGAGGCGGCCGGGCGCGCCGCCGCTGCCCGGCACGTCGGGTACCCGGCGCCACCGGCACCTTCGCGATGCCGCCCCGGGAGCGGGGCCGCGACGTCGAGCAGCCGCGCCGAGGCCCCCACGGGCAGCGGATGACCGGGGTGGGGGAGCGGTGCGAGGCGGGTGACGGGCAGGCGCCGGAACACCCGCGGCACTTGGCGGTACGGCGGCACCCGGTCGCGGGCCCGGACCACGGACGTGGACGTGGCCCGGGCCCGCAGCTCGTCGAGGAACACCCGCCGGCCGAAGGGCCCGGTGGCGAAACGCCGGACGCGCAGGGCCGCGGCGAGGACGTCCGCCGGGGACGCCCGGCGAGGAGGCGGCCATGACCGGGGAGCGCCACCGGGCCGGCGGCGGGCACCACGGCCGGTGCCGGGCACGACGGTCGGTCGGTGCCGGCCAGGGGCGGCCACGTGGCGAGGGGTTCCCGGGCCGGGAAGGCCCTCGGGAGCGACCCCACCGCCCGCAACGCGCCGTCAACCCTCCCGCTCCCCGCCGCCTTCGCCCCGTCCGGCACCGCATCGGCGTCCGGTCCGCCACGCTCCGCGACGGCAGCTTCCACGAACCCCGCTTGACGTGCGGGCGCCCCCCGATGCCCGGCACCGGGGCGGTACGGCCGCCGTGTGAGAAGGGGACGGGCGACGGTGGCGCGGGCGCGAGTATTCCCGGCCGCCACGGGCATCCGCTACCCGTGGAGACCTCCGACGAAAAGCCCCCGCGCGCGCCGGCCGCGCGCCGCGGAACCCCGTGGTGGTTCACCGTCCCCGCCGCCCTGCTGGTACTGGCGGTCCTGTTCACCGCCGCGGGGCGGTTCGGCGTCGTGCCCGGGTGGGACGACCTCTTCGGCGAGGACACCCGGGACCACTCCGGGCCCGCGCTGCTCCAGTCGATCCAGGACCTCAGCCGCTACGAGGGCGCCGCGGGCTCCTACCAGATCGTGGTGGACCTGGAGAAAGACGCCCGGTTCCTGCCGGACGCCCTCCGCGGCACCCGCACGCTGTACGTGGCGGCCGGTACCGTCGGCGCGTACGTGGACCTGGGGAAGACCGGACCCGAGGACGTCACCGTGAACGAGGAGCGGACGTCCGCCGTGATCCGGCTGCCGCGCGCCGTGCTGGGCCCGCCGGCCCTGGACCCCCAGCGGTCCTACGCGGTGTCCAAGCAGCGCGGCCTGCTGGACCGGCTCGGCGACCTCTTCTCCGACAACCCGAACGACGAGCGCGCGGTGCAGCGGCTGGCGGCACAGCGCATCGGGGAGGCCGCGGGGCAGAGCGGGCTCACCGAACGGGCCGAGCGGAACACCACCGCGATGCTGAAGGGGCTGCTGGGTTCCCTCGGGTTTGAACGGGTGACGGTGACGTACGGCTGAGCCGCCGTCAGCGCGACCGGCGCGGCGCCGGAGACGTCGCGCCCGCTGTCCGCCGCTCCCCGGGCGTAGGCTGCGAAACGGCCCGGCGGGACGGCCGGGCCGGGCCGAACGAGGAGGAACAGCCATGTCCAAGCCCCCGCTGCCCGAAGACGCCGTGGCCATGCTGCGCAAGCCGAATCCGGCCGTGCTGTCGACGCTGCGCTCCGACGGCCAGCCGGTCTCGACGGCGACCTGGTACCTGTGGGAGGACGACGGCCGGGTACTGATCAACATGGACGGGGGCCGCAAGCGGCTGGACCACATCCGCAGGGACCCCAGGGTGACGCTCACCGTGCTGGACGAGGAGTCCTGGTACACCCATGTGAGCCTGATCGGCCGGGTGGCGGAGCTGCGCGAGGACGAGGGGCTGGCGGACATCGACCGGCTGGCCCGGCAGTACCTCGGCACGCAGTACCCGCAGCGGGACCGCGGCCGGGTCAGCGCGTGGATCGAAGTGGAGCGCTGGCACGGTTGGGGTTCGCTGAAGGACAACCGTCAGCCGGGCTGACCGGGTGGGCAGGCCGGCCGCGGGCGACGCGGCGGTCGGTGGGCTCAGGGGGCGGGCGCGGCGCCGCGCACGGCCGCGTGGACGGCCCGGGCCAGCCGGGCGCCCCACAGGGAACGAGGCCCGGCGAAGGCGTGGACCTCTTCGCCGGGACGGGCGGTGCGCGCGGCGACGCACACCGCGTCGGTGGGCGTGCCGGAGCAGTCGTAGCCGGCGTCGAGCAGGGCCTGCACCTTGGCTTCGGTGGCCGTGGCCACGGCGTTGACCAGCGCGGCGTCGGTCAGGGCCACCGGGAGCGCGACGACGATGTTGACCGTGCCCGGCCCGGCCGGGACGGCCGCGCCCGGAGCCGGGGAAGCGGCCCACCCCCGCACCCCGAGCCCAGCGGTGGCGACGGCGCCGACGCCCCCGTCGCACGCGCGGGCGTGCCCCGAGACGTCGGCGGCCGTCATCAGCCCGACCCCCGGCCCGCGCGCGCCGGCGTCGCGGGCGAGCCGGGCCAGGTGGCGGTCCGGATCGGTGCGCCGGTAGCCGTGGGACACCTGGGCGTTGAGGACCCAGGCGCGCTCCCCGATGCCTCCCCCCAGGACGGTGCTGCTGATCATCCGCCAGCCGGGGCCCGCCCGCCACAGCAGGGCGTGCAGCCTCTCGCCGTCCTCGACGCGGGTCGTCTGCCGTACGAGCAGCGGACCGGAGGCGCCGCGGGGCGGTGGGACGGGGGCGGACACGGGGCGCTCCTTGCCGGGAGGGGAACCGGCTGATCGTACGCGAAGTCCCGTGCGAGCCTCCTGGGCGGCCGGGCCGCGCCGGTGCCGCGCCGGGTCCGGGCGTGGACGGGCCGCCGGGTGTCAGGGGCGGGGCCCGACCGTCTTCGGGCCGTCGCGGACGACGATGGCCAGCGCCGGGCAGGAGTCCGCCGCGTCCAGGGCCCGTTCGTCCTCGGAGATCTCCGTACGGACCGGCTCGGCGTACGCCCCCTCCAGCCGGAACAGGTCGGGCGCGAGGGCCGCGCACATGCCCGATCCCATGCACAGGTTGGGGTCGACCTCGACCGTCCAGGTCATCGGCGTCACCACCCCACCGGCATCTCGCGCGGCCCGCGGACCAGCATCTGGTTCTTCCACACGACACCGCCCGCGAGGCGCAGGCCCGGGAAGCGGGTCAGCAGCGCCAGCAGCGCCTCCTGCAGCTCGACGCGGGCCAGGGGAGCGCCCAGGCAGTGGTGGACGCCGTGACCGAACCCGAGGTGCTGCACCCCCGTGCGGGTGATGTCGAGCCGGCCGGGCGCGGTGAACTTCAGCGCGTCGCGGTTCGCCGCCCCGACGGCGACGAGGACCGGCTCCCCGGCGCGTACGAGGGTGCCGCCCACCTCGACGTCCTCCGTGGCGTACCGGGGGAAGGCGGCCCCGCTGCCGAGGGGCACGAACCGCATCAGCTCCTCCACCGCGCCCGCGACGAGCTCCGGCCGCTCCCTGAGCAGGGCCAACTGGTCCGGGTGCTCCAACAGCGCGTACACGAAGTTGGGGATCTGGCTCGCCGTCGTCTCGTGCCCGGCGACGAGGAGGCCCACGCAGAGGTCGACCAACTCCCGTTCGGTGAGCCGGTCGCCCGTGTCACGGGCGTCGATCAGCGCGGTCATCAGGTCGGGACGGGGGTTCTCCCGGTGGTCCTCGACCAGGCCGGCCATGTAGGCGCGCAGCTCCTCGCGGTTGCGGAAGAACTCCTCGGCCGTCAGCGAGCTCGTCGACAGGGCCGCGTCGCTCCACACGCGGAACCTCGGCCGGTCCTCCTCCGGGACGCCCAGCATCCGGCAGATCACGGCGACGGGGAGGGGCAGGGCGTACTGCTCGACGAGGTCGACGGGCGGCCCCGCGGCCTCCATCTCGTCGAGGAAGCCGTGCGCCAGCTCGCGCACCTGCGGGCGGAGCTTCTCGACCCGGTGCATGGTGAAGGCCTTCGCCACCAGGGTGCGCAGGCGGGTGTGCTCCGGCGGGTCCATGCCCAGGATGCCCGCGTCCTGCTGCGCCTCGGACTGCCGGGGTTCGTCGTGCCGGAGCGCCTCGGCGCGGCTGAAGCGCCGGTCGCCGAGGACGAGGCGGGCGTCGGCGTACCGGGTGGCCAGCCAGGCGGTCTCGCCGTAGGCCATGCGGACGCGTGACAGGCCCGGCCGCTCCAGCGCCTCGGCGTACGCGGGGGCGAGGTCCAGCCCCTCGGATTCGTTGAACGGGTAGGTCAGCGGTGTCTGCTCGTGCGCGGTCGTCACGGGGAAACCTCCCTGGTGTAAGCAGCTGCTTACCAACCTAGAGTTGGCCCCGGTGGCGGTCAACGGCGCCTCGGCGCCCCCGCCCCGGGGAGCGGAACGGCGGGAGAAGGGGCGGCTGGGTGGAGGCCGAGGGAACGGAAACCGGGGCCGTGCGCCCCGGAGGTGGCGCGGCGGGCCGGCGCCGGGCGGACGGAGGACCGACGCGGGAGCGGCTGCTCGCCGCCGCGTCCGAGCTGTTCGCCGAACGCGGGTACGAGCGGGCGACCGTCCGGGACATCGCGGCCCGCGCGGGCGTCAACCAGGCCCTCCTCTTCCGCCACTTCGGCTCGAAGCGCGCCCTGTTCGGGGAGGCGGTGGCGCGCGGCGGCCTCGAACAGCTGCGCGCCACCCCTCCCGACCGGCTCGTGGAGACGGTGTTGACGGGCATGCTGACACCCCCGCCGGGCCGGGACGGCGGCGCGACCGGGGCTGCCAGGTCCCTGGAGACGCTCCTGCGGTCCGTCGGCGCGCAGGACGAGGTGACGGCCGCCGTCGCCTCCCTGGGCACCGACTACGCCCGCGTCCTCGCCACGTTGAGCGACGCCGACGACCGGGCGCTCCGCGCCGACCTCGCCCTGTCGTGGCTGCTGGGCATCGGACTGATGCGCGTCGTCCTCCAGAAGCGTCCCCTGGCCGACGCGGACCCCGAGGAGATAACCCGCCTCGTCACCGGCGCCCTGGCCCACCTCCTGGACGGCCCCGCCCCGCCACCGTCGTCCGCCCCTCACCCGGCCGACTCCGCGCCCTGAGCCGCCCCGCGGCGCCCGCCGCGGCCCGCGGCCCACGAAGACCCGGCCGAGATCCTGCCGGGCACCTGCCCCGCGCACACCGCGACCGGCGGCCCGCGGCGTGCCGGGGGCCCGGGGGCCCGACGGCGCGGGCGGGACACCGCCGCCGTGCGATGCTGGTGCGCATGACCTTGGAAGACCTGGTACGGCTGCGCCGGGCCCGCGACGTGATGGACCGCGACTACGCGCGGCCACTGGACGTCCCGGCGCTGGCGAAGGTCGCCCTCATGTCGCCCGGGCACTTCTCCCGCAGCTTCCGCGCCGCCTTCGGGGAGACCCCCTACAGCTATCTGATGACCCGCCGTGTCGAGCGGGCGAAGGCGCTGCTGCGGCGGGGCGACATGAGCGTCACCGAGGTGTGCTTCGCGGTCGGGTGCACCTCGCTGGGGTCGTTCAGCTCGCGTTTCACCGAGCTGGTCGGCGAGACCCCGAGCGCCTACCGGGCCCGCGGCCACGAGGCCGACGCCGCCCTCCCGGCGTGCATCGCCAAGATCCTCACACGCCCGCGCAGGGACGGCCGGCCGGTCGGACCCGGGGAAGCGGGCACCGCCGCCCCGTAGCGCCGGGGGGCGTGGGCACCACGCTCGTCCGGTGCCCCGTCGCGGTCGGCGACCACGGCGGGGCTCTCGCTCTCCCGCGACGCCCTCGGCGTGCAGGTACGCGACGACGCCGCTTTCGCGGGGACGCGCCGGGTGACCGCGGGCCCACCCGCGCGACCGGGCGGGGAGGCGCCCTCGAACCGCCGCTCGCCGCCGCTCGCCGTCCCCGGTGCCCCGCCGTCCGACCGGGCAGGTCGTCGGTGACCGTCCTGGCGGTCACCGACGGTTCTCGCGCGGTCTTCGCCGCACCGGGAACCGCGACCGGCCGACCTGACGTGATCATGAGAATGACGCGGACGGAAGGAACGGGGCGCGCGGTCGCCCATCTGGCGGTTGTCTGGCTGGTCGGTTGTGCCCTGACCGGCCTGCAGACGCGGGCGGTGCTCGTCGCCCTCTTCGTCGGCGGAAGGGCTCCCCTCGCCGCCCTCGCCGTCACGGTCCCCTTGTCGGTGGCCGCGCTCGCCGGTCTCGGGACGACCGCCCGCCCGATCGTGCCGCTCACCCGCAGGGCACGCGGCCTGTGGACATGGGCGGCGAGCCTCCACACGTTCGGCACGGCCGGCGCGTTCGGAGTTATCGTGGCGGACGTCACGACCGGTGGTCTGGACAGCGGTCTGCTGCTCTACCCGGTCGGAGGGACCTGCTACGCGCTCGCCGCCGCGTTCTTCCTCCCCGGCACCCGGGTCAAGCTGGGCGCTCTCGGGGTGGCGGTCGCCCTCGCCGCCGGCGGGGCGTACGCCGTTCGGGACGCCGCGCAGCCCCCCACCCTGGACGAATGGATTACCGCCAACGGTGTGGACCGCACCCTGCTGCGGGTCGGTGACCCGCCGCCGGGCTACACCCTGCGGGTCCTGGGCGCGAGCGAGGACGGCTTCGGTGCCGACTACGAACGGCCCCGCTCCGCAAGGCTGCACCTCGGCGTGGAACACAGGGGACACGACACCCGGCGCGCCGACGCGCGGGGCTGCCCCGTTCCCTTCGGGGAGGCCGTCCGCTGCGCGGACGACGGCGGAGGCCGCCAGTTGCTGACGTACGAGGGCGGCCGTCAGGAGCTGAGGCTGCGCCGCGACGACCTGGTGTACACCGTGACCCTGGAGGGCTCCCGCACCGATCTGTCCGCGGCCCGGCACGTCCTGTCGACGCTCAGGCCGGCGACCGACGCCGAACTCGCCGACCTGTTGGAGCTCCCGGTGCGAAGGTGAGGACGCGCAGCCGGGCACGGGGTGGACGGGCGCGGGCGGAGCCCGCGGGGCACAGCCCCCGGTGTACGAGGACGACGGCGAACAGCGGGCCGCGGTGGGTGGCGAACACCCAGGTAGCGGTCCCGACGGCTCCGGCGGCCACGCCCCCCGTGCGGCTCCGACGGCTCCGGCGGCCACGCCCCCCGTGCGGTCCCGGCGGCGGCGCCGTGAAGGCGTCCACCCGGCCCGGCGGGACCGGCGGCAACCCCCACGCCCGGCAAGCCGGCTGACTCCCCGCCACCACCCGGCCCTCCTCGAACCCCCGCATCACCACCCGTCACAATGGTTGATCGTCAAGATCCACGGGGACCCGCTGGTCACCTTCCGGCCAGCGGACCCTCCGAACCGCCGACCGCCGACAGGTCCACCGGTTCGGTGCACTGAAGAGAAGGACATGGAGAGAACGAGACAGCCGCGCAAGCGGCTCCGCCACCCGATACTCACCGCCGCGGTCGCGTTCGGCACGGCCCTGACCCTGCTCGGCACGACGGCCGTCGACGCGCAGGCGGTCGAGGACACCGGTACCGCCACGGCCGCCCTCAGCGCCCGCGCCCAGGTCGTGCAGGACTGGCGCTCAGGGGGCTCTGCCACGAAGCGCGCGGCCGCACAGGCACTCGTCGGTACGGACGCCGACATCCAGGAGTTCCTCAGCACCGCGCGTGACCTCGCCTCCCAGGAGGACGACCGGTTGACCGCACTGCGGCTGTTGAACTCCAGCGGCCCCGGTGTGCGGCAGGCCGCCCAGCAGGCACTGAGCGGAACCCCGGAAGACCTGCGCGCGTTCCTCCAGTCCGGCCTGGGAGCCCCCTTGGGGGACGACCTGCGCGTCGAGGTGCTGAGAGTCATCAACGAGGGCGGCACCGCCGTGCGCAGAGCCGGCCAGGCCGCTCTGAACGCGGGTACCGAAGAGGCCCTGGGCACCTTCCTCAGCACCGGTCGACACGTCGCCCGCGAGGAGGACGACCGCGTCGAGACCTTCAAGATCATGTCCACGGGCGGGCCGCGCGTGCAGCAGGCCGCCCAGGAAGCCCTCAACGGCACCGCTGACGACGTCCGTGAGTTCCTGGCGAACGGCCAGTACGCGGCTCGGGCCCGGGACCAGGAGATCATGACGGTCTCCCAGCTCGCGGCCCAGGCGGCCAAGGCCACCAAGCAGGCCCAGATCGAGACCACGCTGGCCAAGGCCGCCTCCAGCAAGGCCAAGGCCGCCGCCGCCGAGGCCAAGGAGGCCGCCGAGCGGGCGGCCGCGGAGACCGCCGCGGCCCAGAGCGACGCCAAGAAGGCCAGCCGCGCGGCGGGCCGCGCCGCCGACGCCGCGCTCGGCGCCGCCGACGCCGCACGCACCGCCGTCAGCGCCGCCAACGCGGCCACGGCCGCGGCCCGTACCGCCGCCAACGCCGCTGCGTCCGCCGCGTCCGCCGCGGCCGCCGCCGGACAGGCCGCGTCCCGCGCCTACCAGTCGGCGAGCGCCGCCGTGAAGGACGCCGGTCAGGCAGCGGCGGCCCGTCAGGCGGCCGTCGACGCCCGCAACGCGGCGGCCGGAGCCCGTACGGCCGCCAACGCCGTGCTCAACGCCATCACCGCCATCACCGAAGCGGTCGAATCGGCACGCGCCGCGGCCAGCGCGGGCGTCAACGCGGCGGCCGCCGCGTCGGCCGCCGCGGAGGCCGGCGCGCACTCGGCCACCGCCGGGGCCGAAGCGGCCCGGGCCCGCGCCGCCGCCGCCGAGGCACAGCAGGCCGCCGCCGTCGCCAACAGCGCCGCCAGCAGGGCGGAGACGCTCGCCAACCGGGCCGCCGCAGCCGCCCAGGAAGCCCACAAGGCCGCGACCAGCGCCGCCAACCACGCCGAAGCGGCCGCCAAGGCCGCCGACGACGCCGCGGCGGCGGCCGGACAGGCCGCGGACTGGGCCAACAAGGCCACCGCGCACGCCAAGGCCGCCCTCGCCGCGTCGAAGGCGGCCACGACGGCCGCCCTCCAGGCGTACTCCACCGAACAGATCGCCCGCCAGGCCGAGGCGGCCGAACTCGAGGCGGACAAGCAGCGCTCGATGCAGATCGCCGCGGAGCTGAAGGAGAAGTACGACCGGGAACGGGCCGCGCTCGCCTGGGACGAGGCGGAGGCCGCCCGCCGCGCCGCGGAGACCACCACGCTCCTCAACGAGGCCGCCGCGCCCGGCACCGACCCGGCCACCGCCGTCGCCAAGGCGCGCAAGGCCGCGCTGAACCTGGCGGAGGACGGCGGCCCGTGGACCTCGAAGGCTGCCGAGGAAGCCCTCGCCGGATCCGACGAGGACGTCACGCAGTGGTTGGAGGAAGGACGGCGGACCGCCGAGGAACAGGACGACCGGGCCCGGGTGCTCCACCTGGCGCAGACCGGCGGAACCGAGATGAAGGCCGCCGCCGAGGCCGCCCTGGCCGGTGACCACGCCGACGTCAAGGCGTTCCTCGACCGGGGCCAGCACGAGGTCCTCGCCGACGAGTACCGCGTCCAGACCCTCAAGATCATGGATGCCGGCGGCACCGCGGTGAAGCGGGACGGCAGCGCGGCGATCGACGCCGGTACGACGGACGCCCTGCGCGCCTTCATCAAGACCGGCCAGCACAAGGCCCGCGAGGAGGACGACCGCGCGGAGACCCTGCGCATCATGAACGTCGGAGGCGCCCACACCAAGGCCGCCGCCGAGACGGCGCTCGCCGGGCCCCCCACCCTCCTGCGGGCCTTCGTCCAGGTGGCCCAGTACAAGGCCGCCAAGAAGGACCACGACACGGCGATGCACGTCGCCGAGGTCCGCCGCATCGTCGCCAACGCCGCGAAGTCGGCCTACGAGGCCGACAAGCTGGCCGCGGAGGCCGCCAAGGCGGCGGCCGACGCCCGCGGCGCCGCAGCGGAGGCCGCGGGCTACGCCAAGCAGGCCGAGGACTCCGCGGCCAAGGCGAAGGAGTACGCCTCCGAGGCGGCGGCCTCCGCGGAGCGGGCCGACGCCTCCGCCCGGCAGGCGGCCGAGTCCGCCGAGACGGCCAGGGCCGCGGCCAACACGGCGAACCAGGCGGCCAACGCCGCCAGCGCCTCGGCACGCCAGGCCGCCGCATCGGCCGTCAGCGCCGCCGAGTCGGCCGACTACGCCTACGCGCAGGCCGACATCGCCGCCGCCGCGGCGATCGCGGCCGGCAAGGACGCCGCCGAAGCCGCCACTGCGGGCTTCCAGGCCGTCATCGCCGCGATCGTCAAGATCGCCGAGGAGATGGAGGAGCACGCCGACACCGAGGTCGGCTCGGGCGAGCAGGACTACCCCGGGACGGGGGAGGACCTGGAGGGCGAGGGCGGCCTGTCCGGCGCGGACAAGGCGCAGCTGGTGCTCGACGTCGCGGGCATCTTCGACCCGTCCCCGGCCAGCGACGGCGCCTCCGGACTGATGAGCCTCTTCCAGGGCGACTTCACCGGGGCCGGCCTCTCGCTCGCCGCGCTCATCCCGTACGCGGGCGACGCCCTGGCCAAGCCGGCGAAGTTCGCGAAGTACCTGGAGAAGTTCGAGAACCTCGCCAAGCACGCCACCGACCTGAAGTGGGCGGAGAACGCCGGCAAGAGCATGCGCCACCTGTCACCCAACCAGTGGCACGACGCGCTCACCCTGATGAACAAGCTGGCGGGCGACGCCGGCAAGGCGTACAAGAACAAGAAGTTCCTGCAGACGGCGAAGAAGCACGGCCTCCCCACGGACGGCCCGGTTCCCTTCGTCCCCCGCAAGGACTGGAACCCCGGCAGCCCCCAGGTACGCGGTGGGGGCTTCCCGGACAAGTACGGCAACATCTGGACCCGGGCCAAGGACGGCAAGGACGAGTGGGACGTCCAGATCCCGAAGGGCAAGAACTTCGAGAAGTTCGCCGGCAGCAAGAACCAGGGCAAGGACTACTCCCACGCCAACATCTCGAAGGAAGGCCACGTGACCCACTGATGCTGTTCGAACCGACCGACGTAGTCGTCCGGGTCGCGCTCAACACCCCGGACGCGGACAGCGCCGAGGCCGCCATGGCCGTGTGGCTGCCCCTGGTCACCGAGCTGGCTCCGCTCGCGGTGGAGTTCGAGGCCGCCGACCCGGCCGGTCTGCGCCGCGGGTTCCTCGCGGAGCTCCTGCTGGTGCTGCCCCCCGCGGAGGCGGCCGGACCCGAGCAGGTCCTGCGCGCCACGACCGCCCCGCTCATCCGGCGGCTGGGCATGGACCCCGGGGCCTTCAAGGTCGAGGAGGGACTGCCCACCACCCTGGGCGACGTGCACGTGCCCTGGGAGGTCTGGGAGCGCCGCGCCACGGCCTTCGGCGCGTACGCGCTGTACGCCAGGATCGGCGCCGACCCCTTCGACGTCGATTACGTCGACGACGAGGACGACGAGGACGACGACGAGGACCTGTAGGCGGGACGGGCGGCCCTGCCGCCCCTCCTGACGCCGCGCCCCCGCCACCGGTCGGTGGCGGGGGCGCGCTGTCGTGAAGGGCCCGTACGCCCACTCCCCGCAGTCGCCGTACGGCTCGGCCCGGCGGAGGCGGGGGAGGGCCCGCGGCCGGTGTCAGGGGCGCAGGATCAGCCGGATCGGGTTGCCCACCTTCTTCTCCAGCCGCTCCACCGCCTCGGCGGCCTGGGACAGGGGCAGGACGTCGCTGATGGACCGGGCGAAGTCCAGCCGCCCACCGTTGACCAACCGCAGGAGCTGCGGCAGCGCCACCGGCATGTCGGAGCCGTAGTGGCCGAGGATCTGCTGCTGGAAGTAGCTGAAGCGGGTGCCGTCCGTGACGGTGAGCGGCCGGTTCGTCAGCCCGACCAGCACCAGCCGGCCCTTGGGCGCCAGGACGGTGAGCGCCTGTTCGCGCACCGCCGGCACGCCCGCGAAGTCGAAGGCGGCGGCGAGCCCCACCCCACCGGTGGCGGCGGCCACGGTCTCCCGCAGGGCGGGGTCGGCGGAGTCGAGCGCGAGGTCGGCGCCGATGGCCAGCGCCCGCTCCCGGGCGACCTCGCTGGGGTCCACCGCGATGATCGGACACGCCCCGACGGCGCGCAAGAGCTGCACGGCGTGCACGCCGAGGCCCCCGACGCCCCACACCCCCACGGCCTCGGACGGGCGGACGGCACCGGTCACGGTGATCGCGCCCCAGGGCGTCGACACGGCGTCCGGGATGATCGACCCCTGGTCGAAGGGGATGGTGTCGGGCAGCGGGGTCAGCGCGTCCGCGGACGACAGGGCGTACTCGGCCCAGCCGCCGTCGTAGTCGACGCCGCGGGTGTACGTGACGCCGTCGCGCACCTCACCCGCGTACAGCACGACGCGCTGTCCCGGCGTCCACGCGGTGACCCCGTCGCCGGTCTCGGCGATGGTGCCGGACACCTCGTGGCCGAGGGTGACGGTCTCGCCGTCCAGGAGGCGCGGGGTGAGGGTGCCGTCGATCAGGTGGACGTCGGACAGGCAGACACCGGCCGCCTCCACCTTCACCAGCACCTGTCCGGGCCCCGGTTGCGGGCGCGGCACCTCCTCCAGGCGCAGGGTGCGGCTGGGGACGTGCAGGCGGGCGGCGAGCATCTGCTCCATGACGTGACTCCCTGGATGTGGTGGCGGAGCCCGCGCGACTGTCGCAGGTCGCCTCGGGCCGACCGTACTGCTCGGCGGACTCGTAACGCAAGGCGACTTGCTTTAGGCTGTACGGATGACGCCGCCCCCATCGACCCCGCGACCGGCCCCACAGCCCCTCCGGCGGCGCGGGGAGCGCATGCGGCAGGCGGTGCTGGCCGCGACCGTCGACCTCCTCGCCGCCGAAGGGCTGGCCGGAGCCACCGTCGCGGCGGTCGCCCGGGCCGCCGGCGTGCACGAGACGTCCGTCTACCGCCGCTGGAAGACCCGCGAGAACCTGATCCACGACGCGCTCACCAGCCGCCTCGACGCCACGCTGCCGATCCCGGACACGGGAGACGTGCGGGAGGACCTGTCCCGGTTCTTCGGCGCGCTCGCCGACCTGCTGTCCGGGCCGTACGGCCCTGCCCTGCTGCGGCTGAGCGTCGAGCGGGACGACACCCTCGACGACCGCCGCCGCCCGTACTGGGCCGAGCGCCTCTCCCGCGCGGCCGTCATGGTCCGGCGGGGCGTCGACCGCGGCGAACTGGCCGCGGCCACCGACCCGGACCTGGTGATCGAGGCCGTCAGCGGCCCCCTCTTCGCCCGCGTCCTGCTGAGCGACACCCCCGTGGACATGCCGGTCGTCCACCGCCTGATCGCTCTGGCGCTCGACGGCGCCCGATCCCGGCCGGAGGACCCCGGCACCAGGTGACGCGGTATCCGCCCGCGCCGTCGCGTCCCCGCCTGCTCCGCGGTGCCACCGGCCCGCCGGAGCCCCGGACCCGGAAGGCCGTCCGCGCCCTGCCCGGGAGGCCGTCGGCGGTCTTCTCGACCGTGCCCGGGCACACCGTACGGACGCGCGGGTCACGGGGGCGGCATCCGGTACGGGCCGCGCGGCCCCGCCGTGAGCCCGGAGGCGTTGCTCCCCGGTCCGGCAGCCCTTCCCGGAGGGGGCGGTCCGCCGCGGACGCGGCGTGGATAGCCTGCGTGGATGAAGCGGATACAGCGGATGCAGCGGGTCGCCGGCGCGGTCGTCGGCTCGGCGGTGGGTGACGCCCTGGGCGGCCCCTTCGAGTTCGGCCCCGAGGGGGCTTTCTCCGCGCGGTTCCCCGCGCCCGGCACCGGTGGCGAGATGGGCGGGGGCGGGGGCTGGGACCCGGGTGAAGCCACCGACGACACGCAGATGGCCGTCCTGGTCGCGGAGTCCCTGCTGGAGCGGGGCGGACTGGACCTGCCGGACGTCTTCGCCCGCTTCCAGCGGTGGGCGGCGTCCGAACCCAAGGACATCGGCTTGCAGACCGAGGCGGTCCTGACCAACGGCATGCCCTGGGACCTCGCCGCCGCGGTCCACTTCCAGACCACCCGGCGAGCCGCGGGAAACGGCTCCTTGATGCGGGCGGCGACCTCCGCGGTCCACTTCGCCCCCGCCGGCCGGGAGGCCACCATGGACGCGGCCCGCCGCATCGCCGCCCTCACCCACGGCGACCGCGCGGCCTGGGAGGGCACCGCGGTCTTCCACGAACTCATCCGCGTCACGCTCGAGGACGCCGACCCCCTCGACGCGCTCCCGGACATCCTGGCCCTCGTCCACCCCGACCACCGGGAGCGCTACGCCACGGTCCTCGCGCCCGACTGGCACCCCGAGCGGGCCACCGAACCCAACGGTGCCGTCTGGCCCTGCCTGGGCTCCGCCGTCTGGGCCCTGCGCACCACCACCGGCTTCGAGGACGCGTTGCGCGCGGCGATCGACCTCGGCGGCGACACGGACACCGTCGCCGCGGTGACCGGAGGGCTGGCGGGGGCGTACTACGGGCTGGACGCGATCCCCACCCGCTGGACCCGGCCGCTCCACGTCCCCCTCCCGGGGTTCGGCGGACGGGTGCTCCGCCTGCCGGACCTGCTCCACCTCGCACACCGCCTCGCAGACCGAACCGGTCCGGACGCCTCGGCCCCCTGACGAGCGGGGCCGGCGCCTCGCGACCGTGGCACACGACCGTAAAAGAACGATCGTTCTTGACTGATCGTTCTTTTACGGCGTACGGTCACGTCATGGGACGACCGCGCGCCTTCGACACCGAACAGGCCGTC
>NZ_JBWKJG010000003.1:0-506429 GCF_056432325.1 Streptomyces sp. NPDC045287
GTTGATAGGCCGGATATGGAAGCCCAGTGATGGGTGGAGTTGACCGGTACTAATAGGCCGAGGGCTTGTCCTCAGTTGCTCGCGTCCACTGTGTTAGTTCTGAAGTAACGAACTCCCGTGCTGGTTGAGTTCGATATCTTCATAGTGTTTCGGTGGTCATAGCGTTAGGGAAACGCCCGGTTACATTCCGAACCCGGAAGCTAAGCCTTTCAGCGCCGATGGTACTGCAGGGGGGACCCTGTGGGAGAGTAGGACACCGCCGAACAATTCTTCAGCCTCGGTCCAGGGAACCTCGTTCCCCGGACCGAGGCTTTTTTTGTGCTTAGGGTGGGTTCATGCGCTACGACCTGGTCATATTCGACAACGACGGTGTCCTCGTGGACAGCGAGCCCCTCTCCAACGCCATCCTGGCCGGTTACCTGACCGAACTGGGCCACCCCACCACGTACGAGGAATCCCTCCGCGACTACATGGGGGGCGCCACGCACCGCATCCACGACACCATCCTCGAACGGACCGGGCAGCGACTGCCCGACGATTTCGACGAGACCTTCCACGCCCGGGTCTTCGCCGCCTTCGAACGCGACCTCATCGCCGTCGCCGGAGTGACCGACGTCCTCGGCAAGCTCGTCGCCGACGGCGTGCCCTACTGCGTCGCCTCCTCCGGCAGCCACGAACGGATCCGCGTCGGGCACCGCAAGACCGGCCTCGACCTGTGGTTCACGCCCGGCACCGTGTTCAGCGCCCAGGACGTCGGCCGTGGCAAGCCCGCCCCCGACCTGTTCCTCCACGCGGCCGAACGGATGGGGGCCGCCCCCCAGCGGTGCGCCGTCGTCGAGGACAGCCCCCTCGGCGTCCAGGCCGCCCGCGCCGCCGGCATGGACGTGTACGCCTTCACCGCCATGAGCACCCCCGACGAACTCCCCGGTGCCCACGGCTACTTCGACGACATGACCCGGCTGCCCGCGCTCCTCCTGTGACACCCCTGTCCGGCGGACCGTCACCGCCGTACCCTCTCCGGCCATGACCGAAGCGCGGCTGCGGCGCGCGCGGCGCGCGCTGGCCCTCTCCTTCCTCGCGCAGGGCACCGCCTTCGCGCTGCTCGTCACCCGCGTCCCCGCCGTCCAGCAGCAGTACGGCATCCCCGACGCCCACCTGCCCGTCCACCTCGCCGGCGTGCCCCTGCTCGCCGGGCTCGGCAGCGTCGCCACCGGTGCCCTCGTCACCCGCGTCCCCGCCCGTACCGTCCTGCGGTGGGCGCAGCCCGTCGTGCTCCTCGCGCTCGCCGGGATCGGCGTCGGCGGGCGGGCGTGGCAGCTGGGCGTCGCCCTCGGCGTGTTCGGACTCGCCGCCGGCGCGCTCGACGCGTCCATGAACATGCTCGGCGTCAGCCTCCAGCGGGAGTACGGGCGGAGCATCATGCTCGGCCTCCACGCCGCGTACAGCCTCGGCGGGATCGCCGGCGCGGGCCTCGCCTGGGGCGGCGCCCGGCTCGGATTGCCGCTCGACCGGTTCTACCCGCCCCTCGTCCTGCCGCTGCTGGCCGTCGTCCTCCTCGCCGGCCGCCGGTACGGCGACCGGCGGATCGACGGCACCCAGCCCGGCACCCCGCTCCGTACCCCGTCCCGTACCCCGCCCCGCGCCGGGGGCGGGCGGCGCCCGGCCGGGCGGACCCTGCTGCCGCTGTGCCTCGTCGCGGCGTTCGCGTACGTCGGGGACGCCACCGTCTCCCACTGGAGCGCCACCTACCTCCGGGACGTCCTCGGCGGCTCCGAGGCGTTCGCCACCCTGCCGTACAGCGCGTACATGGCCACCACCCTGCTCGGGAGGGCCGTGGGCGACCTCGTCGTGCGGCGGTACGGGGCCGTCGCCGTCGTGCGGGGCGGCGCCCTCCTCGCGTCCGGCGGGTTCGCCGCCGTCGCCGCGGCGCCCGGGCCGTGGACCGGGCTCGCCGGGTTCGCCGTCCTCGGGCTCGGGCTGAGCGTCATCGTCCCGCAGACCTTCGCCGCCGCCGGGCGGCACGCCACCGCCGCCGGGCACGGCCCACCGGCCGCCGACGCGGCCGTCGCGCGGCTCAACGCCTCCACCTACGCCGGCCTCCTCGTCGGGGCGCCGCTCGTCGGTGCCCTCGGCGAGGCGTGGAGCCCGCGCTGGGCCATGGTGGTGCCGCTCGTGCTCGTGCTGGCGGCGCTCCCGTACGCCGGTTCCTTCGCCGGGCGCACCGACCGATACGGTGGCGGTCATGAGCGGCCGCGCACTGTTGATGTGGGATGACGCAGTAACCGGGTACGACTTCGGCCCCGGCCACCCCATGGACCCCGTACGGCTCGCGCTGACCATGGAGTTGGTGCGGGCCCTCGACGTCGACCGGGCCGTCGACATCAGGTCCGCCAGGCCCGCCGGGGACTCCACGCTGCGGCTCGTCCACCGCGAGGACTACGTCGCCGCCGTGCGCGCCGCGTCCGCCGACCCGGCCCGCGCCGACCAGGCGTACGGGCTGGGCACCGCCGACGACCCGGCGTTCCCCGGCATGCACGAGGCGTCCGCCCGCATCGCCGGGCTGTCCGTCGGCGCCGCCGAGGCCGTGTGGCGCGGGGACGCCGCCCGCGCCGTCAACTTCACCGGCGGCCTCCACCACGCCATGCCCGGGGCCGCCGCCGGGTTCTGCGTCTACAACGACGCCGCCCTCGCCATCGCCCGGCTCCTCGAACTCGGGGCCGAACGCGTCGCCTACCTCGACGTGGACGTCCACCACGGCGACGGCGTGCAGGCCGTGTTCCAGGACGACCCGCGGGTCCTCACGATCTCCCTCCACGAACACCCCCGCACGCTCTTCCCCGGCACCGGATGGCCCGAGGAGACCGGCCGGGGCCCCGGCGAAGGCAGCGCCGTCAACATCGCCCTGCCCGCCGGGACCGGCGACGCCGGCTGGCTGCGGGCGTTCCACGCCGTCGTCCCCGAACTGCTCGCCGACTTCCGGCCGCAGGTCCTCGTCACCCAGCACGGCGCCGACACCCACTTCGAGGACCCGCTCGCCCACCTCGCCGTCTCCCTCGACGCCCAGCGGGCCGTCCAACTGGCCTGCCGGGGCCTGGCCGACGAACACGTCGAAGGCGGTCGCTGGGTGGCCCTCGGCGGTGGCGGCTACGCGGTCGTCGACGTCGTACCGCGGTCCTGGGCGCACCTCGTGGGCATCGCCGCCGGGGCCGACGTGCCGCCCGAGACGGCCGTCCCGCAGTCCTGGCGGGACGTCGTGTACGCGCGGACCCGGCTGCCCGGGCCGCGGCGCATGACCGACGGGCGGTGGCCCGTCACCTGGCGGCCCTGGGAGGACGGCTACGATCCCGAGGACCGGCTCGACCAGGCCGTCCTGGCGACCCGCAAGGCCGTGTTCCCGCTGCGCGGGCTCCTCGTCCAGCCGTGACGGGGGGCAGGGCGCCGTTAGGCCGACCGTGCGGTGCCCGGCCGTTCCCGGCGCGGCGCCCGGTCCCGTGCGGCACCATCGACGGAGTGCTGAGTACCGGGGCGCTGCGCGCGCACCTGCTGGCGGCCGGACTGGCCGGGCCCGTCGCCACCGCGCGCGAGAAGAGCCTGCGAAACTACCGGCTGTTCGCCGCCCGCGACCCGCGGGTCACGCTCGGGCTCGCCCCCGAACGGCGGTGGGACGAACGGGACCTGCTGCGGCTCATGGCCGACAGGTGCGGGGTGTCCGAGGACCCCGGGCACCGCACCGGGCAGGATGTCATCGATCCCGAGCGGACCCTCGACGCGCTGGACGCGTTCGCGGGGCGGCTCGCCGCCGCCGCCCGGCGCCGCGCCCCCGTGCTGTTCGGGACCGGGCACCCCCACCGGCTGCTGGGCTTCTACGCCACGTTGGCAGACGCCCTGTCGTCGGCAGGCTGTCCCGTTCTCACCCCCGCGCAGGGGAGATGTATCGACATAACGACCCGATTCGGCGTACGTACCCACCGTCTCGACTACGCCCGGGGAGTCGCGCTCGTACGGGAACCGCGGGGCGAAGGCGCCGGTTGTGAGCCCGGCGTGCACACCCACTCGCCCCTGCCGGTCAGGGTCGCTCTCGGGGCCGCGGCCGAGGCCGGTGGGCCCCTTCCGGAGCTGGTGGTGGGGGACCACGGATGGGTCTGCGGGGCAGGTCAGCTAGGCATCGAGGCCATCGGGCTGGCCGACACGGACGACCCCGCGCTGTTCGTCGGGGAGGCCGAGGGGCAGGTGGCGGTCGCCGTGCCGCTCGACGACGCGGTGCGGTCCGATTACTACCGCCCGCTTACTCGCTATGTACTCAATCGGGCGTGTCTGTCACCGTAGGCGGCGGGTGGCTGCTCCTCTTCCCCACCCGTATCAACCGCCCCTAGTCTGGGGAGTGAGCGCACGGCGACGAAGAGTCACCGGAGGGGAAGCCGGTGACGTCATGTGCGGAAGGTACAGGTGGGTCATGGTTGCTGCTGGCGAGACTCCTCTCAACGAGGTCAAGTTCCTCACCGTGGCGGAAGTCGCCTCGGTGATGCGCGTGTCGAAGATGACGGTGTACCGGCTGGTGCACAGCGGTCATTTGCCGGCGATTCGGGTGGGGAGGTCCTTCCGGGTGCCAGAGCAGGCGGTGCACGAATACCTCCGCGAGTCCTTCGTGGGGGTGGAGACCGCGTAGTCCGGAGTCCTTTCACCGCCCTCGGATTACGAGCTCGGCGCTCTGGCGGGTAGGCTAGGCCGACGTAGGTCGTGTGGGCCCAGACGCCCCGCACCGAGATCCCCGCTCATGCGGGGGTGTTCCGAGAAGTGAGCGAGGGTAGTCGTGGGCTCTGTTATCAAGAAGCGGCGCAAGCGGATGGCGAAGAAGAAGCACCGCAAGCTTCTGAAGCGCACCCGTGTTCAGCGCCGTAACAAGAAGTAAGCGGCGGCTGTACGTGCGCCTCGCGGCCCTCCCACCGGTTCCGGTGGGAGGGCCGCGGTCATGTTCCGGCCGTTTCCGGGGGCTCCGGTTCCGGACGTTCCGGGGGCCGTGGCCGTCGTGGAGCGGCACGGACCGGTTACGGTGGCAGCCACACGCGTCGCGGGGACCGAACGGAAGGCGCTGAACGTGGGCAGGGTCGTGCTCGTCACCGGGGTGGCCAGGCAGCTCGCCGGCCGTTTCGTACGGCGCGTCGTGCGCGATCCCGGTGTCGACCGGGTCGTCGCGGTGGACGCGGTCGCCCCCGAGCACCCGCTGGACGGCGCCGTTTTCGTCCGCGCCGACATCAGGCAGTTCGCCATCGGCCGCGTCCTGGCCGAGCACGGCGTCGACACCGTCGTCCACATGGACGTCTCCGCGTCCCCGCCGGCGGGCGGGGGCGGCCGGGCCGCGGCCAAGGAGACCAACGTCATCGGCACGATGCAGTTGCTCGGCGCCTGCCAGAAGTGCCCCACCGTCGGGCGCGTCGTCGTCCGCTCCAGTACCGGCGTGTACGGCTCCGCCCCGCGCGACCCGGCGGTCTTCACCGAGACGACCCCGCCCAAGTCGCTGCCCGGCGGCGGCTTCGCGAAGGACGTCGCCGAGGTCGAGGGGTACGTACGGGGCTTCGCCCGGCGCCGCCCCGACGTCGCCGTGTGCGTGCTGCGCTTCGCGAACATCCTCGGTCCCGGCGCCGACTCCCCGCTGGCCCAGTACTTCTCGCTGCCGGTGCTGCCCACGGTCCTCGGGTACGACCCGCGGCTCCAGTTCGTCCACGAGGACGACGTGCTCGACGTGCTGCGCATCGCCTCGTCGGAGCCGCGCCGCGGCACGCTCAACAGCGGGACGTTCAACATCGCCGGGGACGGGGTGCTGACCCTGTCGCAGTGCGCCCGGCGCCTGGGCCGGCCGACGCTCCCGCTGCTGCCGCCGGCCGTCACCTGGGCCGGTACGGCCCTGCGGACGTTCGGGGTGAGCGACTTCTCACCCGAGCAGATCCGCCTCCTCACGCACGGCCGGGTCGTCAGCACGGTCCAGATGCGCGAGACCCTCGGGTTCGACCCCACCTACACGACGGCGGAGACCTTCGCGGACTTCGTACGGCACCGGGGGCCCGGCCTGCTGCCGCCGGCCGCGCTGGCGGCGGCCGTCGACGGGGTGGCGGCCAGGCTCGGCGACGGTGTGGCCGCGCGGACGGCGCGGACGGCGAAGCGGCGTGGAACCGCCGGGACAAGGAGCGCGGGCTAACGATGGCGGACGCCAAGGTCATCCCCTTCGACGAGGACCGGCCGCGCGGCGGTGCGCCCCGCACGGGCCGCAGGAGGGCCTCCCCGGGCGCTCCGGCCCGCCCGGTGACCCCGCTGCCGGGACAGGCCGCTCCGGAGGCGCCCGGGCCGCGGGGCGACGGGCACGCCCCGCACCCGCCGGAGGCCGGGGACGCCGGGGCCGGACAGGACGCCAGGGCCGGACAGGACGCCAGGGCCGGGCGGGAAGCCGAGGTGGGGCGGGACGCCGGGGGCGGTGGCTGGGAGCGGCGGATCGCGGGCGGTCTGGCGTTCCTGCGGCGCCGCGTCACCGGCGCCTACGAGGTCGACGAGTTCGGCTTCGACGAGGAGCTCACCGACCAGGTCCTGATGTCGCTGCTGCGGCCCCTGTACGAGAAGTACTTCCGGGTGGAGGTGCGGGGCGTCGAGAACATCCCGGCCGAGGGCGGCGCCCTGGTCGTGGCGAACCACTCGGGGACGCTGCCGCTGGACGGGCTGATGATGCAGGTCGCCGTCCACGACCACCATCCGGCAGGCCGTCACCTGCGGCTGCTCGCCGCGGACCTGGTGTTCATGCTGCCCGTCGTCAGCGAACTGGCCCGGAAGGCCGGGCACACGCTGGCGTGCGCGGAGGACGCGGAGCGGCTGCTCCAGCGCGGTGAGGTCGTCGGGGTGATGCCGGAGGGCTTCAAGGGGATCGGGAAGCCGTTCGGCGAGCGGTACAAGCTGCAGCGGTTCGGGCGGGGCGGCTTCGTGTCGACGGCGCTGCGCGCGGGCGTGCCGATCGTGCCGTGCTCGATCGTCGGCGCGGAGGAGATCTACCCCATGGTCGGCAACGCCAAGACGCTGGCGCGGCTGCTGGGCCTCCCGTACTTCCCGATCACGCCGACGTTCCCGTGGCTGGGTCCGCTGGGCGCGCTGCCGCTGCCCACGAAGTGGACGATCCAGTTCGGCGAGCCGATCCCGACGGACGGGTACGCGCCGGAGGCGGCGGAGGACCCGATGCTGATGTTCAACCTGACGGACCAGGTGCGGGAGCAGATCCAGCACACGCTGTACAAGCTGCTGGTGCGCCGCCGGTCGGTGTTCTTCTGACCGTACGGGTACGGGTACGGCGTCGGGCGCCGCTCCGTGGGGAGCGGCGCCCGGTTCCGTGCCGTACGCGTCGCTAGCGGACGTCCTCGCCGTCGATGCCGAGGCCCGGGAGGATGCCGGGGAGCAGCGGCGGGAGGGTCACGTCGGGCTCGGTCGCCGGGGACTCCTGGAGGCCGTCCTGGGCGGGCGGTGCCGATGTGCTCGGACCGTCCGGGTCGAGGAGGCCGCCCGTGCCGCCGCCGAGGAGGCCCTCGTCCGTGGCCCTGCTCGAACTGTCGGACGGGCCGGGCGTGCCGTCCGTGCCGTCGGTGCCGCCCGAGGGCTGGGCGTGCGGGCTGGACGGGACCTGGCTGGAGGGGCCGGGGCCGGTCGAGCCGTCGGTGGCGCCGGGCCGGCCGGGGCCGCGACCGTTCTTCTCCGGGGTGTCGGGAAGCTGTGACTTGAGCGGGGCGACCTGTTGGTCTATGGCGTCGAAGACGGACGTCACCTGGTCGCGCACGTCGGTCAGCTGGGGCGGGAGCTTGGCGCGCAGGCCGTCCCACGTGCCGCGGTGGCTGCGGGCGAACGAGTCGAGGGTGGCCATGGGGGCGATGCGGCCGTCCCGCTCGTAGGCGAGGCGGAGCAGGCGGTGGCCTTCGGACACGTGGTGCTGCATGCCGCTGAGCGTGCGGCGGATCTCGTTCAGCGACTCGTGGTCCAGTTCGCCGGACCGGACGCGTTCCAGCAGGCGGCGGGCCTCGCTGAGCCGGGTGGAGGCGTGGTCGAGGTGGATCTCGCCGCGGTCGGCGTCGTCGTCGGCGAGGCCGAGCTTCAGGTCTTCCATGCCCCGCTTCAGCCCGTACAGGGAGTCACCGGGGAGGGCGTCGGAACTGGCGGCGGCGACTCCGCCGAACGCGCCCGCCGCCACGCCCACGGTGAGGCCGCCGGCGGCCAGGCCCTTCGACCAGCGGCTGCGGGGCCGCAGTCTGCGGAGGGCACCGGCGCGGTGCGCGCCGCGACCGCTCGACGTCCGCTGCTCGGGGACCGTGGGGTCCGCGGGCGCGTCGCCAAGGGCCGTGCCCTCCTGGAACATCGCTTCCATGGCGGCGACGAGCTGGGCCCGCTGCACCGCCTTCACTTCGGGGTCCATGGTGGGCTTCGGCAGTTCGCCGAGGCCGTTCGCCAGGGCCAGGAGCCGACTCTGCTCGCTGGGTTGGGCCGACGCCTCGGGCTGCTGGGCCGCCTGTTCTTCCAGGGCCTGGGCGAAGGCGTTCGCCCGCCGGTGCGCCGATACGTTCGCGATCACTGGCGGCACCTCCTCTCGTCATGACGGTCGACTCCCCAGGGGGTCCGGAAGGTTGCACGCGTCGAACACATCCACACGGACGGGTGGACGGCTGTGGACGGGGTGCGACCAGAGGGAGCCTGCGTCCCGCACAACGAGTGTCGCGGCACTTGGGTTACGGACGGAAGATGATCGGACCAGCGCGTCATGAGGCGGTCACCAGGGGTGAGTTGGCGGGGAGGGGGGCCGGTCGGGGCGGCGGCGGGACGGGGGACGCAAGACGGGGACGGGATGGGGGACGGGGCGGGGCGGGGACGGGTGGGGACGGGGCCCGGTGGGTCAGCGGGCGTCTTCGGGGAGCAGCCGGGCGAGCGTGCGCACGGCGCGGTACTGGAGGGTCTTGATCGCGCCCTCGTTCTTGCCCATCACGCGCGCGGTCTCGGCGACGGACAGGCCGTGCAGGAAGCGGAGCGTGACGCACTCCTGCTGCTGGGGATTGAGCTTGCGGACGGCTTCGAGCAGGGCGGCGTTGGAGAGGGACTCCAGGACGGAGTCCTCGGGGCTGCGCTCGACCTCGTTGGCGTCGAGCATCTCACCCGTGGTCACTTCCAGCCGGAACCGGCTCGATTTGAAGTGGTCGGCGACCAGGTTGCGCGCGATCGTGACCAGCCAGGCGCCGAAGTCGCGGCCCTGCCAGGTGAAGGTGGAGATCCGGCGGAGGGCGCGCAGGAAGGTCTCGCTGGTCAGGTCCTCGGCGGTCGCCCTGCCGCCGACGCGGTAGTAGATGTAGCGGTAGACGGTGTCGCTGTACTGGTCGTAGAGACGGCCGAAGGCCTCGGCCTCGCCGGCCTGGGCGCGTTCGACCAGCTCCATCATGCGGCCGCTGTCGCTGTCGGCGGTGGGTCGGCGGGCGGTGGTCGAGGCGCCCGCGCCGCTCCGGGCGCTCCTTCTTCCGACGGCCGCGGCACCGCCGTCGGCCAGGGCGTAGCAGGGACCGGCGGGGACTGGTACGGCGAATGCGGGGACGGCGTACGCGGTGGGGACGAAGCCGCGCAAGTGGTCGAGGACCGTCGCGCGCAGCGTAGCCAGGCCCGAGGCGTCAACCCCGACGTGTGGGTACACGGGACTCCCAGAGGCAGAGCTTCCATCACGTGCAGTGCGGGACCTTTCACTCGTCGTGGCGACGTGTGGGGGGTTCCGTATGCGTCTGAGGAGAATAACGCTTCGTACAGGGAGTGCTACGCCGAGTTGCTCAAATCGCCGTTTCGGTCGTTTCTGTTGCGTTTAAAGAGCGCAGCGTGTCGCGCTTGACCGCCGCTTTTTGAGCGAATTTATTCGACTTCTGTCTGTCCAGGGGGCGTGTTCTGGCCGAATGCGTCGGGCGCGACTGGCGCCCGATTTCGGCGGGTAGGCCCCCTCGAATGGCGTCGCCCGCGTCCGCGCCCGAGTCCCCGCCCGAGCCGGTGGTCAGCGGCGGCGGCGGTGCAGGGCCACCGCGGCGGCCGTGCCGCCCGCCAGCGCGCCCACGCCCGCGGCGGCGGGGATCCCGACCTTCGCGGCCTTGCGGCCCGTCCGGTAGTCGCGCAGCCGCCACTCCCGCTCCTTGGCGTACCGGCGCAGCTTCGCGTCCGGGTTGATCGCGTACGGGTGGCCGACCAGCGACAGCATCGGGATGTCGTTGTGCGAGTCGCTGTACGCCGCGCAGCGGTCCAGGTCCAGCCCCTCCGCGGCGGCCAGGGCCCGTACGGCCTCCGCCTTGGCCGGGCCGTGCAGCGGTTCGCCGACCAGGCGGCCGGTGTACACGCCGTCGACGGACTCGGCGACCGTGCCCAGCGCGCCGGTCAGCCCGAGCCGCCGGGCGATGATCGTTGCCGTCTCCACGGGCGCCGCGGTGACGAGCCACACCTTCTGTCCGGCGTCCAGGTGCGCCTGGGCGAGGGCGCGGGTGCCGGGCCAGATCCGGTCGGCCATGTACTCGTCGTAGATCTCCTCGCCGATGGTCGCGAGCTCGGAGACGCGGTGGCCCTTGACGATGGACAGGGCGCTCTCGCGGGCGTTCTGCATGTGCTCCGGGTCCTCGACGCCGGCCAGCCGGAACCATGCCTGCTGCCAGGCGAACCGGGCCAGCTCGCGGCGCTGGAAGAACTTCCGCTTGTACAGGCCGCGGCCGAAGTGGAAGAGGGCGGCGCCCTGCATGACCGTGTTGTCCAGGTCGAAGAACGCAGCCGCGCGGGCGTCGCCGCGGACGGGGAACTCGACCTCCGGTTCCGCTTGCGCCAGCGCCCGGTCGAGGAGCTCCAACTGTTGGGAGGTCTTGCGCGCCGCCTCCGCCGCGGCCTCGCCGGCCAGCACGCTGCGCGCCGTGGCGGGGCGCCTACGAGGGGAGAGCCATCCGAGTGCGGCCATGTCGTGAGCATAGCCAGTGCGTCCGCCACCGCCCGACTTGTGGGACGCCCCCGTGTGAACCCTCGGCGGCGGAGGGGTGAAGCGGCACGCCGGGGCGCGGACAATGGGCGCATGTTCGGACGTACGAAGAAGAGGCCCGCCGGTCCGCGGACCGTCACGCTCATCGGGAAGCCCGGGTGCCACCTGTGCGACGACGCGCGCGCGGTGGTCGAGCGCGTCTGCGCGGAGACGGGCGCCGTGTGGGAGGAGAGGGACATCACACGGAACGAGGCGCTGCACCGGGCCTACTGGGAGCAGATCCCCGTCGTGCTGGTGGACGGCGAACAGCACACGTTCTGGCGGGTGGACGAGGCGCGGCTGCGGGAGGCGCTGTCGGGGTGACCGGGAGCCGGCCGGGCCGGTTCGGGGGCGAGGCTTGCGCGCGGCGGCGCCGACGATGGCCGAAGGCGGTTACCATCGGATGCTTTTTGTTCGGTTTCGGGGGCGTCATCGTAGGGAGTGTGTACGGCTTTGCCCTATCCGAAGATCGAACGCGCTGAGGCTTCCGATGGTTCCGCGATGGCGCGAACGGGTCGCGTGACCCCGGTCACTTTGCGCGGACAAAGCGGACATCATCTTTGTGCACGCGTTCACAAAGACATAGCCTGCTGTCGACGGGGCGGTCTTGGGACGGGCCGCCCGCAGCCCCGCTCATCCCGCAGGAGCACCGTGGCAACTGGCCGAACTCACCGACCGGCGACCCGTAGCCGAGGCATCCCCGAGGCCACCGTCGCCCGCCTTCCGCTGTACCTGCGGGCGCTCACCGCCCTGTCGGAGCGGTCCGTACCCACGGTCTCGTCCGAGGAGCTCGCCGCGGCCGCCGGGGTCAACTCCGCCAAGCTGCGCAAGGACTTCAGCTACCTCGGCTCCTACGGCACGCGCGGCGTCGGCTACGACGTCGAGTACCTCGTCTACCAGATCTCCCGCGAGCTGGGCCTGACCCAGGACTGGCCGATCGTCATGGTCGGCATCGGAAACCTCGGCGCGGCCCTCGCCAACTACGGCGGTTTCGCGTCCCGGGGCTTCCGGGTGGCGGCGCTGATCGACGCCGACCCGTCCATGGTCGGCAAGCCCGTCGCGGGCATCCCCGTCCAGTACATCGACGACCTCGAAAGGATCATCGAGGAGAACGGCGTCTCGATCGGCGTCATCGCCACGCCCGCCGGCGCCGCCCAGCAGGTCTGCGACCGGCTCGTCGCCGCGGGGGTCTCCTCCATCCTGAACTTCGCGCCGACCGTCCTGTCCGTCCCGGACGGCGTCGACGTGCGCAAGGTCGACCTGTCGATCGAACTCCAGATCCTCGCCTTCCACGAGCAGCGCAAGGCCGGTGAGGACGGGGCCGTCGGCGAGGCCGGCCTCCCGTCCGCCGCCGCCGTGCGCGCCGCCGCCCCGGCGACCGCCCCCGCGGCGACCGCGGGCCGCAAGGGACCGGACGGGGACGTCCCCGCCGTGATGCCGGCATGAGCCTCCTCGTCGTCGGCCTCAGCCACCGCAGCGCGCCCGTCAGCGTGCTGGAGCGGGCCTCCCTCGACTCCGACACGCAGAACAAGCTGCTCCAGGACGCCCTCGCCGCCGAGCCGGCCGTCGAGGCCGCCGTCCTGGCGACCTGCAACCGCATCGAGCTCTACGCCGACGTGGACAAGTTCCACGCCGGTGTCGCCGAGCTGTCCACGCTGCTCGCCCAGCACAGCGGCGTCGGCCTGGAGGAGCTCACGCCCTTCCTGTACGTGCACTACGAGGACCGGGCCGTCCACCACCTGTTCTCCGTGGCCTGCGGCCTGGACTCGATGGTCGTCGGCGAGGGCCAGATCCTCGGCCAGATCAAGGACGCCCTCGCGCGCGCCCAGGAGCTGCACACCGCGGGCCGCCTGCTGAACGACCTGTTCCAGCAGGCCCTGCGGGTCGGCAAGCGCGCCCACAGCGAGACCGGGATCGACCGGGCCGGGCAGTCCCTGGTCACCTTCGGCCTGGAGCAGCTCGCCGTGGGCAGCGTGGACGTACCGGCCTGGGCGAAGGGCAAGCGCGCCCTCGTCATCGGCGCCGGCTCCATGTCGTCGCTCGCCGCGGCGACCCTCGCCCGCGCCGGCGTCGACGAGATCGTCATCGCCAACCGCACGGCCGAGCGCGCCGAGCGCCTCGTCCAGATCCTCACCGAGCCCGGTGGCACGGGCGTCGCCGCCCGCGCCGTCCGCATGTCCGCCGTCGGCGAGGAGCTGGCCCGCGCCGACGTGGTCGTCTCCTGCACGGGCGCGACCGGCCTGGTCCTGAACGGCCCGGCCGTCGAGACCGCCATGACGGGCCGTAGGGCCCCGCTGGCCCTGCTCGACCTGGCCATGCCCCGCGACATCGACGCCGCCGTGCACCACATGGTGAACGTCCGGCTCGTCGACATCGAGTCCCTCGCCGAGGCGTCCGCCGACGCGCCCATGGCCGCCGACGTCGACCAGGTCCGCGGGATCGTCGCCGACGAGGTCGCCGCCTTCGGCGCCGCCCAGCGCGCCGCGCACATCACCCCGACCGTCGTCGCCCTGCGCACGATGGCCGCCGATGTCGTCGCCGGTGAGATGGCCCGCCTGGAGGGGCGGCTCCCCGGCCTCGACGAGAAGCAGCGCGCCGAGATCACCCAGACGGTGCGCCGCGTCGTCGACAAGCTGCTGCACGCGCCGACCGTGCGCGTGAAGCAGCTCGCCAGCGAGCCCGGCGGTGCCGGGTACGCCGACGCGCTGCGCACACTCTTCGACCTCGACCCGGAGACGGTCGCCGCCGTCTCGCGGGCCGACCTGACTGACGCCGACGTGAACCGAGGGCGAGTATGACCGAGAGGGCCCAGAGCACCCAGAGGGCACTGAAGCTGGGAACCAGGCGCAGCAAGCTCGCCATGGCCCAGTCCGGGCACGTCGCGGACGCCGTCCGCCGACTGACCGGCCGCCCCGTGGAGCTCGTCGAGATCACCACCTACGGGGACGTCTCCCGCGAGCACCTCGCGCAGATCGGCGGCACGGGCGTCTTCGTCACCGCGCTGCGCGACGCGCTGTTCGCCGGCGAGGTGGACTTCGCCGTCCACTCCCTCAAGGACCTGCCGACCGCGCAGCACGACGACCTCGTGCTCGCCGCGATCCCGGTCCGCGAGGACCCGCGCGACGTGCTCGTCGCCCGCGACGGGCTTCCGCTCGCGGAGCTGGCCGCGGGCGCGCGGGACGGCGTCATCCGCGTCGGCACCGGCGCGCCGCGCCGGATGGCGCAGCTCAACGCGTACGCCCGCGACCACGGCCTGCGCATCGAGACCGTCGCCATCCGGGGGAACGTCGACACCCGCGTCGGCTACGTCCGCAGCGGCGAGCTCGACGCGGTCGTCCTGGCCGCCGCCGGGCTGAACCGGCTCGGCCGGATCGACGAGGTCACCGAGTTCCTGCCGTTCGACGTCGTGCTGCCCGCCCCGGGCCAGGGCGCCCTCGCGGTCGAGTGCCTGTCCGCCGACGCCGACCTGGTCGCCGCGCTCGCCCAGCTCGACGACGCGCACACCCGCGCCGCCGTGACCGCGGAGCGGTCCCTGCTCGCCGCCCTGGAGGCCGGCTGCTCCGCCCCCGTGGGCGCGCTCGCCGACCTGCCGGCCGGCGAACAGGATGTTCATGAGATGCGCCTGCGCGGCGTCGTCGGCACGACCGACGGCTCCACGCTGGTGCAGTTGTCCACCACCGGTCCCGTACCCACGTCGCACGACGACGCGGTGGCCCTCGGTCGCGAACTCGCGGCCGAGATGCTCGCCAAGGGCGCGGCCGGTCTTATGGGGGAGCGAGCACTTTGAGCCCCACCACTGCATCCAAGGCTTCCTCGGCGTTCTCCGCGTACGGGCACGTCACCTTCCTCGGCGCCGGTCCCGGTGATCCGGGGCTGCTGACTCTGCGCGCCGTCGAGGCGCTGGCGGGCGCGGACGTACTGATCGCCGAGCCCGAGGTGCTCGACGTCGTACGCGGCCACGCGCGGGCGGGGGTGAGCACGCCCGAGCTGACGGTCGTTGACGACGCGTCAATGACCGCCGGAGTCCCGGTGTTGAGGGACGCCGCCAATCTTGTCATGGAGGCCGCGCGGGGCGGCAAGCGGGTGGTGCGTGCGCTGAGCGGCGACCCGGGGCTCGACGGTGACGCGGGCGCCGAGATGCTCGCCTGCGCCGCCGCCGGCATCCCCTTCGAGGTCGTGCCCGGCGTCGCCACCGCGGTCGGCGTGCCCGCGTACGCCGGCGTGCCGCTGCGCGACGCCCAGGGCGCGGACGTCCGGTTCGTGGACGCCCGCACCGCGAGCGACCGCTGCTGGACCGAGGTCGGTGCGTCCGACGGCACGGTGGTGGTGTCCACGACGCTGGACTCCGTCGCCTCCGCCGCCGGTGAGCTCGTCGCGGCCGGCCGCAAGCCGGACACGCCGCTGACCGTCACCGTCGCCGGGACGACCACCCGGCAGCGGACGTGGACCTCGACGCTCGGTTCGATCGCGCAGACGCTGAAGCAGGCGAAGGTGCTGCCGTCCCCGGAGGGCCACCGGCCCGTCATAGCCGTGGTCGGTGAGCGCAGCGCCGCCGCCCAGCGCGACCAGCTCGCGTGGTTCGAGTCCAAGCCGCTGTTCGGCTGGAAGGTCCTCGTCCCGCGCACCAAGGAGCAGGCGGCGTCGCTCTCCGACCAGCTCAGGTCGTACGGTGCCGTGCCCAGCGAGGTCCCGACCATCGCCGTCGAGCCGCCGCGCACCCCGCAGCAGATGGAGCGCGCGGTCAAGGGCCTCGTCACGGGCCGCTACGAGTGGATCGCCTTCACCTCGGTGAACGCCGTGAAGGCCGTCCGTGAGAAGTTCGAGGAGTACGGGCTCGACGCCCGCGCCTTCGCCGGGATCAAGGTCGCGGCGGTGGGCGAGCAGACCGCGAAGGCCCTGATCGACTTCGGCGTCAAGCCGGACCTGGTGCCGAGCGGGGAGCAGTCCGCGGCGGGGCTGCTGGAGGACTGGCCGCCGTACGACCCGGTCTTCGACCCGATCGACCGGGTGTTCCTGCCGCGCGCCGACATCGCGACCGAGACCCTCGTGGCCGGGCTGATCGAGCTGGGCTGGGAGGTCGACGACGTCACGGCGTACCGGACCGTGCGCGCGTCGCCGCCGCCGGCCGAGACCCGCGAGGCGATCAAGGGCGGCGGCTTCGACGCGGTGCTGTTCACGTCGTCGTCGACCGTGCGGAACCTGGTCGGCATCGCGGGCAAGCCGCACAACGTGACGGTGATCGCCTGCATCGGCCCGGCGACCGCGAAGACGGCGGAGGAGCACGGCCTGCGCGTGGACGTGCTGTCCCCGGAACCGTCCGTGACGAAGCTGGCGGAGGCACTGGCGGAGTTCGGCGCGAAGCGCCGCGCGGCGGCACTGGAGGCGGGCGACCCGGTCACCCGCCCCTCGGAGCGCCGCCCGGGCGCCCGGCGGCGCCGCACGACGTAGGACCCGCGGCTCCGGCCCCGGCCCCGGAGGGCACGCGTACGGCCCCGCACCCGTGGACTCGGGTGCGGGGCCGTACGCGTTCGCGCGATCAGTTCCCGGAGGCGTACGGCAGGAAGGCGGCCCAGGTGGCGGGGGCGAGGGCGAGGCGGGGACCGGCGGGGTTCTTGGAGTCGCGGACGAGGATCCGGCCGGGGGCAGTGGCCACCTCGACGCAGGAGGGGGTGTCCGCCCCGCTGTAGCTGCTCTTTACCCAGGCGACTTCGACGCAGGACGGGCCGTCCGCTGTGCTGTAGCTGCTCTTTATCCACTCCAGCTCGGTACCAGCTCCGTCAGATGGCTTGAGGCTCATGTTTCTCCCCGCAGTTTCTCGATGAGGCCGAGCGACTCTCGTGGTGTGAGAGCTTGCGCCCGGATGATCCCATAGCGCATGTCGAGAGCCGTGGTCTCTTTGGGACCTGAGAAGACACGGCTTGTGAGTGGTGCTTCGCTGAGTCCCATGGTCCCTCCGTCCCTGAGTTTGAGCAGTCGGAACGAACCGTCGAGACCTGAGTTCTCCTCTCGTCTGAGAGGCAGGACTTGCAGGTCGACGTTCCGGAGCCGAGCAACTTCCGACAGCCGTTCGAGTTGCCCGCGCATCACCATCTTGCCTCCGATGAGTCGGCGCAGAGTCGCCTCGCACAGCACAAAGCTGAAGAGTGGCCTGGCTGTTGCGTTTCCCACGATCGCCTGGCGAGCCATCCGGCCAGCTACCTGCTGTTCCAGTTGCTCTTCGGTGTAAGGCGGTCTGCGGGAGGCGAACACGGCCCGCGCATACTCCTCGGTCTGCAGCAAGCCGTCGATGACCGAGTTGTTGTAGGAGCAGATCTCGACCGCTTCGGCCTCCAGCCGCTTCACGTCCCGTACCTTCTTCGGGTACCGGATCTCCGCCAGGTCCCCCTTCATCGCCGCGATCTTGCCGCCCGCCTCCAGCACCTCGTCCGCCCGGTCCAGGTACTCCGGCCGGGGGATGCGCCGCCCTCGCTCCACCGACGAGACCAGTTCCTCCCCGTACCCGATGGCCGCGCCGAACTCCGCCTGCGTCAGCCCGGCCGCCTCGCGCCAGAGCTTGAGTTGTCGGGCCACGGCCTTGATGACGGCCCCGACCTCGTCGTCGTCCGCCTCCACGTCCCAGTCGCTCACGTCCCGCCCTCCCGTCGAGCCCTCCCCGGTCCAACTCCGCGCGCCCCCGCCCGGTCACCCCGTACCACCCGGACAGAACCGGACGGCGCGCGGACAGATCCCCTTCGCACGGGCCGCCTTCCTTCACAGGCTACGCACACGTGGACACGCTGGGTCACATGAATCCTCAAAACGCTCTCACCAGCGGTTCCGTCGTCGAGGCGGCGACTCCCGTCCTGCTGCGCCGGTTCACCGTGCCGCTCTCCGCCACCCGTCGCGGCGCCCGTCTCGCCCGGCTGCTCGCGGCCCAGCAGTTGCAGGACTGGGGACTGCCGGTGGATCCGGTGCGGCACGTCGTGGCGGAGTTGGTGGCGAACGCCGTTCTGCACGGCCGCGTACCCGGGCGGAGCTTCCGTCTGACGCTCTCCGCCGCCGCGTCGGGGACGCTGTGCGTCGAGGTCACCGACACCCGGGACGACCGGTTGCCCGTCCGGGGCCGAGCGGGCGCGGAGGCGCTCGCCGAGTCGGGGCACGGGCTGCTGTTGGTCGAGGAGTTGGCGGACCGCTGGGGCGTGCGCACCGGGCCGGTGCCGTGCAAGACGGTGTGGGCGGAGCTGGATCTCGCGCCCCACCGGTGGCCTGCGGGCCAGGGCGCGGGGGACTTCGACGGGTGAGGGGGCGCGGGCTGTTGGTGCGTGGGTGTCGTTCGTCGTGAGCGTCGGTCTCGGGCGGTGGTCCGCGCACCGGAGCCGGGTGGGGCGGGAGCCGGGGCGGCGGGCGGTAAAAGACCTAAGAACCCGGGGAAAAAACCAACCCAACCAACCAAACCTCGCGTAGGTCACCCGGCCGGGTGAAATCGGCGGGAGTGGGTGGTGCGGCGGTGGTTCGGGGGTGCAGGCTCGCCCCGAGGCCGAGGTGAACTCGGCGCTCCCACAAGGCACATATGCATCGGCCCCCGCCGGGACGGCAATCCCAGTGCGAGGGCCTGACCAACGAGGAAGAAGAGACCTTCCCCATGGCTGAGACGAAGCCTAGCGCCGCCCCGTGCCCGAAGCAGGGCGTTCGACGGACCACCACCCCCTCCGGGGTCATCCACGTACGCACGTACCAGTCCGGGCAGTACGTGGTCGTCGGCAACCACCTCGCCCAGCACCACGACCTGTCGCTGACCGCGATCGGGCTGGCGACCCACATCCTGTCGGTGCCCGAGGGCACCCCCGTCGACATCCGCAGCCTCGCCGAGCGCTTCCCCGAGGGACGGGACCGGATCGCCTTCGCACTGCGGGAGCTGGAGGCGCACGGCTACCTGGAGCGGGTCCGCGAACACACCGAGGCGGGCCGCCTGGTCACCCGGACGTACGCCCACCACACGCCGCTCGCCGCGCGGGTGGCCGCCTCGGCCGTCCCCGCACCCCGCCGCGCCGGCGCCGGGCGCATGGTGACGGAGCGGGCCGGGGTGAGGGCCGGGGCCGGGGGCCAGGCCGGGGCCGGGGGGCGTGGCTCGGTGGAGGGCGCGGACGCGCCCGAGGGCCCGCAGGAGGACGACCAAGCCCCTGGTGGTCCGGACACCCCGGCGGGTGCCTCGGAGGCGGGCACTTCGGAGGCGCGGACAGGGGCCCTTGGGGTGCGGGCGGGTGTCCTGGGCGCTCCCGCGCCCGTGGAACCGTCTCCCGACGGACCGGGCGGGCGGTACGAAGAGGCGGTCGCCCTCCTCGCGGGCCTGCGCCGCGCGGACGAGCGCCTCACCCTGTCCCTGCGGGACGTGCGCAGGCTGGCCCCGGGTGTCATCGACTGGTTCGCGCGGGGCGCCACCCCGGCCGCCGTCCGCCGTACGCTGACCGCCGACCTGCCCGCCGTCATGAAGCACCCGGCGGGCGTGCTCGCCTACCGCCTCCGCGAACTGCTGCCCCCGCCGCTGCCCAGCGCTCCGACGCCGCCGGACGCGGCGGCGAGCACGGGCGGCGCCACCCGCCCGTACCCCTTCCAGGACTGCGACGGCTGCGAACGGGTCTTCCGGGCACCGGAAGGAGGCCGCTGCCGCGACTGCCGATCCGGTACGGATGGGGCGGACGTGACGAGCGGTGCGGGCGTGGCGGTACGCGCGGCCTGAAGGCCGGGGCGGCGGACGGTGGGTGCGGTGGTGATCGCGCCGGCCCTGCCGTGCGCGGTCGGTTCGGCCTGCGGCGGGCCTCGCGGCGCGCCGACTCCGCGTCGGCAAAGGCACGGGTGGGGCGGGCGTAGCGTGAGGGCATGACTGCGTACGGATCCTTTCCCGGGGCGCGGCCGCGGCGGCTGCGCACCACGCCGACCATGCGGCGGATGGTCGCGGAGACCCGCCTGCACCCCGCCGACCTGATCCTCCCCGCCTTCGTCCGCGAGGGCGCCACCGAACCGGTGCCGATCCAGGCCATGCCGGGGGTCGTGCAGCACACCCGTGACACGCTGCGGAAGGCCGCGGCGGAGGCCGTCGAGGCGGGCGTCTCGGGGATCATGCTGTTCGGCGTGCCGGAGGAGTCCAAGAAGGACGCGGCGGGTACGGCCGGGACCGACCCGGACGGCATCCTCCAGGTGGCCATCCGGGACGTGCGGGCCGAGGTCGGCGACGAGCTGGTGATCATGTCGGACCTGTGCCTCGACGAGTACACCGACCACGGCCACTGCGGCGTCCTCGACTCCGAGGGCCGCGTCGACAACGACGCCACGCTGGAGCGGTACGCCGAGATGGCGCAGGTCCAGGCCGACGCGGGCGTCCACGTGGTGGGCCCCAGCGGCATGATGGACGGTCAGGTCGGCGTGATCAGGGAGGCGTTGGACACGATCGGCAAGGAGGACGTGTCGATCCTGGCGTACACCGCCAAGTACGCCTCCGCCTTCTACGGGCCGTTCCGCGAGGCGGTCGGCTCCTCCCTGCGCGGCGACCGCAAGACGTACCAGCAGGACTCGGCGAACGTCCGCGAGTCGATGCGCGAGCTGGCGCTCGACCTGGACGAGGGCGCCGACATGGTGATGGTGAAGCCCGCGGGCCCGTACCTGGACGTCCTGGCGAAGATCGCGGACGCGGTGGACGTGCCGGTCGCGGCGTACCAGATCAGCGGTGAGTACGCGATGGTCGAGGCCGCCGCGGAGAGGGGCTGGATCGAGCGGGACAAGGCGATCCTGGAGTCCCTGACCGGCATCAAGCGGGCGGGCGCGCACATGATCCTCACGTACTGGGCGACCGAGGTCGCGCAGCGGCTGCGGCGGGACTGACCCGGAACCCTCCCGTGACCGGCCTCCGCCGTGTTCCCCACGCCCCACGGCGTGGGAAGGACGAGAGGGGGTCGGTCTCGGGGAGGGGAACGCGCGTGGACACCGTGGTGCGGGTGTTACTGGGGTGCGGTGTGATGGTGGCCGTCTACCTGTACTGCGCGCGCGAGACGGAAGAGGACCGCGGCCTCCTCCCGCGCCTCCGGGCGGAGTGGGAGCGGCGCGAACGGCTGCGGAGCCTGCCGGAACCGGCGGACGACATGGACGACTTGCAGTTCATGGAGTACGTCGCCGGTCTGTGCCGTCGCGACGGCTGCGCCGACATGCGGCGGGTCGGCGGGCCCGCGGACCTGGGCCACCTCCTGGTCGGCCGGCTGCCGGACGGCCGGACACTGGCCGTCAAGTGCTGGCGGACCGTGGGCAGCAACCCGTTCGTCAACCGCCGCCGCCTGCGGGAGTTCGACGAGGCGGCGCGTGCGGAGCTCGGCGCCGAGGCGACCGTCTTCGTGGCCGTCGGTGAGATCACCCGTGGGGCCCGCAGGTTCGCCGCCCGCCGCAGGCCGCTGCTGGTCGACCTCGACCTGCTCGAACCCTGGAGCCGGGGCACCCCGTTGACCCCGCTGCTGGGGGACGCCGCGCGACCGCGACGGTTCCGCCGGCTCGGGACCGGGTCCCGGTCGGCGGCGCGTCGGCGGGCGCGGCGCCCGGTCAGGGGAAAGTCGTGATGAGCCGGCTCGACGCGTCGTAGAGGGCCAGCTTCTCGCCGCTGCCACCGTCGCCGGACGGGTCGGGCGGGGTGGTGGCGTACCAGACGCCCCAGCCGGGTTCGCCGGGGAGTTCCAGGAGCGTCGCGGTGGTCCTGCGGCCGGCGGTGTCGGTGAGTTCGAGGCGGGCGGCGTTCTTGGTGCCGTAGTAGAGGCCGGAGTGGAAGACGCCCTTCTCGTCGCCCGTCGACTGGTGGCTGATGCCCGGCTGGGACAGGTCGATGTTGCCATCGGTGACGCTGCGGAAGTTCTCGTAGCCGTCCGGGCCCGACCAGTACTTGCCGTTCCGGGTGAGCCAGACCTTCCAGCCGCCCCCGGCGTCCACCCGCTCGCCCGGCGCGACGACCCTCGGCGGCTTCGCGGACGGGGACGTGGACGGGGAGGGCGACGGGGACGGGCCGACGGGCCGGTTCGCTCCTTTCTCCAGGGCCGGCGGCGACGCCACGGACGGGGGGTCCGAGGGCGCCAGGGTGTGGAGCAGGGCGAGCGTCATCGCCGTCACCGTGAGCGCGCAGCCCGTGGTCAGGGCCGTCGTACGGCGGCGGCGCCGGGCGCGGCCCGCCCGCTCGATGGCGGCCAGCGGGACCGGGGCGGGGGTGATGTCGTGGGCCGCTTCGGCGAACACCGCGCGGAGCTTCCGGGCGGCATCGGCCGCCTCGTCTTCCGTGCGCGTCGGGGGCTCGGGGATCATCGCTGGGCTCCGGGGGAGGCGTGGAGGCGGGGGGCGAGTACGGGATGGGTGCGCAGCGCCTCCAGCCCGCGCCGGGCGTGGGTCTTGACCGTGCCGAGCGAGCAGTTCAGCACCTCCGCTATGTCCTGCTCGTTCAGGTCCTCCCAGTACCGCAGCACCATCACGGCGCGCTGGCGCGGGGACAGGTCGGCGAGCGCCGCCATGAGGGCGGTGCGCTGGTCGATCGTGTCCGCGTGGCCCGCGTGGGCGTGCCGGGCGGTGTCCGGCAGCAACGGCATCAGCAGGTGGACGACCCGTTTCCTGCGGAGGCGGCTGAGGTTGTTGTTGACCAGGGCCCGGCGCACGTACGCGTCGATCTCGTCGCGGGGGACCTTCCGCCAGCGCGCGTACACCTTCACCAAGGTGGTCTGAACCAGGTCCTCCGCCTCGTGGTAGTCGCCGGTGAGGAGCCGGGCCGTGCGCACCAGGCGGGGCCAGGCCGCCGTGGCGAAGGCGGCGAAGTCGGTGGCCTCGGAGTCGGACTCGTGCGGCACGGTGCGGAACCTCGCGTTCGTACGGCGGTGGGGCGGGGCGGCGACGGGTGCTCCGTGGACTCCGCGGCAGGGCCCACCCCGTGTCGGGCCCTGCCGCGGAGGAGGGGGTGGGTCAGAAGTCCCGTGCGGGCAGCTCTGCTAGGAGCTTGCCGGTGCGGTCGTACAGGGCCACGCCCGGGCCGCCGCCGGTCGACGGCGGCGTGTGCACGTACCAGGCGCCCCAGCCGGGCCTGCCGGGCAGCTCGACCAGGGACGCGGGGGTCCGCGTGCCGTCGGCGGCGACCAGCTCGATGCGGGCGGCCTTCTTGGTGCCGTAGTACACGCCGGAGTGGAAGACGCCGTCCTGGCCGCCCTCCGACTGGTGGCTGACGCCCGGCTGGGACAGGTCGAGGTTGCCGTCGACGACGCTGCGGAAGTTCTCGTACCCGTCCGGGCCCGCCCAGTGCTTGCCGTCGCGGGTCAGCCACAGCGTCCAGCCGCGGCCGGCGTCGACGCGCTCACCGGACCGGACGACGCGCACGTCCGACGCCGGGCGCCGCGCCTCCTGCCGCGGGGCGGGGACGGTGGCGGCGATGGTGGCGGCGGGGGCGGCGACGGAGGTGGCGGCGGGGACGGGGGCGGTGCGGGCGGTCGGCGCGGTGGTGTCCCGCGCTGTGGCGGCGTACGCCCCGGCCGGCACGCCCACCAGCATGGCGGCCACGGCGGCGACGGCCGCGTACTTCTTCGTCCGGGTCATGGGTGCGGATCTCCTCGGGAACTGCGGGTGGACTCGACGGAGGGGCGCCTCTCCACCCGTACAAACTCCCGGCGCGGCGGACCCGGATGACACCGCCGCGCGGAATTCTCAGCGGAGGTCCGGCCGCTCGGCCAGGGACCTGATGCCGTCGAGGGTGGCCGCCATGTTCGCGCGCAACTCCTCCAGGCGGGTCGCGACGATGGCCTCCTCGCGGTCCGGGGCGCGGTCGATCGCGAGGCTGACGCCGGAGCGGGCCGGGCCCAGGCGGGCGGAGTGGGACAGGAGGGTCGTGCCGCCGGGGGCGGGGGACAGGTCGAAGCGCCAGGTCGCCAGGGGGCGGCCGGGGTCGGGGGCGTCGTCGCCGAAGCGTCCGTCCGGGTCGGTGACGGCCCACGCGAAGGAGCGGTGCTCGACCAGTTCGACGATGTGGGAGTGGGTGCGCCAGGTGCCGACGAGGGGGTGGGAGTTGTGGCCCTCGAAACGGGCCCCGAGGGCGGGGGCGGCGGCGCCGTCGAGCCAGACGGCGCGCTGGAGTTCGGGGCTCAGGCGGGCGGGGAGGCCGATGTCCGTCACGAGGTCCCAGACGCGGGCGGGCGGTGCGGCGACGGGGGTCTCGGCGGTCGCGGTGGGGCCGTCTTCGTAGCGCATGCGGGGAGCGTAGGACGGGCCGCCGCACGGGGGGCCGCCTTCCCGGCGGAGGTGGTGGAGGTCACCCGCGACGGGTCGCCGCCGGTGCGCGGGCCGACTCCCGCTCGCGCTCCGGCGGTGGTGGCCGGGGGTGGACGGGGGCGGGGCCGGTGTGGGGCGGCGGGGCCGACGCGGGCTCGGCCGGTGTGGGGGCGGGAGTCGGCGCGGGTGCGGCCGGTGTGGGAGGGCGGGGTGCGGCCGGTGTGGGTCGGTGTGGGAGGGCGGGGTCGGAGGGCGGCGGCTCGGCCCCGTCAGACGGGTCGGACCCTCCTGTCGCTACCGGGCCGGAAGACCTCCGGGTGCCTCGGTGCCCTCGTGAACGCCCACCTGGCCGGCCGTGACCGGCAGGTAGGGCCGGAGGGTCTGGCGGATCCGCCGCTTGCAGACCGCGCAGAAGGGATGGCCCAAGGCCCGCATCATGCAGGTGAACTGGGGCCGGTAGGCGTCGCAGTGGTAGTAGTGGGCGCCCTCGAAGGCGCCGACCGTGGCGGCCGGGACCGGGCTCGGCCGGGGGTCGCACCGCGTGCAGTCCGGGTTGTCCGTCGTCGGCATGGCGGTGGACGAGGCGATCAGGTCCCGCCACTTGTTCGTCGCCCGGTTGGCGTTGACGGTGACGTTGGGCTGGGCGGGCTCGATGGCGGGGTGGTGGTTGCGGTCGGTGTCCACGCCGCAGCCGAGGTAGTACTCGTACTCGTCCGCCAGGCCGAAGGCCGTGTGCCCCATCTCGTGCAGGGCGATGTCGACGGCGCCCGACGCGAGGGAGTAGACCGCCACCGAACCGCCGGAGCCGCCGTACACGGTGGAGTTCACGACGACCATCACCATGCTCCACTGCGGAACCTGGTTGCCCGCGACCGTCAGCGCTGTGGTGTTGTTGACGACCAGCAACCGGCGGGCCCCGTTGTTGCAGAAGGACGCGTCGAAGTACGTCCGTGCCGTCGCCCCGGAGCCGCCGCACGCCGCGGGGTCGTCGGCGCCGTTGTCGGTCGAGCTGACGTCCACGCGGTACACGTTGACGGCGCGGAACAGCGAGTCGAAGGGCGGGGTGGTGCGGAGCCTGTTCACGAACGACTGGACGTCGTTGCCGAATTTGCCCAGCAGCGTGCGGGTGTAGCCGTCACCCATGATCACTAGGTTCCAGCGCTGTGCCGCCGGCCCGTTGTCAACGATCTTCGTGGTGCCGATGACGGTTCCGTCGGCGGTGGTCATCGTCACCGCCCCCTCTCGTCGGCGTCCGGGCCCTGGTCCGTGTCCGGGGCCCGGCCCGTGCTCGGGTCCCGGTTCGCGTCCGGGGCCTCGCCGGTGTCCGGTACGTCGTCCGTCCCCGGCCGCAGGGCGAACCGGGCCGTCTCGGACGCGGGGGCGGGCGCCGGACCGGCTCCGCGGTCGAGCGGACCGCTGAAGAGCGCGACATGGTCCGCAGCCTCGATGTCGGGCACCAGGATCGCGAAGGTCCCCCGGGGCGTCTCCACCGGGACCCTGGCGATCGACCGGTCGGGGTCCTCGGAGAAGACCTCGGCGTCGTACCGTACGGGATCGTGGAGGACGCGACGGTACAGGACGTTGTGCTCGGCGTCGCGGACTTCGACCCAGAAGCCCTGCGTCGCCCGCAGGTCCTCCCCCCGGTCGCCGGGCGGCGGAGTCGTCTCCAACCGCTGACGCGAGACGAGACGGATGTCCGGGCCCTCGTACTCGAAGATCAGCCGTACTGCGTGTGGGGAGTCGTTGTCAGCGGCCGTCACGGTCGTTCACCTTCTCCGTGCGGACGGGGACGCCTGTCTCGTCGGCGTCCCTGGTGGTGGGTCTTTTCAGTCTTTCACCGGGGTCCGTGGCCGCAACCACACGCGTGCTGCGGTGCTGCGGTGGTCCGGGCGTACCGGGGCGAACGGTCTCCTCGGTCTGGAGACCCGAGGACCCGGGCGAGCCCGGGGCGGGCCTGCGGGAACACGGGGGCGGGCGCTGTCCGGTGCCGGGATGCCGGTGGAGCGGCCCTACCAGCGGCGGCCCGCCCCCGTGGCGGGCGCGGGCCGGCTCGTCGGGGACGCGGAGGGGCGGAGTGCGGTGAGGCGGAGCACCCTGGAAGGGAGGTACTGGAGGTGTTCCGTATGCACACGCTAGTCGGATGGCACGTCGACATGGAGTTCCAGGAGGACGGCAACCGGACCAAGGCCGCCGCGCTCGTGCGGCTCGGGGACGGGACCGAGGTGCGGGGGCACGGGCAGGCACAGCGCCACCCGTCCGACTCCGGGCAGTTGCGGGTCGGCGAGGAGATCGCCGGCGCACGCGCGCTGATGGACATCGGCACGCAGCTGCTGCAGAAGGCCCACGTCGAGATCGACGAGGCGAAGGGGAAGCCGTCGCATCCGTTGATGTGAGGCCCGTCCCTGGTCCCGGAGCTGTCCCTGGTCCCGGAGCCGGGTCGGGTGCGTGCTCCGGGCCGGGGGCTGTGCCGATCTGGGACCCGAGCCGGGTGCGTGCTCCGGGCCGGGGCCTGTGCCGATCTGGAACCCGGGTCGGGTGCCTGCGCCGGGCTTGGTCTTGGCGTGGGTCGGGGCCCGGGCGCAGGCCCGAGGAGGCGGCGTCCCCTGACGCCGCCCCCTTGAGCGGTGAACGGTTGATCGACGAACCGTTGACCGGTGGATGGTCGATCAGTAGGTGAGGGCGTCGTCCATCGTGGCCTGCCAGTACGACACGGCCGCGTCGTCGGTCATGTAGGTGCTCGCCGGGAGCTTCACCACGGCGGGCGAGCCGACCGAGCCGGAGGCGTCGCGCGAGGCGAACAGGACGGCGAGCCGCTTGGCGACGCGGCCGTTGGCCTCCTCCGGCGCGCGCTCGCCGCTCAGCACGACCGAGGCGTAGGCGGACTCGCCGGGGGCGAGGGTGACGACGGCCTGCGGGCGGCTCCCCTCGATGAACGGCACGGCCGCCTGCGCGTCGTCGAAGCGGAGGAGCGGCGCGGCGTACACCAGGCACGTGCGGGAGCCCGTGTTGGTGGCGGTGAGCAGCAGGTGGTTGATCGGGCGGGCCGGCTGGACGGCGGTCACCCTGGTGTTGTCGCCGGTGCAGGTGGTGAAGGAGGCGGGGTCTCCGGCGCCGCCCTTCCCGGCGGGGGCCGCGGGCTTGGCCTTGTCGCCGCTGCCGCTGCTGTCCTTGCCGGTGCCGGTGCCGGTGCCGCTGCTGCCGCCCTTCGCTCCGGCGGGGGAGACGGAGCCCGCGGGGGCGGGGGCCTGGGCGGCCGGGCCGCTCGGCGCGGTGGAGGCGGCGGCGGCCGGGGCGGCGGAGGGGGCGGCGCCCGCGTCGGAGCCGTCGCCGTTCTGGCAGGCGGTGAGCGAGAGCGCGGCCAGGAGGGCGGTCGCGGCGGCGGCGGTGGTGCGGGTGCGGAAGGTGCGCATGATGGTTCGTACTCCCCGTTGGTGGTGCGGTCAGTGACGGTTGATCAGTGAGATGAGGATCGCCGTGCAGACGATCAGAACGCCGACGGCACAGGCGTCGACGAGGTCGAGGCGGTAGCGGGACCGCATCGGTGCTCCTGTCTCCGTGGTGCTGGACACACCGTGCCGGGCAGCGTGATCCCGGGGCAATCGACGCGGGACAATGAGGAACGCTGGAATGCTGGAACGTCTCTGACCTGCGGCTCCGTCAGGTGCCTGGAACGCGTTCCTGGAACGGTGCAGTGGAGGGGGAGGCTGGGTGGAGACCGGGATGGAAGGCTTCGCGGAGGCGCTGCGGGGGCTCAAGGAGCGCTCCGGGCTCAGTTACGGTGCGCTCGCCAAGCGGGCGCACATGAGCACGTCGACGCTGCACCGCTACTGCAACGGTGACGCCGTGCCGACGGAGTTCGCCCCCGTGGAGCGGCTCGCGCGGCTGTGCGGGGCGTCCCGCGACGAGATGGTGGCGCTGCACCGGCGCTGGATCGTCGCCGACGAGGCCCGGCGCCGCGGCCGTACTGCCCCGCCGGAGGCGCCGTCGAAGGCGTCGCCGGAGGCGCCGGCACCTGGACGGCCGGGGAGAGCCGCCGGTCCGGGAGGCGCACCGGTGGTGGAAGGGGAGGGAGCTGTTCCGGAGCCTTCCCCCGTGGGGGAGCGGCCGGGGGCGGCGGCGGAACCCGCGCGGGACGACTCCACGGCTGTACCTGCCGAGCCGGCCAGGCCGGCCAGGCCGGCCGAGCCTGCTGAACCGGCTGAACCGGCTGAGCCCGTCGAACCGGCCGAGCCCGCCGAGCCTGCTGAACCGGCCAGGCCCGCCGAACCCGCCAAGCCCGCCGAGCCGGCCGACTCGGCTGGTCCCGCCGGTCGGCCCCGTGCGGTGCCGTCCGCCGGCCCGGCCGGGCCCGGTGGGGCCCCGGCCGCAGGCTCCGACTCCGACTCCGACCCCGTGGCCGTCATCGTGCCCGGGCCCGCCCGGCGGCCCGGTGGCGTCCGGTCCCGGCGGCGGGTCCGCCTCGCCGCCGCGGCGGCCGTCGTCGCCCTGGCCGCCTCCGTCGCGCTCGCCGTGACGATGGACTCCCGCGCGCCGAAGGACACCATCGCCGTGGACGACGAGCAGCGCACCGCATCGGCCCCGCCCCTCGCCCCCACCGGCTCCGCCGGTCCGAGCGCCTCCGCGACGCCGTCATCATCCGGCCCGTCCGGCACTTCCAGCCCCTCCGTCACCGCGACTCCCGCCCCCACCACGGCCCCGGCCACCGCCGCGCCCGGGCCGTCCGGGGCCGCGTCCCCGCGCGGAGCCGCGCCGGAGCGGCGCGACGGCGGCGTACCGCTGACCGTCGACGTGCGCCCGTACGTCTGGCGCGACCCGTGCAGCCAGATGTACGTGCTGGACCGGCCGCCCGCCCAGGTCCCGCCGCCGCCCTCGGAGCAGGGCGCACGCGACTGGGTCACCCCGCTGGGCGGGGTGCCCGGCGGGGACATGCTGATGGAGCTGACCGTGCAGGCCGCGGGCGACGAGACGGTGGTGCTGCACGCGCTGCACGTACGGGTGGTGAAGAAGGACGCGCCGCTGCCCTGGAACGCGTACACGATGGGTGTGGGTTGCGGCGGTGAGATGAGGCCCATGAGCCTCGACGTCAACCTGGACGCGGCGAGCCCGCGCACCGTGCCCGTCGCGGGGCTGCAGGGCGACCGGGAGATCCCGGCGAGCGACTTCCCGTACAAGGTGTCCGCGGACGACCCCCAGATGCTGCGGGTCACGGCGCACACCGCCGGGCACTTCGTGCGCTGGTACCTGGAACTGGAATGGAGCAGCGGGGGGCGGCGGGGGACGCTGCTCATCAACGACCGCGGCCGGCCCTTCGCGACGAGCGCGACCACGGGGCGCCCCACCTTCGACCACCCGCTGGGCGGCAACGGGTGGATCCCGCACGCGACGGGAGAGGGCTGACGGGCGACCTGCCCCGGGCTGATGAGCGGCTTGCCCTGGACTGACGGGCGACCTGTCCCGGGCTGACGGGCGGCCTGCCCCCGGATTGACGGGCGGCCCGTCCGGTCGCCGTGCCGCGCGGGCGCGGCGACCGGAGGCGGGCGTCAGAGGCGCTCGGGCGTCAGAGGCGCTCGGGCGTCAAAGGCGCTCGGGTGTCAGAGGCGCTCGGGCGTCCGGATGCCGAGCAGCGCCATGCCCTGGCGGAGCGTGCGCGCGGTCAGGTCGCACAGGAACAGGCGGTTCTCCACCTGCTCCGGCGTCGGCGCCTTGAGGACCGGGCACTCCGCGTAGAACGTCGTGTACAGCGATGCCAACTGGTACAGGTACGCGGCCAGCTTGTGCGGCTCGTACGACGCGGCCACCTCGGTGAGCGTCTCCCCGAACCGGTCCAGGTGCAGGCCCAGCGCGCGCTCCGCCGGGGCCAGCTCCAGCTCCGGGTGGGCGACCGGCTTCGCGTCGCCGGACTTGCGGACGATCGACCGGATACGCGCGTACGCGTACTGGAGGTAGACCGACGTGTCGCCGTTCAGCGACACCATCTGGTCCAGGTCGAACTTGTAGTCGCGGGACGCGGACGTCGACAGGTCCGCGTACTTGATCGCGCCGATGCCGACCTGGGCGCCGCGCTCGGCGATCTCCTCCTCGGTGAGGCGCTCGGCCTCGGGCAGGCTCTCGGACTTCTCCCGGACGACCGCCGAGGCGCGCTCGATCGCCTCGTCCAGCAGGTCCACGAGCCGGACCGTCTCGCCCTCACGGGTCTTGAACGGCTTGCCGTCCTTGCCGAGGACCGTGCCGAACGCCAACTGGACGGCCTTCACGTCGTCGCCCAGCCAGCCCGCCCGGCGCGCCGTCTCGAAGACCATCTTGAAGTGCAGCGACTGCCGCGCGTCCACCACGTACAGCAGCGTGTTCGCGCCCAGGTTCTGCACGCGGTCGCGGATCGCGGACAGGTCCGTCGCCGCGTAGCCGTAGCCGCCGTTCGACTTGCGGACGATCAGCGGGACCGGCTTGCCGTCCGGGCCCTTCACGTCGTCGAAGAACACGCACAGCGCGCCCTCCGAGCGGACCGCGACGCCCGACTCCTCCAGGAGGCGGCACGTCTCGTCCAGCATGTCGTTGTAACCGGACTCGCCGACCACGTCCGGGTCGTGGATCTCCATGTCCAGCTTGTTGAAGACCGAGTAGAAGTAGATCTTCGACTCGTCGACGAAGCGCTGCCACAGCCGCATCGTCTCCGGGTCGCCGGACTGCAGCAGGACCACCCGGTCGCGGGACCGCGCCTTGAACTCCTCGTCGGAGTCGAACAGCGCGCGCGACGCCTTGTACAGCCGGTTCAGGTTCGACATGGCCTCCTCGCCGGAGGTCTGCGTGTCGTCCGTGTCCGCCTTGTGGTCCAGCTCGTGAGGATGCTCGATCAGGTACTGGATGAGCATGCCGAACTGGGTGCCCCAGTCGCCGATGTGGTGGCGCCGGATCACCTTCTCGCCCGCGAACTCCAGGATCTGCACCATCGCGTCCCCGATGACGGCGGACCGCAGGTGGCCGACGTGCATCTCCTTCGCCACGTTCGGCTGGGCGTAGTCGATGACCGTCGTGCCCGGCTCCTCCGCGTACGGCACGCCGAGGCGGTCGTCGGCGGCGCGGGCCGCCAGCGTGTCGACGATCGCCCGGTCGCTGACCGTGACGTTGAGGAAACCGGGGCCGGAGACCTCGACCTCCTTCAGCACGTCGTCCGCCGAGAGCGCCCCGACGACCTTCGTCGCCAGCTCGCGCGGGTTGCCCTTGAGCTTCTTCGCGAGCGCCAGGATGCCGTTGGCCTGGAAGTCGGCCCGGTCGCTTCGTCGCAGCAGCGGGTCGGCGGCACCGGCCTCCGGCAGGGCTGCCGAGAGGGCGTCCGCGAGGCGCTGCTGCACGGTCGAAGCGAGAGAAGGGACCGAGGCCATGAGCTTCCGTTCCTGTTTCGGGGTCTGTGGTTTCCGGGCTGTGCCGGTGTCGTGCTATTCCGGTTGTCAAGTGTCCCATGGCCGAGCAACCTCTTTCCCACGGCTTCCCCGCCCTGTGGACAACCGGCGGACCACGGACGATCCCGCCTGTGGACAACCTCCGGTCCGGTCGTCCCGTCTGGGAGAATGGCCGAGGGGCGACGCCGCCCCGGGACCAGCCCTTCGAAACCCGCATAGAACACCAAGGACGTGCCGATCGTGGCTCAGAGCAGCACCGAGACCGACTGGGTCTCCCGTTTCGCGGACGAGGTCATCGCCGAGTCGGAGCGACGTGCGCCTGGCAAACCGGTCGTCGTCGCCTCCGGTCTCTCTCCGTCCGGCCCCATCCACCTCGGCAACCTCCGCGAGGTCATGACCCCGCACCTGGTGGCCGACGAGATCCGCCGCCGCGGGCACGAGGTCCGGCACCTGATCTCCTGGGACGACTACGACCGCTACCGCAAGGTCCCGGCCGGCGTCCCCGGCGTCGACGACTCCTGGGCCGAGCACATCGGCAAGCCCCTGACGTCCGTCCCGGCCCCGGCCGGCTCCCCGCACGCGAACTGGGCGGAGCACTTCAAGGCCGCCATGGTCGCGTCGCTCGCCGAGCTGGGCGTCGAGTTCGACGGCATCAGCCAGACGGAGCAGTACACGGGCGGTGCCTACCGCGCGCAGATCCTGCACGCGATGAGGCACCGCGCCCAGATCGACGCGATCCTCGACCGGTACCGGACGAAGGACAAGACCACCGGCCAGCCCAAGGCCAAGGTGCAGCAGAAGCAGCAGAAGCCGGTCGACGAGGCCGAGCTGGAGGCCGCCGAGGGCTCCGGCGCGGCCAGCGAGGACGACGGCTCGGGCGGCGCCGGCGGCTACTACCCGTACAAGCCGTACTGCGGGCGCTGCGAGCGCGACCTGACGACCGTCACGGCGTACGACGACGAGACGACCGAGATGGCGTACACCTGCGTCTGCGGCTTCTCCGAGACGGTGCTGCTGAACGAGTTCGACCGCGGCAAGCTGGTCTGGAAGGTCGACTGGCCGATGCGCTGGGCGTACGAGGGCGTGATCTTCGAGCCCAGCGGCGTCGACCACTCGTCGCCCGGCTCGTCCTTCGTCGTCGGCGGGCAGATCGTCCGCGAGGTCTTCGACGGCGTCCAGCCGATCGGCCCGATGTACGCCTTCGTCGGCATCTCCGGCATGGCGAAGATGTCGTCCTCCAAGGGCGGCGTGCCGACGCCGGCGGACGCGCTGAAGATCATGGAGGCGCCGCTGCTGCGCTGGCTGTACGCGCGCCGCAGGCCCAACCAGTCCTTCAAGATCGCCTTCGACCAGGAGATCCAGCGGCTCTACGACGAGTGGGACAAGCTGGAGGCCAAGGTCGCGGACGGCACGGCGCTGCCGGCCGACGCCGCCGCGCACTCGCGGGCCGTCCGCACGGCCGCCGGCGAGCTGCCGCGCACGCCGCGCCCGCTGCCGTACCGGACGCTCGCCTCGGTCGTGGACGTCACCGCCGGACACGACGAGCAGACCCTGCGCATCCTCAGCGAGCTGGACCCGGCGAACCCGCTGACGTCGCTGGACGAGGCGCGGCCGCGGCTGGACCGCGCGGAGAACTGGATCACCACGCAGGTCCCGGCCGAGGCCCGCACCATCGTGCGCGACGAGCCCGACACGGAGCTGCTGGGCTCCCTCGACGACGAGGGCCGCGAGTCGCTGCGGCTCCTCCTGGAGGGCCTGGACAGCCACTGGTCGCTGGACGGCCTGACGACGCTCGTCTACGGCGTCCCGAAGGTCATGGCCGGTCTGGAGCCGGAGGCGAAGCCGACGCCGGAGCTGAAGGTGGCCCAGCGCGACTTCTTCGCCCTCCTGTACCGCCTCCTCGTCAGCCGGGACACGGGCCCCCGCCTCCCGACGCTGCTCCTGGCGGTCGGCGCGGACCGCGTCCGCAAGCTGCTGGGCGCGTGACACGAGGGGCGGCGCGCCCCGGATGACGGACGAGGGGCCCCACCCGTTGCGGGTGGGGCCCCTCGTCCGTTGTTCGTCGTCTGTCGTCTGTCGTCTGTCGTCTGTCGTCCGTGGCCCGTGGTCGCGCCGTTCGTTGCCCGCCGTCGCGTCGTTCGGGCGAGGCGGGGTTGCGGTCCGCGTACGGCGGGGTGATGGGATGGGCGCGGGAGCCTCGCGGCACGAGGGAACCCACGGCGGCACTGGATGGTTCGTGGGGGTGCGGAGGGCGCTGGGCATCGCCGGGCGGGAGTTCGGGGAGCGGGTGCGGGGCTGCGCTCCCCGGGCGAGGGAGCCACGCCCCTGTACGGCGCCGTCGCCGGGGGCGGCTGGGGTGACGGGTCGGTCGCTCTGGGGCGGCCGTTGCCGGGACGTCGTCGCCAGAGCCGCTGTCGTCGGGGTGGCTGCTGCCGGGTTGGCTGGTGTCGGGACTGCCGTCGTCGGGGTGGCTGCTGCCGGGTTGGTCGTCATCGGGGCTGCCGTCGTCGGGGTGGTCGTCGCCGTCTGCCGGGGGCGGCCGGGCGCCGCGGCCCGTTGATCCGGGCCGGGCGGCCGGTCAGGCGATGTGCTCGGCTTCCAACTCGGCCTGGTACCGGGTGATGAAGTCCGGGAGCAGCCTGCGGAGCAGGGGCACGGCGCGGGGGTGCTGGAGGCCGTACGCCTCCGAGAGGAGGAGGGCGAGGGTGTCGGCGCTCGGCGGGTTGTCGTTCTCCCCGACGTACTCCTGGAACGCCCCGTACGCCGCGCGGACGTACTCGTCCTCCTCCGCCTCCGGGACGCGGGCGGACGCCTCGGCGTTCGCCGCCGGGTCGTACGAACCGGCGTAGGCGGTGTCCTGGGGGAGCTTGGGCGCGGAGAACCAGGGGCTGACGTGGTTGGCCGGGACGGCGTGCGACTCCGGCTGGGGCGCGGGCTGCGGGTGGGACTCCGGCTGAGGCTCCGGTGCGGGCTGCGGCTGGGGAGCCGGCTGCGGTTCCGGCTGGCGTGCGGGCTGCGGCTGGGGCTCCGACGCGGGCTGCGGGTGGGGGGCCGGGGCCGGGTGCGACTGCGGGTGGGCCTGCTGGTGCTGGTCCGGGGCTCGGTGCTGGGCCGGGGGCTGGGCCTGCTCCTGAGCGTGGGCCGGTGCCGGTGCCGGGGCTTGAGCTGGAGGCTGGGTCCGGTCCTGGCCGGGTGCCTGGGGCCGGGCGGGCACGGACTGCGGTGCCCGGACCTGCGGTTCCGGCTGCACGGGCGCCACGGGCCGGGGCCCGGAGGGCTCCGCCTGGGGGAGTTCCGCCACCGGGGCGGCCACCAGCGGCGCGGGTGCCTGGTGGGCCGCCGGGTTCGGGGGCAGCAGCACCGGTTCGATGCCCGCCGCCGCCAGGCCCGCCGGGGCGGTCTCCGCGAGCGGTACGCCGTACTTCGCGAGGCGCAGCGGCATCAGCGCCTCCACCGGCGCCTTGCGCCGCCACCCGCGACCGAACCGGGCCTGGAGGCGCGCCTGGTAGATCAGCCGGTCCTGCTCCAGCTTGATCACCTGCTCGTACGACCGCAGCTCCCACAGCTTCATCCGCCGCCACAGCCGGAACGTCGGCACGGGCGACAGCAGCCACCGGGTGAGCCGTACGCCCTCCATGTGCTTGTCGGCCGTGATGTCCGCGATCCGGCCCACCGCGTGCCGGGCCGCTTCGACGGCCACGACGAACAGCATCGGGATGACGGCGTGCATCCCCACACCGAGCGGATCCGGCCATGCGGCGGCGCCGTTGAAGGCGATCGTCGCGGCGGTCAGCAACCATGCCGTCTGGCGCAGCAGCGGGAAGGGGATCCGGAGCCAGGTCAGCAGCAGGTCCAGGGCCAGCAGCACGCAGATGCCCGCGTCGATGCCGATCGGGAAGACCAGGGAGAAGTCGCCAAAACCTTTGTTCTCCGCGAGTTCCCGCACTGCCGCGTACGAGCCCGCGAAGCCGATCGCAGCGATGATCACGGCGCCGGCGACGACGACACCGATCAGAACGCGGTGCATCCGTGTCAGTTGCATCGCGGCCACCCGCGGTTCCCTCCCCTGGTTCGCATGCGCTTTCGCGGGCACAGCCTGGCACACGCGTACGGGACCCGGCCGCCCGGGGGAGGCCGGATCCCGTCGTTCTGCCGCTGTCGGGCGTTATTTGTTGGCGGCGGCCACGGCGGCGACGGCGTCCTTGACGGCCTTCACCGTGCCCTCCATCACGTCGCCCGCGGCCGGGGCCTTGGCGCCCGCGTAGCCGGTGCCGTTGTAGGAGACGGTGATCAGCACGTTCTCCGTGCGGACCACGATCACGCCGTAGCGGAAGGTCTCATCGGTCTTCTTCAGGGAGTAGCTGACGGCGCGGGCCTGGTCCCCGACGCCCGGCACGGGCGACGTCCGCACGTCGATGGCGCCCTCAGTCGCCTTCGCCTCGTCGACCTTGCCCGAGTACTTCTCCTGGGCGCGCTCCTCGCCGCTGCCGAGCGTCGGATCGGAGTCGAAGCGCAGCAGCGAGACGTCCAGCCAGCGGTAGTCGGAGCCCTTGACGCCCCTGTCCTTCAGGCCGTTCCACGAGCAGTTCCCGCGGTTGTTCAGGTCGGAGGACCTGCCGGGCGTGCCGGACTTCTTCTTCACTGCCGGTACGAGGTCCTCGACCGTCTTCGCGGTGATGGCCTTGCACGCGTCCGGCAGCTTGGCGAACTTCGCCGGGGCGACGCTCGGCGAGGGCGCCGCCGACGTGGTGGGCGCCGCCGGAGAGCCGGACGCCGCGGACGCGGAGGGCGACGCGGACGCGGACGCGCCGGAGCCGGAGTCGTCCGACGAGCAGCCGGCGGCGACGAGCATCACCGGGACGGCGGCGCAGGCGAGTATGCGGGTGAGACGCGGGGCTGATCGGTGCATGGTTCCTTCAGTCGCTCTGTCGCTTGTCGTACGAGTCGCTCGTACCGGCCCGCCATGCGGTCCGGTCGTACGGTCCGGGCGATCCGGCCCGGCCACGGTAGCCCGTCCGGGCGCCCCGCCGGGGGCCGTCGGCGCACCCCGGCACGCGCCGGGGCGCGGTGCGCCGGCGCCCGGGGCGCGGCTCACTCCTCGAACCGCTCGGCCAGACGGTGTGCCAGTTGCCACGCCTTCTCCTGCAGTTCCTCACTGTCCGGAACCTCCCCGACACGCGTGGGCTGGGCCGCGTACCGCACGGTCACGATCACGTTCGATGTGCGGAACACCACGCTGACGACGCGCTGCTGGGTGGCCGAACCGGCCGGGGCGAGGGTGTCGTCGAGGAACGCCGCGTCACCCAGGTCGGTCAGCGTCCGGGACTCCAGGCCCTCGGGGGGCGCGGAGGCCGTGGGGGAGGGCGCGCCGGGGGGAACGGTCTGCGGCTGCCGTCCGGCGACGGCGGGGGCGAGGGCGGTGCCCGGGGCGGTGGCGGAGGTGGTGCCGGGGGCGGTGGGACTGCCGGTCGGCCCGGCGGTCGGCTTGGTGGTCGGTCCGGTGGTGGGCCCGGTGGTGGGCCCGGCGGTCCCGGGCGCGGGGCTGGTGGCCGTGCCGGTGCCCGGGTCCGTGGCGGGGGGCGAGGCGGGGGTCAGGCCGGCGGCGGACTCCTTGGTCGTGTACACCTCCTGCGCCCGCGTCTCGTCGCTGACGGACGGGTCGTAAGAGACCACGCGCTCGAAGTCGAGGGTGAGGTGGTGGATGGCGTCCGGGCCGTCCGCCTTCCAGGTGCAGCCGACGCGGCGGTCCGTGTCGTACGTGACGGCGGCCGTCCCGCGCAGGACGCGGTCGCGTTGCTCGGCCGGCAGGGCGGTGACGGCGGGGAGCATGTCCTGCAGGGTGGCGTGGGGGACGGAACCGCACGGTTCGAAGAGGGTGCGGTAGCGGCCGGGCTGGGCGATGGGCCCGGCGGCGGTGCCCGCCTTGGCGTCGATGCCGGAACCACTCGTTCCGGATCCGGAACTGCATCCTGCGAGGGCGGTGGCGCTGAGTGCCGCGAGGAGCGCGGCCAGACCGGATGCGTACGCCCTTCGCTGCACGGTCCCGGGCTCCCTTCCCTGCGGTCACGGTGAAAACAGCTTGCCGGTGGTTGGCGGCCGGTGAACACAATGTGTATCGCACGCGCGCCGTTGCTGCCGGTCTGCTGTCACTTATGTCAGTTCTGGCACCGGATTTTGCGTTTTCTGACTTTTCTGGGGGACCGAAGAAGTATGTCGTACGTTGAGATGCCGGGGGCGAAGGTCCCCATCCGGATGTGGGCGGACCCCGCCACGGTGGAGGACGTCGCCCTCCGACAGCTGCGGAACACCGCGACCCTGCCGTGGATCGAGGGTCTCGCCGTGATGCCGGACGTCCACTACGGCAAGGGCGCCACGGTCGGGTCCGTCATCGCCATGCGCGGTGCGGTCTGCCCGGCGGCGGTCGGTGTGGACATCGGCTGCGGGATGTCGGCCGTCAAGACGTCGCTCACCGCGAACGACCTGCCGGGCGACCTGTCCGGACTGCGGTCGCGGATCGAGCGGGCGATCCCGGTGGGCCGGGGGATGCACGACGAGATGCTCGACCCCGGACGGCTCCGGGGCTTCACGGCGACCGGGTGGGACGACCTGTGGGCGCGGTTCGACGGCATCGCGGAAGCGGTCAGGTTCCGTCAGGAACGGGCTGCGAAGCAGATGGGAACGCTCGGAAGCGGTAACCATTTCGTCGAGGTCTGCCTGGATTCGACCGGATCGGTGTGGCTGATGCTGCACTCCGGGTCGCGGAACATCGGCAAGGAGCTCGCCGAGCACCACATCGGAGTCGCCCGGGGGCTGCCCCACAACCAGGACCTGATCGACCGGGACCTCGCGGTGTTCGTCGCCGACACGCCGGAGATGGCCGCGTACCGAAACGACCTGTTCTGGGCGCAGGAGTACGCCAAGTACAACCGCACGGTCATGATGGCGCTCCTGAAGGACGTGGTCCGCAAGGAGTTCACGAAGGCCGGGGTGACCTTCGAGCGGGAGATCTCCTGCCACCACAACTACGTGGCGGAGGAGCGGTACGACGGCATGGACCTGCTCGTCACCCGGAAGGGCGCGATCCGCGCCGGGAGCGGCGAGTACGGGATCATCCCCGGCTCCATGGGCACCGGCTCGTACATCGTGAAGGGCCTCGGCAACGAGAAGTCCTTCAACTCCGCCTCGCACGGAGCCGGCCGGCGGATGAGCCGGAACGCCGCCAAGCGCCGGTTCTCCACGCGGGACCTGGAGGAGCAGACGCGGGGCGTGGAGTGCCGCAAGGACTCCGGCGTCGTCGACGAGATCCCCGGCGCGTACAAGCCGATCGAGCAGGTCATCGACCAGCAGCGCGACCTGGTGGAGGTCGTGGCGAAGCTGAAGCAGGTCGTCTGCGTGAAGGGCTGAGCCACCCGCCCAGCCCGCTCGTTCGCCACCCGGCCCGGCCCGGCCCGGCCCGGCCCGGCCCGGCCCGGCCCGGCCCGGCCCGGCAGCCCCCGCCCGGCTTGGCCCGCCCGCTGGCTCGGCGGCTTGGTCTTCCCGGCCCGGCCCCCCGCTTGCTGGCCCGGCCACCTGGTCTTCCCGGCCCGGCCCGACTTGCCCCGCCCCAGCCCGACAACCCCACCCGGTGGCCTGACCCGCCCGCTTGACCTGCCCGGCCTGGCTCGGCCGTCCAGACGGTCCCGGCGGGTCAGCCCTCCCGGTGGACCTTCTGGTTCGACGCCTGGGCGCGGGGGCGGACGACCAGCAGGTCGATGTTGACGTGGGGCGGGCGCGTCACGGCCCAGGTGATCGTGTCGGCCACGTCATCGGCCGACAACGGGTCGGGCACGCCCTCGTAGACCTTCGCGGCCCGCTCCGTGTCGCCGCGGAACCGGGTGGTGGCGAACTCCTCCGTCTTCACCATGCCGGGCGCCACCTCGATGACCCGGACCGGCGTGCCGACGATCTCCAGGCGCAGCGTCTCGGCGAGCACCCGGGCGCCGTGCTTGGCGGCGACGTAGCCCGCGCCGCCCTCGTACGTGGCGTGGCCGGCCGTGGAGGAGACCACGACGACCGTGCCGGCGCCGCTCCCGGTGAGCGCGGGCAGCAGCGCCTGCGTCATGTGGAGCGTGCCGAGGACGTTCACCTCGTACATGCGGCGCCAGTCCTCGGGGTCGCCGGTCGCCACCGGGTCGGCGCCGAGCGCGCCTCCGGCGTTGTTGACCAGGACGTCGCAGCGGTCCAGGGAGTCCGCGAAGGCGTCGACGGCCGGACGGTCGGTGACGTCGAGGGCGTACGCCGTGGCCTGGTGACCGGCTTCGGTCAGCTCGGCGGCCAGGGCCTCGATGCGGTCCTTGCGGCGGGCGGTGAGGACGACGCGGTGGCCGGCCGCGGCCAGGTGGCGCGCGGTCGCGGCCCCGATGCCGCTGCTGGCTCCGGTGACGACGGCGACGGGCAGGGCGGCGGTCATGGTCTGCGGGCTCCTCGGGCCGGTGAGCGGTACGCCGCCAGGATAGGCGTCTTCCGCGACTGAGTGTGGTGTACATGATCATCACTTGGGGCGGTCGTGGGTCGGTGGGTCGAGGTCCGCGTGGCTGACGCGGGATGAAGGGCGGGAAAGCGGTATCTTCCGGGCATGATGGCGATGCGTAGGGCCGCTGCGGCGGTGTCCGTCGCGATGGCGGCGGTGTTCGGTGCGGGCAGTGGTGCAGGGGCGGTCGGCCCGGAAGCCGATGTGATGCACCACGGCTACGCCACGCTCTCCGGCGACCGGCTGGACGTGACGGTGCTGACACGGAACCAGGGGCCGTCCTCTCTGGAGGACATGACGTTCCGCGTGGAGGTGTCCGCGCCGGTCGTCTCGGTGGGCCGGAGGCTGCCGGCCGGCTGCGTGTGGGGCGGGGAGCGGGTCGTGCTGTGCTCGACGGGGCCGCTGGCCGCGGACGGCGAGCGGCGGGAGACCCTGCTGGACCTGCGGATCACGGGCGCGCCGCAGGAACTGACCGTGCGCGTGGACACGGCGTGGAACGGCGGCGCGACCGACGGCAGCCCCGACAACAACGACCACCGCGTGATCGTCCTGGCGACCGGAGACCCGTACGTGTTCTGACCGCCGCCCGACTGTCTGATCTGAGACGCCCCGGGTGATGGGGTACGGTCCGCGGTCGCCGAAGGGACGTGCGTCCGCGGCGCCCGGTCCCCGGCCGGGCGGCGTTCAGCCCCGGGCCCAGGCTATGTAGCCGTCGGGGCGGACCAGCAGGGCGCCGCGGCGGGAGGGGTTCGCCCACACGGCCCGTACGACCCCGCCGGGCGCGGCGGCGATCTCCGGAGCGGCCGGGTGCGTGTCCCGGGGGGCGACCAGGACGAAGGAGCCCGCGCGCAGCAGCTCGTACAGGCGGCCCTCGGCGAGCAGGAGGTCCGGGACGCGCCGCCCGGCGAGGCGGTGCGCACCGCGCCCGGCGGGGTAGGAGACGGCGATTCCGCTGAGCATGCCCGTCACGGCGGCGGAGACCGGCCGGACCGTGGTGACGAGTCGGGCGACGGCGGTACGGGCGGCGCGCCGGAGGGGCGTGCGGGCCATGGCGAGGCGGATGATCGTCCCGCTGCCGCGGACGACGGCCGTGCCGACCGGGTGCCGCTCGGCGTGGTAGCTGTCGAGGAGCGCCTCGGGGTCGTCCGTGTCGCCGCGCAGGACGGCGGCGAGCTTCCAGGAGAGGTTCGCGGCGTCCTGGAGACCGGTGTTCATGCCTTGGCCGCCGGCGGGGGAGTGGACGTGCGCGGCGTCGCCGGCGAGCAGGACGCGGCCCACGCGGTAGGCGGATACCTGCCGTTCGTCGCTGTGGAAACGGGAGATCCAGCGGGCATCGCGCATCCCGAAGTCGGAGCCGAGGGCGCGGCGGGCGATGCCGCGGATCTCGTCGAGGTCGGCGGGGACGTCGTCCGGGACCTGGTGGCGCCGGTCCCAGCCCATGACCCGGTACCAGCCGTCGCCGAACGGGGCGACGAACGCGAACGCGTCGCCGGTGCCGTTGGCGGCCAACACGTCCTCGGGGGGATCCGCCAGGCGGACGTCCGCCAGGACGAGCGAGCGGACCACGGAGCGGCCGGGGAACGGCAGGCCGAGCTGGTCGCGGACCGTGCTGCGGACACCGTCCGCGCCGACCAGGTAGCGGGCGCGGAGGCGTGTGACCGCGCCCCCGTCCCCCGGCGGGGCGAGCTCGGCGGTGACGCCTTCGGCGTCCTGGCGCAGGGCGCGCAGCGCCGTGCCGCGGCGGAACTCCACGCCGGCGGCCCGGGCGCGGCGCTCCAGCAGCCGCTCCACCTCGTACTGCGGGGTGACGAGCAGGTACGGGAAGCGGGAGCGCAGCCGCGAGAGGTCCAGTACCAGACTGCTGAACAGGCGCAGCCGGGTGAGGGTCGTGCCCGTTCCCACCAATTCGTCCGCAAGGCCGCGGGCGTCGAGGAGCTCCAGCGTCCGGGCGTGGACGCCGAAGGCGCGGGTGAGGTTGCCGGTCGCGTGGGGGCGGCGCTCGACGAGCGTGACGCGGAGTCCGGCCGAGGCGAGGTCGCCCGCGAGCAGCAGCCCGGTCGGACCCGCGCCCACGACGGCGACGTCCGTGTGCGCGCCGGTGCGGTCGCCCGGCTCGCCGGTCGTGCCCGTGCTGGTCGTGTCTGTGCCAGTCATGCCCGTGCTGGTCATGCCTGCCTCCTCAAGCCGACCCGAGTGGGTCAACGGTCGTTGGTCAACATTCGTTGGTCAACGCTTGTTGGCAAAGGTAAGCCGGGCGGGGCTGGCGTGTCAACACTTGTTGGCCTACAGTCGTTGGCGTGAAGGAAGACGCCGTCGTCGACACCCCGCCGACCCCCGCCCCCGCCCGTGCCCCGCGCCGCTCGGACGTCACCCGTGCCGCGATCCTCGCGGCCGCCCGCGAGCGGTTCGCCGCGGACGGCTACGAGCGCGCCACCATCAGGGCGATCGCCCGCGACGCGGGCATCGACCCGTCGATGGTCATGCGCTACTACGGCAACAAGGAGGGGCTGTTCGTCGCGGCCTCCGAGATAGACCTACGGATACCGAGGCTGGGCGCCGTGCCGTCCCGGCACGTCGGCGCCGTCCTCGTCACGCACTTCCTCGACCGCTGGGAGGCCGACGACGTCCTGACGGGCATGCTCCGCGTCGGCGTCACCAACGAGGCGGGCGCCGAGCGCATGCGGGAGATCTTCAAGGCCCAGCTCGGGCCGATGGTGGCGGGCGTCTGCCCCGACCCGGCGGAGGCCCCCCGCCGCGCCGCGCTCGTCGCGTCGCAGATCCTCGGCATGGCACTCGCCCGGTACGTGCTGCGGTTCCCGCCCGCGGCCACGATGTCGCGCGACGAGCTGATCGCCTGGCTCGCCCCGACGATCCAGCGGTACCTGACCGCAGAACGGCCGGAGCAGTCGGAGCAGTCGGAGTGGCCGGATCAGCCGCCGGAGGAGCTGGAGGAGTCGTAGGGGCCGGGCCGCGGCGGCCGGCCGTCAGGTCGCCGGGCCGTCAGGCCGCCGCGCCGCCGAACTCGCGGAGGGCCGTGCGGACGATGTCGTCCAGGCGGGCGTGGTGGGCGCCGCGCCAGTACACGCGGTCGCAGGCCGTACAGCGGGCGAACACGTCGTACGTGCGCTGCGTGCCGTGCTCCAGGCGCTCACGCACCTCGTCCTTGTCCGCCTCGGTCAGCACGCCGTTGCAGGCCGTGCAGCGGGTCCACGGAGCGAGGCGCGGGGCGAAGCGCTCCAGCACGTCGCGCAGTTGCTCGTCCGGGCGGTGGCTGTAGACGTACGCGCCCGCCCACAGCTCCCGGCGGCGCAGCAGCCCGCGGTCGCGCGAGAGCATCACGCGCCGCTCCCGCGCCGACTGCGCGGCCAGCGCGGCGTCGCCGATGTCCTCGCTCTCGTACGCGGCGTCGACGCCCAGCAGCCGCAGCCGCCGCGCGAGCGTGCCCAGGTGGACGTCGAGCAGGAACCGGAGCGGCGCCCCCGGCACCTCCTGGGGGCGCCGTACGCCCCGTACCTCGATCTCGTCGCCGGAGGCCGGCACGTGCGAGGCGGGGACCGGCTCGCCGGACACCAGCAGGGCGCCCACCTCGGTGAGCGGCACGCCGAGCGACTCGACGACGTGCCCGAGCGTCGACACGCCGTCCGTCACCAGGGCCGTACGACCGGCACGGCGGGGTGCCGGTACGAACAGGCCGAGTTCGGGCGCGAAGCTGATGTGGATCTCCGGTCCGTTCACGCGGCCAGGATGCCACCGGGCGGCCCGCCCCAGCCAGATCATTTCCAGGCCCCACCGCCCGGCCCCGGCTCCCGCCGCCCGCACCGGTCCGGCCTCCCCTGCCTGGCTCCGGCTCCCGCCGCACGGACCTGCCTGGGGTCGCTGTCCCGCCGGTCCCCGCCACCCCGCCAGTCCCTGCCGTGTCCGCCGGCCCCCCGCCGCCGGTCCCGCCCAGGAGGCGCCGTTCCTACGCCACCACCCTGAAGTGGGTCGTCACCCCGCCGTCCTCGTCCACCACGTGGAACGCCACCCCCGGCGGCGCCGCGCGGTCGGTGAAGCCCTCGCCCGCCTCCCACGGCATCCGCACCGTCGACACCACGCCCGGGGCCACCAGCAGCGGACGGCCGGCGAACACGGTCGCGGCCGGGGTGTGGGCGTGGCCCGCGAAGAGGGCCGGGACGTTCCGGCGCCCGGCCAGCAGGCGGGCCAGGTCGTCGGCGTTCAGGAGGTTCATCCCGTCCAGCACCGGGTGGCGCAGCGCGGCCGGCGGGTGGTGGAAGGCCGGCAGGGCGGGCGCGCCGGCCAGGTCGTCCAGGGTCCGCTCCAGCCAGTCGAGCGTCCGCGCGTCGAACCGGCCCGCGTCCTCGCCCGGGATCGTCGAGTCGCACATCAGCAGGGCGTGGCCCGCCACGTGGTGCACCCGGTTCACCGCCGCGCCGGGGTCCCCGGCGCCGTCCTCGCCCAGCAGGACCTTCCGGTAGGCGGCCCGGTCGTCGTGGTTGCCGGGGCAGGTGTACGCGGGCGCCCGCAGCCCCGCCAGCAGCTCCGCCGCCTGCGCGTACTCCTCGGGCGCCCCGTGGTCCGCGATGTCGCCCGTGACCAGGACCGCGTCGGGGCGCCGGGACAGGCCGTTCAGGTACCGGACGACGCGGACGGCGCGCTCCGTCGCGCGCTCGGTTCCGTCGAGATGCAGATCGCTGATGTGGGCCAGCAGCACGGGAGCCCCCCTGGACGCGCCTAATGGTTGGAACACTCTAAACCGTTAGTCCGGTGCGCGTCGCCCGGGTCACGCCTCAAGATCGAAGCGCCAGTCGTTGCTCGGCGTCAGCCGTCCCGCCGGGTACTCGAAGAGGCGCTCGCCCCGCAGTTCGAAACCCGCCTTGCGGCACACCGCGTTCGACGCGGCGTTCCGCACGGACGGGTAGGCGTGCAGGTACCGGTACATCCGCGCCTCGCGCGCCAGCGCCACCACCGCGCCCGCCGCCGCCGTGGCCACGCCGCGCCGCTGGAAGCCGGGCAGGACGCTCCACCCCGTCTCGTACACCCGCTCGCCGTCCCAGGTCAGCGGCCAGTACCCGATCGTGCCGACCGGCACCTCCCCGGGCAGCAGGACGACCCGGTACATCCGTCCGGCCTCCTTCGGGCCCCCGCTCATCTCCACGTACCGCCGGTGCCGCCGGGCCAGCCGCTCCTCGGTCTCCGGCCCGCCCAGGTACGCCGTCACCTCCGGCGCGTTGGCCGCCCGCAGCAGCGCGAAGTCGCCCTCCGACCAGGGGACGAGCCGCACGGGCGGCGCGGCGTCCATCAGGGCCAGACGAGACAGTACGGCTGGTGGCCCGCCTCGTGGAGCCGCACCGAGAAGTCCTGCCACTCGTGCAGCAACTGGTACACGTCGAACGCGTCGCGCGGCCCGCCCCGGTCCGGAACCGTCGACCAGATGAAGGCGGCGGCGCCCACGGACTCCTCGCCGACCCCGCGCAGCGGGTCGACGACCGTCATCGGCAGCTTCACCACCGCGTAGTCGGGGTGCAGCACCACCAGCTCCAGCGGCGGCACCTTGTGCAGGGGCATGCCCTGGAGGCCGGTCAGCACCATGGCGGCTATGGTCTCCGGCTTGATCTTGGTGAACATCCCGCCCATGCCGAGCTCGTCGCCGCCGAGCTCCTCGGGCCGCATCGAGATCGGCACGCGCGCGGCCGTCGCGCCGTTGGGCGCGCCGAAGTACTTGTAGGTCACCCCCATGCGTCCGCCCCTGCCCCCCAGGGGGTCCGCCCCCAGGGGCGCGCCTCCCGCGGGGACTTCCCGTTGGAAGCCGTCATCCCGTCGTACGGGCTCCCGCGGGGCGGGATCGTCCCGCTGTCGCCGGTGCCTCCCCCGCCGGGCACGCTCGGGGCCCAGATCGCCGGTCCCCTCGCCCAGTCCGCCACCGCGATGCATATCTCCACCCGACTGCTTGCAGGGTGACACGGCCCCCGCCGCGCGACCCGATCATCGTGTCAGTGACCTCCCCCGCGGGCGGGTGGTGAAACACCTGTCCGCAAGAACGTCCCGGCCTCTGACACCATGGTTTCCGTGAGCTCTCCCTATGACGCCCCAGTTTCGCAGACGCGGAGGGCCGGCGCCTTGCCGAAAACAGGGTCCGGAAACTCCGTGATCCCTCAGCTTCGCCCGAGCGGGGGAACGGCCTTGTGAAACAAGATCGTGAGGGAAGGCGTCGCGCCGAAGCAAGGCCGCCCGGCCGATCGTCGTGAAACCGGATGCCGTGAATAGGGAACACGGCTCGCACCGCCCCCGCGGGACCGTCCCGCCGCCGCCCCGGCGGCAGCGCCCGCACCAGCCGTCCGTCCACTCGTTCTCGCAGGTCAGGACCCCAGTGTCGTACTCATACGAAGCCCCAGTCTCACAGTCGCTCTTCGACCGCGCCTCCCAGGTGACGCCCGGCGGCGTGAACTCCCCCGTGCGCGCCTTCCGCGCCGTGGGCGGCACGCCCCGCTTCATGGTGTCCGGCACGGGCCCGTACCTCACCGACGCGGACGGGCGCGAGTACGTCGACCTCGTCTGCTCCTGGGGGCCGATGATCCTCGGCCACTCCCACCCCGAGGTCATCGCCGCCGTGCAGGAGGCCGTCGCGCGCGGCACCTCCTTCGGCACGCCGGGCGAGGGCGAGGTCGCGCTCGCGGAGGAGATCGTGGCGCGGGTCGCCCCGGTCGAGCAGGTGCGGCTCGTGTCCAGCGGCACCGAGGCGACCATGTCCGCGATCCGCCTGGCCCGCGGTTTCACCGGCCGCAGCAAGGTGATCAAGTTCGCGGGCTGCTACCACGGGCACGTGGACGCGCTGCTGGCCGCCGCCGGCTCCGGCGTCGCCACCTTCGGGCTGCCCGACACGCCCGGCGTCACGGGCGCGCAGGCCGGCGACACGATCGTGCTGCCCTACAACGACCTGGAGGCCGTCCAGGAGGCGTTCCACCGCCACCCGGGCGAGATCGCCTGCGTGATCACCGAGGCGTCCCCCGGCAACATGGGCGTCGTCCCGCCCCGCCCCGGCTTCAACCAGGGCCTCAAGGACGCCTGCGCGAAGAACGGCGCGCTGTACATCTCCGACGAGGTCATGACCGGCTTCCGCACGTCCAGGGCGGGCTGGTACGGCGTGGACGGCGTCGCGCCCGACCTGATGACCTTCGGCAAGGTCATGGGCGGCGGCTTCCCGGCCGCGGCGTTCGGCGGCCGTGCCGACGTCATGGCGCACCTCGCGCCGGCCGGCCCGGTCTACCAGGCGGGCACGCTCTCCGGCAACCCCGTCGCCACCGCCGCGGGCCTCGCGCAGCTGCGGCTGCTCGACGACGCCGCGTACGAGAAGGTCGACGCGGTCTCGCGGGAGATCCAGGGACTGGTGACGGACGCGCTGGCCAAGGAGGGCGTGGCCCACCGGCTGCAGAACGCGTCCAACATGTTCTCGGTCTTCTTCACCGACCGCGACGTCCGCGACTACGAGGACGCCAAGCGGCAGGAGTCCTTCCGCTTCACCGCGTTCTTCCACTCGATGCTGGCGCAGGGCGTCTACCTGCCGCCGTCCGCCTTCGAGTCGTGGTTCGTGTCGACGGCCCACGACGAGCGCGCCGTCGAGCGGATCGCCGCCGCGCTGCCCGCCGCCGCCCGCGCCGCGGCGGAGGCCACGGAGGGCGCGGCATGACGGACGTGCGGCCGGAGGAGGTGACCGTCGTCCACCTGATGCGCCACGGCGAGGTGCACAACCCGGACGGCGTCCTGTACGGCCGCCGCGCCGGGTACCACCTGTCGGAGCTGGGCCGCCGGATGGCCGACCGGGTCGCCGAGCACCTGGCCGACCGGGACATCGCGTACGTCGTGGCGTCCCCGCTGGAGCGGGCGCAGGAGACGGCGGAGCCGATCGCCGGGACGCACGGCCTGTCCCTGGCCACGGACGAGCGGCTGATCGAGGCGGGCAACGTCTTCGAGGGCAAGACCTTCGGCGTCGGCGACGGCGCCCTTCGCAGGCCGGGCAACTGGCGGCACCTGACCAACCCGTTCCGGCCGTCGTGGGGCGAGCCCTACGTCGACCAGGTCGTCCGGATGATGGGCGCGCTCGGCTCGGCGCGCGACGCGGCCCGCGGGCGCGAGGCGGTGTGCGTCAGCCACCAACTGCCCATCTGGATCGTGCGGAGCTTCGTCGAGCGGCGCCGGCTGTGGCACGACCCGCGGCGCCGGCAGTGCACCCTGGCGTCGCTGACGACGTTCACGTACCACGGCGACCAGATCGTCTCGGTCGGCTACAGCGAACCGGCCCGCGACCTCGTACCGGCGCACCTGCTCGCGGGCGCCAAGCCGGTGAAGGGGAAGTCGAAGGGATTTGGCGCCTGAGTTCCCGGGACGGCGGTCCCGGGGCGGGGTAACCGTTTCAGCACGCCGATAATCGTGTGATTATCGGCGGAACCCCGTTCCTCTTTTCCGCATCTCCCCGTGCGCCGGGCCGGAACCCCGCCCGGCGCACCCGGGAGCGGAAGGGGGAGCGGCATGCGCGCGGTCGGCCGGAGGGGACTGCTGGGGGCGGGGGTCGGCGTCGCGGCCGCGCTCGGAGCGGGCGGCTGCGGCGCCCCCGGTGACGGCCCCGGCGGCTCCGGCGGCGCCCGCGGGGCCGGTGACCGCGACGGCGGCGGGCGCGGTGGCGGACGTCCCGGAAAGGGCGGCGGTCCCGGCGGCGCGCCGCCCGGGCGCCTCCTCGGCGACGGCTCCACCGCCGACACCGGCGGGCAGCCCCACCAGCCCGCCCGCCCCGCCCCCCTCGAACCGGGCCGGACCCCGCCGCAGTTCGTGGTCTTCTCCTGGGACGGCGCCGGGGAGGTCGGGAACGGCCTCTTCCCGCGCTTCCTCGACCTCGCCAGGGATCACGGCGCGGCGATGACGTTCTTCCTCTCCGGGATCTACCTCCTCCCCGAATCGAAGAAGACCCTCTACCGCCCGCCGAACAACCGCCCCGGCGCCTCCGACATCGGGTACCTCACCGACGCGCACATCAAGGACACCCTGAAACACCTCCGCCGGGCGTGGCTCGACGGGCACGAGATAGGCACCCACTTCAACGGCCATTTCTGCGGCGGCCCCGGATCCGTCGGGAACTGGACCCCCGACGACTGGCGCGACGAAATCGAGCAGGCGGTGAAATTCGTCACCGAATGGAAGACCAACAGCGGCTGGACCGACCTCGACCCGCTCCCCTTCGACTACCGCAGGGAACTCGTCGGCGGCCGCACCCCCTGCCTCCTCGGCCAGGACGGCCTCCTGCCCACCGCCAGGAGGCTCGGCTGGCGCTACGACGCCTCGTCCCCCGGCGGCCGCCAGGTCTGGCCCGCCAGGCGGGAGGGCCTGTGGGACCTGCCCCTCCAGGCCGTGCCGTTCCCCGGCCGCTCCTTCGAGGTCCTGTCGATGGACTACAACATCCTCGCCAACCAGTCGAAGAACTCCACCCGGGGCGTGCCCTCCCGGTACCCCGGCTGGAAGAGGCAGGCCACCGAGGCGTATCTGGCCGGATTCACGCGCGCGTACGAAACGAATCGGGCGCCCTTCTTCATCGGCAACCACTTCGAGCAGTGGAACGGCGGGATCTACATGGACGCCGTCGAAGAGGCGCTCAAAGTCATGGCCGGAAAGGAGGACGTGCGCCTCGTCTCCTTCCGGCAGCTCGTCGACTGGCTCGACGCGCAGGACCCGAAGATCTTGAAGAAGCTCCGGTCCCTCGGGGTCGGAGAATCCCCGGCCGGCGGCTGGAACGCCTTCCTGCGGGCTTAACGGAGCTTCACAAGGGGCTTTACGGGCACTCAGGGGGGCGGCCAAGATCCGCGCAACGCCCATGCGAAACTTTTCACATGAGCCACAGCCGCGCCCACCGAGGCCTCCTGCTCACCGCCGGCGCCCTGGCGGCCGCGCTCGCGCTGACCGCGTGCAGCGGCAGCCCCAAGGGCACGTCCGGCGGTGGCGGCAACACCAACTTCGTCACCAACATCGGCGGCATCGCCACCATCGCCAAGGACGAGCGCCCCGCGCCCAAGGAGCTCGCGGGCGAGACGCTCGAAGGCGACCGGCTCGACGTCGCCGACTTCAAGGGCAAGGTCGTCGTCCTCAACCTGTGGGGCGACTGGTGCAACCCCTGCCGCGCCGAGGCCCCGCACTTCGCGAAGGTGGCAGGCGACCTCAAGTCCGAGGGCGTCGAGTTCGTCGGCATCAACACCCGCAGCGACAAGGGCAAGTCGATCAAGTTCGAGAAGGACTTCAAGATCCCGTACCCGAGCCTCTACGACCGGTACGGCAAGCTCGTCCTCAACGGCTTCCCCAAGGGCGCCGTCCACCCACAGGCGATCCCCTCGACGCTGGTCCTCGACCGCGACGGGAAGATCGCCGCACGGGCCCTGAAGGCGCTCTCCGAGAAGGAACTGCGCTCGATGATCGCCCCGGTGCTCGCCGAGAAGGCCGACGGGCAGTAGTCCATGAACGAGACGGTCTTCAGCGGGGCCCTCCTGCTGGCCCTGCCCGTCGCCGTCCTCGGCGGCCTGGTCTCCTTCTTCTCGCCCTGCGTGCTGCCCCTCGTCCCCGGCTACCTCTCGTACGTGACCGGGGTCACCGGCACCGACCTGGCCGAGGCGCGGCGCGGCCGGATGGTGCTCGGCGCCGGCCTGTTCGTCCTCGGCTTCTCCGCCGTCTTCGTCTCCGGCGGCGCCCTGTTCGGCTACTCGGGCCAGACGCTCCTGGAGTACCGCGAGGTCCTGAGCAAGGTCCTCGGCGTGGTCATGATCCTCATGGGCGTCTTCTTCATGGGGCTCATGCCGTGGCTCACGCAGCGCGAGTTCCGGTTCCACAAGCGGCCGGCCGCCGGCCTCGTCGGCGCGCCGGTCATCGGCGTGCTCTTCGGCATCGGCTGGACGCCGTGCATCGGCCCGACCCTCACCGCCGTCAACGCGCTCGCGCTCAACGAGGCCAGCGCCGGGCGCGGCGCGCTGCTCACCCTCGCGTACTGCCTCGGTCTCGGCGTGCCGTTCGTCGTCGCCGCCGTGGCCTTCCGCAGGGCGCTGGGCGCGTTCGGCTGGGTCAAGCGGCACTACGCCTGGGTGATGCGGATCGGCGGCGGCATGATGATCGCGACCGGTCTGCTCCTGCTGACCGGCGTGTGGGACGCGCTCGTGCAGGAGATGCAGAGCTGGTCCAGCAGCTTCCAGGTGGGGATCTGAGGTCACCATGAGCAACACCGAACAGACCGAACAGACCGAACAGACCGGTGGGCCCGGCGACCCCGGGCGGGCCGTACCGGACGAGCAGTCCCTCGGCGCCGCCGGCGAGCAGCTTTCCACCACCCCCGACCAGGCCCCCGAGCCCGCGTCGGCCGGGCTCCCGGCCCTCGGCCCCGTCGGCTGGATCCGCTGGTTCTGGCGGCAGCTCACCTCCATGCGGGTCGCGCTGATCCTGCTGTTCCTGCTCTCCCTCGGCGCGATCCCCGGCTCCCTCATCCCGCAGAACGGCGTGGACGAGACGAAGGTCAACGCCTTCAAGGAGTCCCACAGGACGCTCGCGCCGATCTACGAGAAGCTCCAGCTCTTCGACGTCTACAGCTCGGTGTGGTTCTCCGCGATCTACATCCTGCTGTTCGTCTCCCTCATCGGCTGCATCGTCCCGCGCAGCTGGCAGTTCGTCGGCCAGCTCCGCAGCCGCCCGCCGGGCGCGCCCAAGCGGCTCACGCGCCTCCCCGCGTACACGACCTGGCGCACGGAGGCCACGCCCGGGCAGGCCCGCGAGGCGGCGCTGAAGTTGCTGCGCAAGAGGCGCTTCCGGACCCATGTGGCGGGCGACGCGGTCGCCGCGGAGAAGGGCTACCTCCGCGAGGCCGGCAACCTCCTCTTCCACATCTCGCTCATCGTGATGCTCCTCGCCTTCGCCGCCGGGCAGCTCTTCCGGTCCGAGGGCGGCAAGCTGATCGTCGAGGGCGACGGCTTCGCCAACACGCTCAGCCAGTACGACGACTTCCGCTCCGGCCCGATGTTCTCCCTGGACGACCTGAGCCACTTCAGCTTCGAACTGAAGCAGTTCACCGGGACGTACGAGGCGACCGGGCCGCAGCGCGGCACCCCCCGCACCTTCGAGGCCGACATCACGTACGCGGAGAACGGCGGCCCGGACAAGAAGGCCGTGATCCGGGTCAACGAGCCGCTGGAGGTCGACGACACGAAGGTGTACCTGATCGAGCACGGGTACGCCCCCGTCGTCACCGTCCGGGACGGCAAGGGCGAGATCGTCAGCCGGGAAGCCGTGCCGCTGCTGCCGATCGACGCCAACGTCACCTCGCAGGGCGTCGTCAAGATCAAGGACGGCTACAGGGACAAGAACGGCAAGAGGGACCAACTGGGCATCCCGCTGTTCTTCGTGCCGACCTTCGCGGGCGAGGGCCAGGGGCAGATGTTCTCCGTGTTCCCCGCGGTCGTGGACCCGCGGCTGAGCGTCTCCGCGTACCGCGGCGACCTGCGCGCCGACTCGGGCGTGCCGCAGAACGTGTACCAGCTGGACACCAGCAAGATGACCCCGTTCAAGGACGCGAACGGCGACATCCTGAAGAAGCAGCTCAAGCCCGGCGAGACCTTCACGCTGCCGGACGGGGCCGGCTCGATCACCTTCGAGAAGGAGATCAAGGAGTGGGCCAGCTTCCAGATCAGCCAGCAGCCCGGCAACGGCTGGGCGCTGACCGGTGCCGTCGCCGCCATCCTGGGCCTCGTCGGCTCGCTGTTCATCCAGCGGCGCCGCGTCTGGGTGCGGGCCGTCGAGGGCGAGGACGGCGTGACCGTCCTGGAGATGGCGGGGCTGGGGCGGAGCGAGTCCGCGAAGCTCCCCGAGGAGCTGGCCGAGCTGGCGGCCGCGCTCCACTCCGTCGCGCCCACCGCGCCGCCCGCGCCCGCGGGGCACGAGCCGGCGGGCGACGAGCCCGCGGGCGACACGCCGGCGGACGACGCCGAGAACCGTGACGCCGCCGCCCACGACACCGTGGACGGCGACGCCGAACCCGCCGAAGAGGCTGTTCCTGCCGAAGGGGCATCGCAGTGACCATCGCCGCCGCCAACGAGAACCTGGCGCACATCAGCAACGTCCTCGTCTACTCGGCCATGGCCGTGTACACCCTGGCGTTCCTCGCGCACATCGCCGAGTGGGTGCTCGGCAGCCGCAGCAAGGTCGGCCGCACCGCAGCCGCCCTCACCGCCACCGGCGGCGCGTCCGCCGCGCCCGCCGTCCAGGTGCGCGGCAAGCAGGCCGCCGGGTCCGCCGGCACCGCCGTGCTCGACAGGCCCGCGATCGTCACGCGCGGCGCCGCCGGGGCGCGGAACGTCCCGGACGGCCCCGGCGCGGCCGCCGGCGACGAGAAGGGCGACCTGTACGGGCGCATCGCCGTGTCGCTCACCACGCTGGCGTTCCTGCTGGAGGCCGGCGGCGTCGTCTCCCGCGCCATGTCCGTGCAGCGGGCGCCGTGGGGCAACATGTACGAGTTCTCGCTGACGTTCTCCACCGTCGCGGCCGGCGCGTACCTCGCCTTCCTCCTCGCCGGGAAGAACGTCCGCTGGCTCGGCCTGCCCCTGGTCACCACCGTCCTCCTCGACCTGGGCCTCGCCACCACCTGGCTCTACACCGAGAGCGACCAGCTCGTCCCCGCCCTCGACTCGTACTGGCTGTGGATCCACGTCTCCACCGCGATCTTCTGCGGCGCGGTCTTCTACATCGGCGCCGTGACCACGCTGCTGTACCTGCTGCGCGACGGGTACGAGGCCAAGGTGGCGCGCGGCGAGACGCCGGGCGCGCTCAGCCGGTCGATCATGGAGCGGCTGCCCGCCGCCGCGACGTTCGACAAGTTCGCGTACCGCGTCAACGCGGCCGTCTTCCCGCTGTGGACGTTCACGATCATCGCGGGCGCCATCTGGGCCGGTGACGCGTGGGGCCGCTACTGGGGCTGGGACGCCAAGGAGGTCTGGTCCTTCATCACCTGGGTCGCCTATGCCGCGTACCTGCACGCCCGCGCGACGGTCGGTTGGAAGGGCCGCAAGGCGTCGTACATCGCGCTCATCGCCTTCGCCTGCTGGCTGTTCAACTACTACGGCGTGAACCTCTTCGTGAACAGCCTGCACTCGTACGCGGGCGTTCAGTGACCCCTCCGCGGCGGTAGCGGGCGGCGCGCCGCCGCGCGGCACCGGAGGAGTCGGCGGGCGCGCCGTCACGGTGGGTCGGCGCCGCCGGGGCCCGCGGTGACCGGCGCGTCCCGCGGTCCGCGGCCCTCCCCGGCCGCCCCGGGGAGGCCGTGCGGCCGGCCGCCGCGGATCGCGCCGGCCCCGGCTCCCGGCCGGGCGCCGCCGCCGGCGTGCCGGAGCCCCGGCCCGGCGGGGCGGTCCTCCCGCGCGGTCCCGGTGGCCCCGGCGGTCCCGCTGTGTCCGGGACGGTCACCGCGCGGCCTCCGGTCATGAGCGCCCCCGGCTATGAGCGGCTCCGGCCACGGGCGCACCCGTCATGGTCGGCCCCGGCCACGGGCGGCCCGCCCTCCGGCCACGCCATGGCCACGAACCGCGGCGTGCTCCGCGTGAGCTGAACCACCGGCACCGCCTTGTTGTACGGGTTGCCGTGGTTGTCCAGGCAGATCCAGCCGCTCGCGCCCGTCACCTTCAGGGAGCCCTTCACCCGCGGCCACTGCTCCGCCACGTCCCTGAGCGGCGGGACGTGGGCGCCCGTGGGCGTCGCCTCCCGGATGGCCCGTACGGCCATCGCCATCGCGTCGTGCGCGACGATCGCCTGCCCGTCCGTGAGCGTGACCCGCCCGATCGGCCCCACCGGTTCCTCCGCCACCTCGCCCAGCGTCCGTACGAACTCCGCGTACGCGTCCGCCGAGCCGCCCGTCGCCGGCGGCCGGTACCCGGCCCGCGCCCGCCAGGCGTCCGGGTGCGCCAGCGCCGCGTAACGGACCGTCAGCCCCGAGTCGAGCGCCGACCGGTCAAGCTGCGGGTCCGCGCCCAGGTACGAGCCCTCGTCGCCGGTCAGCACCGTGAACCGGCGCTCCGTGCAGCCGCGCGCGCCCAGCGCGTTGATGAACTGCCGCAGTTGCGTGTGGCGCCCGGCGAAGAACACCGTCTCCGCGCGCGTGTCGCACACCAGGTGCGTGATCTGCCGGAACGTGTTGGCCGTCGTGCCCTCGGCGTTCGGGTCGTCGGCGGACGTGAACAGCACCGGCTCGTACGGGGAGCGGGCCAGCAGGCTGGAGAACGCGTTCTTCAGGGAGTTCGTGTAGTAGTCACCGGTCCGCGTGTCGTGCACGAGCAGCGCCTTCGTCGCGTCCACCCGCCGGCCGAAGCCGGCGAGGGCGCGCGCCTCGTCGCCGTTGGTGGGGGAGACCCGGGCGAGGCCGGGGAAGCGGTTGCGGCCGGGACCGTTGGCGAGGTCGTCGGCGGTGATCGTGGTGCCCACGACGGCGATGCCGGCGCGGGTCAGCTCCCCGACCGCGTTCCGCACGGGGGTGCTGCTGGTCGCGATGCCCGACACGGCCCGCAACCGGTGCGGGGCGCCCGTCATGGCCTTCAACTGGTCGACGGCCGTCTTCCAGTGGACGTTGTCCTTGCCGGTGTTGGCGAGGAGGAGCCGTACCTTCGGGGACTCGTTGTTCCGCCGGTTGGCCCGGTACTGCTGTGCGAACGCGCCCTGCAGCTCGCCCCGGACCTTCTCGCGGAGCCCCGGGCTCGTCGACGACAGCGGGAGCAGCAGGGCGACCGTCGCGTACCGGCCCTCCTCCAGCGTGGCGTTCTCCCGCCCGATGGCCGCCGCGACCTGGGTCAGGTGCGGCTGGCCGAAGTCGTAGCCGTTCCCGGCGGTGGCGACGCCGACGCACTCGGCGCTGCCCGCGGGCCGGGCGACGCCCGGCGCGCACGACCGGTCCTCGGGCGTGGTGACGCGCTGCACGACGGTGACGGTGCCCCAGGCGAGCAGGGCCAGCACCACCGTACTGGTGACGATCTTCTGGCGGACGGTGTAGAAGACGCGGTACCGGAAGGGGTTCTCCATGCTCGTCAGGCTCCTTCCTCGCTGCCCGGCGACGACGGCGCACGCCAGGCCCGTATGTCCCTCGGCCAATGGGTGGCCGCGTCCCACAGCGGGAGGCTGCCGGTCAGGTGGCGGCCGGAGAGCTGGCGCAGCTCGTACGCCATCCGCTCGACCACGTCGTCGTCGGGCAGCGCCAGCGGATCGGTGAGCAGCCACACCGCGTGCAGCAGCCGCCGCACCGACTGGTGCAGGGCCCTGGTCCCCTCGTCGAGCCCGGCCAGCTCCTCGACCGGGCCCGGGTCCTGCCCGAGCGCCACCGCGCGGCGCGGGTCGGGGCCGGCGCGGTCCGGATCGCGCGGATACGGCGCGGACGCGACGAACAGCAGCCGGTCCAGCCAGCCGCCCACGTCCGGGTCCGGGAACGCCTCCCGCAGCGCGGTCACCGCGTCGCCCGTGCGCCCCAGCGCCAGCTCCTGGCGGAGCCGGTACGGGGTGGGGCGCGGGCCGTAGTGGGCGAGCAGCGTCTCGTGGACGGCCCGCCACGCCGCGTACGCGGGGGCGTCGCCGTCGTGGAAGCGGAGCCGGTGCAGGAGGAGGGCGCGCAGCAGCGGGTCGGTGACGAAGTACGAGGGCGCGGCACCCGCCCGCCCCCCGGTCCCGGTCCCGTCCCCGCCGGCCCCCGCCCCGCCGGGGCGCGCCGTCCCCGCCGGCCAGCCGTCCGCCCGCAGCGCGTCCCGCAGCCGCAGCGTCACGTCCCCCTCCACGGAGGCGGCCCGCAGCCGGGTGCGGGCCAGCACCCGCGCCGACTCCTCGTCGTGCGCGGCCGCCAGTACGGTCAGCGCGGCCGCCTCCTCGGGGCGCAGCTCCGGCAGCAGCACGTCCAGCAGCGTTTCGGCGACCGGCACGGCGGGGGAGTCCTCCCGCACCTCGACCGTCAGGTCCAGCAGCGCGCCCGGCGTGAGGGAGCCGCGCACCCCTGCCGGCGCCTCACCCGCGGCCCGCCCCAGCAGTGCCACGCCCACCGGCCGCCCGCCGGTCAGCCGGTGGACGCCGCCGGGCAGTTCGGGGGGCGTGCGGCCGGCCGGGTCGTACTGGTCGAACAGGCTCCGCGTCTGCGCGGCGCTCAGCGGCGTCAGCTCCACGGCGAGGACGCCCGACGTGATGTCCGTGCCGCGGGGGCAGGGCGCCCGGTGCGCGACCTCCGGCAACCTCAGCCGCGTCGCGCGGCGCAGCCCCTCGTGGTCCCGGTCGCGGGACGCCGCGATGACGACGACCTGGTCGCGGCGGCCGTCCGCGCGGTCCCGGAGGATCGGCTCGACGAGGCGGCGGCCCAGCGGGAGGTGGGCGTTGTCCAGCAGGACCACCGGTCGCCCGCGCCGCGTGCCGAGCCGGGTCAGGCCGACGTACGCGCGGCGCAGGTCCTCGACGAGCGCGCCGACGAGGAAGCCCTCCGCGCCGGCGCGGCGGGTGCCGCCCTGCGAGAAGTCCACGGCGAGCTGGCGCAGGCCGAGCTTGCCGTTGCCGCCGCCGCTGCGGTAGGCGCCGTACCAGGTCTCCGAGCGGCGCTGGGACCGGCCGAAGACGTCCTCCAGGAGGGTCTCCACCGTCGCCTCCGCGAGGACCCCGGCCAGCGGCGCGGCGCCGTCCACGACCGTCGCGGCGAGCTTCGCGAGGACCTTGCCGACCCAGGTGGAGGCCGCGCCGCGCGACTCGTCGACCGTCGACAGGACCGGTCCGAGGCGCTGGAGGTCGCGGCGGGCCCGCTCGTCGTCCTCCTGCGACCAGCTGATGCTCGCGACGGCGGCGAGGCCCAGCGCGAGGCGCGGGAACTGCACGGGCTTCGCCGACAGCACGCGCGGCGAGAGCTGCACGGCCAGCTCGGCGAGGGCACCGGTGACCGGGGACCAGCCGGGGCCGTGCTCGGCGGGCTCCTCCACGCGCGCGCAGTCGAGGAGGGCGAGCGGGGTGCCGCGGCGGTAGGCGTTGCGGATCTGCTTGAGCAGCGCGGTCTTGCCCATGCCGCGCCCGCCGGTGAAGACGGTGACGGGCGGGTCGTCGCCGTGCTCGTAGCGGACGCCGGAGAAGCCGTACGGGGCGAGGCCGGTCAGGCGCGCGACGAGACCGGACGGGTCCAGGACCGCCTCACGGCCGTACAGCTCTCTGTCCACCCGCCACCCCCGCGCAGCGTCAGCGTCAGCGTCACGGGAAACGTCCCGTCACACCTTCAGGGGGGCAGGATAGCCCTGGGCGATCGCGGCGTGGCGGAGTGTTTTCGAACTGATGCCGTACCCGTGCGCACCGGTGCGCGGCGGCGGCCGTCAGGGCTGCCGGGGGTCCTCGTCGCCCTTGCCCGTGCCGCCGTCGCCCTGTTCGCGGCGCTTCAGCTCCTCCTCGCGGCGGCGGAGGTCGGCCTCCCAGTCCTCGAGGAGGGACTCGTCCTTCCCGTTCTCCTCGCGCAGGGACTTCAGGAACTCGGGGTTGTCGTCGGGCGCCACCCATCCGGCGCGGTGGCCGCGGCGCCACTCACCGGGCGCACGGCCGCCGGCCGGGGCGCGCCGCGCCCTGCCCGCGACGAGCCAGACGACGGGGCCGACGATCCAGAACAGCAGGATGATGAAGACCCACGCCACCTTGGGCAGGTGCTTGGTCTCGTCCTCGGGGGTGTTCAGGCAGTCGATGAACGCGTAGATCGTCAGCGCGATCGGCAGGATGTACATCAGCGCCCTGAGCATGTGGGACAGCCCCCTGATTCCGCTGGCGGGCCGCGCGCGGCGGGCCCCGGTGACGTACCCAGGGTATCGGGTGCCCCCGGCCTCCCCTCCGCGCGCGCTTCCCGCACCCGCCGCCGCCCCGGACCGGGCCCGTCCGTCCCGTCGCCGTCCCGACCGCCGGGGCGAAACGCACGGGCCGGGCGCGGGGCGGAGGACGGGCTCCGGGATACTGGGGACCATGGCTTACGACGATCTCCGCTCGCTGCTCCGAGCGCTGGAGCGAGAAGGCGACCTCAAGCGCATCAAAGCCGAAGTCGACCCACACCTGGAGATCGGGGAGATCGTCGACCGGGTCCAGAAGGCCGGCGGGCCCGCGTTGCTGTTCGAGAACGTCAAGGGCTCCTCGATGCCCCTGGCGATGAACGTCTACGGCACCGACCGCCGCCTCCTCAAGGCCCTCGGCCTCTCCTCGTACGGGGAGATCGGCGACAAGGTCGGCGGGCTGCTCAAGCCGGAGCTGCCGAGCGGGTTCGTCGGCGTCCGCGAGGCGTTCGGGAAGCTCGGCGCGATGACCCACGTACCGCCGCGCAAGGTCAAGGACGCCCCCGTCCACGAGGTCGTCCTGCGGGGCGACGACGTGGACCTCGACCAGTTGCCCGCGCTGTTCACCTGGCCCAAGGACGGCGGCTCGTTCTTCAACCTGGGCCTCACCCACACCAAGCACCCCGAGACCGGCGTCCGCAACCTCGGCCTCTACCGCCTCCAGCGCCACGACCGCCGCACCATCGGCATGCACTGGCAGATCCACAAGGACAGCCGCAACCACTACCAGGTCGCCGCCCGCCGCGGCGAGCGGCTGCCCGTCGCCATCGCGTTCGGCACCCCGCCCGCCGTGACGTACGCGTCGACGGCGCCGCTGCCGGAGGACATCGACGAGTACCTGTTCGCCGGCTTCCTCCAGGGCAAGCGGATCGAGATGGTCGACTGCAAGACGGTCCCGCTCCAGGTCCCCGCGCACGCCGAGGTCGTCCTGGAGGGCTGGCTGGAGCCGGGCAGGACGCTGCCGGAGGGCCCGTTCGGCGACCACACGGGCTTCTACACGCCGCAGGAGGAGTTCCCGGCGCTCACCATCGACTGCGTCACGATGCGCCGGCGCCCCCTGCTCCAGTCGATCGTCGTCGGGCGCCCGCCGACCGAGGACGGGCCGCTGGGCCGCGCGACGGAGCGTTTCTTCCTGCCCCTCCTCAAGATCATCGTTCCGGACATCGTCGACTACCACCTGCCGGAGTCGGGCGGCTTCCACAACTGCGCGATCATCTCGATCGACAAGAAGTACCCGAAGCACGCCCAGAAGGTCATGCACGCCGTCTGGGGCGCGCACATGATGTCGCTGACCAAGCTCGTCGTGATCGTCGACTCCGACTGCGACGTGCACGACCTCCACGAGGTCTCCTGGCGCGCCCTCGGCAACGTCGACTACTCCCGCGACCTCACCGTCGTCGAGGGCCCCGTCGACCACCTCGACCACTCCTCGTACCAGAAGTTCTGGGGCGGCAAGGCCGGCATCGACGCCACCCGCAAGTGGCCCGAGGAGGGGTACGTCCGGGACGGCGGCTGGCCCGAGATGATCGAGTCCGACCCGGCGGTCGCCGCGAAGGTGACGCGGCGCTGGAAGGAGTACGGCCTGTGAGCCCCGTCCCCGTGGGCGGCCCGGCCCTCTTCATCGGCACCGACACGGCCTACGTGGCGCTCGTGCGCCCCGAGCTCGACCCGGCCGACCCGGGCGTCCGGCTGGCCGCCGAGCGGGCCGGGGTGGACCCCGAGGAGTTCGCGGGCGCCGGTGACGTCTGGGCGGTCATGGTCGAGGACGACGGCGAGGGCGACGGGTTCGAGCTGCCCGGCGTGCGGGACGCCGAACCGGCCGGTTTCGCCGAGCGGCTGCGCGCCGAACTCGCCGCCGCGTCCGCGCCCGGCGCCGCGCCCCGGCCGTTCACGGTCGACGGCGGCGCCGTGCTGCGCCTGGAGGCCCGTCCGGCCGGCGGGGCGGCGTACGCCTTCACGGCCCGCGTCACCCCGCCCGACGACGGCACCTCGCAGCCGCGCGCCGTGGAGACGGGCCCGGTGCCCACCGCCGAACTGCTGGCCGACCTCGACGCGTTCCTCGGGAGCCTCGCATCATGACGACCACCGACGGCGTCGCGGGCCCGGTCCCCGCGCGCCGGCCGACCGGCAGGGTGAAGGTCTTCCTGCGCCTGGTGATGATCGAACACTCGGTCTTCGCGCTGCCCTTCGCGTACATCGCCTCCCTCACGGCGATGTACCTGCACGGCGGGAGCGTCGACTGGTGGACGCTGCTCCTCGTCACCGTCGCCATGGTCGGGCTCCGCACCTTCGCCATGGCGTGCAACCGGATCATCGACCGGGAGATCGACGCCCGCAACCCGCGCACCGCCGGCCGCGAGCTGGTCACCGGCGCGATGTCCGTACGGTCCGCCTGGGCCGGCGCGCTCGTCGCCCTCGCCGTCTTCCTGGGCGCGGCGGCGCTGCTGAACCCGCTGTGCCTGGCGCTCGCGCCGATCGCGGTCGTCCCGATGGTGGTCTACCCGTACGGCAAGCGGTTCACGAACTTCCCGCACGCGATCCTCGGCCTGGCGCAGGCCATGGGCCCGGTCGGCGCGTGGCTCGCGGTCACCGGGGCGTGGTCGTGGGACGCCGTGGTGCTGGGCCTCGCCGTCGGCGTGTGGATCGGCGGCTTCGACCTGATCTTCGCGTGCCAGGACGTGCACGCCGACCGGGCGCACGGCGTCATGTCCGTGCCGGCCCGCTTCGGCATCCCGGCCGCGCTGTACGGGGCGCGGGGCGCGCACGCCGTCACGATGGGCCTCTTCGTCTGGTACGCGCTGCTGACCGGCGCGGGGCCGTGGTTCTGGGTCGGGCTGGCGATCGTCGCGTGCGCGTTCCTGTACGAGCACGCGATCGTACGGCCGGGCGACCTGTCGCGCCTGAACAGGGCGTTCTTCACGGTCAACGGCTTCATCGGCATAGCCCTGTTCGGGTGTGCCCTGATCGATCTCGTGGTACGCGGTCTGACCGTCTGAGTAGCGTCTGGCCTACCATCGGGGGCAGGACAGGGAGGCTGACGTGACCACCTCGCAGACCGAACACCTGCACTCGCAGCTCAGCCGGTTCGAGGACATGTTCCCCGGCTATCGGACCGAGATCGTCGAGGGCAACATCATGATGAGTCCGCTTCGCCCGTTCCACAACGAGACCATCCTGATGGTCTGGTCCCAGCTGAACCAACAGCTGGACCCGGAATGGGGGCTCGTGAGCGATGTGGCCTTCCCGTTCAGCGACGAGTTCGAGTTCTGCCCGGACCTCGCCCTCGTCCCCACCGCCGAGAAGAACCGCAACCTCAGCGCCTACTCCCCCGACCTGATCGAGCTGGCCGTCGAGGTCGTCTCGCCGAGCAGCGTGCGCAACGACTACGAGGTCAAGGACCGGCAGTACGCGGCCCGCGGCATCGCCCACTACCTGATCCTCGACCCGTGCAAGGGCCACCTCGCCACGCGCTGGAACCCCGGGCCCGAGGGCTACCGGGGCCGGGACGTCGTCCCGTACGGCGGCAAGGTCGTCGTCGACACGGGGATCGGCCGCCTCACGATCGACACCAGCGGCCTGCCCGTCGACCCCGGCGCCTGAGACCCGGCGGTCGAGGCCCGGCGGCTCTGGGACCCGCCGTTTGAGGCCGGGCGTCTGAGGCCGGACGTCTGCTCCGGCGCCCCCCGACCCGTGCCCCCCCGTGCCCGTCCCGGGGGTGTCCGCCGCCCGTCCCGGGGTGCCCGTCGGCCGTCCCGGGGGTGCCCGGGGGCCCGGAGCGGGCCCGCGCGCGGTGGCCGGGGGAGGCGGGCGGATAGGCTCGTCGCCGTGGAGCCGGTAGATGAGCAGCGTCGTCGTCCGTGGGTCGTCGGAGTGTCCGGTGCGTCCGGGACGCCGTACGCGGCAGCCGTACTGCGCGGACTGCTCGCGGCGGGGGAGAGCGTCGACCTGGTGGTGTCCCGCGCGTCGCGGCTGACGCTGCTGGACGAGACCGGGATCTCCTTCCGGGACGCGCGCTGGCGCGAGGACCTGGAGGAGTGGCTGTCGCGCGGCGCGGACGGCAAGCCGCGGACGTTCGACGTGGACGTGGCGGGGGCGGACATACGCCACTGGGCGGCGGGCGACCTCGCCGCGGGGCCGTCGTCGGGGTCGTACCCGGCGAAGGGGATGCTGATCGTGCCCGCGTCCACGGCCTGTGTGGCCGGGGTGGCGCTGGGCCTGTCGAAGGACCTGCTGCAGAGGTCGGCGAGCGTGGTGCTGAAGGAGCGCCGCCCGCTGGTCGTCGCCGTGCGGGAGACCCCGCTGAACGGGCAGACGCTCAAGCACCTGGTGGCGCTGGACGAGGCGGGCGCCGTGGTGCTGCCCGCCTCTCCGGCGTTCTACGCGGGGGCGACGCACATCCAGGACCTGGTGGACTTCGTCGCCGGACGGGTGCTGGACGCGGCGGGGGTGCCGCACCGGCTGTACCGCCGCTGGAAGGGGGAGCTCGGTGGCTCCCGGAAGGACTGACGGCCCGGCGTCGCCGGGGTCAGCGCCTCTTCGTGCGGATCGTCGTGGCGCGCCCCTCGCCGGCCGCCTCCTGGCGGGTCGTGGCGGCCGCCTTGCGGACACGCGAGCGATGGGCCTGCTCCTGCATGGAACGCATGTGGGCGTAGGCCATCTCGATCGTGTACACGGTGAGTGTCATCTCCTGAAGGATCGTCGTTGATCGTTTGAATGAATCACAGGGAAACAGCCCCTGTGTGCCTTAGATTCTACACCCGTACTGCTGAATTGCTGATTAATGGAAGGCTTCAGGTCTATGGACGCCGTGGATAGGCAGCTCATCCAGGCCCTGCGGGAGAACGGCAGGGCCTCGTACGCCGAACTCGGCCGCCTCGTGGGGCTCTCCGGGCCCTCCGTCACCGACCGCATCAACCGCCTGGAGGCGGCCGGCGTCATCACCGGCTACCGCGCGACCGTCGACGCCGCCTCCCTGGGCCTCGGCGTGACGGCGCTGATCGGCATCTCCCTGTCCGACGCCGCCGACCACGAGGACGTGGCGCGCCGGCTGAAGGACCTGCCGGAGATCGAGGACTGCTGGTTCATCGCGGGCGACGACTCGTACATGCTCAAGATCCGCGCCAGCGACGTGGACGGCCTGGAGAAGATCATCCGCCGGCTGTCCGGCACCAAGGGAGTGTCCCGCACCCGCACCACGATCGTGCTCTCCACCAAGTGGGAGAACCGCGTCGGGGACCTCCCGGAGCAGCCCTGACCCGTTGGCGGTGGTGGGTGACTCCGCCCCGGGGGCGGGGGAGTACGGTGGGTGGGGCCCGTTGGGCCGCAGGTGACGTTGGGTCGACGTAGTGGGAGGCGGAGCCGTATGGACGCGGGGCTCAAGCGCGAGCTGGAGGAGAAGGTCCGGTCCGGGGAGCGGCTGACCCGTGAGGACGGCATCGCCCTGTACGCGTCGGACGACCTCGCCTGGCTCGGCGGCCTGGCGCACGAGGTGCGCACGCGCAAGAACGGCGACGTGGTCCACTTCAACGTCAACCGGCACCTCAACATGACGAACGTGTGCACGGCGTCGTGCGCGTACTGCTCGTTCCAGCGGAAGCCGGGCGAGAAGGACGCGTACACGATGCGCATCGAGGAGGCCGTCCGCCTCGCCAAGGCGATGGAGTCGGACAACCTGACGGAACTCCACATCGTCAACGGGCTCCACCCCAACCTGCCGTGGCGCTACTACCCCCGGTCGCTGAGCGAGCTGAAGAAGGCCCTGCCGAACGTCTCCCTGAAGGCGTTCACGGCGACGGAGATCCACCACTTCGAGAAGATCTCCGGAATGCCCGCCTCCGAGATCCTCGACGAGCTCATCGACGCCGGCCTGGAGTCGCTGACCGGCGGCGGCGCGGAGATCTTCGACTGGGAGGTCCGCCAGCACATCGTCGACCACGACACCCACTGGGAGGACTGGTCGCGCATCCACCGGCTGGCGCACTCCAAGGGCCTGAAGACCCCGTGCACCATGCTGTACGGGCACATCGAGGAGCCCCGCCACCGCGTCGACCACGTGCTGCGCCTGCGCGAGCTGCAGGACGAGACCGGCGGCTTCCAGGTCTTCATCCCGCTGCGGTACCAGCACGACTTCGTCGACATGAAGGACGGCAAGATCCGCAACCGCCTCCAGGCGCGGACGACGATGGCCACCGGGGCGGAGGCGCTGAAGACCTTCGCGGTCTCGCGGCTCCTGTTCGACAACGTCCAGCACGTCAAGGTCTTCTGGGTCATGCACGGCCTCCAGACCGCGCAGCTCGCCCTCCAGCACGGCGCCGACGACATGGACGGCTCGGTCGTCGAGTACAAGATCACCCACGACGCGGACAACTACGGCACGCCGAACAAGCTCACGCGCGACGACCTGCTGGAGCTGATCCGCGACGCCGGGTTCCGCCCCGTGGAGCGGAACACGCGGTACGAGATCATCCGCGAGTACCCCGGCCCGGACGCCGCCCGCCGGGAGTCCCCCCAGCCCATGCGCCTCTGACCCGCCCGGGGCGGGCCCCGCCCCGGGACACCGCCGCCGGCGGCCCCGCGCCCGCGTCCCTCCTCGCCGGGGAGCGGCCCGGCGACCAGGGAGACCGCCGGCAAGGCGCTGGTCGGCTCCCGCTCACGGGTGACGGAGCGGCGCGGCGTCCTCCTGCCGTACGAGGGAGCGCGGCGAGTGCCCCGTCGCGACGGTCCGCCCCCTCGGCGGTCCTGCGCGCCGACGACCGCGACGAGGCGCACGCCGGGCCGGTCACCGACGTCCGGGTCGCCGCCCGCGTCCTCGGACGAGCCGCTTATCGTCGAGGGCATGGCGCTCAACTTCGTACTCGACCCGCCCGTCGACCGTCACCTCCGCGACGGTGTCCTCACCCTGTGGACGGACGTCACCAACGCCGGCGGCGCCGTCGGCTTCGTACCGCCCGTGACCCGCGAGGACGTCCGTCCGCAGTGGGTCCAGCACCTGGCCGCGATGGACGAGGGCCGCATGCGGCTGCTCGCCGGGTTCGACGAGGAGGACGGCTCCGTCGCCGCCACCGCGTTCCTCACCTCCAACACCCACCGCCTCATGGCCCACTGGGTGTGGCTGTACACCGTCATGGTCCACCCCCGCCACCACGGCAAGGGATACGGCCGCGCCCTGCTCGCCGCCTGCGAGGACGCCGCGCGCGGCATGGACGGCATCGAGGCGATCCGGCTGACCTGCCGGGGCGGCCTGGGCCTGGAGCGGTTCTACGCGTCGTGCGGCTACAAGGAGGTCGGCCGCGTCCCGGACGCCATCCGGGTCTCCGAGGACGACTACCGGGACGACGTCATCATGTTCCTCCCGTTGAACTGATCCATTCCGCCCGTGCTTCACTAGTCGGGCAGAACCGCGGTACGGAGTACGGAGAAGGAAGAAGGCCCATCGTGACCGCCACCACCAGGTCGAGCGCCACCCTCAAGTACACGCTCATGCGCCTCGGCGTCTTCGCCGGCTGCTTCGTCGTCCTCTACGCGCTGGTGTACTTCGGCCTCATCCCGCGCGGTCTCGGCGACTCCAACGCGCTGTGGGTGCTGCTCCTCTCCATCGTCGTGTCGGCGCCGCTCAGCTTCGTCCTGCTGCGCCGGCAGCGCGACGCGATGTCCGAGCAGATCGTCGAGCGGGTCGGCCACGCCAAGGCGCGGCTGGAGGCGAACCGCACGCAGGAGGACGGCGTATAAGGTTCGTCACACGACGCGCCCCCCTCGCCACCGCCCCGGACCGGAACGGACGTTCCCGCCCGGGGCGTTGTCATTCCCAGGCGTCCCACCCCACCCGCCTGTCAAAGAATGGCTTTGGGGTCCTCAAAGCCCAGGTGTTAACGTTCCTGTCATGAAGACCGCAGTGCGCCACCGCCACACGACCGCGAGCGTCCCGCTCGTGGCGCGCCTGCACGTCGATCTGTGCCTCTGCGCGTCCGCGGCCTGTCGCCGCGAGGTCTGAGCCCCCGCTCGCTTTGCGCCCGGCCGTCCCGCCCCCTTGCGCGGGCGCCGCCCTTGCCGTAATCCCTGACATCCGTACCCCCTCACGCCCTCCTGGAGTGTGTCCGTGTCCGCGCCCGCGCCCGCGTCCCCGCGCCGCATACCCAAGGTGCCCTTCTGGGCCCAGATCGTCGCCGGTCTCGTCCTCGGCGTGGTCCTCGGCTGGATCACCCGCAGCTACGACGTCCAGTGGCTGCACACCACCCTCGACAAGGTGGGCCACATCTTCGTCCAGCTGCTGAAGCTGGCCGTCGCCCCGCTGGTCTTCTTCGCGATCCTGGTGTCCATCACCAACCTGCGGAAGGTCAACAACGCCGCCCGGCTGGCCTCCCGCACGCTCCTCTGGTTCATGATCACGTCGCTGATCGCGGTCGTCATCGGCCTCGTCCTCGGCCTGCTCACCGACCCCGGCGCGGGCACCGGCCTGACCCCGAAGGACGGCCAGAAGCCGGAGAACGCCGGGTCCTGGCTGGACTTCCTCACCGGCATCATCCCGACGGACGTGATCACGCCCTTCACCGAGCTGAACGTCCTCCAGATCGTCTTCATGGCCGCCGTCGCCGGCATCGCCGCCCTCCAGCTCGGCGAGAAGGCCCAGCCGATCCTCACGTTCGCCGAGTCGGTGCTGGAACTGCTCCAGAAGGCCCTGTGGTGGGTCATCCGCCTCGCCCCGATCGGCACGGTCGGCCTCATCGGCTACGCGATCGCCGAGTACGGCTGGCACCTGATCGGCAAGTACGCCACCTTCACCGCCGACGTCTACATCGGCTGCGCGCTGGTGATCTTCGGTGTGTACCCGCTGCTGCTGGCGACGGTCGCCAAGGTCAACCCGCTGCAGTTCTTCAAGGGCGCCTGGCCCGCGATCCAGCTGGCCTTCGTCTCCCGCTCCTCCGTCGGCACCATGCCCGTCACGGTCAAGGTCACCGAGCGGCTCGGCGTGCCGAAGGAGTACACGTCCTTCGCCGTCCCGTTCGGCGCCACCACGAAGATGGACGGCTGCGCCGCGATCTACCCGGCCCTCGCCGCGATCTTCATCGCGCAGATCTTCGACGTGCAGCTGGGCGTCAAGGAGTACCTGCTCATCGCGCTCGTCTCGGTGATCGGCTCGGCCGCCACGGCCGGACTGACCGGTGCGACGGTCATGCTGACGCTGACCCTCTCCACGCTGGGCCTGCCCCTGGAGGGCGTCGGCCTGCTCATGGCGATCGACCCGGTCCTCGACATGATGCGCACGGCCACGAACGTCGCCGGACAGGCGCTCGTCCCGGTGATCGTCGCCGCGCGCGAGAAGATCCTCGACCTCGACGCGTACAACTCGGCGTCGGCCTCCCCGGTCGACGAGCACGAGACGCGGCAGGCGGCGCCGGTCGCGGCCTGACCCCCGTCCCTCCCCGCGGTGCCCCGTGCCCCCCGCCGAATCCCGGCGGGGGGCACGGGCGTTCGGTGCGGGCCCGCGGGCCCGCGGGCCCGTAGGCTTACCGGCTGCCGGGGACGAGGAGGGCGGGGCGCGCTTGAACGACACGGGGAACGCGAGGGCGGCGGGGACGGCGAGGGGCACGGGGGACGCGGGGGCCACGGAGGGCGGCACGGAGGTCGCGGGGGCCACGGAGGCTGCGGGGGTCACGGAGGGCGGCACGGGGGCCGCGGGGGCCACGGGAGCTGCGGGGCACGCGGACGGGACCGCCGGCGCCGGCGCCGCGCCGCGGGGCAGGCGGCTGCCGAGGGCGACGCGGGAGCGGCAGATGCTCGACGCCGCCGTGCGGGTCTTCGGCCGGCGCGGGTACCGGGCGGCGTCCATGGAGGAGATCGCCGAACTGGCGGGCGTGTCCAAGCCGCTGGTGTACCTCTACCTGAATTCCAAGGAGGACCTCTTCGCCGCCTGCGTGCGCCGGGAGGCCGCCGCCCTGACGGCCGCCGTCCGGGCCGGGGCGGGCGACCCGGAACCGGACGTCCCCGTCGACCGCAGGCTGTGGGCGGGCCTCACCGCGTTCTTCGCCCACACGGCCGGCAACCCGGACGGCTGGGCGGTGCTGCACCGCCAGGCCCGTACGAGCGGCGAGCCGTTCGCGGCGGAGGTCGCGGCGATGCGGGAGGAGATCACCGGCTTCGTCACCTCCCTGATCGTCACCGCGGCCCGCGAGGCCCACCAGGACCCGGCGCTCACGGCCCGCGACGTGGCGGGCCTCGCGCACGCCCTCGTCGGCGCGGCGGAGTCGCTCGCCGACTGGGCGAACACGACCCCGGACGTGACCGCCCGCGAGGCGGCGCGGACGCTGATGCGCTTCGCCTGGTCGGGCCTCGGCACCCTCGTACGCGACGGTGGCCGGGGGCCCCGGGGCTGAACGGCGCGGTACGGGACGGCGACCGGGGCATTGTCGGGGACCGTGGGGCGCCGCTAATTTACCGGCAAGTAAGTTGACTCGACCGTCAGCAACAGCCCCCGCCCACGGCACAACGGCCACCCATGCAAGGAGCCGCACGTGACAGTGGAACCGGTCCCCCCGCAGTGCGTCCGCGTCGACGGCGCGGTCCGCGAGGTCTCCGTACCCGCCCTCGCCCCGCCCGTGACGAGCGGCTCGCTCGGCGACATCCCCTTCGACAACGCCCGCGAGGACCCCACCGCCCCGGTCCTCAGCCGCAAGGACCGCGACGGCACCTGGCGGGACGTCACGGCTGCCGCCTTCGCCGCCGAGGTCCTGGCCGTCGCCAAGGGCCTGGCGGCCCACGGGCTGCGGCCCGGCGACCGGCTCGCCATCATGGCCCGGACGACGTACGAGTGGACGCTCCTCGACTTCGCCGCCTGGGCCGCCGGGCTGGTCACCGTCCCCCTCTACCCGACGTCCTCCGCCTACCAGGCGCGCTGGATCCTCCACGACTCGGGCGCGGCGGCGTGCGTCGTCGAGGACGCCGACCAGGCCCGCCTCGTCAGCACGGAGCGTCGCGGGCTCCCCGGCCTCGCCCACCTCTGGGCGCTCGACACGGGCGCCCTCGGCACCCTGCGGCAGGCCGGGGCGGACGTCCCCGACGAGGTGGTGGCCGTCCGCCGGGCGGGCCGCTCCCCCGACTCGCTCGCCACCCTCGTCTACACCTCCGGCACCACGGGCCGCCCGAAGGGCTGCGCCCTGACCCACGGCAACTTCTTCGCCGAGGTCGACAACGCGGTGGAGCTCCTGCACCCCGTCTTCAGGTCCGTCAGCAAGGACCCGGCGTCGACGCTCCTCTTCCTGCCCCTCTCCCACGTCCTGGGCAGGATGGTCGCCGTCGGCTGCCTGCGGGCGCGGGTCCGCCTCGCGCACGCCCCGTCGATCGCGGCGGACGACCTGCTGGCCGACCTGGCGGCCTTCCGCCCGACGTTCCTGGTGGCGATCCCGTACGTCCTGGAGAAGGTCTACAACACGGCGCGGGCGACCGCCGAGAGCATGGGCCGCGCCGCCTCCTTCGACCGCGCGGCGGCGGTCGCCCGGCGGTACGGGGAGGCGGTGGAGGCCGCCGAACACGGCACGGGCCCCGGCCCGTCGTACGCCCTGCGCGCCGCCCGCGCCCTCTACGACCCGCTGGTCTACCGCCGCATCCGGGCCGCGCTCGGCGGCCGGGTCCGGTACGCGATCTGCGGCGGATCACCGCTGGGCCGCCGCCTGGCGGCGTTCTACGAGGGCGCGGGCGTCTCGGTGTTCGAGGGGTACGGCCTGACGGAGACGACCGCGGCGTCCACGGTGACGCCCCCGCAGCGCCCCCGCCTCGGCACGGTCGGCTGGCCCCTGCCGGGCACGTCGGTCCGCATCGCGGAGGACGGCGAGGTCCTGCTGCGCGGCGGCCACGTCTTCACCGGCTACTGGAACGCCGGGGCCGCCGCCCCGGCGCCCGTCTCCCCGGACGGCTGGCTCCCCACCGGCGACCTCGGCGCCCTGGACGAGGACGGCTACCTCACCATCACGGGCCGCAAGAAGGACATCCTCATCACGACGGGCGGCAAGAACGTCGCCCCGGCCCCGCTGGAGGACCACCTCCGCGCCCACCCCCTGATCGACCAGTGCGTCGTCCTCGGCGACGGCCGCCCGTACGTCACGGCGCTGGTCACCCTCGACCGGGACGGCCTGGAGCACTGGCGCCGCGTCCACAAGAAGCAGGACACCCCGCTCCCGGCCCTGACCCGGGACGGAGCCCTCCTGGCCGCCCTCCAGCGAGCCGTGGACGACGCCAACCGCCTCGTCTCCCGCCCGGAGTCCATCCGCCGCTTCCGCGTCCTTTCGACCTCCTTCACCGAACGGGCCGGCCACCTGACCCCGTCCCTGAAACTCCGCCGGGAGGCCATCGCCCGCGACTTCGCGGCCGAGATCGAGGAGCTGTACGCGAACTGACGCCGGGACGGGACGGAATGAAACGCGGCCGGGACGGGTTGGGGTGATCGATTGGACGTTCTGCGCGGTGAGTTGACGGAGGGGAGCCTGTGGTGGGCGGGGGAGAGCGGGAGTTCCTTTTTCTGTTGGGGAGTACGCGGACGGGGGGCAACACCGAGCAGTTGGCGCGGCGGGCCGCCGCGGGGCTGCCCGAGGCGGTGGGGCAGCAGTGGGCGCGGCTGATCGATCTGTCGCTGCCCGGCTTCCGGGACCTGCGGCACTCCGGGGACGGCACCTACCCGTCGCCCGGGGGCGACGCGCGGTGGTTGCTGGACGCCACCCTGCGGGCGACCGACATCGTGATCGCCTCGCCGCTGTACTGGTACAGCCTCTCGGCTCCGGTCAAGAACTACCTGGACCACTGGGCCGGTTGGCTGCGCGTCCCGGGGCTGGACTTCCGGGCCCGCATGGCCGGCAAGACGCTGTGGGGCGTCACCGCCCTGGCCGACCAGGACCGGTCCGTCGCCGATCCGCTGGTCGGCACCCTGCGCCACACCGCCCGGTACATGGACATGCGCCTCGGCGGCGTCCTCCTCGGCAACGGCAACGCCCCGGGCCAGGTCCTGGCGGACGGCGACGCCCTGGAGGAGGCCGACACCTTCCTCTCCGACGCTTCCCTGACGGCCGTGGCGCCGTAGCGCGATCGGGGCCGCCCGGCCGGGGCCTTCTCCGGCCGGGCGGGGTGGGGATCTTCTCCGGAGGCGGTCGATTGGTCGGGTGACAGGCCGGCCCGGTACGCCGTCCGCGGCGGATACGAGCCGGTCCGGTGCGCCGTCGCCGTCCGCCCCGGGGAGAGCGGTCCTCCGCCCGTCCGGACCGCCCAGCCCGGTGCCCGGACGTCGGGCCCGCCCGTGCCGCCCGACGGGTGGCGGCGGGTGGACGAGCCGGGGCTGACCGGCTCCTTCGCCGTGCCGGACGGCTGGAAGCGGGTCGTCCGCAACGACGTCCAGAGCGCCCGGCGCTCCCCGGACGGCGCCTTCGACCTGAGCGTCGGGCGGGACAGCACGTACGGTTCGACTCCCGAGGCGCGGCGGCCGGGCAGCTCGGCCGGTACCGCCGGACCGGCGAGTCCTCCACGGCGGGCATCACGGCCGGGACGCACTCCACCCGGCAGGGCGGCCGGGACGCGCTGTGGCTGCAGATCGACTCCCACTGGGAGGGCCGGAGCGGGCCCCACAAGCGCGTCGAGCTGTTCGTCGCGGGCCGCGCCGGGCACGTCTACCAACTGCTGGTCGACACCGCCGCCACCTCCGCGAACCTCGCGGAGCGGCGCCGGCTGTTCGGGCTCGCCCGCGACCTGCTGACCGTCGACGCCGCCCCGCCGTCCTAGCCGCCCGAGCCCGGAGGGCACCGGGCGGTCCCGTGGCCCCCGACCGGTGGCCCGGGTCCGCACCCGACCCGCCCGCAGCGCGTCCCGGTGCCTCCGACCGCGGCGCGGGCGGCCGGGCGCGGGCGGCCGGGCGGCCGGGGCCTGGCCGAGAGCCTCCGGATCAGGTCACCGGGAGCGCCCGTCCCGGGCGGCCCGCCAGTCGCGCAGGAGCTCCTCCACGTCGAAGGGGGTCAGGTTCAGCGGCGGGCCCGGGGGCGGGCGGCGGATCGCGGCGGCGATCTTCTCGTTGACCTCCGCCACGATGCGGCGCACCTGGGACTCGGAGGCCGCGCGGCCCACCGCCTCCAGGGCGTCCTCGGCCTCCTTGCGGAGGGCCAGGGTCGGGGGGAGGGCGGACAGGCCCTCGCGGTTCATCTTGCCCTTGACCCACCACAGCTCGTCGTAGGGCGCCGTGTCGTCGGGCAGGGGCTTGCCGAGGCCGGAGAGGCGGGCGAAGTCACCGCGCTCGGTCGCCTCGCGGATCTGCCTGTCGACCCATGACTCGAAGGTGATCCCGGGGGGTTTGCGTTCGGTCATGCGCCCAGGGTAGGCCGCGGGGCCCGGGCCGGGCAGTAGGGACCGGGACAGGCCGCGGGGCCCGGGCCAGAGGCCCGCAGGACCCGGGGCCAAGGCCCGCCGGCCCGGGAATAGGCCGCGTAGGGACCGGTTCAGGCCGCCAGGGCCCGGTTCAGGCCGCCAGGGCGCGGGGCCCCGGCACAGGGCCCGGGTCGGGGCGCGCGGGACCCGGGTCAGGCCGTAGGACCCGGATAGGGCGCGGGGCGGGGCGTAGGGCCCGGAATGGGCCGCAGGCCCCAGGATGGACCGCGGGCCCCGGGACTTTCCGGAAAAGCCGGAAAAAGGCAGGGGTCCGCCTTCCGCGCCGAAACGCGGAAGGCGGACCCCTTGGGTACTGCTAAGTCGTGCGCGATCGCCGACCCTGCCCAATCAGGCCGGGGTGACGTTCTCCGCCTGCGGGCCCTTCGGGCCCTGCGTGACGTCGAAGTTCACGACCTGGTTCTCCTCGAGGGAGCGGAAGCCAGACGCGTTGATCGCGGAGTAGTGGACGAAGACATCCGGGCCGCCGCCGTCCTGGGCGATGAAGCCAAAGCCCTTTTCAGCGTTGAACCACTTGACGGTTCCGGTAGCCATAAGCCCTCCTTGGGCCAAAGGGTTGCCCTGCTCCAGAACCTGCAAAGAAGCCTGAAAACTACAAAAGCCTGCGGGTCACATGCTCCGCAGGCTCTGTACTGCAAGGGAAACCAAACTGCAACTTGCGTCGAGCGTAGCACGCGTTCTCCGCGGATGGGTAGAGGTGAAGATCACTCCCTTGTGAGGTCGCCCGGATGTTTGAACGCGGGGATATGGGGTCGGGGCGGTGCGGAGCGTCCACCCCGTGAGACGCCCCTGGCAGGGCGGGGTCTAGCCTCGCGATGTGGACACTTCTCGGCGGACCCGGCCGCGCGTCGGGCACATCCAGTTCCTGAACTGCCTGCCCCTCTACTGGGGGCTCGCACGCACCGGCACGCTGCTCGACCTGGAGCTGACCAAGGACACCCCGGAGCGGCTCAGCGAGCAGCTCGTCGACGGCACCCTCGACATCGGCCCGATCACCCTGGTGGAGTACCTGCGCCACGCCGACCGGCTGGTCGCCTTCCCCGACCTGGCCGTCGGGTGCGACGGGCCCGTCATGTCCTGCGTGATCGTCTCCCAGCTGCCCCTGGAGCGGCTGGACGGGGCGCGGGTCGCGCTCGGCTCCACCTCCCGCACCTCGGTGCGCCTCGCGCAGCTCCTGCTCGCCGAGCGGTACGGGGTCGCCCCCGACTACTACACCTGCCCGCCCGACCTGGGCCTGATGATGCAGGAGGCGGAGGCGGCCGTCCTGATCGGCGACGCCGCGCTGCGCGCCTCCCTGCACGACGCGCCGCGCCTCGGCCTCCAGGTCCACGACCTGGGGCTGATGTGGAAGGAGTGGACCGGCCTGCCGTTCGTCTTCGCGGTGTGGGCCGTGCGGCGCGACTACCTGGAGCGGGAGCCCGACGGGGTGCGGAAGGTCCACGAGGCGTTCCTCGCGTCGCGCGACCTGTCGCTGGAGGAGGTCGCCAAGGTCGCGGAGCAGGCCGCCCGCTGGGAGGCGTTCGACGCGGAACTGCTGGAGCGGTACTTCACCACCCTCGACTTCCGCTTCGGCGCCGAGCAGCTCGCCGGCGTACGGGAGTTCGCCCGCAGGACCGGCCCGACCACCGGGTTCCCCGCCGACGTGCGGGTCGACCTGCTCGGCGGCGCGGGGGGCTGAGTCACGGGGACGGGACGGGGGCGAGCATGTGCTCGCTGATCCACTGGATCGAGCCGTCCCCCATGCCCTTCACGTACGTCCGCGCGTTGTGGCCGCCGTCCTGGATGACCTCCAGGCGGGTCTTCACCGGGCCCTTGCCGTAGTTCCTGATGAAGGACCGCAGGTTCTGCAGGCCGGTTTCCCTCGTCCCGATCTGGAAGGCCAGGTACACGTCCTCGCCGGGCGAGGAGGGCCGGGTCGACAGGGCCTCGGCCAGTTTCTCCGGGTCGTTGGCGGCTTTCTCCGCGTCGTGCCCCGCCCACAGCGGCGAGTCCGGCACGGTGTCCGGACCCGAAGCGATCACCGCCTTGAACTTGTCCGGGTGTTTCAGCACCGACTTCAGGCCGACGAACGCGCCCGACGACGAGCCCATGAACGCCCAGCCGTCGCGCGAGGCGAACGTACGGAAATTCGCCTTGACGAAATCGGGAACGTCCTCCGTCATCCAGGTGCCCATCTTCTCCCGCCCCGGGATGTCGCTGCCGTCGTAGTAGTACGCGTCGTCCGGGTTGAGCACCGGCATCACGACGACGAACGGCAGGCTCTTTCCCTCCCTCGACCACCTGCTGATGCTGCTCTGCAACTTCAGGTCGGTGCCCATCCAGTAATTCCGCGGATAGCCGTTGCCCCCGGGCAGGGCGATCAGGACCGGGAAGCCGCTGTTCGCGTACCGGGGCTCGAAGTACTGCGGGGGCGCCCAGACCCACACCTTGCCCGTGAAGCCGGACTTCCGGCCCTCCAGGGTGGTGACGCCGATCTTCGTCCCGTCGTCGACGGTGTTCTCGGTCGTGAACTCCGCCTTCGGGCCGGTCGGCATGAGCGTCTTCGCGGCGGCCCCGCCGCCCCCGGGGCCCCCGGGGTGCCGTCCCCCGGCCCCGTCCCGGGCCCGGTCCTGGCCGCCCGGCGCGGTGGCGGCGGGGCCGGACGCCTCCGGCGGCGGCGTGTCGAACGAAACCGGTTCGCCCGAGCAGCCCGAGACCAGGGCGAGGGGGCCGAGGACGGCGGCGGCCACGAGGGACGTGAGCGGACGTTTCACGGGAAGCACTCCGGTTGCGGTGGGACGGGTTCGTCGGCGGGCCCGCGGCGGGGGCGGGGCGTTCTGCGGGCCGCGGTCAGGTAGAGGGCGCTGTCGGCGGGCCGGTTGGCCCCGCGGCGCGGGCAATCCCCGTGATCCCGCCCACCGGGGCCTCTACGCTGCTGTCCGGCACGTCGTACGGGCACGGGAGCGGGGGGAGCGGGGCGGATGCATCCGCTGGAGGCGGGCGAACCACGGGCGATCGGCCCGTACCGGCTGCTCGGCAGGCTCGGGTCGGGCGGCATGGGCCGCGTCTACCTGGCCCGCAGCGAGGGCGGGCGCACCGTGGCCGTGAAGGTCGTGCACCCGCACTTCGCGCTGGACGGGGAGTTCCGCGCCCGGTTCCGCCGGGAGGTCGAGTCCGCCCGGCGCGTCGGCGCCCGCTGGACCGCGCCCGTCCTGGACGCCGACCCGGACGCGCCGGTGCCGTGGGTCGCCACCGGGTACGTCGCCGGGCCGTCCCTCAGCCAGGCCGTCACCGCCCACGGGCCGCTGCCCGAGCGGTCCGTACGGGTACTGGGCGCCGGACTGGGCGAGGCCCTCGCCGCCGTCCACGCGCTCGGGCTGGTCCACCGGGACGTGAAGCCGTCGAACGTGCTGCTCGCCCTCGACGGGCCGCGGCTGATCGACTTCGGCATCGCCCGCGCCACCGCCGCCAGCGCGTCGCTCACCTCCACCGGGGTGTCCGTCGGCTCGCCCGGCTACATGTCGCCCGAGCAGATCGTCGGCAAGGCGGGCGGGAGCGGGGTGACCGGGGCGTCGGACGTCTTCTCGCTGGGCGCGGTCCTCGCGTACGCGGCGACCGGCACCGCGCCGTTCTCCGGCGACTCGTCGGCGGCGCTCCTGTACAAGGTCGTCCACGAGGAGCCCGAGCTGGACCCGTCGCTGACCGGTCCGCTGCGGGACCTCGTCACCGCGTGCCTCGCCAAGGACCCGGGCGCCCGGCCCGCCCCCGCCGACCTGGCCGCCGCGCTCGTGCCGGGCGGCGCGGCCGGGGCGGCGGGAGGGGCGACGACCGGGGCGGCGGCGGGCGGGTGGCTGCCGGCCGCGGTGGTCGAGGAGGTCAGCCGGGCGGCGGTACGGCTGCTGGACCTGGAGCCTGCGGGGGCGGACGCCGGGGCGTCGGGACCGGTGCCGTTCAGCAGCCCGGCGGTCGCGCCCGGCCCCGGCCCCCTGCCGCACGAGGCGCCCCGGCCCGCGGTGCCCTCCGGTTCCGGCCCGGGGGGCCGGCCGCCCGCCGCGGGCCCGGGGAGCGCCGGGGATCGCGGAACCGCCGCGAACGCACGGGGGACCGCGGACCCTTGGGGCACCGTGGACCCCCGAGCCACCGTGGGCCCTTGGGCCACAGAGGACCCCCGGGCCACCGCGGACCCCCGGGTCACCGTGGACCCTTGGGCCACCGCGGACCCCTGGGACGCCGCAGGCCCAGGGGCCGTGGACCCGCGGGGTGTCGCGCACCTGCCCACCGCGGACGCCGTCCCGCCGCCCCGGAGGCCACCCGTCTCCGTCTCCGCGACCGTCGCCTCGGAGCCCGCCGGGCCCCGGGGCGGGCGGAGGCTCAGCTGCACCCTCGCCCTCGCCGTCGCGGGCGCCCTCGCCGGGGTGACCGTCGGCGCGGCCGTCCTGTTCGACCTGCTGCCGGGCGGCGCGAACGACACCGCCCACCGGCCGCCCACCTCCGACAGCGGCACGTCCGCCCCGGCCGCCACCGCCCCGGCGGGCGCCGCCGTGCCGAAGGCGTTCGTCGGCACGTGGAAGGGGCGCGTCACGGCCGACGTCGGAGCCCTCGGGGAGATCCCGGCGGGCACGTTCACCGTGGCCCTCAAGGGCGGCAGGGCCGGGCAGGAGGTCGGCACGGTCACCCAGCACGACATCCTCGGCAACCTCATCTGCGAGGACACCCTGGTCCTGCGCACCGTCACCGCCGACACCCTCGTCACCGACGGCTCGGCGAGCGACGCGTCCACCGGCGTGTGCACCGGGGGGACCCACACCGTGACCCTGCGCCTGAAGGGCGGGAAGCTCCACTACGCCTCCGACGACGCCCGCGCCGGGCGCCCGCGCGCCACCCTGGACCGCGCGGAATAGCCGTCAGGGCCCTGGCGTACGCTGGTCCGGTCCGTCCGCAAGCTGGCGAAAGGTACGCACCCGGTGACCGAGAAGGCCGACCTCCAGTCCGTTCTCGACCGCGCCGCCGCCGGTGGGCGGATCACCCCGGAAGAGGCGCTCGACCTCTACCGCTCCGCGCCCCTGCACGCGCTCGGCGCCGCCGCCGACGCCGCCCGGCGCCGCCGCTACGCCGGTACGGAGCACATCGCGACGTACATCATCGAGCGCAACATCAACTACACCAACGTCTGCGTCACGGCCTGCAAGTTCTGCGCCTTCTACGCCCCGCCGAAGGACACCGCCAAGGGCTGGACCCGCGACCTCGACGACATCCTGCGCCGCTGCGCCGAGACGGTCGAGCTGGGCGGCACGCAGATCATGTTCCAGGGCGGCCACCACCCCGACTTCGGCGTGGAGTACTACGAGGAGCACTTCGCCGCCATCAAGGAGGCGTTCCCGCAGCTCGTCATCCACTCCCTGGGCGCCTCCGAGGTCGAGCACATGGCGCGGATCTCCGGCGTGACCGCGGAGGAGGCCATCCGCCGCATCCACGCCGCCGGCCTCGACTCGTTCGCCGGCGCGGGCGCCGAACTGCTGCCGGAGCGACCGCGCAAGGCGATCGCCCCGCTCAAGGAGTCCGGCGAGCGCTGGCTGGAGATCATGGAGATCGCCCACAACCTGGGCGTCGAGTCGACGTCCACGATGCTGATGGGCACCGGCGAGACGAACGCCGAGCGCATCGAGCACCTGCGGATGATCCGCGACGTCCAGGACCGGACGGGCGGCTTCCGCGCGTTCATCCCGTACACGTACCAGCCGGAGAACAACCACCTGAAGGGCCGGACGCAGGCCACGCTCTTCGAGTACCTGCGCATGATCGCCATCGCGCGGCTGTTCCTCGACAACGTCGCCCACATCCAGGGCTCCTGGCTCACCACGGGCAAGGAGGTCGGCCAGCTCTCGCTGCACTACGGCGCCGACGACCTCGGCTCGATCATGCTGGAGGAGAACGTCGTCTCCTCCGCCGGCGCCAAGCACCGCTCCAACCGGCTGGAGATCATCGACCTCATCCGGAAGGCGGACCGCGTCCCGGCGCAGCGCACGACGACGTACGAGCACATCGTCGTCCACGACGACCCGGCGAACGACCCGGTCGACGACCGCGTCGTCTCGCACATCTCGTCCACGGCCCTCGAGGGCGGCACGGCGCACCCTGAGCTGAAGCTGCTGGGCGCCAACTGAGCGGACCGGCGTGCTGACCCTTCACGTGGCCGCCGCCACCGGCGGGGCCGTGCTGGTCGAGGGGGCGCGGATCGCCGCCCTCGGGCCGTACGAGGAACTGGCCGCCGCCCACCCGGCCTCCCGGGTGCGGCGCTGGCCCGGCGTCCTCACCCCGGGGCTGCTCAACCCCCACGGCCCCGAACTGCTGGAGCGGACCTACCACCCCGACCCCCGCGAGGCCGGCGAGCTGGGCACCGGGCCGATCAGCGACCCGGCCGTACTGGCCTCCCTCGGCATGACCGAGGCCCGCTGGGGCGCCAGCGCGCGGCGCGGCGCGCAGCGCCTGCTCGCCCACGGCACGGTCGCCGTGGCCGGCGAGCCGCGCGTGCGCGCGGTGGCGGACGCGGTGCGGCGCCTGGGGCTCGACGTGCGTCCCCGCTCGGGGCCGCCGGAGGGCGTGCCGTCCCTGGACCCGTTCGCCCCGGGAAGCGGCCCGCCGACGTGGATGCCCGGCCTGCGGGCGGGCGGGCCCGCTCGGTTCGCCGTCTTCGACGTGCGGGACGCGGCCGAACTGCCCGAGCGGGGCGCCGCCGCGTGCGTGGCGACCGTCCTCGGCGGACGACTCGTCCACCGGGCGGTGTGACCGTGCGCGGTGGGTGGCTCGTCCACGGGGTGGTGTGACCGTCCTCCGCGGGCGACCCGTCCACCAGGGGGTGTGACCGTGCGCGGGCGGGGCGGAAGCCGCCTGCTTGAATGGGCCCGTGACCCGAGCAACGCTGGACAAGCAGCCGCACGAAGTCGCCTCGATGTTCGACCACGTCGCGGCGAACTACGACCTCACCAACGACGTGCTCTCCCTCTTCCAGGACCGGCGCTGGCGCAAGGAGGTGGCGCGGGCCGTCGACGCCCGGCCAGGCCAGCGGGTCCTCGACCTCGCGGCGGGCACCGGCACGTCCTCGATGCCGTTCGTGGAGGACGGCGCGTACGTCGTGCCGTGCGACTTCTCCCTCGGCATGCTGCGCGAGGGCAAGAAGCGCAACCCGTGGCTGCCGCTGACCGCCGGCGACGCGATGCGGCTGCCGTTCCGCGACGGCGCCTTCGACGCGGTGACCATCTCCTTCGGGCTGCGCAACGTCCACGACACGGGAACGGCGCTGCGCGAGCTGTACCGGGTGACCAGGCCGGGCGGACGCGTCGTGATCTGCGAGTTCTCGCACGCGACGTGGGCGCCGTTCCGGAAGGTGTACGAGGAGTACCTGATGCGGGCCCTGCCGCCGGTCGCCCGTGCCGTGTCGTCCAACCCGGACGCGTACGTGTACCTCGCCGAGTCCATCCGGAGCTGGCCCGGGCAGCGGGAGTTGGCGGGGTTGCTCCAGGACGCCGGCTGGTCGAAGGTGGCCTGGCGGAACCTGTCCGGCGGGATCGTGGCACTGCACCGGGGCACCAAGCCGCCGGCCGCGTAAGGGATCCGCCGGCGCGCGCCCCACCGGGAGGTCAGGGGGCCCGGCCCGGTCCCCGGTACCCGGAGCGGCCCACGGCGTCGCCCTGCGGGCCTCCTCCCCCGAGGGGGCCCGCTTCCGTGTGCACGGCGGCCGGGAGCGGCCGGCGACCGCCACCGCGCCCGCCGGCCGCCGCGCGGGAGCGCGACCGGTCCGGGGCCCGCGGGGCCTTCGGCGCCGCGCTCCCCGCACGGGCGCTCAACGAAGCGGAACGGGCGCCCCCTGGAGCTCCAGGCCGAAGCAGTGGCCCAGTTCGCCGTCCCGGCCGGGGATCGGCCGGGTGTCCTGGAGCTCCATGCCCAGGCGGCGGGTGACCGCCACGGACCGCTCGTTGCGCGCGTTCACCACGGCGACGACGCGCTCGACACCCGCCTCCCGCACGCGCGCCAGCGTCTCGCGGGCGGCGGCCGTCGCGTACCCCCTGCCCCACGCCGCGCGGGCCAGGCGCCAGCCGATCTCGATCTCGCCCACGGGCCCCCACGGGTGCGGCCACGGCTGGGCGCCGGTGAAGCCGATGACCTCGCCCGCCCCGTCCAGCAGCGTCCACAGGCAGAAGCCGCGCTCGGCGTCGTGGCGCCGCTGCCGGGCGGTGAACTCGTGGTACACGGACAGCTCGGCGGACCGGCCGCCGTGGAACTCCATCACCTCGGGGTCGTCGAAGACGCGGTGCCACGCGTACGCGTCCTCCTCCGTCGGCACGCGCAGGCGGAAGGCCGGCCCTCCGGCGGGCCGGGCGGCGGCGTCGAGCAGCTCGGTCATCGAGGGTGCCCTTCGGGTCGGGGAACGGCGGGTCCCCATAGACTGCCCACGTCCCGTGCTTTCGGCACGCCATTTCGAGCCCCGGGAGAACTCGCCGTGACCGAGACCCCCTCCGAACACACCGCAGATGTGATCGTCGTCGGGGCGGGCCCGGCGGGCTCCACCACCGCGTACCACCTCGCGAAGGCCGGCCTCGACGTCCTGCTGCTGGAGAAGACCGCCTTCCCGCGCGAGAAGGTGTGCGGCGACGGGCTCACCCCCCGTGCCACCAAGCAGCTCGTCGCGATGGGGATCGACATCTCCGAGGAGGCCGGCTGGCTGCGCAACAAGGGCCTGCGCATCATCGGCGGAGGCGTCCGCCTCCAGCTCGACTGGCCCGAGCTGGCCTCGTACCCGGACTACGGACTGGTCCGCAAGCGCGACGACTTCGACGAGCAGCTCGCCCGGCAGGCGCAGAAGGCCGGCGCCCGGCTGTACGAGCGGTGCAACGTCGGCGAGCCGGTCACCGACCCCCGTACCGGCCGGATCACGGGCGTCCACGCCAAGCTGGGCGAGGAGAAGACGCCGGTCACGTTCCGCGCCCCGCTCGTGGTCGCCGCCGACGGCAACTCCAGCCGTCTGTCCCTCGCGATGGGGCTGCACCGGCGCGAGGACCGGCCGATGGGCGTCGCCGTCCGCACGTACTTCACGACCCCCCGCCACGAGGACGACTACCTGGAGTCCTGGCTGGAGCTGTGGGACCGCCGCGGCCCCGGCCCGGACCGCCTGCTGCCCGGCTACGGCTGGATCTTCGGCATGGGCGACGGCACGTCCAACGTCGGCCTGGGCATCCTCAACTCGTCCTCCGCCTTCCGCGAGCTGGACTGGCGGGAGGTCCTCAAGGCGTGGTGCGCGTCCATGCCGGAGGACTGGGGCTTCACGCCGGACAACATGACGACGCCGATCCGGGGCGCGGCCCTGCCGATGGCGTTCAACCGGCAGCCGCACTACACGCGCGGGCTGCTGCTCGTCGGCGACGCGGGCGGCCTGGTCAACCCGTTCAACGGCGAGGGCATCGCGTACGCCATGGAGTCCGGGCAGCTCGCCGCCGACGTGATCGTCCAGGCGCACGCCCGCTCGACGGACGCCCAGCGGGAACGCGCCCTGCACTCCTACCCCAGGGTCCTCAAGGACACCTACGGCGGCTACTACACGCTGGGCCGCGCCTTCGTGAAGCTGATCGGCAACCCGAAGGTCATGAAGATCGCCGCGCAGCGCGGCCTGACGCACCCGGTGCTGATGCGGTTCACGCTGAAGATGCTCGCCAACCTGACGGACCCGACCGGCGGCGACGCCATGGACCGCATCATCAACGGCCTGTCGAAGGTCGCCCCGAAGGCCTGATCGCTCCGTACGGGCATCGGCGGCGCCCATCGGCGGGACCGTCGAAGACCGCCCCGAAGGCATGGTCACCCCAGTCGCGCGCCCGCCGTCCCGGAGGGCGGGAACGACCCGCGGCGGGCCGTGGGGGAGATCCCCACGGCCCGGGTGAAGTGGCGTCGTGGGTTCGCCGCCGTGCCCGGGCCGCTGCGCTCCCCGATCCGCTCGACGGGCGGGGCGGTGGATTCCAGCGGGCTCCGCGCCCGCGCGACGCGCTGCTGGACCACCGCACCGGGAGCTGATGGCGAAGGCCGTCGCGGACGGCTACGGGCGGCTCGTCGAGGCGTTCCGCGGGGCCTGACCGCCCCGGACGTACGGCGAGGGCCGCCGCTCCCACCCCGAGCGGGGGAGCGACGGCCCTTCGGCGTGGTGCGGCGGCGTCAGAGGATGCGGACGGCGCCGGACGGCGGGTCCCAGTCCAGGGACTGCTGGACGACCCCGGTGCTGGGGTTCTGCGCGCCGACGTACATGCCGCCGCCGACGTAGATGGCGACGTGGTACGAGCCGCTGCGGCTGCCCCAGTAGAGGATGTCGCCCGGCTGGAGGTCGCCCAGCGAGACGGAGGTGCCCATGCTCGACTGGGAGCTGGAGACGCGCGGCAGGTCGATGTTGGCCTGGCGGTAGGCGGCCTGGACGAGGCCGGAGCAGTCCCAGGCGTTGGGGCCCGTGGCGCCCCTGACGTACGCGTCGCCGATCTGGGCGCGCGCGAAGGCGACGATGGCGGCGGCCGAACCGGTCGCCGTGGAGTTGGAGCTGGAGCTGGAGCCGGCGCTGGAGGAGCCGCTGTCGCCGACGGACGACGACGCGGACAGGGTGGTGGTGCGCTCGGCGGACCGGGAGGCGCGCTCCTGGGCCTCGGCGCGGGCCTTCTCCTCGGCCTCCTTGGCCTTGCGCTCGGCCTCGGCCTTGCGCTCCGCCTCGGCCTTGGCCTTCTTGGCGTCCTTCGCCGCCTTGGCGGCCGCTGCGTCCTCCTGCGCCCGCAGGTCCTGGGCGAGGGCGTCCTGCTCGGTCGACTCCGCGGAGGCGGCGACGGCGGTGGACAGCGCGCCCGACAGGTCCATGTTCGTGAGCGTGGGCATCTCGATGGTCTCGGTCACCGGCTCGGCCTGAGCCGGCGACGCGGCCACCGCGATGGTGCTGAGGACGCCACCGGCAACTCCGGCACGCAGCGCGAGCTTCGACGAGCTGCGGCGCGGCTTCCGGTGGCTGGGTATGTGAGCGGTGTGGGACATGAGACAACCGCTATCAGGGCTCGGCGGTTCCCTTCAAGAAACGTGTGTTGCGCCACAGTTGTGCCCGGAAGGGCCGAATCCGGTTCCTGGCGCCCTTTATTGACGTCGTAACGGACATTTCAGGCTCACGCGATCACGCCCGTGATCATGGGTTTTCCGCGAAACGTCCGAATTGCCGCCCGCCTACCACTGGTTGGCGAAGTTGGCCAACCCCGCTTTTCCGTCCGCTCGCGACGAGTGGTGCAGGTCACATTCGCGCGCCCGGCGCTTGCGCTCCGCGCTCGTGAACGGGTGCACGCGTCCACTTCCGTCCCGCCGGGCCCCCGCACGGGTGGGGTGAGCTCCTTTATCACTCGGACGCGTCCATCACGAATTTGCGTGTACGTACCAGGATTTGATAGTGCAAGAACCCTCCGACCAGCGTTTTCCGGCGCCGATGTCACATATCGTGGCTACTCGATCACCTCTGGTGCGAAGTTTGGCGTTCATCCGCGTTCATGATCGTTCGCCAGGTGGTGGAGATCACAAAGTCGTTGCCGTATCCCGTGTCGCAGATCACAGATCGACGGGCATAGGATGCGTTGCAGTCGGGCTTGTGAACTGCCTCACATGTAAGCGATCTTCCGGGGGTCCCCGATCACCCGGGGCTCCTTCGAGGCGGCGAGACGGATGCCCGGTGCGGTCCAACGGTCAAGGACGACTGGAAGGAGCGAGGAGCGTGAATGCGTACACGCCCATCCTCGTGCTCGGCGCCCTCGGGGCAGCTTTTGCGATCTTCTCCGTGGTCATGGCCACGCTCATCGGCCCGAGGAAGTACAACCGGGCGAAGCTCGAGGCGTACGAGTGCGGCATCGAGCCCACCCCGACGCCGGCCGGAGGTGGCCGCTTTCCGATCAAGTACTACCTGACGGCGATGCTCTTCATCGTCTTCGACATCGAGATCGTCTTCCTCTACCCCTGGGCGGTCACGTTCGACGCCCTGGGGCTTTTCGGGCTCGTGGAGATGCTCCTCTTCGTGCTCACGGTCTTCGTCGCCTACGCGTACGTGTGGCGGCGCGGCGGCCTGGAATGGGACTGAGGGGCTGAAGGGCACAGTCATGGGACTCGAAGAGAAGCTGCCGAGCGGATTTCTGCTGACGACGGTCGAACAGGCCGCGGGATGGGTGCGCAAGTCGTCCGTCTTCCCCGCGACCTTCGGCCTCGCCTGCTGCGCCATCGAGATGATGACGACCGGCGCCGGCCGGTACGACCTGGCGCGGTTCGGAATGGAGGTCTTCCGCGGCTCGCCGCGCCAGGCCGACCTGATGATCGTGGCCGGCCGGGTCAGCCAGAAGATGGCCCCGGTGCTGCGCCAGGTCTACGACCAGATGCCCGACCCGAAGTGGGTGATCTCCATGGGCGTCTGCGCCTCCTCCGGAGGCATGTTCAACAACTACGCGATCGTGCAGGGCGTCGACCACGTCGTACCGGTCGACATCTACCTGCCCGGCTGCCCGCCCCGCCCCGAGATGCTGCTGGACGCGATCCTCAAGCTCCACCAGAAGATCCGTACGTCCAAGCTCGGCGTCAACGCGCGCGAAGCGGCCCGCGAGGCGGAGGAGGCGGCGCTCAAGGCCCTCCCGACGATCGAGATGAAGGGGCTGCTCCGGTGACCGACCAGTCGAGCCAGCCGAACCCCGACAAGGAGCTCGGCGCGCAGAACCTCCCCGGCCGCCGCGGCGACCAGGGGGAGGAGATCCGCGTCCAGCGCGGCATGTTCGGCGCCGCGAACGGCGGGGACACCTCCGGCTACGGCGGCCTCGTCCGCTCCATCCGCCTCCCCGGCCAGGCCACCCGGCCGTACGGCGGGTACTTCGACGAGGTCGCCGACGAGCTGGAGGGCGCCCTGGAGGAACAGGGGATCGTCCCCGAGAACGCCATCGAGAAGACGGTCGTCGACCGGGGCGAACTCACCTTCCACATCGCGCGCGAGCACCTCGTCCGCGTCGCCCGGACCCTGCGCGACGACCCGGCCCTGCGCTTCGAGCTGTGCCTGGGCGTCAGCGGCGTCCACTACCCGGGCGACAAGGGCCGCGAACTGCACGCGGTCTACCACCTGCGCTCGCTCACCCACGGGCGGCGACTGCGCCTGGAGGTCAGCGCGCCCGACAGCGACCCGCACGTCCCGTCGCTCGTCGCCGTCTACCCGACCAACGACTGGCACGAGCGCGAGACGTACGACTTCTTCGGGCTGATCTTCGACGACCACCCCGCCCTCACCCGGATCATGATGCCGGACGACTGGCAGGGCTTCCCGCAACGCAAGGACTACCCCCTCGGCGGGATCCCCGTCGAGTACAAGGGCGCCCAGATCCCGGCTCCGGACCAGCGGAGGTCGTACTCGTGACCACCCCCCCCTCCACCCCGCAGGCGGAGGCCCGCGAGACCACCGAGGGCACCGTCTACACCGTCACCGGCGGCGACTGGGACGAGGTCGTCCAGTCCGCGGCCAAGGCCGACGACGAGCGGATCGTCGTCAACATGGGTCCCCAGCACCCGTCCACGCACGGCGTGCTGCGGCTCATCCTGGAGATCGACGGCGAGACCGTCACCGAGGCCCGCTGCGGCATCGGCTACCTCCACACCGGCATCGAGAAGAACCTCGAGTACCGGACCTGGACGCAGGGCACCACCTTCGTCACGCGCATGGACTACCTGACGTCGTTCTTCAACGAGACGGCGTACTGCCTCGGCGTGGAGAAGCTGCTCGGCGTCGAGGACCAGGTCCCCGACCGGGCCACCGTCATCCGGGTCCTGCTCATGGAGCTCAACCGGCTCTCCTCGCACCTCGTGTGCATCGCCACCGGCGGCATGGAGCTCGGCGCCACCACGATCATGATCTACGGGTTCCGGGACCGGGAGATGATCCTGGACCTCTACGAGCTGATCACCGGCCTGCGCATGAACCACGCGTTCATCCGTCCCGGCGGCCTCGCCCAGGACCTGCCGCCCGGGGCCGTCGACCAGATCCGCGAGTTCGTCAGGACGATGCGGAAGAACCTGCCGGAGTACGACAAGCTCGCCACCGGCAACCCCATCTTCAAGGCCCGCATGCAGGACATCGGCTACCTGGACCTCGCCGGCTGCATGGCCCTCGGCGCCACCGGGCCCATCCTGCGCTCCGCGGGGCTCCCGCACGACCTGCGCCGGGCCGAGCCGTACTGCGGCTACGAGACGTACGAGTTCGACGTGCCGACCGCCGACACGTGCGACGCCTACGGCCGGTTCCTGATCCGGCTGGAGGAAATGCGGCAGTCGCTGCGCATCATCGAGCAGTGCCTCGACCGGCTCGCCCCCGGCCCGGTCATGGTCGCCGACAAGAAGATCGCCTGGCCCGCCCAGCTCGCCCTCGGACCCGACGGCCTCGGCAACTCCCTCGACCACATCAAGAAGATCATGGGCACCTCCATGGAGGCCCTGATCCACCACTTCAAGCTGGTCACCGAGGGCTTCCGGGTCCCCGCCGGACAGGCGTACGCCGCCGTCGAGTCCCCCAAGGGCGAGCTGGGCGCGCACGTCGTCTCCGACGGCGGCACCCGCCCCTACCGGGTCCACTTCCGCGACCCGTCCTTCACCAACCTCCAGGCCATGGCGGCGATGTGCGAAGGCGGCCAGGTCGCCGACGTCATCGTCGCCGTCGCGTCCATCGACCCCGTGATGGGAGGCGTCGACCGGTGACCGACGTCCAACTGGGGATGCCCGAACTCCCCGCCCCCGACTACCCCGCCGACGTGCGCGCCCGGCTCGAAGCGGACGCCCGGGAGGTGATCGCCCGCTACCCGGACTCGCGCTCCGCGCTGCTGCCGCTGCTGCACCTGGTGCAGTCCGAGGAGGGCCACGTCACCCGCACCGGCATGCGCTTCTGCGCCGAGGTGCTGGGGCTGACCACCGCCGAGGTCACCGCCGTCGCCACCTTCTACACGATGTACCGGCGCAAGCCGAGCGGCGACTACCAGGTGGGCGTCTGCACCAACACGCTCTGCGCCGTCATGGGCGGCGACGCGATCTTCGACGAGCTCAAGCGGCACCTCGGCGTCGGCAACCAGGAGACCACCGACGACGGCAAGGTCACCCTCGAACACATCGAGTGCAACGCCGCCTGCGACTTCGCGCCCGTCGTGATGGTCAACTGGGAGTTCTTTGACAACCAGACCCCCGAGAGCGCCAAGCGCCTCGTCGACGACCTGCGCGCGGGCCGCCCCGTCACCCCGACCCGCGGCGCGCCCCTGTGCACGTTCAAGGAGACCGCCCGCATCCTCGCCGGCTTCCCCGACACGAGGCCCGGCGCGGTCGAAGCCGGCGGCGGCGCGGGCCCGGCCTCCCTCATCGGCCTGAAGCTCGCCAAGGGCGAGGCCCTCCCGCCCCGCGTCGTCCACCCGCGCGGCGAGGCGGCCGAGGCGGACCACAGCGGCCCGGCGCCCCACGACGGCCCCGTGCCGGGCTCCGGCCACCTCAGCTCGCACGACGCACCACAACAGACCTCCGCGTCCGACCCGAAGCACCCGGCGGGCCCGGTCAGCGGGGAGGGGGAGTGATGACCTTGGCACCCGCCATCGGGGAGACCAGCCCCGAGAAGCTGCTCTCACCGGTCCTGTCCGCCTTCTGGGACGAGCCCCGCCCCTGGACCCTGGACACCTACCGGCGCCACGACGGCTACGAAGGGCTGCGCAAGGCCCTCGCCATGACCCCCGACGACGTCATCGCGTACGTCAAGGACTCCGGCCTGCGCGGCCGCGGCGGCGCGGGCTTCCCCACCGGGATGAAGTGGCAGTTCATCCCGCAGGGCGACGGCAAGCCGCACTACCTCGTCGTCAACGCCGACGAGTCGGAACCCGGCACCTGCAAGGACATCCCCCTCCTCTTCGCCAACCCGCACTCCCTCATCGAGGGCATCGTGATCGCCTGCTACGCGATCAGGTCCTCGCACGCCTTCGTCTACCTGCGCGGCGAGGTCGTCCCCGTCCTGCGCCGCCTCCACGAGGCCGTCCGCGAGGCGTACGAGGCGGGCTACCTCGGTCGGAACGTCCTCGGCAGCGGCCTCGACCTCGAACTGACCGTGCACGCCGGAGCCGGCGCGTACATCTGCGGCGAGGAGACCGCCCTGCTCGACTCGCTGGAGGGCCGCCGCGGCCAGCCCCGACTGCGTCCCCCCTTCCCCGCCGTCGCCGGTCTGTACGCCTGCCCCACCGTCGTGAACAACGTCGAGTCCATCGCGTCGGTCCCCGCCATCCTCCACCGGGGCAAGGACTGGTTCCGGTCGATGGGCAGCGAGAAGTCCCCCGGCTTCACGCTGTACTCGCTGAGCGGCCACGTCGCCGCCCCCGGCCAGTACGAGGCCCCGCTCGGCATCACGCTGCGCCAGTTGCTCGACATGAGCGGCGGCATGCGGCCCGGCCACCGGCTGAAGTTCTGGACGCCGGGCGGCTCGTCGACGCCGATGTTCACCGACGAGCACCTCGACGTGCCCCTCGACTACGAGGGCGTCGGCGCCGCCGGGTCCATGCTCGGCACCAAGGCGCTCCAGTGCTTCGACGAGACGACCTGCGTCGTCCGCGCCGTGACCCGCTGGACCGAGTTCTACGCCCACGAGTCCTGCGGCAAGTGCACCCCCTGCCGCGAGGGCACGTACTGGCTGGTGCAGCTGCTCCGCGACATCGAGGCGGGCAAGGGCAAGCCGTCCGACCTCGACAAGCTCGCCGACATCGCCGACAACATCAACGGCAAGTCGTTCTGCGCCCTCGGCGACGGCGCCGCCTCGCCGATCTTCTCCTCCCTGAAGTACTTCCGCGAGGAGTACGAGGAGCACATCACCGGCAGGGGATGCCCCTTCGACCCGGCCAGGTCGACCGCCTGGGCGGACAACCACGTGGAGGTGACGGCATGACCGTCATGGCATCGAACCCCGCCGGCGGCGGGGCCGCCCCGGTGCCGCCGGAGGACCTGGTCACGCTGACCATCGACGGCGTCGAGGTCTCCGTCCCGAAGGGGACGCTGGTCATCCGGGCCGCCGAGCAGATCGGCATCGAGATCCCCCGGTTCTGCGACCACCCCCTCCTCGACCCGGCCGGCGCCTGCCGCCAGTGCATCGTCGAGGTCGAGGGCCAGCGCAAGCCCATGGCCTCGTGCACGATCACGTGCACGGACGGCATGGTGGTGAAGACCCAGCTCACCTCGAAGGTCGCCGAGAAGGCCCAGGTCGGGGTGATGGAGCTGCTGCTCATCAACCACCCCCTGGACTGCCCCGTCTGCGACAAGGGCGGCGAGTGCCCCCTGCAGAACCAGGCCGTCTCGCACGGCCGGGCCGACTCCCGCTTCGAGGGCCGCAAGCGGACCTACGAGAAGCCCGTCCCGATCTCCACGCAGGTCCTCCTCGACCGCGAGCGGTGCGTGCTCTGCGCCCGCTGCACCCGCTTCTCCCAGCAGATCGCCGGCGACCCGATGATCGAGCTGGTGGAGCGCGGCGCCCTCCAGCAGGTCGGCACCGGCGAGGGCGACCCCTTCGAGTCGTACTTCTCCGGCAACACCATCCAGATCTGCCCGGTCGGCGCCCTCACCTCCGCGGCGTACCGGTTCCGCTCCCGCCCCTTCGACCTGGTCTCCAGCCCCTCCGTGTGCGAGCACTGCGCCGGCGGCTGCGCCACCCGCACCGACCACCGGCGCGGCAAGGTCATGCGGCGGCTCGCCGCCAACGACCCGGAGGTCAACGAGGAGTGGCTGTGCGACAAGGGGCGCTTCGCGTTCCGGTACGCACAGCAGCGGGACCGCCTCACCACGCCCCTCGTGCGCGGCGACGACGGCGCCCTGCGGCCCGCGTCGTGGCCGGAGGCGCTCCGGGCGGCGGCGCGCGGCCTGGTCCGCGGCCGCACCGGCGTCCTCGCCGGCGGGCGGCTCACGGTGGAGGACGCCTACGCGTACGCCAAGTTCGCGCGCGTGGTGCTCGACACGAACGACATCGACTTCCGCGCGCGCGTGCACAGCGGCGAGGAGGCCGACTTCCTGGCCGCCCGGGTCGCCGGGCACGGTCGCGACCTGGACGGCCGCGGCGTCACGTACGGCACGCTGGAGAAGGCGCCCGCCGTGCTGCTCGCCGGGTTCGAGGCGGAGGAGGAGGCGCCCGGCGTCTTCCTGCGGCTGCGCAAGGCGTGGCGCAAGCACGGGCAGCGCACGTACGCCATCGCCCCGTACACGACCCGCGGCCTGGAGAAGGCGGGCGGCACGCTGCTGCCCGCCGCGCCCGGCACGGAGACCGAGTGGCTGGACGCCCTCGCGGCCGGCGCCGACCTCGCGGGGCCGGGCGCCGCGGCGGCACGGGCCCTGCGCGAGGAGGGCGCCGTCATCCTCGTCGGCGAGCGCCTCGCCGGCGTGCCGGGCGCGCTGTCCGCCGCCGTACGGGCCGCCGCCGCGACCGGCGCCCACCTGGCGTGGATCCCGCGCCGGGCCGGTGAGCGCGGCGCGGTCTGGGCGGGCGCCCTCCCGACGCTGCTGCCCGGTGGCCGCCCGGCCACCGACCCGCGGGCCCGCGAGGAGACGGCGACCGCGTGGGGCGTACGGGAACTGCCGCACCGCTACGGGCGCGACACGGGCCAGATCGTGGAGGCCGCCGCCACCGGCGAGCTGGGCGCGCTGCTCGTCGGCGGCGTCGACGTGGCGGACCTTCCGGACCCGGCACGCGCGCGTGAGGCGCTCGACGCGGCGTTCGTCGTGTCGCTGGAGCTGCGGCCCGGCGAGGTCACCGAGCGGGCCGACGTGGTCCTCCCGGTCGCGGCGGTCGCGGAGAAGGCCGGCACGTTCCTCAACTGGGAGGGACGGGTCCGGATGTTCGAGGCGGCGCTGAAGCCCGAGCACCTGGCGAACGCGCTGCCGCCGGCCGACGCGCGCGCCCTGCACATGCTCGCGGACGCGATGGACGTGCACTTCGGCCTGCCCGACCTGCGGACCGTGCGGCGCGAGATGGACCGGCTCGGCGCGTGGGACGGCGGGCGGGCCGACGACCCCGCCGAGGCCCGGCTGCCGCTGCCCCGCGCCGGCGAGGGCGAGGCCGTCCTGGCCGGCCACCGGATGCTGCTCGACCTGGGCCGCCTCCAGGAGGGCGACGAGGCGCTCGCCGGGACCCGGCACGCCGCGCTCGCCCGCCTGTCGCCCGCCACGGCCGCCGAGACCGGCGTCGAGGACGGCGACCTGCTCCGGGTGACCGGCCCGGCCGGCTCCGTCGAGCTGCCGCTGCGGGTGACCGAGATGCCCGACCGGGTGGTGTGGCTGCCGCTCCGCTCGACCGGCGGCGGCGTCCTGTCGGACCTGGGCACGGCCCCCGGCCGCCTGGTCCGCCTCGCCCCGGCCGCCCCCCACCCATCGGACTCGACGGACTCGACGGAGGTGCGCGCATGAACCCGGCCCTCCTCGCGGCCGAGGACCTCTCCATGTTCGGCCGCGACCCCTGGTGGCTCGTGGTGCTCAAGGCGGTCTTCTGCTTCGCCTTCCTCATGGTCACCGTGCTGATCTCCATCGTGATGGAGCGCAAGGTCGTCGCGTGGATGCAACTGCGCGTCGGCCCCAACCGGCACGGCCCCTGGGGCCTCCTCCAGTCCCTCGCGGACGGCGTCAAGCTGATGTTGAAGGAGGACGTCGTCGTCAAGCGGGCGGACAAGGTCGTCTACGTCCTCGCCCCGATCGTCGCCGCCGTCCCGGCGTTCATGGCGATCGCCGTGATCCCCTTCGGTCCGGCGGGCAACGAGGTATCGATCCTCGGCCAGCGGACCACGATGCAGCTGACCGACCTGCCGATCGCGATGCTGTACATCCTCGCGGTCGCCTCCGTCGGCATCTACGGCATCGTCCTCGCCGGTTGGTCGTCCGGCTCGACGTACCCGCTGCTCGGCGGGCTCCGCGCCTGCGCGCAGATGATCTCGTACGAGATCGCGATGGGCGCGGCCTTCGCCTCCGTCTTCCTCTACTCCGGGTCCATGTCGACCTCGGCGATCGTCGACGCGCAGGCGGACCGCTGGTTCGTGGTGCTGCTGCCGGTGTCGTTCCTGATCTACATGGTGACGATGGTCGGCGAGACCAACCGGGCCCCGTTCGACATGCCGGAGTCCGAGGGCGACCTGGTCGGCGGCTTCAACACCGAGTACAGCTCCATCAAGTTCGCGATGTTCATGCTGGCCGAGTACGTCAACATGGTCACCGTCTCGGTCGTCTCGGTCACCCTCTTCCTGGGCGGCTGGCGCGCCCCGTACCCGATCTCGGGGCTGTGGGAGGGCGCGAACCACGGCTGGTGGCCGATGCTCTGGTTCATCGGCAAGGTCGTGCTGCTGCTGTTCCTCTTCGTCTGGCTGCGCGGCACGCTGCCCCGCGTCCGCTACGACCAGTTGATGAAGCTCGGCTGGAAGGTCCTCATCCCCGTCTCGGTCGTGTGGCTGATGCTCGTCGCGACCGTGCGCGCCCTGCGCAACGAGAACGTCGCGTTCCAGTCGATCGTGCTGTACGTCGCCGCCGCGGTCCTGGCGGTGCTGCTGCTGTCCTTCGTCGCCGACATGTTCCGCGACCGGAAGGCGAAGGCCGCGGGCGGCCCCGAGGAGACCGCGCAGACCGGTGAGTTCGACCCGATGGCCGGCGGGTTCCCGGTGCCGCCGCTGCCCGGGCAGACCCTGCCGCCGGTGCCGCGGCGACGGCCGCGCGGTGAGGGCGAGCTGATTGTCAGTGGCCCGGCAGATACTGCGAGTGACGGAAAGGAGACGGACGGTGTCTACTGAATCATCCCGGGGGGACACCCCACGGACCCCCTTCCAGAACCCGGTGGCCGGCTTCGGCGTGACCTTCAAGGCCATGTTCAAGAAGCGGCTGACGGAGCAGTACCCGGAGCAGCAGAAGACGACGGCGCCCCGCTTCCACGGCAGGCACCAGCTCAACCGCCATCCGGACGGGCTGGAGAAGTGCGTCGGCTGCGAGCTGTGCGCCTGGGCGTGCCCCGCCGACGCCATCTACGTGGAGGGCGCGGACAACACCGACGAGGAGCGCTACTCGCCCGGCGAGCGGTACGGCCGCGTCTACCAGATCAACTACGCCCGCTGCATCCTGTGCGGGCTGTGCATCGAGGCGTGCCCGACGCGGGCGCTGACCATGACGAACGAGTTCGAGCTCGCCGACAGCTCCCGCGAGAACCTGATCTACACCAAGGAGCAGCTCCTCGCGGGCCTCCAGGAGGGCATGGTCGACACGCCCCACGCCCTCCACCCGGGGACGGACGAGCAGGACTACTACCGGGGCCTGGTCCACGAGGCGGCGCCGGGCACGGTCCGGCAGGTCGCGGTCAGCAAGGGCGAGCAGCCCCCGCAGGAGGCCGCGTCGGACTTCGGCGGGAACGAACCCGCGTCCGAGAAGGTGATCGGGGCATGACCGCGAACACGCTGGCCGCCGCCTACACCACCTCGACCGGTGAGGCCGTGCAGTTCTGGCTGCTCGGCACGGTCGCGGTGATCGGCGCGCTGTGCACCGTACTGATGCGCAAGGCCGTGCACAGCGCGCTGTGCCTGGCCGGGACCATGGTCGTCCTGGCGGTCTTCTACCTCGCCAACGGCGCGTACTTCCTGGGTGTCGTGCAGGTCGTGGTCTACACGGGCGCGATCATGATGCTGTTCCTCTTCGTCGTGATGCTCGTCGGCGTCACCGCCGCCGACTCGCTGAAGGAGACCATCAAGGGCCAGCGCTGGCTGGCCCTGCTGTGCGGGCTCGGCTTCGGCGCCCTGCTGATCGCCGGCATCGGCCGCGCCTCGTTGGACACGTTCAACGGCCTGGGCACGGCGAACGCCGGCGGCAACGTCGAGGGCCTGGCGACGCTGCTGTTCACCAAGTACGTCTTCGCCTTCGAGATCACGGGCGCGCTGCTCATCACGGCCGCGGTCGGCGCGATGGTGCTGACGCACCGGGAGCGCACCGAGCGGGCCCGCACGCAGCGGGAGCTGTCGGAGCAGCGGGTGCGCGAGGGCAAGCAGCTCCCGCCGCTGCCGGCACCCGGCGTGTACGCCCGGCACAACGCCGTGGACGTCGCCGGCCTGCTGCCGGACGGCACCCCGTCCGAGCTGACCGTGAACCGCACGCTGCGGGCGCGCGGGCAGGTCCGTGACGTCTCGGCGCAGGCGCTGGAGGACCTGCGGGCGCTGGAGCAGCGCGCCGAGGAGCGGCTAGGCCGCCGGCGGGACGGAGAGGAGGCGGCCAAGTGAATCCCGTCAACTACCTGTATCTCGCCGCCCTGTTGTTCACCATCGGCGCGGCCGGGGTGCTGATCAGGCGCAACGCGATCATCTTGTTCATGTGCGTGGAGCTGATGCTCAACGCCTGCAACCTGGCGCTGGTCGCGTTCTCCCGGCTGCACGGCAACCTGGACGGCCAGATCATCGCCTTCTTCACGATGGTCGTCGCCGCCGCGGAGGTCGTGGTCGGGCTGGCGATCATCGTGTCCCTGTTCCGTGCCCGCCATTCGGCCTCGGTCGACGACGCCAGCCTGATGAAGCTGTAAGGGGTCGCTGAATCGTGGAGAACCTGATCGCGCTGCTCGTCGCGGCGCCCCTGCTCGGAGCGGCCGTCCTGTTGTGCGGCGGCCGGCGGCTGGACGGGGCCGGGCACTGGCTCGGCACGCTGCTCGCCGCGGCCTCCTTCGTCGTCGGCGCGGTGCTCTTCGCCGACATGCTGGGGAAGGGCGCGGAGGACCGGGCCCTGCACCAGAGGTTGTTCAGTTGGGTGCCGGTCGAGGGCTTCCAGGCGGACATCGCCTTCCAGCTCGACCAGTTGTCGATGACGTTCGTCCTTCTCATCACCGGGGTCGGCACGCTCATCCACGTCTACTCCATCGGCTACATGGAGCACGACGAGCGCCGCCGCCGCTTCTTCGGCTACCTGAACCTGTTCCTCGCGGCGATGCTGCTGCTCGTCATCGCCGACAACTACCTGCTGCTGTACTTCGGCTGGGAGGGCGTGGGCCTCGCCTCGTACCTGCTGATCGGGTTCTGGCAGCACAAGCCGAGCGCGGCGACGGCCGCGAAGAAGGCGTTCCTGGTCAACCGCGTCGGTGACATCGGCCTCTCCGTCGCGATCATGCTGATGTTCACCACCTTCGGGACGTTCGCCTTCGGGCCGGTGCTCGACTCGACCGGCGAGACGTCCGAGGGCATGCTGACGGCGATCGGGCTGATGCTGCTGCTCGCCGCCTGCGGCAAGTCCGCGCAGGTGCCGCTGCAGTCCTGGCTCGGTGACGCGATGGAGGGCCCGACCCCCGTGTCGGCGCTCATCCACGCGGCGACGATGGTGACGGCCGGCGTGTACCTGATCACCCGTTCCGGTGCGATCTTCAACGCGGCGCCGGACGCGCAGCTCGCCGTCGTGGTGGTCGGCGCGGTCACGCTCCTCTTCGGTGCGATCGTCGGTTGCGCGAAGGACGACATCAAGAAGGCCCTCGCCGGTTCGACGATGTCGCAGATCGGCTACATGGTCCTCGCGGCCGGCCTCGGCCCGATCGGCTACGCCTTCGCGATCATGCACCTGGTGACGCACGGCTTCTTCAAGGCCGGTCTGTTCCTCGGCGCCGGATCGGTCATGCACGGCATGAACGACGAGGTCGACATGCGCAAGTACGGCGGCCTGCGGAAGTACATGCCCGTCACGTTCGTGACGTTCGGCCTCGGCTACCTGGCGATCATCGGCTTCCCCGGCCTGTCGGGCTTCTGGTCCAAGGACAAGATCATCGAGGCGGCGTTCGCGAAGGGCGGCGCCGAGGGCTGGATCCTCGGCGCGGTCACCCTGCTCGGCGCCGGGATCACCGCGTACTACATGACCCGCGTGATGATCATGACGTTCTTCGGGGAGAAGCGCTGGCAGCCCGCGCCCGACCCGGACGCGGCGGCCGACGTCGAACCCGGTGCCCAGGCGGCGCCCGGCGCGATGCCGCACCCGCACGAGTCCCCGAAGTCCATGACCGTCCCGATGGTCCTGCTGGCCTTCGGATCGGTCTTCGCGGGCGGGCTGTTCTCGCTGAACAGCGCGTTCGTCACCTGGCTGGAGCCCGTCACGGACTTCGACCACGGCCACCCGCCGATCGGCGCCGGGGTCATCACCACGGCGACGGTCGTCGTCCTGCTGATCGGCGTCGGCATCGCGTACGCGCAGTACGGGCGCAGGCCCGTGCCCGTGGTCGCGCCGCGCGGCTCGCTGCTCACCCGGGCGGCCCGCCGCGACCTCCTCCAGGACGACTTCAACCACGTGGTCCTGGTGCGCGGCGGCGAGCACCTCACCCGCTCGCTGGTCTACGTCGACCACACCCTCGTCGACGGCGTCGTCAACGGCACGGCGGCGGCGATGGGCGGTCTCTCCGGCCGGATGCGCAAGCTGCAGAACGGCTTTGCCCGCTCCTATGCGGTCTCGATGTTCGGAGGTGCTGCGGTGCTGATCGCCGCGACCCTGCTGATGAGGGCGGTGTGACCGCGATGTCCTTTCCCCTCCTGACCGCGACGGCGTTGCTGCCGGCGGCCGGTGCGATCGTCACCGCCGCCGTCCCGGCCGCCCGGCGCACCGCCGCCAAGTGGCTGGCGCTGCTGTTCTCGCTCGGCACGCTCGCGCTCGCCGTGGCCGTCCTGGTCCGCTTCGACCCCGGCGGCGAGCGGTACCAGCTCACCGAGTCGCACGCCTGGATCAAGGACTTCGGGGTGCGGTACGAGCTCGGGGTGGACGGCATCGGCGTGGCGCTGGTCGCGCTCACCGCGCTGCTCGTGCCGTTCGTCGTCCTCGCCGGGTGGCACGACGCCGACCCGCTGGAGACGAAGTCGAAGCGATGGCGGCCCACGCAGGGCTTCTTCGCCCTGATCCTGATGGTCGAGGCGATGGTGATCCTCTCCTTCGAGGCCACCGACGTCTTCCTCTTCTACATCCTCTTCGAGGCCATGCTCATCCCGATGTACTTCCTCATCGGCGGCTTCGGGGACCGCGCCCACGCGGGCGGCGACGACAGGGCGGCCGCCCAGCGGTCGTACGCCGCGGTGAAGTTCCTGCTCTACAACCTGGCCGGCGGGCTCGTCATGCTCGCCGCCGTGATCGGGCTGTACGTCGTCGCGGGGAACTTCTCGCTCACCGAGATCGCCGCCGCCCGGGCGAGCGGCGAGCTGGAGATGGCGACCAACACGGAGCGGCTGCTGTTCCTCGGCTTCTTCTTCGCGTTCGCCGTGAAGGCCCCGCTGTGGCCGCTGCACACCTGGCTGCCCAACGCGATGGGGGAGTCCACGGCGCCGGTCGCGGTGCTCATCACGGCCGTCGTCGACAAGGTCGGCACGTTCGCGATGCTCCGCTACTGCCTCGGCCTGTTCCCGGAGGCGTCGCGGTGGGCCACGCCGGCGATCATCGTCCTCGCCCTGGTCAGCATCGTCTACGGGGCGCTGCTCGCGGTCGGCCAGCGGGACATCAAGCGCCTGATCGCGTACGCGTCGATCTCCCACTTCGGCTTCATCATCCTGGGCATCTTCGCGATGACCAGCCAGGGCCAGAGCGGCGCCACGCTCTACATGGTCAACCACGGCATCTCGACGGCCGCGCTGATGCTGGTCGCCGGGTTCCTGATCTCGCGGCGCGGCTCGCGCCTGATCGCGGACTACGGCGGCGTGCAGAAGGTCGCCCCGGTCCTCGCGGGCACCTTCCTCGTCGGCGGCCTGGCCACGCTGTCGCTGCCGGGCCTCGCGCCGTTCGTCAGCGAGTTCCTGGTCCTGGTCGGCACGTTCGCCCGGTACCCGGTCGCGGGGGTCGTCGCCACCACCGGCATCGTCCTGGCGGCGCTCTACACACTGGTGCTGTACCAGCGGACGATGACCGGTCCGGTGAAGGAGGAGGTCCGGGCCATGCCCGACCTGCGGCCGCGCGAACTGGCCGTGGTGGCCCCGCTGATCGCGCTGCTGCTCTTCCTCGGCGTCTACCCGAAGCCGCTCACCGACATCGTCAATCCGGCGGTGCGGCACACCATGTCCGACGTACAGCAGAAGGACCCCCGGCCCGATGTGGAGGCGGCCAAGTGAGCACTACGGACTTCCACACCCTGTGGACGACGGCCGCCGAACCGCTCGGCAAGATCCCCGCGCCGGAGATCGAGTACGCCCAACTGGCCCCGGTCCTCATCGTGGTCGGCGCGGCGATCCTCGGCGTCCTCGTGGAAGCCGTCGTCCCGCGCCGCGCCCGGTACCACACGCAGCTCTTCCTCAGCGGCGTGGCGCTCGCCTGCGCGTTCGCCGCGGTCGTCGGCCTCGCCCTCACCGGGCACGGCACGACGAAGGCGCAGATCTCCGCGATGGGCGCCATCGCCGTCGACGGGCCGGCGCTCTTCCTCCAGGGCACGATCCTGCTGACCTCGCTCGTCGCGGTGTTCACCTTCGCCGAGCGGCGGCTCGACCCGGCCCGCCACGGCCACCGCGTCGACTCGTTCGCCGCCGAGGCCGCCGCCGTGCCGGGCAGCGACCACGAGAAGGCCGCGGTCAAGGCCGGGTTCACCACCACCGAGGTGTTCCCGCTGGTGCTGTTCGCCATCACGGGCATGCTCGTCTTCCCGGCCGCCAACGACCTGCTGACGCTGTTCATCGCGCTGGAGGTCTTCTCGCTGCCGCTGTACCTGCTGTGCGCCGTCGCCCGCCGCAAGCGGATGATGTCGCAGGAGGCCGCGGTCAAGTACTTCCTGCTCGGCTCGTTCGCCTCCGCGTTCCTGCTGTTCGGCATCGCCCTGCTGTACGGCTACGCGGGCTCCGTCTCGTACGCCCGGATCGCGGACGTCGTGGGCGGCGCGGTCGGCACGGTCGACCCGGCGCTCGCGGCGACCATGAGCAACGACGTGCTGCTGCTCATCGGCTTCGCGATGGTGATGATGGGGCTGCTGTTCAAGGTGGGCGCCGTGCCGTTCCACATGTGGACACCGGACGTCTACCAGGGCGCCCCGACCCCCGTCACGGGCTTCATGGCGGCGGCCACCAAGGTCGCGGCGTTCGGCGCGATGCTGCGCCTGCTCTACGTGGTCCTGCCGGGGCTGCGCTGGGACTGGCGGCCCGTCATGTGGGGCGTCGCCATCGTCACGATGCTGGCCGGCGCGATCGTCGCGATCACGCAGACCGACATCAAGCGGCTCCTCGCCTACTCGTCGATCGCCCACGCGGGTTTCATCCTGGCGGGTGTCATCGCCGCGACGCCGTCCGGGATCTCGTCGACGCTGTTCTACCTGGCGGCGTACTCCTTCGTGACGGTCGGCGCGTTCGCGGTGGTCACGCTGGTGCGGGACGCGGGCGGCGAGGCGACGCACCTGTCCAAGTGGGCGGGGCTGGGACGGCGTTCGCCGCTGGTGGCGGCGGTCTTCGCGGTGTTCCTGCTGGCGTTCGCCGGCATCCCGCTGACGTCCGGCTTCTCCGGCAAGTTCGCCGTGTTCAAGGCGGCGGCCGAGGGAGGAGCGGGCGCGCTGGTGGTGGTCGGTGTGATCGCGTCGGCGATCGCCGCGTTCTTCTACGTCCGGGTCATCGTGCTGATGTTCTTCAGCGAGCCGCACCCGGAGGGGCCGACCGTGGCCGTGCCGTCGCCCCTGACGATGACGGCGATCGGCGTGGGGGTCGCGGTGACGCTGGTGCTGGGCGTCGCCCCCCAGTACTTCCTGGACCTCGCGGGCCAGGCGGGGGTGTTCGTCCGGTAGCCGGTGTTCCGGAGGCGTACGGGACGCGTACGCGCGCGTACGGACGGCCGGGCGGGGTGCGGGCGGCGCCCCCCGCCCGGCCGTGTCGCGCGCGGCCCGCCCCTCCGGGCGGCCCGCCCCTCCGGGCGGCCCGCCCGGGGGCGGTGCGGGTCACTTCTCCGCGGGGCAGCGCACGTCGGGGTTCCACTCGTGGAACATCCCCTTCGGGTTGGGCTTGTGGATCCACACGTGCAGGTCGTAGTGGGCCTTGACACCGGCCTCGACACCGGGCGACGGCCCGAGGAAGGGCTGGCCGAACATCGTCGGCCGGTCGTCGTCGGTCGCGAGGTCCTGGTCGGCGTCCTCGACGAACCACTCCACCCCGACCAGCCGCAGCGTCCCGTCCTCGGCCTTCTCGTACATGAGGGCGGCGGGTTTCGCCGGATCGGTCGTGTTGTTGTGTGCCTTGTTGACGTAGTGGTACCCCATGCCGCCCTCGCCGGCGCGGGCGATGCAGCCGCGCAGCGGCAGGTAGCCGTCCGCGACGGCCCGCTCGACCCGGTGGTACTTCTGCGTCGCGCTGTACGCCGTCATCAGGTCGGCGCGCACGGTGGTGTCGTCGTCGGGGGCGGCCGCCGCGGGTGCCGGGCCCGCCAGGAGCGCCAGGGGGACGAGAGCGGTGACGGCGACGGCGGACAGGGGCCCTTTCGGCTTCATGCGCTGCTCCTCGGGGGACGGAGGGGGGTGCCTCCGGGCGCCCGGCGGGTCCGGGCGGGTTCGGACGGGTCCGGGCGGGCTCTTTCCGTGCCCCGCCCCCAGCAGCATGTGCCGGGCCGCCCCCCGCCCGCATCCGGAGTCGGCCATAGGGCGGAAAGCGCCCTGTCCCACGGGTCATGTCCATGGCATGGTGCTCCTGGGAACTGGTTCAGACCAGTCGCGGACCGCGGCGGGCCACGGCAGGCCGCGCCCGGCCGCGGCGACGACGAGGAGGGGCGCGGGCGACGATGCGCGGCACCACGGTCCTACCGGGGGAGAACGACACGGCCGGACAGCCGGAGGCGCTGCCTATGCACCGCCTCGAAGTCCCGATGCCCGACGCGGTGCCGTTCGCGGTCGGCACGTTCGACACGATCGGCCCCATGGCCCGGGCCGCCTTCCCGCACCGGCACACCTTCTACGAGATCGTGCACGTCACCGCCGGGCGCGGCGCCCACGTGACCGACCTCGCCCGCTGGCCGCTGCGCCCGCCCCACCTGGGCTTCCTCGTGCCCGGCCAGATCCACCACTGGGAGGGCGCGGCCGGGGTGGACGGCTCCGTCGTCCTGTTCACCGAGGACTTCCTGCTCGACCACCCCGGTGACCGCGCCCTGCTGCGCCTCCTCGCCGAGCGGCCCTGGCCCACCCTCGACGAGCGGTCCGCCGCCCAGGCCGCGCGGCTGCTGGCCGACCTCCACGACGAGTACGGCCGCGGCGCCGAGGGCTGCTCCTCCGTGCTGCGCGCCCTGCTGCACGTCCTCGTCGTCCGCGCGGCGCGGCTGTACGGCACCGGGCCCGCCGCCCACGGCCGGCCCGGCACCCGGCCGGGCGCCGTCGCCGAGGAGTTCACGCGGCTGATCGGCCGCGGCGACCCGGCCCTGTGGTCGGTGGGGGCCTGCGCCGCGCGCATCGGCGTCACCCCCGGCCACCTCACCGACGCCGTCAAGGCCGCGACCGGCCGCACCCCGGGGCAGTTGGTCCGCGAAGCCCGCGCCCACGAGGCGAAACGGCTCCTCGCCCGCACCGACCTGACGGTCCGGCAGGTGGCGGGCCGGGTCGGCTTCGACGACGCCGCGTACTTCTGCCGCTTCTTCCGCCGCGAGACCGGCGTCAGCCCCGGCGACTTCCGGCGCGGCGCCGAGGCGCGCGGCGGGGGAGCGGCGCCGGGCGGCGGGGGGACCGGGGGTCGGGGGCGCGCCCGCGATATTCACCACGACGACCGTGTCCAGTCCATCGTCCGTCCGTGACGGCGTGCGTAGGTTCGGTGCCGTTCCCCTGACCCCCCCTCCCGACGAGGAGCAGGCATGGACGACCACGACGAGCCCCGCACCGGGCACCCCTCCCGCAAGGCCGTGCTGCGCGCCGCCCTGGCGGCCGGTGTCGCCGCCCCCGCGGTGTTCATGGGCGCGCCGGCACTGGCCCGGGCCACCGCCGCCTCCCCCGGCGCCCGCCCGGCCCTGACCCCCACCTGCGACGACGGCGACGACCCCACGCCGCCGCAGATGGAGGGCCCCTACTTCAAGCCCAACTCCCCCCGCCGCACGTCACTGCTGGAATCGGGCACCCCCGGCGTGCGCCTCACCGTCTCCGGGTACGTCTTCGGGCTCGGCTGCAGCCCGATATCCGGCGTCCTGCTCGACTTCTGGCAGGCCGACAACAACGGCGCCTACGACAACACCGGGTTCCGCTTCCGCGGCCACCAGTACACCGACGCGCAGGGCGCGTTCCGCCTCACCACGATCGTGCCGGGGCTGTACCCGGGGCGCACCCGCCACATCCACGTCAAGGCGCAGGCGCCCGGCCGCCCGGTGCTGACCACGCAGCTCTACTTCCCGAACGAGCCCCGCAACGCGACGGACTCGCTGTTCGACCCGCGGCTGCTGATGACCGTGCACGACGCGGGCGGCGCCCGGGAGGCGGCGTTCGACTTCGTCCTGAACGTGCCGCAGTCGCCGGGCCCGAGCCCCACCCCGACCACCCCGCCGCCCGGTGGCGGCACGTGGGCGGTGGGCACGGCCTACCGGGCCGGCGACCGGGTCACGTACGGCGGGCGCGGCTACGTCTGCCTCCAGCCCCACACCGCCCAGACCGGCTGGGAGCCGCCGAACGCACCCGCCCTGTGGCGGGCCGAGTGACCATCGCGGGACGCGGCTGAACCCGAGGGGGGAGCCGCACGGGCCCGGCACCCGGAGCCGGGGTGCCGGGCCCTTCGACGTCCGGAGGGTCAGACGGCGGGCGTGATCCGTCCGGTGACCTCGCCCAGGCCGACCTTCACGCCGTCCGGGCCGGGCGCCCACGCGGTGAGCGTGACCTCGTCGCCGTCCTCCAGGAACGTCCGCTTCCCGGTGGACAGGTCGAGCGCGTCCCGCCCATTCCACGTCAGCTCCAGCAGCGAGCCGCGCTGGTGCGTCTCGGGCCCGCTGACCGTGCCCGAGCCGTACAGGTCGCCGGTGCGCAGCGACGCGCCGTTGACGGTCATGTGCGCCAACTGCTGCGCGGCCGTCCAGTACATGGTGGAGAACGGCGGCTCGGCGACGACCTCGCCGTTGATCTCCACGGTGATGTGCAGCTCGTACCCGCCGGGCTCGTCCTCGTCCGCGTCGTCCAGGTACGGCAGCAGCGGGAAGTCGCGGGCCGGAGGGGCCACACGGGCCGCGTCCAGGGCCTCCAGCGGCGTCACCCACGCCGACACCGACGTGGCGAAGGACTTGCCGAGGAACGGGCCCAGCGGCACGTACTCCCACGCCTGGATGTCGCGCGCCGACCAGTCGTTGAGGAGCGTCAGCCCGAAGACGTGCTCCCGGAAGTCGCCCAGCGCCACCGGGCGGCCCGTCTCCGACGGCGTGCCGACGACGAAGCCCACCTCCGCCTCGATGTCCAGCTTCGTGGACGGCCCGAAGACCGGCGCCGGGTCGGCCGGCGCCTTGCGCTGCCCGGAGGGGCGCACCACGTCGGTGCCGGAGACCACGACGGTGCCGGACCGGCCGTGGTAACCGATCGGCAGGTGCTTCCAGTTGGGCGTGAGCGGCTCGCCGTCCGGGCGGAACATGCGGCCGACGTTCGACGCGTGGTGCTCGCTCGCGTAGAAGTCGACGTAGTCGGCCACCTCGTACGGCAGGTGCAGCGTCACCGCGTCCAGCGGGTGCAGCAGCGGCTCGACGTCCGCGCGGTGCGCGGGCGACGTCAGCCACGCCGTCAGCGCCCGGCGCACGTCGCGCCAGACCGTGCGGCCCGCCGCCATCAGCGGGTTGAGGGAGGGCTGGGCGAGCAGGCCGGCGTACGACGAGCCGAGCGCGTGCGCCGCGGCCCCGGCGTCCAGGACGTGGCTGCCGATCCGGACGCCGACCCTGCGGCGGCCGGGTTCGTCGGCGGTCGAGAACACGCCGTACGGGAGGTTGTGCGGGCCGAAGGGGTCGCCTTCGGCGAGGTCGAGCGGGCTCGGTGAGGGCTGCTCGGGCATCGGTGCTTGCCTCGCTTTCCACGTGTGTGGGGGACACGTTACGACCGAGGCGCGCGCTTCTCCCAGGCGCGGCGGGGGAGTGCCTCGTCACCCCCGCGGCACACGGGTTCCGCCGTGCTCCGGGGGCGGAGGAACGGCCACCCGCGCCGGCCGCCCCGCGCGCGGGAGGGGGCGCTGTGGCCGTACCGGGGACCAAGGCGTCGAGGCCCCCTTCCCACGCGCGCCGGAGGTGGCACGGGCACCGGGGACGCCGAGGTGGGGGTGGGAGCCACCCTCCGCGCGCGGGAGGCAGGTCCTCCACACCGCCAGCAGGGCTGGCGAGGAGGCGGGACGCCGCCCCCGCGCGGGAGGTCAGGTCCGTTCCGCGTCACCGGCGGCAGGTGGCGGACGGGGCGACGTAGCCCGCCACGGAGACGAGCCGCCCCCGCACGCGGGAGGAGCGGGAGGAGGGTGAGCGGCGGCGTGCCGCGTACCACGGCGGTCCGGCCGCTCCCCCGCGCGCAGGAGGCGGGTCGCCGGGCTTCCGACCGACCCCTCGGGGCCGGGTCAGCCGCTCCCACGCGCGCGGGAGGCGGATCCTCGTCGACTCCCTCGGCCCGGGCCCTTGCCGGCCGCTCCCACGCGCGCGGGAGGCGGATGCCGTCCGGGAAGGGGACGGAAAGGGACGGAAGGGGAGCGTCTGTGTGATCCGCCTCATGCGGCACGGGGGTGTGGGCGCCCGGAGCGGCCCCTCCACGCGCGTGGATCCGGCCGTATGCGCCGATCGCGAACATACCGGGGGTGGCGGGAAGGTGCCCACGGCGATCCAAACGGGACCGGATACGCTGACGTGAGTGAATCCAGCGACACGTCGACAATCCGTGTGATCGTCCGCAGACAGGAGACCCCCTCGTGACCGCAGTCGGGCCGTTCGGGCTGAGCGTGCGGGACCAGGCTCTCGAAGCCGATGTCCAGACAGGGTTGGCGGCTGTCGAGGCCGGACTGCTCGACGCCACCAAGAGCGACGTGCCGTTCATCACGGAGGCGGCGCAGCACCTGGTACGGGCGGGCGGCAAGCGCTTCCGTCCGCTGCTCGCGATGCTCGCCGCGCAGTTCGGCGACCCGCACGCGCCCGGCGTCGTCCCGGCGGCCGTGGTCGTCGAGCTCACCCACCTGGCCACGCTGTACCACGACGACGTGATGGACGAGGCGCTCGTACGACGCGGTGTGGAGAGCGCCAACACGCGCTGGGGCAACTCGGTCGCCGTCCTCACGGGCGACTTCCTCTTCGCGCGCGCGTCGCACATCCTGGCGGACCTCGGCCCCGAGGCGGTGCGCATCCAGGCGGAGGCGTTCGAGCGGCTGGTCACGGGCCAGATCCTGGAGACCGCCGGCCCCCGCGACGGGAACGACCCGGTCGAGCACTACCTGGACGTCATCGCCGGCAAGACCGGCTCCCTGGTCGCCGTCTCCGGCCGGTTCGGCGCGATGATGGCGGGCGCCGGGGAGCGGTTCACGGAGATCCTGACGCAGTACGGCGAGCGGCTGGGCGTGGCGTTCCAGCTGGCCGACGACGTCCTGGACATCGCCTCGGACTCCCACGAGTCGGGCAAGACGCCCGGCACCGACCTGCGCGAGGGCATCGCCACCCTGCCGGTCCTCCACCTGCGCGCCCTGGCGGAGCAGCACGGCCGGGCCGAGGACGTGGAGCTGGTCGAGCTCCTGGAGGGCGACCTCACGGACGACGCCCGCCACGCCGAGGCGCTGCGCCGGCTGCGCGTCCACCCCGCGCTGGAGCTGGCCCGCCGCGACACGGTGCGGTACGCGCAGGAGGCGCGGGCGATGCTGGCCCCGCTGCCGGACGGGTACGCGAAGGCCGCGCTCGTCGAGCTGTGCGACCTGGTGGTGCACCGGGCGGGCTGAACCGGGTGCCCGCGCGCGTGAGCGGGGCGTTCGGAGCCGTATGGGGGAAGACCCTGACACCGGGTCATCCCAGAGGGGTACGGCAGGTTGATGCCGCGGTCTGATGCTTTCGCGGAGCCGGTCGGGTGGAATGGTCGTACCAGACCACGGAGGTAGCGCAGACATGGCACCGAACGACAGCGACGCACAGACCCCGCGGCCCGCGCGCCGGACAGTGGCGCGGTACGCGGTCCCGGTCGCGGTGGCGGGGGTGGCGGCGGCGACCATCGGGCTCGTCCCGGCGCTCGCGGCTTCCGGTGACCCGGACCTGCCGAAGATCACCGCGCAGGAGCTCGTCGAGAAGATAGCCGCGTCGGACGTCCAGCACGTGTCCGGCACGGTGAAGGTCACCACGGACCTGGGCCTGCCGTCCATCGCCGGCCTCGGCGACCTGCTGGGCGACCGTGCCGCGGCCGAGTCCGCCGACGCGCAGCTCATGCGGTTCGCGACCGGTACGCACACGCTGAAGGTCGCCGCGGACGGCCCGGACCGCCAGCGCCTGACCGTCCAGGACGGCGGCGACGAGTACACCCTCGTGCGCAACGGCGCGGAGACCTGGGTGTACGACAGCAAGTCCGGCAAGGTCCTGCACGACGTGGACGCCGCCCCCGGCAGCGGGGCGGGCGGCCGGGACGCCGACGGCGCCGACGGGCCCCCGGTCACGCCGAAGGAGCTCGCGGCCCAGGCGCTGGCGGCGGTCGACGAGACGACGTCGGTCACCGTCGACGGCACGGCGCGGGTCGCCGGGCGCGACGCGTACCAGTTGGTCGTGAAGCCCGAGCAGAGCGGGTCCACGATCGGTTCGGTGAAGGTCGCGGTCGACGCGGAGAACGGCGTCCCGCTGAAGTTCACGCTCACGCCGAGCGGCGGCGGCGCGGCGGCGGTCGACGTCGGCTTCACCAAGGTCGACTTCGGGAAGCCGGACGCGTCGGCGTTCACGTTCACGCCGCCGAAGGGCGCCGAGGTCACCGAGGCGGACGAGGCGCGCGAACCGGCCGCCGAGCTGAAGGAGAAGGACCGCAAGGCGCTGGAGGAGGGCCTGAAGGAGCTGGAGGGCCGGGGTGGCGAGCCGGGCCTGAACGTCATGGGCGAGGGCTGGACCACGGTCGTCGAGCTGGCCGGACCGGGTGGCGGCGCCCCGGCGGGCGCGCCCGAGGGCGGTGCCGCGTCGGAGGAGCTGCCCGCCGGGGCGCAGCAGTTCCTGGACGGCCTGGGCAGCAGGGTCACCGGTGAGTTCGGCTCGGGCATGGTCTTCAAGACCCGCCTGGTCAACGCCCTGATGACGGACGACGGCCGGGTGTACGCCGGCGCCGTGACCGAGAAGGCGCTGGTCGCGGCGGCGAACGACGCCGCGAAGCAGGCCGTGAAGTAGGCCGCGCCGCGGGTGCGCGGGCCGGGGCCCGCCGCACAGGCACGGCGGGCCCCGGCCCGCCGCCTCCGGTCCGCCGCCTCCGGTCCGCCGCCTCCGGTCCGCCGCCTCCGGTCCGCCGCCTCCGGTCCGCCGCTCCTGGCGCGTACGCCGTCCCCGGCCTGTACGCCCTTCCCGGCTCGTGGTGCCGCCCCCGGCCGGGGAGGCCGGGGGCGGAGGTCGCCGGAGCCCGGCGGCTCGGGAGGCCGGGGCTCCGGCGGCTCGGGAGGCCGGGGCTTCGTTCGGGGGCCCGGCGGCTCAGAAGGTCAGCGAGAAGGCGCTGATGTAGCCGGTGTCGTACGGCCCCACGTCCTGGACCCGCAGTCGCCAGGTGCCGTTGGCGACCTCGCTGGACGCGTCGACCGTGTACGTCTCCTGGACGTTGTCGGCGGAATCGTTGCCGGAGTTCTTCAGCCGGTACGCCGTGCCGTCCGGGGCGAGGAGGTCGATGACGAGGTCGCCGCGCCAGGTGTGGACGATGTCCACGCCGACCTTCAGCGCGGCCGGGGCGTTGCCGGTGCGGCCGCTGACGGTGACGGACGAGGTGACGGCGGCGCCGTTGTCCGGGATCGCCACGTCGGCCGTGTTCTGGTACGTGTCACCGGTCGGCGGTTCGGTCGTCCCGGCGGACAGCGTCCACACGGCGTGCGCGAGGGCGTCGCTGTTGCGGTCCAGCGCCGTGTCGTTGATGTTGGCCGTCGTGTCGCACGACGAGTGGTAGCAGCGGTCGAAGGACTGTCCCGCCGTACCGCCCCACTTCTGGGCCTGCGCGGCGGTCTTCGTCCGGCTGGCGCCGGTGAACAGCCCGCCGACCGGGACCCCGGCGCTCTTGAACGGGGCGTGGTCGGAGCGCCCGTCGCCCTCGGTCTCGATCTCCGTGGCGACGCCGATGCCGGTGAAGTAGTCCTTGAAGGTCTTCTCGATGGTCGGGTCGTCGTCGTAGACGAAGTAGCCCGGGTTGGGCGATCCGATCATGTCGAAGTTCATGTAGCCGCTCAGCTTGGAGCGCTCGGTGGCCGGCAGGTTCGCGACGTAGTACTTCGAGCCGACGAGGCCCAGCTCCTCGGCGCCCCACCAGGCGAACCGCAGGTGCTTGGCGGGCTTGAACCCGGCGCGGGACACGGCGAGCGCGGTCTCCAGGACGGCGGCGGAACCGGAGCCGTTGTCGTTGATGCCGGCCCCGGAGGAGACCGAGTCCAGGTGGGCGCCGGCCATGAGGACCTGGTTCGGATCGCCGCCGGGCCAGTCGGCGATCAGGTTGTAGCCGGTGGCGCCGCTGGACGTGAACTGCTGGAGGGTGGTGGTGAACCCGGCGGCGTCGAGCTTCGCCTTCACGTAGTCGACCGACGCCTTGTAGCCGGGGCGGCCGTGGGCGCGGTTGCCGCCGTTGGCGGTGGCGATCGACTGGAACTGGGTGAGGTGCGCCTTGACGTTCGCCAGCGGGACGTCCGGGGCGGCGGCCGTACCGGCGGGCGTCGCGGGCGACGTGCGGGCCGTGGTGGGAACGGCGGTGGCGGCGGGCGCGGCGGTGGCGAGCAGGCCCGCGAGGGCGAGGACGGTGGCCGCGGCGGTGCGTCTGGGCATGCGGGACACGGAGTGCGTCATGTGGGGGCTCCGGGATTCCGTACGGGGATGGGGACGGAACGTGCGAGACGCCCCGCGAGGGCTGTTCGCGGGGCGTTGGAGCTGTGGTGCGTGTGACCGGTCTGCTCAATCGTGCGGTGTTGAATGTACAGCGACAATTCATCCGCGCGTCAAGGGCGGTTTCCGGTCACCGGAGCCCGCATATCGGACGGTTCGGCGCTACTGCACGCAGAACTCGTTTCCCTCCGGGCCGGCATGACGGTCCACCGGCCGCCCTGCCCCTCCGGCCGGGCGACCCCCGCGGCCCGGTCCCGCCCGGGGCCCGCGTGCGCGTCGATGCGGAGCCGGTTCTTGGCCGCCTTCTCCTCCGGGACGCGCTGGAACGGCAGGCGGCGGCCCAGGCCGACGTCCGCCCCCCTCCCCTCCTCGCAGGGGTTGTCCGGATGGCGGACGGCGGCCGGATCCCGTCACGCCCGGCGGCCGCACACCTCGACCGTCAGGCCGGCCGGCGCGTGCCCCAGGTCGAGGAGCCGCTCGATGGGCGCGTCGCGGTCCTCGACCGCGTGACCCGGCGTCCGCGCCCAGAGGTCGACCCGGGTGTGCGGGTCGGCCGCGTCGATCACGGGCTTCCAGTGGAGTGTCGTCGTGCGGCCGTTCATCGGGCTTGCGTGACGGAGTCCGCCACAGGCGTCGTCCCGCGCGCGCCGGAGGGCTCCCCCTGCCGCTTCGACCCGGGGCGCCCCGCCCCGGAGCCGCTGCCGACCGGCGGGCCCGCCCCGGCGGCCCGCCGTGAGGCGTTGGACCCGCCGGACGGGCTGCGGGCCCGGACCGCCGCCGGGGCCGCCTCAGCTCCGGGCCGCACCTCGCCGCGCCGTCGAAGGATCCACGTCCCGGGTCATCGGCGCGGATCCGGTTCCCGCGGCACGCCGGGGTCCTCGTCCGGCGGGTACTCCTCGACGATCTCGCGCACGTCGGGGTCCGTGGAGGCGAGCGCGGCGCGGCGCCACTGGTCCATGAGGCGGGTGTCGCCGATGTCGTCGAGGGTCAGTGCCAGGGCGCGCATCGCGAGGGAGTCCGTGACCTCGCTGTCGTCCCGCAGGGTCGCGGCGACCAGTGGGGCGAGGTCGTCGTGGAGATCGGTGGTCCTGCTCAGGGTCCGCAGGATCTCGCGGCCGAAGATCCCCGGCTTGTTGATGCTCAGGCAGTACTCGTACAGCTCGGGCACCAGGGCCCGGACCACGTGCGGGTGGTCCGCGCCCACCTCGCGCAACAGGCCCAGGGCCTCCTGTGAGCCCCGGCCCGTGTCCAGCGCCCTCCTGAGCACCGGCACCGGATCGGCCGCGAGGAACCGGCCCCTCGCGGCCGCGTGCCGCTCTTTCGCCTCGTCCAGTTCCCTTTCGAGCGCGTGACGTTCGCGGTCCGCCTCCAAGAGCTCTTTCCAGGCCCGCTGCGCCTCGGGTTCCTCGCTGTCGTCGAACAAGACGTCCCGTAAGGTGTCGAGCCAGCCCACGCCTTCCCCCCTGCTGTCCGCGGCGTCATCGGCGCTCCGCTTCCCACAGCGCCTTCTGAGCGTTCTGAGCCTTCTAAGCCTTCTAAGCCTTCTGGGGGGCAGACAGCCGCGAATCCGCGAAGGTTGTCCTCCCGCCACCGCGAAACGCGGAGGGACGCGAACGACGGCGCACCCATCGACTCCCCCTCCGCCCCGGCCGCCGCGGCTCCACGGACCGCCGCGGCAACCGCCGCGAGGCCCGCGCACCGCACCCGTACGGACTCTCGACACCGAGCCCCTACGGGCTCCTGGCGCCGCCCCGCCCGGGGCCGGTCTCAGGAGCGGGGGGCCTCCGCCGCGGCGGGCTCCGGGGCGGTGGCCTTCGCCGCCGCCCGGGCCGCCAGCCGCACGGCCTCCGCCCGCGTCCGCCGCGCACCGCGCAGGGCGTCCCACGTGAGCAGCGTCAGCGCCAGCCACACCAGCCCGAACCCGGCCCACCGCTCCGGCGGCATGGCCTCCCGGAAGTACAGCACCCCCACCAGGAACTGGAACACGGGCGCCAGGTACTGCAGCAGCCCCAGCGTCGACAGCGGCACGCGGATCGCCGCCGCGCCGAAGCACACCAGCGGCACCGCCGTGACCAGGCCCGTCGACACGAGCAGCGCCGTGTGCCCCGCCCCCGCGGCGCCGAACGTGGAGGACCCCTGGAGGCCCAGCCACACCAGGTAGCCGACGGCCGGTAGGAACAGGACGGCCGTCTCGGCGCCCAGCGACTCCAGCCCGCCCAGGTTGACCTTCTTCTTCACCAGCCCGTACGTCGCGAAGGAGAACGCCAGCACCAGCGAGATCCACGGCGGCCTGCCGTACCCGACCGCCAGCACGACCACCGCCACGAAGGCGATGCCGACCGCCGCCCACTGCGCCGGGCGCAGCCGCTCCTTCAGCAGGACGACGCCCATGGCGATGGTGACCAGCGGGTTGATGAAGTACCCGAGGGACGACTCGACGACGTGGCCGGCGTTCACGGCCCAGATGTAGACGCCCCAGTTCGTGGTGATCACCGCTGCCGCGACCGCGATGAGCCCCATCTTCCTCGGCTGCCGCAGCAGCTCGGGTATCCACGCCCAGCGCCGCATGACCAGCAGCGCGAGCGCCACGGCCACCAGGGACCAGGCCATGCGGTGGGCGACGATCTCCACCGCGCCCGACGGTTCCAGCAGGGGCCAGTACAGGGGGAAGAGGCCCCAGGCGCCGTAGGCCCCGATCCCGTAGAGGAGTCCCGCCTTCTGGTCGCCCCCGCCGCCGCTCCTCGCCGCCACTGGCCGCCCCGCTTCCTGTCCCGGACGTCACCGTCCCGCGCCGCGCTGTCCGCTCGACGGTAGCGCCGCGCGGGACGGCGTGTCATGCCCGTATCGCCATACGGTCATGACGTGTCCGTTCCGGGGGCCGCCCTCGGACGCGGCCCCGGGGCGCCCGCTACAGGGCCTTCAGCGCGGCGGCGACCGTCTCGGCGAGCGGGGTCGTCGGCCGGCCGATGAGCCGGGACAGGTCGCCGCTGGTCCCGGCCAGCCGGCCGCGCGCGATGGCCTCGTCGACGTCGACGAGGATCGCGGCGACCGGCTCGGGCACGCCCGCGCCGGTCAGGATCCCGAGGTGGGTCTCGGCGGGCACGTCGGTGTACGCGATGTCCCGGCCGGTCTGCCGGGAGAGCTCCGCCGCGTACTCGGCGAACGACCACGCCGTGTCGCCGCTCAGCTCGTACGCCGCGCCGAGGTGGCCGTCCTCCGTCAGGACGGCGGCGGCCGCGACCGCGTAGTCGGCGCGGGCGGCGGAGGCCACGCGGCCCTCGCCCGCGTTGGCGACGACGGCGCCGTGCGCGAGGACCGGGGCGAGGTTCTCCGTGTAGTTCTCGGTGTACCAGCCGTTGCGCAGGAGCGTGTACGGCAGTCCCGAGTCGAGGATCAGCCGCTCGGTGGCCCCGTGCTCGGCCGCCAGGTCGAAGTCGGCCTCCGGCCCGCCGAGGACGCCGGTGTACGCGAGCTGGGCGACACGAGCGGCCTTCGCCGCCGCGATCACGGCGGTGTGCTGCGGTACGCGCCGCCCGACCGCGTCGCCGGAGACCAGCAGCACCCGGTCGCCCGCCGCGAACGCGCCGGCGAGGGTCTCGGGCCGGTCGTAGTCGGCGACGCGCACTTCCACGCCGCGCTCCGCCAGGTCGGCGGCCTTCGTCTTGTCGCGGACGGCCGCGGCGATGGACGCGGCCGGTGTGCCGCGCTCCAGCAGGGCATCGATGACGAGACGGCCCAGGCGGCCGGTGGCTCCGGTGATGACGACGCTCATGGTGCTTCTCCGTTTCGAGGGGATCGAGCACCCACGTTATACGCAGCGCTTTCTTTTTGAAAGCGCCTCCCTCGGGGGAGCGTACGGGCAGGTGGGTGGGCGCTGAGCGGCGTGCGGACTCCGGTCCGCCGGACACGCGGTCCCACCGCCCCCTGGTCCCACGGCCTCGCAGTCCCGCGGTCCCACCGCCCCGCGGCCCGTCGAAGTCACCGGGGTCGCGCCGGGGTCGCCGGGGTCGCCGGGGCCTCCGAGGCCGTCGAGCCGGCCCGCCGGGCAGACGACGAGGCCCGGTCCGGGATCCGCGCGGGATCCGGGACCGGGCCTGCGACCGGCCGGGGCGGCGTCAGCCGACGACCGTCCACGTGTCGTTGCCGGCGAGCAGGGCGGACAGGTCGCCCTTGCCGCGCTGCTCGACGGCGGCGTCGAGCTGGTCGGCCATCAGCGCGTCGTAGACGGGCCGCCGGACGCTGCGGAAGACGCCGATCGGCGTGTGGTGCAGGGTGTCCGGGTCGGCCAGCCGCGACAGCGCGAAGGCCGTGGTCGGGGACGCGGCGTGCGCGTCGTGGACCAGCACCCGCGCCTCGTTCTCCGGCGTGACGGCGACGACCTCCAGATCGCCCGTCGCCGGGTCGCGGACGACCCCCTTCGACCCGTCCGGGCCGAAGCGGATCGGCCGGCCGTGCTCCAGGCGGATCACCGCCTCCTCCGCCCGCTCCTTGTCCTTGAGCGCGTCGAAGGCGCCGTCGTTGAAGATGTTGCAGTTCTGGTAGATCTCCACCAGGGCCGTGCCGGGGTGGTCGGCGGCCTGCCGCAGGACCTCGGTGAGGTGCTTGCGGTCGGAGTCGACCGTCCGGGCGACGAAGCTCGCCTCCGCGCCCAGCGCCAGCGACACCGGGTTGAACGGCGCGTCCAGCGAACCCATCGGGGTCGACTTGGTGATCTTGCCGACCTCGGAGGTGGGCGAGTACTGGCCCTTGGTGAGGCCGTAGATCCGGTTGTTGAACAGCAGGATCTTGAGGTTGACGTTCCGCCGCAGCGCGTGGATCAGGTGGTTGCCGCCGATGGACAGCGCGTCGCCGTCACCGGTGACGACCCACACGGACAGGTCGCGGCGCGAGGCGGACAGGCCCGTGGCGATGGCGGGGGCGCGGCCGTGGATGGAGTGCATCCCGTACGTGTTCATGTAGTACGGGAAGCGGGAGGAGCAGCCGATGCCGGAGACGAAGACGATGTTCTCCTTCGCCAGCCCCAGCTCGGGCATGAAGCCCTGCACGGCGGCGAGGATCGCGTAGTCGCCGCACCCCGGGCACCAGCGGACCTCCTGGTCCGACTTGAAGTCCTTCATGGACTGCTTGCCCTCGGCCTTGGGCACCAGGGTCAGGGCTTCACTGGGCATCGATGGCCTCCTTGAGGGCCGCGGCGAGCTGTTCGGCCTTGAACGGCATGCCGTTGACCTGCGTGTGGCTGCGCGCGTCGACCAGGTACTTCGCGCGGACGAGCGTGGCGAGCTGCCCGAGGTTCATCTCGGGGACGACGACGGTCTCGTACCGCTTCAGGACCTCGCCGAGGTTCGCCGGGAAGGGGTTGAGGTGGCGCAGGTGGGCCTGCGCGATCGTTTCGCCGGCCGTGCGCAGCCGGCGTACGGCGGCGGTGATCGGCCCGTACGTCGAGCCCCAGCCGAGGACGAGGGTGCGCGCGGCGCCGCTCGGGTCGTCGACCTCCAGCTCCGGGACCGCGATCCCGTCGACCTTGGCCTGGCGGGTGCGGACCATGAAGTCGTGGTTGGCCGGGTCGTACGAGATGTTGCCCGTGCCGTCCTGCTTCTCGATGCCGCCGATCCGGTGCTCCAGACCGGGCGTGCCGGGCAGCGCCCAGGGCCGCGCCAGGGTCTGCGGGTCGCGCTTGTACGGCCAGAAGACCTCGGTGCCGTCCTCCAGCGTGTGGTTCGGGCCCGTCGCGAAGGTCACGCCCAGGTCCGGGAGGTCCTCCGGGTCCGGGATGCGCCACGGCTCGGAGCCGTTCGCCAGGTACCCGTCCGACAGGAGGAACACCGGCGTCCGGTACGCGAGCGCGATCCGCGCGGCCTCCAGGGCGGCGTCGAAGCAGTCCGCCGGCGTCCTCGGCGCCACCACCGGCACCGGGGCCTCGCCGTTCCGCCCGTACATCGCCTGGAGCAGGTCCGCCTGCTCGGTCTTGGTCGGCAGGCCCGTGGAGGGGCCGCCGCGCTGGATGTCGACGATCAGCAGCGGCAGCTCCAGCGACACCGCCAGGCCGATCGTCTCGGACTTCAGCGCCACACCGGGCCCGGACGTGGTCGTCACCGCCAGCGCGCCGCCGAACGCCGCGCCCAGCGCCGCGCCGATGCCGGCGATCTCGTCCTCCGCCTGGAAGGTCCGCACGCCGAAGTTCTTGTGCTTGCTCAGCTCGTGCAGGATGTCCGAGGCCGGCGTGATCGGGTACGACCCGAGGAACAGCGGCAGGTCCGCCTGGTGCGCGGCCGCGATCAGCCCGTACGACAGGGCCAGGTTCCCGGAGATGTTCCGGTACGTGCCCGCCGGGAACGCCGACGTGGCGGGGGCGACCTCGTACGAGACGGCGAAGTCCTCCGTCGTCTCGCCGAAGTTCCAGCCCGCGCGGAACGCGGCGACGTTCGCCTCCGCGATCTCCGGCTTCTTCGCGAACTTCTTCCGCAGGAACTGCTCGGTGCCCTCCGTCGGCCGGTGGTACATCCACGACAGCAGGCCCAGCGCGAACATGTTCTTCGACCGCTCCGCCTCCTTGCGGGACAGGCCGAAGTCCTTCAGCGCCTCGACCGTGAGGGTCGTCAGCGGCACGGGGTGGACGCGGTAGCCGTCCAGCGACCCGTCCTCCAGCGGCGAGGTCGCGTAGCCGACCTTCGCCATCGCCCGCTTCGCGAACTCGTCCGTGTTGACGATGATCTCGCTGCCGCGCGGCACGTCCCCGATGTTCGCCTTCAGCGCGGCCGGGTTCATCGCGACCAGCACGTTCGGCGCGTCGCCCGGCGTGAGGATGTCGTGGTCCGCGAAGTGAAGCTGGAACGACGACACGCCCGGCAGCGTCCCGGCGGGCGCCCGGATCTCGGCGGGGAAGTTCGGCAGCGTCGACAGGTCGTTGCCGAACGACGCCGTCTCCGACGTGAACCGGTCCCCCGTGAGCTGCATGCCGTCACCCGAGTCGCCCGCGAAGCGGATGATCACCCGGTCCAGACGGCGGATCTCCTTCGCGGGGACGCGCTGCACCGGGGTGCCGCGCTGTTCCCCGGCGCGCTGTTCCCCGGCGGCCGCCTCGTCGGCCGCTCGCGTCTCGCGCGCCGCCTCGCCTGTCTGCTCGGCCGGGCTACTGACCTGGCTGGTCACTGAACTGGACCTCCCTCGAGACAAGGGGTCTCCCCGCCGTCGGCGGGAGAACGCTCGGAAGACGGCCGGACGACCGGCCGTCCCGAGGCCCACCCTACGTCGGTAAGGGTTCCCTTCCCTGGACAGCTCGAATAGTGGACGTTCTGATAAGACGCCTGTTTGTCCTGGAACATCATGCTTCGTATCCCCCTGTGTTCCACCGGAACGGCGCTCCCGGCCCGGTCTTTGGTCCTAGGCCCTCCGGGGGGCCGGGGCCGGATCAGGAGTCGCCGGCGGTTCAGGAGCGGTCACCGGCGGTTCAGGAGTTCAGATAGGTCAGCACCGCGAGCACCCGGCGGTGATCCCCTTCGCTCGGGGAGAGCCCCAGCTTCAGGAAGATGTTGCCGACGTGCTTCTCGACCGCCCCGTCGCTCACCACCAGCTGCCGCGCGATCGCCGAGTTCGTCCGGCCCTCGGCCATCAGACCGAGGACCTCCCGCTCGCGCGGCGTCAGCCCCGCCAGCACGTCCTGCCGGCGGCTCCGCCCCAGTAGCTGCGCCACGACCTCCGGGTCGAGCGCCGTGCCGCCCCGGGCGACCCGCGCCACCGCGTCCACGAACTCGCGGACCTCGGCGACCCGGTCCTTCAGCAGGTAGCCCACCCCCCGGCTGCTGCCGGCCAGCAGCTCCGTCGCGTACCGCTCCTCGACGTACTGCGACAGCACCAGCACCCCGACCCGCGGGTGGTCCCGGCGGAGCCGCACGGCGGCCCTGACCCCCTCGTCGGTGTGGGTCGGCGGCATCCGCACGTCCACGACGACCACGTCGGGCGCCGCCCCGCCGGCGGCCAGCGCGTCCACCGTCCCGATCAGGGCGTCCGCGTCCCCGACCCCCGCGACGACCTCGTGCCCGCGGTCGGTCAGCAGCCGGGTCAGGCCCTCCCTGAGCAGTACGGAATCCTCCGCGATGACCACCCGCACCCTGTCGTCCACGGCCGTGCAGCCCCCCACTCCCGATCGGCTCCGGACGGCGATGTCCACCGTCACCACCAGCATCGCAGCAACTTCGGCCATGTGGGCGAACAGTGTTCAACTGCGTTCAACCGCGCCAGGGCAGCTCGGCGGTGACGGCCGTCGGACCGCCCCGGGGGGAGTGGACGACGAGGACCCCGTCGACGGCGTCGAGGCGTTCGGCGAGGCCGGCGAGGCCGGTGCCGCGGGAGGGGTCGGCGCCGCCGTGCCCGTCGTCGGCGACCTGGAGGAGGAGGCGGTCGCCGGTGCGCCGGACGTCGACGGTGGCGTGGCGGGCGCCGGCGTGCTTGGAGACGTTCTGGAGGAGCTCCGAGACCGTGAAGTACGCGATGCCCTCGACAGCGGCGGCGGGCCGCTCCGGCAGGTCCACGGCGACCGCGACGGGTACGGCGCAGCGTGAGGCGATGGCGGAGAGGGCGGCGTCCAGGCCGCGGTCGGTGAGGATCGCGGGGTGGATGCCGCGGGCGAGGTCGCGCAGTTCCTGGAGGGCGAGCTTCACCTCGCCGTGGGCCTCCTCGACCATCCGGGCGGCGGCCGCGGGGTCCTCGGCGGCCTTCTCCTTCGCCAGCCCCAGGTCCATGGCGAGGGCGACGAGGCGGGCCTGCGCGCCGTCGTGCAGGTCGCGCTCGATGCGGCGCAGGTCCGCCGCCGCCGCGTCCACCACGACCCCCCGGCCCGACTCCAGCTCCGCGACCCGCCGCTCCAGCTCGTCCGACGGCCCCAGCAGCCCCCGCACCATCGCCCGGTCGGCGTTGGCCATCACCCGCGCCAGGTACGGCAGCGCAGGCCACAGCGCCACCAGCGCCACCAGGGTCACCGCGCACGTCAGCACGCCCCACGGCAGCCGCACGAACCCGTACAGCACCGTCCGCCACGCCACCGCGTCCTGCAGCGCCGCCCAGGCCGCGTCCGCCACGCCCCCGCCCGGACGGCGCGGCGGACGGCTCGGCTCCTCGATCCGCACGCCGAGCAGCCCCCGGGCCCGGGCCCGCTCCACCCGCCCGACCAACCGCGCCCCGGCCAGCCCGGCCGCCAGCAGCGGCAGCCCGACGACCGTCACGGACAGCGCCGCCCCCACCGCCACCGTCATCGTCACGTAGACGAACGCGACGAGGGATACTGGGAAGTTCGACAGGAGGTGGGCGATCTCCTTCCACATGGCCGTCCCGAGACCGGCGCGTCCCGCGCGGGAGGGGAGAGCCGGGGCCGGGTGGTCGCTGCGCGTGGTCATGGCGTCCAGCCTGCCGGGCCGCAACCCGGCGGCGCCATGGGGTACATGGGCGGGGTCCGGTGGGGATAACCCCACCCCGGGTGCGGCACGGCTGACCCCCGGACTTCGCCAGGGCCTAGACTCCCGTGCGTACAGATCGCCGGATCGCCGGATCGGCGCCCGCGGGGGCAGGAAGAGGGAGGGACGGACGTGCCGGACCAGACCGGACTCGACGTGCCGGACCAGACCGGACTCGCGGCCGACTACTTCCAGAGCTACTCGGCCGTCGGACTCCTCGCCGTCATCGGAGTCCTCTTCGTGGCCGTCGCGTTCGCGGCCGGGCGGCTGCTCCGCCCCGTCGTGCCGACACCGGAGAAGCTCCTGACGTACGAGTGCGGCGTCGACCCCGTGGGGGAGGGCTGGGCCCACACCCAGGTCCGCTACTACGTCTACGCCTTCCTCTACGTGATCTTCGCGGTCGACTCGATCTTCCTCTTCCCGTGGGCGACCGTCTTCGCCGAGGCGGGGTACGGCGCCACCACGCTCGTCGAGATGTTCATCTTCCTCGGCTTCCTGGCCGTGGGACTGCTCTACGCGTACAAGAAGGGCGTCCTGACATGGACGTGACTCCCGGCGCCACCGGCGCCACCCGCGTGCCGTCCGAGCCGGTGCCGCTGCCCGAGCCGCAGAGGCTGGGCGTGCTGTCGCGGCTGGCGCCCGAGCCGATGAAGGTGGTCCTGAACTGGGGCCGCCGCTACAGCCTGTGGGTCTTCAACTTCGGGCTGGCCTGTTGCGCCATCGAGTTCATCGCGGCGTCGATGGCCCGCCACGACTTCATCCGGCTCGGTGTGATCCCCTTCGCGCCCGGCCCGCGCCAGGCCGACCTGATGGTCGTGTCCGGCACGGTCACCGACAAGATGGCGCCCGCCGTGAGGCGCCTGTACGAGCAGATGCCCGAGCCGAAGTACGTGATCTCCTTCGGCGCCTGCGCCAACTGCGGCGGCCCCTACTGGGACTCGTACTCCGTCACCAAGGGCGTCGACCAGATCATCCCGGTCGACGTGTACGTACCGGGCTGTCCGCCGCGTCCCGAGGCGCTCCTCCAGGGCATCCTGAAGCTCCAGGAGAAGATCGCCCGCGAGTCCCTCCACGAGCGGTACGGCCGGGGGGCGTCCCGCCCCTCCACCGCCGCCCTGCGCAGCGGCCTCGTCACCCCGCCGCCCGCGCCGGGAGGCGGGACGCGGTGAACGCGTACGACACGCTGCCCGACGCCGTCACCGACGTCTTCGGCGCGGAGGCCACCGCCGAGCGGGCGTACGACCTGCTGACGGTCGACGTGCCAGCCGGCGCGTGGATCGCCGCGCTGGAGACCGCCCGCGACAAGCTGGGCTGCACCTACTTCGACTGGCTGAGCGCCGTCGACGAGCCCGGCACGGGCTTCCGCGTCTGCGCCCACGTCGTCGCGCTGGAGGGCGGCCGGGTGCGCCGCCTGCTCCTGCGGACGACGGTCCCGCACGGCGCCCCCGCCCTGCCCACGGCCGTGGACGTGTACGCGGGCGCCGCCTGGCACGAGCGCGAGACGCACGAGATGTTCGGCGTGGTCTTCGAGGGCCACCCGAACCCGGCGCACCTCCTGCTCCCCGACAACTTCGAGGGCCACCCCCTCCGCAAGGACTTCGTCCTGGCCGCCCGCGTCGCCAAGGCGTGGCCGGGCGCCAAGGAGCCGGGCGAGTCCGAGCACGGCGGCCCCAAGCGGCGCCAGATGCTGCCGCCCGGCGTCCCCGACCCCAACGAGTGGGGCCCGCTGAAGGGCCAGCTCCCGCCGGCCCCGGCCCGTCCGGCCCGCGCCCCGCGCGCGGGCGCGGGCGCGGCCGACCGCCCGCCGCGCCGCACCCGTACGGCGGGCGAGGGCTCGGCCAGCCAGACGGCCGGGGCGCCGGCCGCGGGCCCGGGGCCGGAGGCCGCCACTCCAGGCTCTGCCCCGGAGGTCACCGCCCCGGGCTCCGCCCCGGAGGCGGCTGCCCCCCGACCCCGCCGTACCCGCTCGGCGGGCGAGGGCTCGGCCACGCAGCGCCGCAGCCGCTCGGCCACCGAGGGATCGGCGAGCCAGCGCGGGAGCACCACCCCCCAGCCCGAGAGTGCCGCGCCGCAGGGCAAGAGCGCCGTGTCGCAGGGCGGGGACGCCGTGCCCGGGAGCGGGGACGCCGCGCCGGAGCGCGACGGCTCGGCGCCCGAGCGCCCCACGCCCGCCCCGGCGGCGCCCCCGCGCACCCGCAGCGCGGACGCCCCGTGGAACAACCCGCGCCCCGCGTTCGACGACCCGGTGTCCGACCCGGACCGCGCCCCGGCCCCCGCGCCATCCGCCCCGGCCCCGGACCCGTCCGATCCGGAGCCTCGCCCCGTGTCTGACCCGGCCCCGGGCCCGTCCGGGCGGCCTGGGTCGCAGGCGACCCCGGAGTCCCGCCCCGGCACCGGCCCGGATCCGGCTCACGGCTCCGCGTCCGACCCGGAGCCCCGTCCCGACGCCGCTCCTGCGTCCGACCCGGAGCCTCGCCCTGGTGCCGCCTCCGCGTCCGACCCGGAACCCCGTCCCGCGGCCGACCCGGCCCCGGGCCCGTCCGGGCGGCCTGGGCCGCAGGCGACCCCGGAGCCCCGCCCCGGCACCGGCCCGGAGCCCCGCCCCGGCACCGGCCCGGAGTCCCGCCCCGGCACCGGCCCGGAGTCCGACCCGGCCCCCGCTCCGGGCTCCGGCGCCGAGCCCGACTCCGCCCCCGCTCCCGAGCCCGCCCCCGACCGACGACGTTCCGAAGGAGACGCGTGAACGACGTACTCGACGTCGCCCTCCGCCTGGTCGTCGTCTTCGCCGTGTTCCTCGTCCTGCCCCTCGTCGTGGGGCAGACCGAGCACAAGGTGATGGCGCACATGCAGGGCCGCCTCGGCCCCATGTACGCGGGCGGCTTCCACGGTTGGGCACAGCTCGTCGCGGACGGCGTGAAGTTCGCGCAGAAGGAGGACGTGGTCCCGGCCGACGCCGACCGCCGCGTCTTCCAGCTCGCCCCCGCCGTCGCGCTCCTCCCGTACCTCCTCGTCCTCGTCGCCATCCCGATCGGCCCCGGCGAGGGTGCGGTCGGCGTGGCCGTCGACGCGGGCGTCTTCTTCGTCCTCGCCGTCATGGGCGTGGGCGTGCTCGGCTCGCTCATGGCGGGCTGGGCGTCCGCCAACAAGTTCTCCCTCCTCGGCGGCCTCCGCACCGCCGCGCAGCTCCTCGCGTACGAACTGCCGATGCTGCTCGCCGCCGCGTCGGTAGCCATGGCGGCCGGCACGGTGTCGCTGCCGGGCATCCTCGACGCGTTCGAGTGGTGGTGGCTGCCCTGGCAGATCGTCGGCGCCCTGGTCTTCTTCGTCGCCGGCCTCGCCGAACTCCAACGCCCGCCGTTCGACATGCCGGTGGCCGACTCGGAGATCATCTTCGGCGCGTACACCGAGTACACCGGCCTCCGCTTCGCCCTGTTCCTGCTCGCCGAGTACGCGGGCATCGTCGTCCTGTGCGGTCTGACCACCGTCCTCTTCCTCGGCGGCTGGCACGGCCCGTTCGGCGCCGACGGCCTGGGCTGGGTGTGGACGCTCCTGAAGACGGCCGTGCTCGCCTTCGTCGTGATCTGGCTGCGCGTGAGCTACCCGAGGCTGCGCGAGGACCAGTTGCAGAAGCTCGCCTGGACCACGCTCGTGCCGCTCGCCCTCGCCCAGATCGCCCTCACCGGCATCGTCAAGGTGGTGATCCAGTAATGGCTCCGTTCCCCGGATCCGGTCTCGCCAAGGGCCTGGCCGTCACCCTCCGGACGATGACGAGGAAGAGCCACACCGCGCAGTACCCCGACGTCCAGCCCGAACTGCCGCCGCGCTCCCGCGGCGTCATCGGTCTGTTCGAGGAGAACTGCACGGTCTGCATGCTCTGCGCCCGCGAGTGCCCCGACTGGTGCATCTACATCGACTCCCACAAGGAGACGGTGCCGCCCGCCGCGCCCGGTGGACGCGAGCGCAGCCGCAACGTCCTCGACCGCTTCGCGATCGACTTCTCGCTCTGCATGTACTGCGGCATCTGTGTCGAAGTGTGTCCTTTCGACGCGCTGTTCTGGTCGCCGGAGTTCGAGTACGCGGAGGAGGACATCCGCGACCTCACCCACGAGCGGGACAAGCTCCGCGAGTGGATGTGGACGGTCCCGGAGCCGCCCGCCCTGGACCCGGGCGCGGAGGAGCCGAAGGAGCTGGCCGCCGCGCGCAGGACGGCCGACAAGCTCGCCGCCCAGCAGGCCGCCGAGCGGGAAGCCGCCGCCCAGGACGCCTCCCGGGCCCCCGGCGAGGCACCCGGCCGGAACGGCACCGGCGACACCCCCGGCACCACCGCCGAGGGAGGCACCGCGTGACCCCCGCCCTGCCCCTCGCCGCCCCCGGCTTCCTCTCGCCCACCGGCACGGAGATCGCGTTCCTCCTCGTCGGCGTCGTCACCCTCGCCGCCGCGGTCGTCGCGGTCACCACCCGCCAGCTGGTGCACGCCGCCCTGTGGCTGGTCGTCGCCCTCGGCGGGGTCGCCGTCGAGTACCTGCTCCTCACCGCCGAGTTCATCGCCTGGGTCCAGGTCCTCATCTACGTCGGTTCCGTCGTCGTCCTCCTCCTCTTCGGACTCATGCTCACCAAGGCACCCATCGGCCGCTCCCCGGACGCCGACTCGGGCAACCGACCCGCCGCCCTCGTCGTGGCCGCCGCCGCGGCGACCGCCCTCGTCTGGGTCGTCGTCGACGCCTTCCGCACCACCTGGATCGACCTCGACGGCCCCGCCCAGGGCACCACCCGCGTCTCCGGCGAGATGCTGTTCCGGAACTGGGTCCTCCCCTTCGAGGCGCTGTCCGTCCTGCTGCTCGCCGCGCTCGTCGGCGCGATCGTCCTCTCCCGCAAGGGCGACAAGGACACGGAGGGGAAGCGCTGATGCACCTCGCCTACCCGGCCGTCCTCGCCGTGCTCCTCTTCTGCACCGGCCTGTACGGCGTCCTCGCCCGCCGCAACGCGATCCTCGTCCTGATGTCCGTCGAGCTGATGCTCAACGCCGTCAACCTCAACCTCGTCGCCTTCGACGTCTGGCTCCGCGACGCCCTCCACGCCGGTCAGACGCTGACCCTGTTCACCATCGCCATCGCCGCCGCCGAGATCGGCATCGGCCTCGCGATCGTGCTGATGGTCTACCGCAACCGCGGCACCGCCGACATCGACCGGCTCCGCGACAACACCGAGCCCCCGGGCGGCGCCGAGGCCGACCACGAGCAGACCGGCAAGAAGGCCGAGGCCACCGCGTGACCACCACGACCCTCGCCGTCCTCGTCCCCCTCCTCCCGTTCCTGGGCGCCGCCGCCGGCCTCCTCCTGGGCCGCGCCGCGCCCGGCTTCGTGCGCCCCCTGGCCGTCCTGCCGACCGTCGCCGCGCTCGTCCTCGCCGTCCTCGTCGCCGTACGGCAGGGCGGCGGCCGGGCCGTCGACGCGGCCACCCAGCTCACCCCGACCGGCTCCGTCCCGATCGAGCTGGCCCTCCACCTCGACGGGTTCGCCGCCCTCACGGCCGTCCTCGTCGGCGTCGTCGCGTCCTGCGTGCAGATCTACTCCACCGGCTACCTGCGCGACGACCCCCGCTACCCCTCGTACGCGGCGCTCGTCTCCCTCTTCACCTCCGCGATGCTGCTCGTCGTCTACTCCGGCGACCTGATGGTGCTGCTGGTCGGTTGGGAGATCATGGGCATCTGCTCGTACTTCCTCGTCGGCCACTACTGGGAGACCCCCGAGGCGCGGGCCGCCTCCCTCAAGGCGTTCCTCGTCACCAAGCTCGGCGACGTCCCGTTCCTCATCGGCCTGCTCGCCCTGGCCGCCGACGCCGGCACGTTCCGGATCACCGGCGTCCTCGGCTCCGTCACCACGGGCGGCATCGACCACCCCACCCTCGTGGCGCTGCTGCTCCTCGCCGGTGTCGCGGGCAAGTCCGCCCAGTTCCCGCTGCACACCTGGCTCCCCGACGCGATGGCCGGCCCCACACCGGTCTCCGCGCTCATCCACGCCGCGACAATGGTCGCCGCCGGTGTCTACTTCGTCGCGCGCCTCCTCCCCGTCTTCGCGGCCTCCGCCGCGGCCATGACCGTCCTCGCCGTGATGGCCGCGCTCACCATGGTCGGCTCGGCCCTCGCCGCGCTCGCCCAGGACGACATCAAGCGCGTCCTCGCCTACTCCACCATCGGCCAGCTCGGCTACATGTCGGGCGCCCTGGCCGTCGGCGACCGCGGCGCCGCCGTCTTCCACCTCCTGTCGCACGGCGCGTTCAAGGCGCTGCTGTTCCTGGCCGCCGGTGTGGTCATCCACGCGGCGGGCACCAACTCGCTCGCCGCCATGTCCCGCATGAGCGGCCTCGCCCGGCGCGTCCCCGACGCGTACTGGACGATGACGGTCGCCCTCCTGGCGCTCGCCGCCATCCCCCCGTTCGCGGGTTTCTTCTCCAAGGAGGCCGTCCTCGTCGCCGCCGAGCACACCGCCCTCGGCGACCGGAACGTCGCCCCGGCCGGCGCCGGCTGGACCGTCTTCGCCGCCGGACTGCTCACCGCCCTCCTCACCGCCGCCTACGCGGCCCGCCTGTGGCTGCTCGCCTTCCGCGGAAGGGGCACCGAGGCCCCCGACCACGGCCGGCAGCCCATCGCCATGAGCACCGTCCTGTGGGTGCTCGCGGTCCCCTCCCTCGCCTTCGGACTGGCCGTCACCTCCCTCGACGACTGGTTCGACGGCAACGCCCTCACCCCGACCACCACCACCGCGGTCCTGGGCACGGGCCTCGCCCTCGTCGGCGGCCTGGTCACCTACGCCGCCTGGCGCCGCGCCACCGCCCGCGCCGCGCACGTACCGATCGGCGCGGTGGCCGCCCACCCCGAAGCCGACCCCGCCGTCTCCGAGGCCGAGGCCATCGCGACCCACGCCCCGGCCTACGGGTCGATCGCCTCCGCCCCCGACCCGGCCGACCCCGGACGCCTCCTCCTCGGCCCGCTCCACCGGCACGCCGCCACCGGCTTCCACCTCGACGCCGTGTACACCGCCCTGTTCGTACGCCCCGTCCGCGCGGCGGCCTCCCTGGTCCGCTTCCTCGACCGCGAGGTCGTCGACACCTACGTACGCGGAGCGGGCGCCACGACCGGCCTGCTCGGGGCGGCCGTACGCCGCGCCCAGACCGGCAACGTGCAGACCTACCTCAGCGTCCTGCTCGCCGGTTCCGTCGTCCTGGCGGTCGCCGCCGTCCTCGTCGCCGCCGGAGCGTGAGCCGTGATCGATATCAGCGAATCCGTGATGCAGTTCCTCCTCGCGTTTCTCGTCGCCGGCCCGCTCGTCGGCGCCGTCGCGGCCCTCCTGCCCGCCCCGCCCGGACTGAGGGGGAAGTCACCGGACCAGGCCGTGCTCCGCCACGGCGTGACCGTCACCGGCACGATCCTCGCCGCCGCCCTCGTCCTCACGCTCGGCTTCGACCACGACCAGCCCTCGAAGATGCAGGCCACGACGGACATCAGCTGGATCCCCGCGCTCGACGTGCGGATCCACCTCGGTGTCGACGGCATCTCGCTCCCCCTCCTGGTCCTGACCGCGCTGCTGACCTTCCTCTGCGCGCTGTACGGCTACTTCAAGCAGCCCGCCGGCCCCTCCCCGAAGGCGTTCGTCGCGCTGCTCCTGCTCCTCGAGTCCGGCACGCTCGCGACCTTCGCCGTCCTCGACCTGTTGCTGTTCTTCCTCGCCTTCGAGATGGTGCTCATCCCGATGTACTTCCTCATCGCCCGCTGGGGCGGCGAGGGGCGGCAGCCCGCCGCCTGGAAGTTCATCCTCTTCACCCTCCTCGGCTCGGTCGTCATGCTGCTCGGCCTGCTCCTCATCGGGCTGAAGGCCGGCACCTTCGACATGGTGGCACTCGCCACTGACAACGGCCGTGACCTCAGCACGTCGCTGCAGGTCATCGCCGTCCTGGCGATCGGGATCGGGCTCGCGGTGAAGACCCCGATGTGGCCGCTGCACAGTTGGCTCCCCGACGCGCACACCGCCGCGCCCACCGTCGGCTCCGTCCTCCTCGCCGGCGTCCTCCTCAAGATGGGTACGTACGGGTTCGTCCGGATCGTCCTTCCGATCGCCCCCGAGGGCATGCACGTCTTCGCCCCGTACCTCGCCGCCTTCGCCGTCGCCGGGATCATCTACGGGTCGCTGGCCTGCCTCGCCCTCGCCCGGACCGGCGCCCGGGGCGACCTGAAGCGGCTCATCGCCTACTCCTCCGTGGGCCACATGGGCTTCGTCCTCCTCGGCATCGCCACCATGACCCCCACCGGCGTCAACGGCGCGCTGTTCGCCAACATCGCCCACGGCCTGATCACCGGCCTCCTCTTCTTCCTCGTCGGCGCGATCAAGGACCGCTGCGGCACGGCGGACCTCGACACCCTCGCCGGTGCGACCGGCGCCGCCCTGTACGGCCGCGCGCCCCGCCTCGGCGGGCTGCTCGCCTTCGCCGCCGCCGCCTCCCTCGGTCTGCCCGGACTCGCCGGGTTCTGGGGCGAGATGCTCGCCATGTTCGGAGCGTTCCGGCCCGCCGAGGGCCTCAGCCGGCCCGCGTTCCTCACCTACATGGCCGTCGCCGGCTTCGGCACGCTGCTCACCGCCGCGTACCTCCTCGTCGTCGTACGCCGCGTCTGCATGGGCGCCGGACCCGCCGCCGACCGGCCGCCGCTCGCCGACGTCCAGCCGTACGAGTTCGCCGCCTGGACCCCGCTGGCGGCCCTCACCGTCCTCGCCGGACTCTGGCCCGCGGTCCTCCTCGGCCTCACCGACCCGGCCGTGCAGCAGCTTCTCGCAGGAGGCAAGTCGTGACCGCCGCAGCCGTGACCGCCGCCCCCGCCACCCTGGCCGCGGCGCCCGCGAGCGGCGACCTCGTGCAGACCGTCGACTGGGCCGCCATCGCCCCGCCGACCATCGCCGCGGTCGTCGCCCTGGCCGTCCTCGTCGCCGACCTGTTCCTCCCGCAGGCCCGCAAGCAGCTCCTCGCCCAGGTGGCCACGGCCGGCCTCGCCGCCGCGCTCCTCGCGCTCGTACCGCTCCGCTCCGGCGACCGCTCGACGTTCTGCCTGACCGGGAACCCCGGCGCGTGCAGCTACACCGCCGACCACTTCACCCTCGCCATCCAGCTCCTCGTCCTCGGTGGGGCCCTCCTCACCGCCCTGCTGTCCGTCACGAACACCAGGGAGGAGCTCCCCGCCGGCGAGTTCTGGTTCCTGCTGCTGTCCTCCGCGGCCGGCGCCGCCCTGCTGCCCGCCTCCCGCGACCTCGCCACCCTCGTGGTCGCCCTGGAGGTCGCCTCCCTCCCCGCCTTCGCGCTCGTGGGCCTCAAGCGCGGCGACCGCATGTCCGGCGAGGCGGCGCTGAAGTTCTTCCTCTCCTCCGTCACCGCGACCGCCGTCACCCTCCTCGGCGTCAGCTTGGTGTACGCCTCGACGGGCACCCTCCACCTCACGGAGATCGCTCGGCAGCTCGACGACGTCCCCGCGCAGCTCGGCACCCTCGCCGAGGCGGGCGTCGCCCTCACCCTGGTCGGTTTCGCCTTCAAGACGGCCGCCGCGCCCTTCCACTTCTGGGTGCCCGACACGTACGTCGGCGCGCCGCTGCCCGTCGCCGCGTACCTGTCCGTCGTCGGCAAGGCCGTCGGCTTCACCGGCCTCGTCCTCGTGACCGTCGTCGCCTTCCCGTCGTACGCGGACGTGTGGGGTCCGGCCCTCGCCGTGCTCGCCGCGCTCACCATGACCGTGGGCAACGTCGCCGCGCTGCGGCAGGTCCCCACGCGCGCGCGGAGCGCGGTCCGCCTCCTCGCCTGGTCGTCCGTGGGCCAGGCCGGCTACCTCCTGGTGCCGATCGCCGCCGCCGCGTACTCCAGCGACGACCGGATCGGCGCCACCGTCGCGTACGCCCTGATGTACGCCGTCGTGAACCTGGGCGCCTTCGCGGTCGCCGCCCTCGTCGCCCGTACGCACCCGGCGAACCGGATCGCCGACTACCGGGGCCTGTACGCCACCCGGCCGGTCACCGCCCTCGCCATGGGCTTCTTCCTGCTGTGCCTGGCCGGGCTGCCGCCCGGCGTCATCGGCCTGTTCGCCAAGGTCGTCGTCTTCTCCGCCGCCGTCGACGCGGGGCTCGGCTGGCTGGCCGTGGTCATGGGCGTGAACGTGGTGGCCGCCCTGTACTACTACCTGCGCTGGACGGCCGTCCTGTTCCGCGCCCCGGAGGGCGCCGCCGGCGAGGCCCCCGTACGGCACCGCGCGCCCGCCCCCCTGGCCGCGGCGATCGCACTGACCGCCGTCGCCGGCGTGCTGCTGTCCGGCTACCCCCAGGGGGTCCTCCGCTTCGCGGCGACCACCCTCTTCTGACGGCACGCCCGCATCACCCGAACGGCCCAGCGCCCGCCCGGCGCGCGGCAGGGAACCCACCACTCCCGCCTGGCGTTGACCAGTACGGGAGCGTCCACTGGAGAGTGGAGAGACATCAGCGAAGGGTTCCCCTGCCGCACCACTTGGAGGGCGTACCGTGCACCGCCGGCACAACGGGCTCAGGACCGCCGTACTCCTCGGAGGACTGTCCGCGCTGATCATCCTGATCGGCAGTTTCTTCGGGCGCACGGGCCTGGTCGTCGCCGTCCTCGTCGCCCTCGGGACGAACGCCTACGCGTACTGGAACAGCGACAAGCTGGCCCTGCGCGCGATGCGGGCCCGCCCGGTCAGCGAGTTCGAAGCACCGCAGCTCTACCGGATGGTCCGCGAGCTGTCCACGCAGGCCCGACAGCCGATGCCCCGGCTGTACATCTCGCCGACGCAGGCCCCCAACGCCTTCGCGACCGGCCGCAACCCGCGCAACGCCGCGGTGTGCTGCACGGAGGGCATCCTGCGGCTCCTCGACGAGCGTGAGCTGCGCGGCGTCATCGGGCACGAGCTCAGCCACGTCTACAACCGGGACATCCTGATCTCGTCGGTCGCCGGCGCCCTCGCCTCCGTGATCGTGTTCCTGGTGAACTTCGCGTGGCTCATCCCGATCGGCCGCTCCGACGACGACGAGGGCCCCGGCCTCCTCGGCATGCTCCTGATCATGATTCTCGGCCCGGTCGCAGCCTCGGTCATCCAGTTGGCGATCAGCCGCTCCCGGGAGTACGAGGCGGACGACTCCGGAGCCCGGCTCACCGGCGACCCGCTGGCCCTCGCGAGCGCCCTGCGCAAGCTGGAAGCGGGGACGCAGCGGTTGCCGCTGCCGCCCGAGCCGCGCATCGAGACCGCGAGCCACATGATGATCGCCAACCCGTTCCGGCCCGGCCAGGGCATGGCCCGGATGTTCTCCACCCACCCGCCGATGGCGGAACGCATCGCCCGGCTCGAACGGATGGCGGGGCACCGCCCATGAAGACGATCCTCAACATCATCTGGCTGCTCCTCGCCGGCCTGTGGCTGTTCCTCGGCTACGTGCTCGCCGGACTCCTGCTGTGCGTCACCGTCATCGGCATCCCGTTCGGCGTGGCCGCCTTCCGCATCGGCGGGTACGCGCTCTGGCCGTTCGGCCGCACGGTCGTCGACCGCCGGGGCTCGGGAGCCCCGTCCTTCGTCGGCAACGTGCTGTGGCTGCTCCTCGCCGGCTGGTGGCTCGCCCTCGGCCACGTCGTCACGGGCATCGCCCAGTGCGTCACGATCATCGGCATCCCGCTCGGCATCGCCAACTTCAAGCTGATCCCCGTGTCCCTGCTGCCCCTGGGCAAGGAGATCGTCCCCAGCGACCGGCCCTTCACGAGCCGCTGGTAGCCGGTTGTCCACAGGCTGAGCCGAATGTCGGTGGCGTGAGTCACCATGGACGCATGAACGACTACGAAGAGTTACTTTCCTGGGGTGTGGCCGTCGCGGCCGACGACGTGCTCTCCCGGGCCGGCAGGCCCCGGCGCCCACCGGCCCGGCCATCCCCGGCTCCGCCCCTGGTGTCGAGGCCGCCGGCGCCACCCCCGGCCGCCCGCCGCCCGCCCGCTAACGTCCGCGCACCCGTCCCCGCCCCCGCCCCGACCGGGCGCGCACGGCGTAGAGGGCCGCTCCCGCCGCCAGCACCCCCGCGCCCGCCAGGACCGACGACGGCGGCAGGGAGAAGGCCAGCACCAGACACCCGGCCAGGCCGCAGCCCGCCAGGAGCCGGACCGGCGACAGGCGGGTGCCGAGCGTCCACGCGGAGGCGTTGGCGACCGCGTAGTAGACCAGCACGCCGAACGACGAGAACCCGATCGCGCCCCGCAGGTCCGCGGTCGCCGCCACCACCGCGACGACCAGGCCCACCACCGGCTCGGCATGGTGCGGCACCCCGAACCGCGGGTGGACGGCGGCGAGCGTACGGGGCAGGTGGCCGTCCCGCGCCATCGCCAGCGTCGTCCGGGACACCCCGAGGATCAGCGCCAGCAGCGAGCCGAGCGCCGCCACCGCGGCGCCCACCCGCACCACCGGAACCATCCAGTCGACGCCCGCCGCCCGCACCGCGTCCGCGACCGGCGCCGTCGACCCACCCAGCCGGTCCGCGCCCAGCACCGACAGGACGGAGAGCGCCACGCACGCGTACACCACCAGCGCGATACCCAGCGCCAGCGGGATCGCCCGCGGGATCGTCCGCTCCGGGTCCCTGACCTCCTCCCCGAGCGTCGCGATCCGCGCGTACCCGGCGAACGCGAGGAACAGCAGCCCCGCCGCCTGCAGCACGCCGCCCGGCGAGGCGCCGCCGCCCAGTTCCAGCCGTCCCGCGTCCGCCACGCCCGACCCGAGGGAGGAGACCACCACGGCCGCCAGCACCGTCAGGACGACCACCACGATCGACCGCGTCACCAGCGCCGACTTCCGCACACCCCCGTAGTTCACGGCCGTCAGCGCCACCACGGCGGCCACCGCCACCGCGTGCGCCTGCCCCGGCCAGACGTACGCCCCCACCGTCAGCGCCATCGCCGCACACGACACCGTCTTGCCGACGACGAACGCCCAGCCCGCCAGGTACCCCCAGAAAGGACCCAGCCGCTCACGCCCGTACACATACGTGCCGCCCGACGCCGGGTAGCGCGCGGCCAACCGCGCCGACGCCATCGCGTTGCAGTACGCGACGGCCCCCGCCAGCGCCAGACCGACGAGGAGCCACGTCCCGGCGGACGCGGCGGCAGGCCCGAGCGCCGCGAAGACGCCGGCGCCCACCATCGACCCCAATCCGATGACAACCGCGTCGAACACCCCGAGCGACCGCCGCAATGCCTCAGCCATGAGCGGCACCCTACTGAGGCCCGCCCCCCGCCCCACCGGCGGCGGCCGGCCGCACGGCACCGGAAGGGAGGACGGACGCCGGCACCCGAAGGGACCTACCCGCCACCGGCGAGCCCGGTCTCCCGCAGGGTGATGTTCAACCGTCCGGTACGCGGGCCCACCGCGGGGTCGCCCGTGCCCGGATACACCTTCGGCACGCCGTGGTACGCGAACCGCGACGGCCCGCCGAAGACGAACAGGTCCCCCGACTCCAGCCGCACATCGGTGTACGGCCGCCCCCGCCCCTCCGCGTTGCCGAACCGGAAGAGGCAGCCGTCGCCGATGCTCAGTGACACGACGGGAGCCGCCGACCGCTCCTCGCGGTCCTGGTGCATGCCCATGCGCGCGTCCCCGTCATAGAAGTTGATCAGCGCCGCGTCGGGCCGGTACCCGTCGTCCTCCCCGTACGCCGCGGCGACGGCCTCCCGCCCGAGGTCCCCGAGCCAGCCGGGGAAGGCCGCGACGGGCGCCCCGTTCACGTCGTCGGCGGTCCGCGAGTACCGGTACGGCAGCCAGTGCCAGCCCAGGCACACGGTCCGCACCGACATCACCCCGCCGCCCGGCAGCACGGTGTGCCGGATCGGCACCGGCCCGCGCGCCCACGCCCGGCACGCCTCGACCAGTTCCCGCTGCCGCTGCGGGGACAGCCACCCCGGCACGTGCACCGCGCCGGGCGCGACCTCCACCCGCCCGCGCCCCAGCGGGAACAGCGCGCCCGTCACCGTACGAGCGCACCCTCCAGGCCGAGCAGCCGCTCCTTGCGCTCCGGCCCCGCCGCGTACCCCCGCAGCGAACCGTCCGCCCCGATCACCCGGTGACAGGGCCGTACGACCAGCAGCGGATTGCGCCCGATGGCCGTCCCCACGGCCCGCACCCCGGCACCGGAGACGCCCACGCGCGCCGCGATCTCCCCGTACGTGGTGGTCATGCCGTACGGGATGTCGTCCAGCACCCGCCAGACCCGCCGCTGGAACGGCGTCCCCGCACCCTCCGGGGCCAACGGGAGGTCGAACGCCTTGATCCTCCCCGCGAAGTACTCCTCCAACTGCTCGGCGACGCGTGTGAACGCCTCCGGTGCGTGCCGCCACCCCTCCCGCACGGTGACGGCGCCCTTCTGCTCCGGCAGGGACAACGACGCCAGCGCCACGGCCCCGTCCGGGGTCTCCTCGCCCGTCAACAACATGCTGCCCAGAGGCCCGTCGACCCGCGCGTACACAGTCATGTCCCCAGTCTGACCCGGCCGCCCACCCGCCGCTGGCGGAATTCCGACACGAGGTCCCACGAGTCGGGGGCGGACCGGCCACCGGGACGCGTCCGCTCCCGCCCCGCCCACCGACAGGGTCAGCGGTGGTGTACGTACCGCCCGCACTCGTTTCTGGCCCGCACTGAACCCGGAAAGGGAAGGTGACGTGCGGGTACCACGATCAGTGATTGCCGCCGTCTGACGGCGTTGCTCGTGGTCGTGCGCCCGCGTGTACGCCCTCTCGCGTCCGCTCCTCGGAAGTGGTCCACGGCCTGTGACGCGAGCGGCGCCGCCCGGCGAAGTACTCACCGTGTCGCCCGGCGATCTCGGTGAAGGCCCCGGGCGCCAAGGCCCCCCGTCCTCGACCTCGACGGCACCCTCCTGCTCGGCAGGGACAGTGAGCACCGCCCGGCACGGCCCCCTTCGGCGAGCCGCCCGACAAGCAGCGTCTCGCCCGGGGCCGTCGACGTACACCCGGGGCCGTCGACGTACGCGTTCGCGGCGATGTCGTCCATGACTCCAGTGCGTGACCCCCGCCGCCCACCGACCGGAGACTTTCGGACACGGCCCTGAAGGCCCCGGGAGCGACACGCCGCGCGCGGTCACTCATCCGTCTCCCACAAGCCGCGGGTGCCGAGGGAGACCTGGGGGAGCTCCTGGCCGTCTCTCTCGGCCTCGAAGAAGTCCAGCTCCGTGGGGTCCAGGTCCAGAGCCGCGCAGACCTCCTCGTGGAGCACGACGAAGGCCATGAACCTCTCCTGCTTCCACTCCTCGTAGTCGTCCCCGCTCTTGCTGAAGGCGGAAGGCTTGAGGTCGAACACGTCGTCCGCCCAGTGTCGGAACCAGTCGAAGACGCGGTTCGCCGCCTCGGCGACGCCCTCATCCCCCAGCTCGCCCAGCTTGTCGGTGGCCGCGCGGGCGACGGACGCCGCACTGCGGCACCTCCTCAGGTTTTCGATCGGAAAGCCGGTGGAGGAGAGCACCACCGCCGCGACCAGATCGGAGATGGACTGGTGCCACCTGGTCATCTCGTTCTGGAACAACCGGTACGCCCGGATGAGACCCGCTCTCGGGGAAGGATCTTCGGGTGCCACACGATTGGGGTCCGAGAGCCGCAGCAGCTCCTTGTAGCGGAACATGGCCTGGCGGTCGATGTCTCCGCGATCGAAGCGGGTGTGGCAGTTCGGGCACAGGACGATCATGTTGTGGAAATCGTGCCTCTGGACGCGGTGCCAGGGCACGATGTGTGCGATCTCCAGAGGGGTCGCGCGGCACGTCGGTATCGCGCACCGGTGGCCGGCTTCGACCAAGAGCTGTCGGGCTAACGGGCGAGGCACCTTGGTGCGGTTCGTGGCCATGCGGAAAGCGTAGGAGGCACCACCGACAGGGCAGTCGGGCGCGGCGGGATCACCCCTCCGGTCGAAGGGGAGGGATGGTTCGCGGCTCACGCGCACGCGGCTCGGGTGTGCCCGGTGGCGCTCTCCCAGGAGCGGCCGTCAAAGTGTCAGGCCCACATCAGGAGCGATGCGAGGGTGGCGGCTGCCTGGCAGGAGTGGGGCGGTCCTGTCGTACCGGGTGGCGGTGCCGCGCCACTGCTTGGGGCGGTCGAAGCACCGTTCCACGACGTTGCGGTGTTTGTGGACGTCACGGTCGAAGGCCGCCCGCCGAGGCTGCTCTCTCGGACCCGGTTGCGGACCTGGTCCGCCCGCTCGCGGATCGTGTGGGCGATGCCCCGCCGGGCGGGGCCAGGTGCGGATCGCCTTCGAGCCGCAGCCCCTTGTCGCCGATGACGTGATCGGGTCGTCTCCAGGGCCGTCCCGGCCCGGTACGGGGCACGCGGATGGCGCCCATCAGGGTGGTGAACTGGGGGCAGTCGCCTGTGTTCCCGCCGGTCAGGGCGAACGCGAGCGGGCGTCCGAACCCGTCGCAGACCAGATGAATCGTGCAGGTCGGGCCGCCCCTGGACCGGCCGGGCGCCGGGGCGTGGAGCCCCCCTTTTCGGCCCTGGCGGCGTGCTGGTGGGCGCGGACGAAGGTGGAGTCGATCGACACCGGCCAGTCGATGTCGCCCGCGGCGTATGCCGTCGCCTGCGCGGCCCGCAGCATCCGTTCGAACGTGCGGTCCGCCGCCCACCTGCGGAAACGGGTGTGGAGCGTGGTCCACGACCCGTACCGTTCGGGCGCGTCCCGCCGGGCGACCCCGGTGCGGACCTTCCACGGAACCCCGATGCGTACCTTCCACGGGATCCCGTTGAGGACCATCCGGTCGTCCAGCCGTGGCCGCCCCAGCGCGGGCCGGGGCAGCAACGGTCGTATCAGACCTCAACTCTGCGCCGGACGGTTCACGGCGGCGTGTCACCCCGCCACGATCCACACCCCACAAACCCTTCAACGACAGGGTCCAGCAGGGTTTCAGCAGGGCAGAGGCTTGCTCAGCGGTAGTTCACGAACTGCAACGCGAAGTCGAAGTCCTTGCCCTTCAGCAGCGCGATCACGGCCTGCAGGTCGTCCCGGCTCTTGGAGCTGACCCGCAGCTCGTCGCCCTGCACCTGGGCCTTGACGCCCTTGGGCCCCTCATCGCGGATGATCTTGGCGACCTTCTTGGCGTTCTCCTGGGAGATGCCCTCCTGGATCGTCGCGAAGATCTTGTACTCCTTGCCGGACAGCTGCGGCTCGCCGGCCTCCAGCGACTTCAGCGAGATCCCCCGCTTCACCAGCTTGGTCTCGAACACGTCGAGGATCGCCTTGACCCGGTCCTCGGAGTTCGCCTGCATCAGGATCTTGTCGCCGGACCAGGAGATCGACGCCCCGACGTTCTTGAAGTCGTAGCGCTGGGAGATCTCCTTCGCCGCCTGGTTGAGGGCGTTGTCGACCTCCTGCCGCTCGACCTTCGAGACGATGTCGAAACTGGAGTCGGCCATGTCCTGTGGCTCCTTGCATCGGGTGGTGGGAGAGCGGCGGCCCAGCGCCGACCGCCACCCCAAGCCTAGTCACCCCACCCACCCCGGGCGCTGATCAAATCCGGTGGCGGACCACCCCTGGGGATCGGGTATTGTTTACGTCGTTGCCAGGGAGCACCCCCGCGAGGAGGAGCTTCAAGGCGGCATCCCATGGCGGTGTGCCCGAGTGGCCAATGGGAGCGGACTGTAAATCCGTCGGCTTAGCCTACCCAGGTTCGAATCCTGGCGCCGCCACTGGAAGTGATCGGCCCTCGACCAGCAGAAACGTTGGTCGGGGGCCGATCTTTTTGGTTGGGGCGGCCGGTTGGGCGTCCCGGACTGTCTCGCTGCATCCCGCCTCGTACCGGCGTGTCTGGACGGGGTGTGGACGGGTTCAGCCGCCGCCTGCTTTCGGCCTACGGACAGGCCGCCTCGGCTACGCCGTGCCGCCTTCGCGGTGCGGGTTGAGCCGGACGGAGACCTTGGCGTTGGCTGCCTCGTCGCCGCCCTTCAGGAACCCCGCGCACACCCGGAAGGGACGGCCGTGCTGTGGCCGGCGCACTGGGCGACGAGCCGGGGCTCCACGCCGGAGCTGAGCCACGTGGACACGGCGGCGTGACGAAGATCATATGACTGCTCGGTCGGCTTGGTTTTCCGCTCGGACAAGAGGGAGGGCGTCTTCCCGGGCGCGGGCCCGGACCGCCCCGTATCCGCTCTCCTGGACCATGCCGCCGCGCGCCGCGCGTCGTGCGGAAGAGGCGGCCGTCGCCGGCGGGGCCGTACAGGGTGACGTGCCGGCGGAGCAGGGCCACCGGTTCCGGCGGCATCGGAACGTGGCGGACCGTCCTGCGGGCGCGGTCGGTGCTTGAGGCCCGGCGGTCGTGGGACTCGCCGGTGTCCGCCCAGGAACTCCCGGAGCGCGCCCGGCTCTCCCGTAGCCGGATCACGCCCCACCCGCGGCGGGGGAGCTCGCAGCCCTGGAGCCGGAGCCCCGCAGTTCGCCGGGGTGCGCGGCCGAGTAGGAGACGCAGCCGAAGAACGCCTCCGGGCGCCTGCCGCGATCGCCCTGCTTCCGTACGGCGGCGAGGGGCGCGGCGGCCTGGACGGGTTCCGGTACGACCTGCGGGTCCTCCTACGTGCCCCCTCCGTGCCTTCCAGCGCACGGACGGGGAGCGGGTTCTCCACGAGCAGCTCGGCGTCCACGGCGAAGCCGAGGGCCTGGTGGAAGACGGCCCGCTCCCGGGCGGTGACCGAACCGGAGGGGGCCGTGCCGCCCAGCCGCCGGGACGGGGCGGCCGGCGGCTGCCGCGTACTGGTCAGCCGGCCACGCCGCCGGCGAACGGCATCGTCCGCCATCGGTCGATCGACGGCTTCACGTACTCCGCCAACGGGGGAAGCTGCGGCGCGAGCGCGAGGCAGGCGATGACCCGCAACATCCCCACGGCGTTCACGAAGCCGAGAACGTCCTCGTCCAGCGGCCTCATGCCGTTGCGCCGCGCACCGCGGTTGTAGGCCGATTCGGAGTCGGGTCCGAGGGCGGCCAGGTCCCACTCGACGGGACCCAACGTGACCAGCTCGAAGTCGGAGTAGAGGTCCCCGTCCACTCCGGAGAAGATGTTCACGGGCGGACAGTCGCCGTGGACGGGCTGGAGGTCGATCCCCGGGAACGCTTCCTCGAACACGGCGCGTGAGCGCACCAGGGGCTCCAGGACCTGCCACTCGCGACGTGCACGGTCCAGATCGCCCGGGCCGATGAGATCGGGGCGCTCTGCGAGCAGAGCGAGGCTTTCCTCGACGAACCGCGGCTCGGCCGCGGACAGGAACGCCAGCCGGCCCGGGTACGCGCGCATCGCGGCGTGCAGATCGGCGACGCTCTCGGAGTTCGCCGCGTAGTCGGGCTCCTTGTTCCGGTCCTCCTCGACGAACTGCCAGAACGTCATCGAGAATCCGTCGCGCTGAACGGGTTCCCGTGGCACGAGGGGACTGGGCGGGATCACGGGGGTCCCCCGGTCCGCGAGCCACCGTGTCACGTCCAGTTCCGTCTGCTGGCGGCGCGTCAGGGAATTGAGATCCGTGCAGGGCGGCAGGACGGTGGGAACCCGGGCCACGACCGGGGAGGGCGCAAGGTGGACCACGACGGAGAACAGGTCGTGGAGCACCGTGGCATCGGTCACGGTGAGACCGAGTCCGCGCCCCGCTCCGACAGCCGCGTCGACCGCAGCCGAGGTGCGTCGGGTGAGCTGCTGGGATGTCAGGAAGTCGGCCATGGCCCGATCCTTCCACGTCGCGCAGCGGGTGGGGCGACGGTTCACAGCCGGTGCCGTTCGCCGAATTCCCTGCTCCGGAAGTCACGGTGGGTCGGCTTTCACCCCCACGCGTTCCGGAGCCCCACGCGTTCCGGACCCGCCCGGGAGCCGGACCCGCCGGGAGACGGCTGAAGAACAGGCTGGTTCTGGAGGGACGGCTCCCTGAAAACCGCTGCTGCCCAGGGCTCTTGGCGCGTACGTCAACAGTGGCCGGACGTGCGGCGCACACCCGGGGCGGACGAAGGCCCCCGACCCGGAACCGGCGTCGCCGCCCGGCGCTCGGGGCGGTGAGCGCCGGGGGACGAGGGCGGTGGGGTCAGTTGCCGGTCACGGCTCTCACCGCCACCGGGATCGGGGTCCGGCCCGAGACGAGTTCCAGGGTCAGGCCCGCCGTCGCCGGGGTCTCCAGCAGTTCGGCCAGGACCGCCGCCACGTCGTCGCGGGGGACCGGGCCGCGGCCCGTCGTCGCCTCCAGGCGGACCAGGCCCGTGCCCGCGTCGTCCGTCAGCGCGCCCGGGCGCAGGATCGTCCAGTCCAGGGCGTCCTTGGCGCGTACGTGCGCGTCCGCCGCGCCCTTCGCGCGCAGGTACGCGTCGAACACCTCGTCGCCCTCGTGCGCCGGGTCCGCGCCCATCGACGACACCACCACGTGCCGCCGCACCCCCGCCCGCTCCGCCGCGTCGGCGAACAGGATCGCCGCGTCCCGGTCCACCGTCTCCTTGCGGGCCGCTCCGCTGCCCGGCCCCGCGCCCGCCGCGAAGACCGCCGCGTCCGCCCCCTGCAGGACCGCCGCGACCATTTCCAGGGACGCCGACTCCATGTCCAGGAGCACCGGTTCGGCGCCCGCCTCGCGCAGGGCGTCCGTCTGCTCCGGCTTCCGGATGATGCCCGCGACCTCGTGCCCGGCCGCCGCCAGCAGGCGCTCCAGGCGCCGCGCGATCTGGCCGTGTCCTCCAGCGATGACAATGCGCATGCTCACGACCGTACGGCCCACGCGCGCGTAGCGCTCACCATCGGGGGGCCAGGGGTGCCGCAGAGGGACAGATACGGCCCACGCGCGTAGCGCTCATCCAGCAGGATCTCTCCGGCCGGAGCAAGCCGTGGTACGGCCCAACGGCCCACGCGCGCGTAGCGCTCACGGACGCACGTCCGGCCGGGCCTGCCGGGGCAGCTCCGGCGCCGCCGAGTCGCAGTACTCCCGCACCGCGCTCGTGCGCGCCACCACCCGCCCCCGGTGCACCACGATCCGGCTGTACGCCAGCGACAGTACCCCGGCCAGCCGCTCCCCGCGCACCGCCAGCAGCTCCGCCGGGAACCCCGCCTCCACCCGCACGGGCGGCAGCCCCATCGCCTCCCGCGCGGCCTCGCTCACCGCCCCGTACGCCTCCGTCGGCCGCAGCCCGCACTGCGACACCAGCAGGTACGCCGCCTCCAGCGGATCACCGCGCCCCACCGGGTTCGCCAGGTCCCGCAGCGCACCGCTGCCCGCCGCGATCCGCACGCCCGCCGAACGCAGCAGCCGCACCGGCGCCACGCCCCGCACCTCCGTACCCGCGCATCCGCCCTGCGGCAGGCACGTCACCGTCACCCCGGCCGCCGCCAGCCGGTCCGCCACCCGCGTCCGCGCGTCCACCGGCAGCCGCGCCAGCGCCCCGCACGGGCCGATCACCACCCCCGGCCGCAGCCCGCCCGCCATCGCCGCCAGCCGCGCCAGCCGCGCCGGGTCGTCACCGTCCGTGTGCAGGTCCACCGGGCAGCCGTGCTCCGCCGCCACCTCCAGCACCGCCTCCGCGTACCCCGCCGGGTCCGGGTCGAGGTCCGGGCAGCCGCCCACCACCGACGCGCCCATCCTCACCGCGTCCCGCAGCATCGCCAGCCCGTCCGCCCCCGCCACGCCCGTCAGCAGCCGGGGCACCGCCACCGTCGCCAGGTCGGCCAGCCCGCGCAGCGAACGACGCGCCTGCAGCACGGCCTCCAGCGGCGCCAGCCCCTGCACGTCCCCGATCCGCACGTGCGCGCGCAGCGCCGTCGCCCCGTGGCCCAGCTGGAGCAGCGCCGCCTCCGTGGCGCGCCGCTGGACGTCCTCGGCGGCGTACGAGACGGGGCCGGCCGCGTCACCGCCGAGCGCCGTGTCGGCGTGGGCGTGCGGCTCGGCGGGGGCAGGCAGCAGGAGGTACCCGGCGAGGTCGACGCGGGCGCCGTGGGAGCCGAGGCTGCCGGGCGTGCCGACGGCCTCGATCCGCCCGCCGCTGAGTCGTACGTCGACGGTCCGCCCGTCGGTGAGGCGGGCGCCGCACAGCAGCAGCGTGGTCGTGTCGGTGGTGGCGCCCTCGGGCGGCCACGGCTGCTGGCTGTCAGAGGACATCGGGCTCCTGGGGAGGTCACGGGGGGTGCCGGGCGTCTGCGGGGCAAGATCGCGCGGCGTGAGCCGAGCCTAGGGCGCCGCCGTCCGGGCTTCGAGGAGGAGCGCAATAGTCGTACCGGGCGTGGGCCGCGGGCACCGTGCGGGGCGCCGGCCCCGGTGTCGTCCGGGGCGTCCCCGCCGCCCTCCGGGTGCCGTTCGCGGGGTCTCCGGGGCGCCGGCAACGGCGCGGCCGGCGAGCCCGGCCAAACGGATTTGGGTGAACGGCCGCGGACCGTGTAATGTCTTCATCGCTCGCCCCAATAGCTCAGTCGGCAGAGCGTCTCCATGGTAAGGAGAAGGTCTACGGTTCGATTCCGTATTGGGGCTCTGGTGTGGGGAGATCCTCACCTTCGGGTGAGGTGATCCATACATCAAAGCGGTGTAGCTCAGTCGGTAGAGCAAGCGGCTCATAATCGCTGTGTCACCGGTTCAAGTCCGGTCACCGCTACTCCCAGTAGCCGATTGTGGGGTCGGTCCTTCGATCGGCTACTCTTTTCTGCGTTCCATCCGTCCATCCGTCCGTCAAGGAGCACTCACGTGGCTGCCACCGACGTCCGCCCGAAGATCACGCTGGCCTGCGTGGAGTGCAAGGAGCGGAACTACATCACCAAGAAGAACCGGCGTAACAACCCGGACCGTCTTGAGATGAAGAAGCACTGCCCGCGCTGCAACGCGCACACTGCGCACCGCGAAACGCGCTAAAAACAGGCTCGTACACGAGGCCGTCCCCATCGGGGGCGGCCTCGTGTCGTTTCCCCAGCAAGCCCACCACAGAGCAAGGACACCAGGAGGTACCGGGCACATGGCGCTCGACCAGTCCTTCGTCGGGCGGAGCTATCCGCCCACCGCGCCGTACGAGGTCGGCCGGGAAAAGATCCGCGAGTTCGCCGAGGCCATCGGGGACGCGAACCCGGTCTTCACCGACACGGAGGCCGCGAAAGCGCTCGGGTATCCCGATGTGATCGCCCCGCCGACTTTCGTGTTCGCCATCACCTTCAAGGCGGCGGGCCAGGTGATCTCCGACCCGCAGCTCGGGCTCGACTACAGCCGGGTCGTGCACGGCGACCAGAAATTCGCGTACAGCCGGCCCGTACGGGCGGGGGACCGGTTGACGGTCACCTCCACCATCGAGGCGATCAAGTCGCTCGCCGGCAACGACATCCTCGACATCCGGGGCGAGGTCCGCGACGAGACGGGCGAACACGTCGTGACGGCGTGGACGAAGCTCGTGGCGCGCGCGGCAGAGGAGGCGTGAGGAACACCATGACCGCGAAGGTCTCTTTCGACGAGGTCGAGGTCGGCACGGAACTGCCGCCGCGGGAATTCCCCGTGACGCGCGCCACGCTGGTGCGGTACGCGGGCGCGTCCGGCGACTTCAACCCCATCCACTGGAACGAGAGGTTCGCCCGCGAGGTCGGCCTGCCGGACGTCATCGCGCACGGCATGTTCACGATGGCCGAGGCCGCGCGCGTCGTCACGGACTGGGCGGGCGACCCGGGCGCGGTCGTCGAGTACGGCGTCCGCTTCACGAAGCCCGTCGTCGTCCCGGACGACGACCGGGGCGCGGTGATCCAGGTCACCGCCAAGGTCGCGGCCAAGCTCGACGACCGCCGCGTCCGCGTCGACCTGACGGCCACGAGCGAGGGCCAGAAGGTCCTGGGCATGTCCCGCGCGGTGGTCCGGCTCGCCTGAGCCCCCGCCGCCGGCCGGTGCGGGCCCGGCGCGCACCGCCGCCGCGGTGGTCCCGGGCCCGTGCCGGGCGCACCGTAGGCTGGGCGGGTGCAGGTTACCCATGACGCTCCGCTCGCCCCGCTGACCACGTTCCGGCTCGGGGGGCCCGCCAGGCGGCTGATCACCGCCCGTACCGACGACGAGGTCGTCGCCGCCGTGCGCGAGGCCGACCGGGCCGGCACGCCGCTGCTCGTCATCGGCGGCGGGTCCAACCTGGTCATCGGCGACAAGGGCTTCGACGGCACCGCCCTGCGCATCGCCACCCGCGGCTTCGCCCTCGACGGCACGCGGCTGGAGCTGGCCGCCGGCGAGGTGTGGTCCGACGCCGTCACCCGCACCGTCGAGGCCGGGCTCGCCGGCATCGAGTGCCTGGCCGGCATCCCCGGCTCGGCCGGCGCCACCCCGATCCAGAACGTCGGCGCGTACGGCCAGGAGGTCGCCGCCACGCTCACCGAGGTCGTGGCGTACGACCGCCGCGCCGAGGAGGTCGTCACCCTCTCCGGCGCCGACTGCGCCTTCTCCTACCGGCACAGCCGCTTCAAGGCGGACCCCGACCGGTTCGTCGTCCTGCGCGTCCGGTTCGGGCTGGAGGACGCCGGGGGGATGAGCGCCCCCGTCCGGTACGCGGAGACCGCCCGCGCCCTCGGCGTCGAGCCCGGCGACCGCGTCCCCGTGGCCGCCGCCCGCGAGGCCGTCCTCGCCCTGCGCGCCGGCAAGGGCATGGTCCTCGACCCCGACGACCACGACACCTGGTCCGCCGGGTCGTTCTTCACCAACCCGATCCTGAGCGACGCCGAGTACGCCGCGTTCCTCGACCGCGTGCGCGACCGCCTCGGCCCCGACACGACCCCGCCCGCCTACCCCGCGGGCGACGGCCGGACCAAGACGTCGGCGGCCTGGCTGATCGACAAGGCCGGGTTCACCAAGGGGTACGGCGCCGGGCCCGCCCGCATCTCCACCAAGCACACCCTCGCCCTCACCAACCGCGGCGACGCCACCACCGAGGACCTCCTCGCCCTCGCGCGCGAAGTCGTCGCCGGTGTGCGGGACGCGTTCGGCGTCACGCTGGTCAACGAGCCGGTGACGGTCGGCGTCAGCCTCTGACCCGGCCCGGAAACGGGAGGGAACCCGCCGGGTCCCCCAGGTTGTCGAGTGGGTGACAGGGTCCCTCGGAGCACGAACCGGGACCGCCATCCGCTGATCGAGGGGATCATCGGTGAGGACGGGTTCGCCCACGGCGCACGATCAGGACTTCACGCGGTTCACCGAGGCGTCGTACGCGTCGCTGCTGCGCACCGCCCGTCTCCTGACGGGCGACCGGCACGCCGCCGAGGACCTCGTGCAGGCCGCGCTGGTGAAGGTGTACCTGCACTGGGGGAGGTGCGGGAGCTGGGCGTCCCCGCAGGCGTACGCGCGCAAGGTCGTCGTCAACCTGTACGCGACCTGGCGCCGTCGCCGCTGGCACACCGAGACCGCCCACCCCGACGGCGAGGGTGCCGCCGTGACGGACGGCCGGGACATGGCGGGCGGCGCCGAGACGCGGCTGGAACTGGCCCGCGCCCTCGGCGCCCTGCCCCGCGCCCAGCGCGCCGTGGTGGTGCTCCGCTTCTACGAGGACCTGTCGGTGGAGGAGACGGCCGAACTGCTCGGCTGTTCGCCCGGGACGGTCAAGAGCCGGACCAACAGGGCCTTGGAGCGGCTGCGCGCCGCGGGCGCGCTCGCCGGTTACGCGGGAAGGGGCACGCGATGACCCACATCGACGAGGACGAGCTGCGGCGGGGGCTGAGGGAGCTCGCCGACACGGACGGAACGGCCGGCGCGGTGCCGCCGGCCGGCGCGGTGGTGGCCCTCGGCCGCCGCACCCGCCACCGGCGGCGCGCGCTGGCCGCCGGGGCGGCCACGGCGCTGGTGGCGGCGGGGTCGGTGCTGGGGGTGCGCTGGACGGGCGGCCCCGCCCCCTCCCCGGACTCCGTGGCGGCCGTCACGGGGTCCGGTGACACAGCGGCCTCCTCCCGGGGCGGCGATCCGTCCCGTCCACGTCCGGTCGGCAGGGGGGTCTACCCGCCGCAGCCGCGGTCCGAGGAGGGCGAACCCCTGGACACCGGACCGCGCTCTCCCGTCGAGAACGTCCGATACCGCTACGACCTGTCGCCGATCTGCGGCCTGCGGTACGCCGTCTTCGGCGGGCGCGTGTGGGAGGCGGAGAAGGTCCCCTCCTTCTCCTCGTGGGTCTCGGACCGCGCCCACGGGTTCATGCGCCTGGTGGACGACCCGGGGGTCAAGACGCCCGTCGCCGTCTTCGAGTTCGACGCCCCGAACCCGCGGACGATCGTCTTCCGGCCCCTGGCCGACGAGACGCGGGCCGACTGCCTCGCCGAGGAGCCCCCGCGCGGGTACTCCGACGCGCCCGCCGCCACGGTCGGCCCGGCGAAGCCCGTGGACAACGCCCAGTACCCGTACGACTGGCCCACGGGCTGCGACAAGCGGTACCTCGTGTTCGGCGGACGGCTGTGGGAGGCCGAGGGGTTCCCGCCGGGGACGCTCGAGGACCTGGTCCACGACCTGCCGACGGCCGCCCAGGCCCGCCTCATGGGCGGGCGGGTCCTGATGACGGTCGAGAGTCCGCTGATCGAGGCCACGCCCATGACCTGGACGTACCTCCCCGCGGACCGGATCGACGACGAGGACCGCGCCCGGTGCCCGGACGTGCTCGACCAGCTCCAGCGCATCGCCCGGGAGACGGCCTCCTAGTACGCCACCCCCACCCGCCCGTCGCACCGCCGCCGGGTCGGTCGTCAGCGCCGGCGTCGCGTGGGCCACGTCGGCCCGCGCGATCCTGGCGCCGCCGCGCGGGTTGGCGTCGACCGCCGTGCGGTACCGCCCCGTCAGCGGGGTGTCCACGAGCCGCGGCGGCCGGAGCGACGTCCAGTCCGCAGCACTGTCCCGCAGGGCGGCCTCCACGGCCCGCAGGTCGGCGTTTGCCGGCCTGGCCTGAGCGGGCGGACGGGCACCCGGCGCGGCCTCACCCGTCCGCCAGCCACGCGTCGATCCCCGACAGCAGCTTCGCGCGCGTGTCCACCGGGGCCACCGACGCCCGCACCGACTGCCGCGCCAGTTCCGCCAGCTCGGCGTCCGTGAAGCCGTGGTGGTGCCGGGCGATCTCGTACTGGTCCGCCAGCCGCGCCCCGAACAGCAGCGGGTCGTCCGCGCCCAGCGCCATCGGCACACCCGCCTCGAAGAGCGCCCGCAGCGGTACGTGCTCGGGCTTCTCGTACACCCCCAGCGCCACGTTCGACGCCGGGCACACCTCGCACGTCACGCCCTTCTCGGCCAGCCGCCGCAGCAGCCGCGGGTCCTCCACGGCCCGTACGCCGTGGCCGATGCGCGACGCCCGCAGGTCGTCCAGGCAGTCCCGGACCGACGCGGGTCCCGTCAGCTCGCCGCCGTGCGGCACCGCCAGCAGCCCGCCCTCCCGCGCGATCGCGAACGCCCGGTCGAAGTCCCGCGCCATCCCGCGCCGCTCGTCGTTCGACAGCCCGAACCCGACGACGCCCCGGTCCGCGTACCGCACCGCCAGCCGGGCCAGCGTGCGCGCGTCCAGCGGGTGCTTCATCCGGTTCGCCGCCACCACGACGCGGATCTCCAGACCCGTGTCCCGCGAGGCCGCCGCCACCGCGTCCAGGATGACCTCCAGCGCCGGGATCAGGCCCCCCAGCCGTGGCGCGTACGACGTGGGGTCCACCTGGATCTCCAGCCAGCCCGACCCGTCCTGCACGTCCTCCTCGGCGGCCTCCAGCACCAGCCGCCGGATGTCCTCCGGCTCCCGCAGGCACGACCGGGCGATGTCGTACAGCCGCTGGAACCGGAACCAGCCGCGCTCGTCGGTGGCCCGTAGTCTCGGCGGCTCCCCGCCGGTCAGCGCCTCGGGCAGGTGGACGCCGTACTTGTCGGCCAGCTCCAGCAGGGTGGAGGGCCGCATCGAGCCCGTGAAGTGCAGGTGCAGATGGGCCTTCGGCAGCAGTTTCAGATCGCGGACGTGCTCCATCAGGGGATCCTGCCGCAGACCCGCGCCCCGAAACAGCCCCTTTCTCCGAACGGGTACCCGCGGGAACGGAAAAACGGGCCCCGGCCGGGAAGCCCGGCCGGGGCCCGTCCACCGGAACCGGCGTGCGCCTAGTCGCGCGCCTCCGCCAGCAGCTTCTGGATCCGCGACACGCCCTCGGCCAGGTCCTCGTCACCCAGCGCGTACGACAGGCGCAGGTAGCCCGGCGTGCCGAAGGCCTCGCCCGGGACCACGGCGACCTCGACCTCGTCCAGGATCAGCGCCGCCAGCTCGATGGACGACTGCGGGCGCTTCCCCCGGATCTCCTTGCCCAGGAGCCCCTTCACCGACGGGTACGCGTAGAAGGCGCCCTCCGGCGTCGGGCAGACCACGCCGTCGATCTCGTTCAGCATCCGCACGATCGTCTGGCGGCGCCGGTCGAACGCCGTGCGCATCTCCGCGACCGCGGAGAGGTCGCCGGAGACGGCGGCGAGCGCGGCCACCTGGGCGACGTTCGAGACGTTCGACGTGGCGTGCGACTGGAGGTTCGTCGCGGCCTTCACGACGTCCTTCGGGCCGACGATCCACCCGACGCGCCAGCCCGTCATGGCGTACGTCTTGGCCACGCCGTTGACCACGAGGCACTTCTCGCGCAGCTCGGGGACGAGCGCCGGCAGCGAGGTGAAGGTCGCGTCGCCGTACACGAGGTGCTCGTAGATCTCGTCCGTCAGGACCCACAGGCCGTGCTCGACGGCCCAGCGGCCGATCGCCTCGGCGTCCTCGCGCGCGTAGACGGCGCCGGTCGGGTTGGACGGGGACACGAACAGGACGACCTTGGTCCGCTCGGTGCGGGCCGCCTCCAGCTGCTCGACGGAGACGCGGTAGCCGGTCGTCTCGTCGGCGACGACCTCCACGGGGACGCCGCCGGCCAGCCGGATCGACTCCGGGTACGTCGTCCAGTACGGGGCGGGGACGATGACCTCGTCGCCCGGGTCCAGGATCGCGGCGAACGCCTCGTAGATCGCCTGCTTGCCGCCGTTGGTGACCAGGATCTGGGAGGGGTCCACCTCGTACCCGGAGTCCCGCAGCGTCTTGGCGGCGATCGCGGCCTTCAGCTCGGGGAGGCCGCCGGCCGGCGTGTAGCGGTGGTACTTCGGGTTGCGGCAGGCTTCCACGGCCGCCTCGACGATGTAGTCGGGGGTCGGGAAGTCGGGCTCGCCCGCGCCGAAGCCGATCACCGGGCGCCCGGCGGCCTTGAGGGCCTTGGCCTTGGCGTCGACGGCGAGGGTCGCGGACTCGGAGATCGCGCCGATGCGGGCGGAGACCCGGCGTTCGGTCGGAGGAGTTGCAGCGCTCATACGGCCCATCGTCCCAGACCCCGCCGGGGCCGGGCACACAGGTTTCGCCCAGCGGACGACGGCGTCGACCACCTGTTCGCGCGGGGCCCGGAAGGCCCCCGCGGAGGGCGGGGAGCGGCGGGTGCGGGAGGGCGGCACGAAGTCCGCCGGGGCTATCTGTTCGACGCGGGGGCGCCGAGCACGTACACTCTCTGCTCGTTGGCCCCCGCCGACCACACCGTGAGCACCGCTCGGGATGCGGTAGGTTGGGGGAGAACGACAAAGGGTCGTAGCTCAATTGGTAGAGCACTGGTCTCCAAAACCAGCGGTTGGGGGTTCAAGTCCCTCCGGCCCTGCTACACACACCGCCAGGTTGTGTGCGCAGGTATGTACTTCATTGCACCGCCGTGCGGCTCCACCCGGGCGCGGCACGGCCGACCCGGAATCAGGTGAGATACGTGACGGACGCCGTAGGCTCCATCGACATGCCTGATGCTGAGGACGAAGCGCCGGAGTCCAAGAAGAAGAACCGCAAGGGTGGCAAGCGAGCCAAGAAGGGCCCGCTGGGCCGTCTCGCGTTGTTCTACCGTCAGATCGTCGCCGAGCTGCGCAAGGTCGTCTGGCCCACTCGTAACCAGCTGACCACGTACACGACGGTCGTGATCATCTTCGTCGTCATCATGATCGGCATGGTGACCGGCATCGACTTCGGCTTCCAGGAAGCAGTCAAGTACGTCTTCGGCTGATTCCCGCGGAGGGCGCCCACCCCGGCGCCCCTTTTCGCATGTTCCACCCCATCTGTATCCAGGAAGAAGCAGCCACCGTGTCTGACCCGAACCTGAACGAGTCCGCCCAGGACGAGCTCGACGTCGTCGAGGCGGCCGACGAGGACCAGGCGGAAGCTGCGGACGCCGCTGTCGGCGAGGCCGCCGAGGACGTCGAGACCGTCCAGGACGAGGACGACGAGACCGCCGAGGACGCGGACACCGAGGGCGACGTCCAGGACGCCGAGGTCGAGGTCGAGGGCGACGAGACCGCCGAGGTCGAGGACGAGACCGAGGGTGACGAGGAGGAGGCCGAGCCGGCCGCTCCCGTCGACCCGGTCGCCGCGCTCCGCGAGGAGCTGCGCGGCCTCCCCGGCGAGTGGTACGTGATCCACACCTACGCGGGCTACGAGAAGCGCGTGAAGGCCAACCTGGAGCAGCGCGCCGTCTCGCTGAACGTCGAGGACTTCATCTACCAGGCCGAGGTCCCCGAGGAAGAGATCGTCCAGATCAAGAACGGCGAGCGCAAGAACGTCCGGCAGAACAAGCTGCCCGGCTACGTGCTCGTCCGCATGGACCTGACGAACGAGTCCTGGGGCGTCGTGCGCAACACGCCCGGTGTCACCGGCTTCGTGGGCAACGCCTACGACCCGTACCCGCTGACGCTGGACGAGATCGTCAAGATGCTCGCCCCGGAGGCCGAGGAGAAGGCCGCCCGCGAGGCCGCCGAGGCCGAGGGCAGGCCCGCGCCCGCCCGCAAGGTCGAGGTGCAGGTCCTGGACTTTGAAGTCGGCGACTCCGTCACCGTCACCGACGGCCCGTTCGCGACGCTGCAGGCCACGATCAACGAGATCAACGCCGACTCGAAGAAGGTCAAGGGCCTCGTCGAGATCTTCGGCCGCGAGACCCCGGTCGAGCTCAGCTTCGACCAGATCCAGAAGAACTGACCCCGGTCGGTTCCCCGTCAGTCATCGAGCAGGTCAGAGTGGCGTCTCCCGCCCTCTGACCTGCTCGGTTTTTGGACGCACCGCTATACCCGTTATCGTTGTGCGGTATGCCTCCATCCGGATGGTGTCGTACGACACCGGATGGTGGCCGAACACTCTCACTAGGACCCGGAGAGAGCTATGCCTCCCAAGAAGAAGAAGGTCACGGGGCTTATCAAGCTCCAGATCCAGGCCGGTGCCGCCAACCCGGCCCCGCCGGTCGGCCCCGCGCTGGGTCAGCACGGCGTCAACATCATGGAGTTCTGCAAGGCCTACAACGCCGCGACCGAGTCGCAGCGCGGTTGGGTCATCCCGGTGGAGATCACGGTCTACGAGGACCGTTCCTTCACCTTCATCACCAAGACCCCGCCGGCGTCGAGGATGATCCTCAAGGCCGCGGGTGTGGAGAAGGGCTCCGGCGAGCCGCACAAGACCAAGGTCGCCAAGCTGACGAGCGCCCAGGTCCGCGAGATCGCCACGACCAAGCTGCCCGACCTCAACGCGAACGACCTGGACGCCGCCGAGAAGATCATCGCCGGCACCGCCCGTTCCATGGGCATCACGATCGAGGGCTGAACAGCCCCCGTCTGAACCTCTGTGGAAGGGCCACGCGCTGGCCCGGACCACGACTCCATACCTGAAAGCAGGAGAAGAAGTGAAGCGCAGCAAGGCTCTCCGCGGCGCGGACGCCAAGGTCGACCAGGAGCGCATCTACGCCCCCCTCGAGGCCGTCCGTCTCGCCAAGGACACCGCCACCACCAAGTTCGACGGCACCGTCGAGGTCGCCTTCCGCCTGGGTGTCGACCCGCGCAAGGCCGACCAGATGGTCCGTGGCACCGTGAACCTTCCGCACGGCACCGGTAAGACCGCCCGGGTCCTGGTCTTCGCGACCGGTGACCGTGCTGCGGCCGCGGAGGCCGCGGGCGCCGACATCGTCGGCTCCGACGAACTGATCGACGAGGTCGCGAAGGGCCGTCTGGACTTCGACGCCGTCGTCGCCACCCCGGACCTCATGGGCAAGGTCGGCCGCCTCGGCCGCTTCCTCGGCCCCCGTGGTCTGATGCCGAACCCGAAGACCGGCACGGTCACGATGGACGTCGCCAAGGCCGTGACGGACATCAAGGGCGGCAAGATCGAGTTCCGTGTCGACAAGCACGCGAACCTGCACTTCATCATCGGCAAGGTGTCGTTCGACGAGACCAAGCTGGTCGAGAACTACGCCGCGGCGCTGGAGGAGATCCTCCGTCTGAAGCCGTCCGCCGCGAAGGGCCGCTACATCAAGAAGGCGACCCTGTCCACCACCATGGGCCCCGGCATCCCGCTGGACGCCAACCGCACCCGGAACCTCCTCGCCGAGGAGGACCCGGCCGCGGTCTGAGCCTGACGGCTCGCACGGTCGACGCGAACCGGTCCCCGCGCCTCTCCGGAGGGGCGGGGGCCGGTTTTTCGTACGCGTTTGTCAGTGGCGTGCGTTAGCGTTTCGAAGAGATTGAAGATCGCACATCTGTGGGGGTGGGGCATGAAGGTCTCCGTACGCAAGCGCCTGGGGGTTCCCGCGGTGGCCGTGGCGGTGCTCGCCGGCGCGGCCGGCTGCCAGGGCGGTGACGGGAAGAAGGCCGCGGACGCGCCGGCCGGCCAGCCGCAGTGGTCCTCGGCGGCGCAGGTCATCCAGACGGCGTACGAGAAGACCGCCGCCGCGAAGTCCGCCAAGGTGCGGATGACGATGACCCTGCCCGAAGGCATGGGGGGCGCCGCGGCGGGTGCCGGCGAGATGGAGATGACCGGTGTCCTGGGCTGGGACCCCGGCACGATGGACATCGCCGTCACCGGCGGCGGCCCGTTGGGCGGCGGCGAGGGGGCGGCCGACTCGGGCGACTTCCGCATGGTCATGGTCGACGACGTCATGTACATGGACATGGGGGACAAGGCCCCCGCCGAGCTGGGCGGCAAGCGCTGGATGAAGCTCGACTTCAAGGCGCTCGGCGAGAAGACCGGTGACGCGGCCCTCCAGAAGCAGCTCACCGGCAGCCTGGAGAGCATGAACCAGGACCCGGCCGCGCAGCTCGCCCTGCTGCTCGACTCGCCGAACCTGAAGCACGTCGGCCCGGAGAAGGTCGACGGCGTCGACACGCAGCACTACAAGGGCACGCTCACGGTCGACGAGATGGTCGCCTCCAACAAGTCGCTGTCCGTGCTCTCCGAGAAGGAGCGCGAGGAACTGGTCGCCAAGATGAAGGAGGGCGGCCTGAAGGCGTACGACACGGAGGTCTGGGTCAACGGGGACGGCTACCCCGTCAGGATGGACGTCGGCATGGAGACCCCCGACGGCCAGGTCGAGGTGTCCGCGACCTACTCGGACTACGGCACCAAGGCCGCCGTCCAGGCCCCGCCGGCCGGGCAGACCTTCGACTTCATGGAGATGATGGAGAAGCTCGCCGGCGCGCTGGAGGGCGCCGACGGCCCCGGGGGCGCGACCGCCTGATCCGGACTTCCCGGCCGATTTGCTTGACGGCCGCCCGGTCCCGTACTCTTCCACAGAAGCCAAAGACCGCTGGTCGTAGCTGTGCCCGTAGGGGTGCAGCCGCCGAAGGATCCGCTAGCTACGGACGGCCTGCGCAGGTGACAGTGGATGTACTCCCGGGCATGTCGTCCGGTCGAGTCACGCCCCGTGCGCCTGCGCCGGGGCGTTTCGTTTTGCCCAGTCTCCTTCCTTCAGCCATCGCGGTCCGAATCACCCGGAAGGAGGCCGAGGCTCATGGCGAGGCCCGACAAGTCTGCTGCGGTTGCCGAGCTGACGGACAAGTTCCGCAGCTCGAACGCCGCCGTGCTGACCGAGTACCGCGGTCTCACCGTGGCACAGCTCAAGCAGCTGCGCCGTTCGCTCGGTGAGAACGCCCAGTACGCCGTGGTGAAGAACACGCTGACCAAGATTGCGGCCAACGAGGCCGGGATCACGTCGCTGGACGACCAGTTCACTGGTCCGACGGCGGTCGCCTTCATCACCGGTGACCCGGTGGAGTCGGCGAAGGGTCTTCGTGACTTCGCCAAGGACAACCCGAACCTGATCATCAAGGGCGGTGTCCTTGACGGCAAGGCGCTGTCCGCCGATGAGATCAAGAAGCTTGCGGACCTCGAGTCCCGCGAGGTTCTGCTCGCCAAGCTGGCGGGTGCCATGAAGGGCAAGCAGTCCCAGACTGCCGCGCTCTTCCAGGCGCTCCCGTCGAAGCTCGTCCGCACCGTGGACGCGCTGCGCGCCAAGCAGGCCGAGCAGGGCGGTGCCGAGTAATTCGGCTCGCACATTGACCGCCGCCTGACGGGCGACGGTCACCGCGGGCCCAACGTACGCCCGCCACACATGTACATCCGGCACCAGCCGAATTAGTGGAAGGACCGCCATCATGGCGAAGCTGTCTCAGGAAGACCTGCTCGCGCAGTTCGAGGAGATGACCCTCATCGAGCTCGCCGAGTTCGTGAAGGCGTTCGAGGAGAAGTTCGACGTCACCGCCGCCGCTCCGGTCGCCGTCGCCGCCGGTGTCCCGGGTGCCCCGGCCGCCGAGGCCGTCGAGGAGAAGGACGAGTTCGACGTCATCCTCACCGGCGCCGGTGACAAGAAGATCCAGGTCATCAAGGTCGTCCGTGAGCTGACCTCCCTGGGCCTGAAGGAGGCCAAGGACCTCGTCGACGGCACCCCGAAGCCGGTCCTCGAGAAGGTCAACAAGGAGACCGCCGACAAGGCTGCCGAGGCCCTCAAGGGCGCCGGCGCGGCCGTCGAGGTCAAGTGACCTCCTTGCGGGTCTCCTGACTCGCGCTGACGCCCTCTGAGGGCGTTTCCAAGGGCGATCACCCAACCGGGTGGTCGCCCTTCGGCGTTCCCGCGGCGCCTGTCGTACGCCCGGACGCGGACGGAGTAAGGTGATCTTCGCCGTGCGCCCGCGGGGCCGGGGGCCTTGACGAACCGCACGCCGCGCGCAATTCTCAGGACGCGTCGTCACAACGATCCGGAACCGAGGCATGGATCGACGACCGAACGGGCAGTATCGATGTGCGTCGAGGCGCGGGGTACCGCGGAGATGAGAAGAACGAGGGTTGCGAATTACTCGCCCTGGACATCAGTGGGCCAAGTGGCTACACTGACCCTTTGCGCTGCCTGTTAACTGCTCCCTGCCCGTCACCAGGGGCATCCCCTCGCGAGAGCACCGTTGACCGAATGCCCTGACCTGGGATTTCGAGTCTCCTGCTCGGCTTGGGACCGGTACGCGCGTAGTGAGTCCGAGCCCTCGGAAGGACCCCCTCTTGGCCGCCTCGCGCAACGCCTCGACCGCGAATACGAACAACGGCGCAAGCACCGCCCCGCTGCGCATCTCCTTTGCAAAGATCAAGGAGCCCCTCGAGGTTCCGAACCTCCTCGCGCTGCAGACCGAGAGCTTTGACTGGCTGCTCGGCAACGCCGCGTGGAAGGCTCGTGTCGAGGCGGCTCTCGAGAACGGACAGGACGTCCCCACCAAGTCCGGTCTGGAAGAGATCTTCGAGGAGATCTCGCCGATCGAGGACTTCTCCGGGTCGATGTCGCTGACCTTCCGCGACCACCGCTTCGAGCCCCCGAAGAACTCCATCGACGAGTGCAAGGAGCGCGACTTCACCTACGCCGCGCCGCTCTTCGTCACGGCCGAGTTCACCAACAACGAGACCGGCGAGATCAAGTCCCAGACCGTCTTCATGGGCGACTTCCCGCTCATGACGAACAAGGGCACCTTCGTCATCAACGGCACCGAGCGTGTCGTGGTGTCGCAGCTCGTCCGCTCGCCGGGTGTGTACTTCGACTCCTCCATCGACAAGACGTCCGACAAGGACATCTTCTCCGCCAAGATCATCCCCTCCCGGGGCGCCTGGCTGGAGATGGAGATCGACAAGCGCGACATGGTCGGTGTCCGCATCGACCGCAAGCGCAAGCAGTCCGTGACCGTCCTCCTCAAGGCGCTCGGCTGGACCACCGAGCAGATCCTGCAGGAGTTCGGCGAGTACGAGTCCATGCGCGCCACCCTGGAGAAGGACCACACCCAGGGCCAGGACGACGCGCTGCTCGACATCTACCGCAAGCTCCGTCCGGGCGAGCCCCCGACGCGTGAGGCCGCCCAGACGCTGCTGGAGAACCTCTACTTCAACCCGAAGCGCTACGACCTGGCCAAGGTCGGCCGCTACAAGGTCAACAAGAAGCTCGGCGCCGACGAGCCGCTCGACGCCGGGGTCCTGACCGTCGACGACATCATCGCGACGATCAAGTACCTGGTGAAGCTCCACGCGGGCGAGACCGAGACCGTCGGTGAGAACGGCTCGACGATCGTCGTCGAGACCGACGACATCGACCACTTCGGCAACCGCCGCCTGCGCAACGTCGGCGAGCTCATCCAGAACCAGGTCCGCACGGGTCTGGCCCGGATGGAGCGCGTCGTGCGCGAGCGCATGACCACCCAGGACGTCGAGGCGATCACGCCGCAGACCCTGATCAACATCCGGCCGGTCGTCGCCTCCATCAAGGAGTTCTTCGGCACCAGCCAGCTCTCGCAGTTCATGGACCAGAACAACCCGCTGTCCGGGCTGACGCACAAGCGTCGTCTGTCCGCGCTCGGCCCGGGTGGTCTCTCCCGTGAGCGGGCCGGCTTCGAGGTCCGAGACGTGCACCCGTCCCACTACGGACGCATGTGCCCGATCGAGACGCCCGAAGGCCCGAACATCGGTCTGATCGGCTCGCTCGCCTCGTACGGCCGCGTCAACGCGTTCGGCTTCGTCGAGACGCCGTACCGCAAGGTCGTCGACGGCCAGGTCACCGACGAGGTGGACTACCTGACCGCCGACGAGGAGGACCGCTTCGTCATCGCCCAGGCCAACGCGCCGCTGACCGAGGAGCTCCGGTTCGCCGAGAACCGCGTCCTGGTCCGCCGCCGCGGCGGCGAGGTCGACTACGTCGGTCCGGACGACGTGGACTACATGGACGTCTCGCCGCGCCAGATGGTGTCGGTCGCGACCGCCATGATCCCGTTCCTCGAGCACGACGACGCCAACCGCGCCCTCATGGGCGCGAACATGATGCGCCAGGCCGTGCCGCTGATCAAGTCGGAGTCCCCGCTCGTCGGCACCGGCATGGAGTACCGCTCCGCCGTCGACGCCGGCGACGTGGTCAAGGCCGAGAAGGACGGTGTGGTCCAGGAGCTCTCCGCGGACTACATCACCGTGGCCAACGACGACGGCACGTACATCACGTACCGCCTGGCCAAGTTCGCCCGCTCCAACCAGGGCACCTCGGTCAACCAGAAGGTCATCGTCGCCGAGGGCGACCGCGTCATCGAGGGCCAGGTCCTGGCCGACGGCCCGGCCACCCAGAACGGCGAGATGGCGCTCGGCAAGAACCTCCTCGTGGCGTTCATGCCGTGGGAGGGCCACAACTACGAGGACGCGATCATCCTGTCGCAGCGCCTCGTCCAGGACGACGTCCTCTCCTCGATCCACATCGAGGAGCACGAGGTCGACGCCCGTGACACCAAGCTGGGTCCCGAGGAGATCACCCGGGACATCCCGAACGTCTCCGAGGAGGTCCTCGCCGACCTCGACGACCGCGGCATCATCCGCATCGGTGCCGAGGTCGTCGCCGGCGACATCCTGGTCGGCAAGGTCACCCCGAAGGGCGAGACCGAGCTGACCCCGGAGGAGCGCCTGCTCCGCGCGATCTTCGGCGAGAAGGCCCGTGAGGTCCGCGACACCTCGCTGAAGGTGCCGCACGGCGAGACCGGCAAGGTCATCGGCGTGCGCGTCTTCGACCGCGAGGAGGGCGACGAGCTGCCGCCGGGCGTGAACCAGCTGGTCCGCGTCTACGTGGCGCAGAAGCGCAAGATCACCGACGGTGACAAGCTCGCCGGCCGCCACGGCAACAAGGGTGTCATCTCCAAGATCCTCCCGATCGAGGACATGCCGTTCCTTGAGGACGGCACCCCGGTCGACATCATCCTCAACCCGCTCGGCGTGCCGTCCCGAATGAACCCGGGACAGGTCCTGGAGATCCACCTCGGCTGGCTCGCCAGCCAGGGCTGGGACGTCTCCGGACTCGCCGACGACTGGGCCAAGCGGCTCCAGACCATCGGCGCCGACCAGGTCGAGCCCCGCACCAACGTCGCGACCCCGGTCTTCGACGGTGCCCGCGAGGACGAGCTGGCCGGTCTGCTGGAGCACACCCTCCCCAACCGCGACGGCGACCGCCTGATGCTGCCGTCCGGCAAGGCGCGCCTGTTCGACGGCCGCTCCGGCGAGCCGTTCCCGGACCCGATCTCGGTCGGGTACATGTACATCCTCAAGCTCCACCACCTGGTCGACGACAAGCTGCACGCCCGTTCGACCGGTCCGTACTCGATGATCACCCAGCAGCCGCTGGGTGGTAAGGCTCAGTTCGGTGGCCAGCGCTTCGGTGAGATGGAGGTGTGGGCGCTGGAGGCTTATGGCGCCGCGTACGCCCTCCAGGAGCTGCTGACCATCAAGTCCGACGATGTCACCGGCCGCGTGAAGGTCTACGAGGCCATCGTCAAGGGCGAGAACATCCCCGAGCCCGGCATCCCGGAGTCCTTCAAGGTGCTCATCAAGGAGATGCAGTCCCTGTGCCTCAACGTGGAGGTGCTGTCCTCGGACGGCATGTCCATCGAGATGCGCGACACCGACGAGGACGTCTTCCGCGCGGCGGAGGAGCTCGGCATCGACCTGTCCCGGCGCGAGCCGAGCAGCGTCGAAGAGGTCTGACGGGTCGGCCGGCCGGATGCCCCATCCGGCCGGCCCCGCCCAGCGACCCGTACAGACCATTGATTGACACGAACCCTGAGAGGGATTGACGCATAGTGCTCGACGTCAACTTCTTCGACGAGCTGCGGATCGGCCTGGCCACCGCGGACGACATCCGGCAGTGGTCCCACGGCGAGGTCAAGAAGCCGGAGACCATCAACTACCGCACCCTGAAGCCCGAGAAGGACGGCCTCTTCTGCGAGAAGATCTTCGGCCCGACCCGGGACTGGGAGTGCTACTGCGGCAAGTACAAGCGCGTCCGCTTCAAGGGCATCATCTGTGAGCGGTGTGGCGTCGAGGTCACCCGCGCCAAGGTGCGCCGCGAGCGGATGGGCCACATCGAGCTCGCCGCCCCCGTCACCCACATCTGGTACTTCAAGGGCGTCCCGTCCCGGCTGGGCTACCTGCTGGACCTCGCCCCGAAGGACCTGGAGAAGGTCATCTACTTCGCGGCGTACATGATCACGTACGTCGACGAGGAGCGCCGCCAGCGCGACCTGCCGTCGCTGGAGGCCCACGTCTCCGTCGAGCGCCAGCAGATCGAGCAGCGCCGCGACGCCGACCTGGAGGCCCGCGCCAAGAAGCTCGAGACCGACCTGGCCGAGCTGGAGTCCGAGGGCGCCAAGGCCGACGTGCGCCGCAAGGTGCGCGAGGGCGCCGAGCGCGAGATGAAGCAGCTCCGCGACCGCGCCCAGCGCGAGATCGACCGCCTCGACGAGGTGTGGAACCGCTTCAAGAACCTCAAGGTCCAGGACCTGGAGGGCGACGAGCTGCTCTACCGCGAGCTGCGCGACCGCTTCGGCACCTACTTCGACGGCTCGATGGGCGCCGCCGCGCTGCAGAAGCGCCTGGAGTCCTTCGACCTGGAGGAGGAGGCCGAGAAGCTCCGCGAGATCATCCGCACCGGCAAGGGCCAGAAGAAGACCCGCGCGCTCAAGCGCCTCAAGGTCGTCTCCGCCTTCCTGCAGACCAGCAACAGCCCCAAGGGCATGGTGCTGGACTGCGTCCCGGTGATCCCGCCGGACCTGCGCCCGATGGTGCAGCTGGACGGTGGCCGCTTCGCGACCTCCGACCTGAACGACCTGTACCGCCGCGTCATCAACCGCAACAACCGCCTGAAGCGGCTTCTCGACCTCGGCGCGCCCGAGATCATCGTGAACAACGAGAAGCGCATGCTCCAGGAGGCCGTCGACGCGCTCTTCGACAACGGCCGCCGCGGCCGCCCGGTCACGGGCCCCGGCAACCGTCCGCTGAAGTCGCTGTCCGACATGCTCAAGGGCAAGCAGGGCCGGTTCCGCCAGAACCTGCTCGGCAAGCGAGTCGACTACTCGGCGCGTTCCGTCATCGTCGTCGGCCCGCAGCTCAAGCTGCACCAGTGCGGTCTGCCCAAGGCCATGGCGCTGGAGCTCTTCAAGCCGTTCGTGATGAAGCGCCTGGTCGACCTGAACCACGCGCAGAACATCAAGTCGGCCAAGCGCATGGTCGAGCGCGGCCGCACGGTCGTGTACGACGTGCTCGAAGAGGTCATCGCCGAGCACCCGGTGCTGCTGAACCGTGCGCCCACGCTGCACCGCCTCGGCATCCAGGCCTTCGAACCGCAGCTGGTCGAGGGCAAGGCCATCCAGATCCACCCGCTCGTCTGCACCGCGTTCAACGCGGACTTCGACGGTGACCAGATGGCCGTCCACCTGCCGCTCTCCGCGGAGGCGCAGGCCGAGGCGCGCATCCTGATGCTGTCCTCGAACAACATCCTCAAGCCGGCCGACGGCCGTCCGGTCACCATGCCGACCCAGGACATGGTGCTGGGCCTCTTCTTCCTCACCACGGACGAGGAGGAGCGCGAGGTCAGGGGCGAGGGCCGCGCCTTCAACTCCACCGCCGAGGCGATCATGGCCTTCGACGCCCGGGAGCTGTCGCTCCAGGCGAAGGTCGACATCCGCTTCCCGATCGGTTCCGTCCCGCCCCGCGGCTGGACGCCCCCGGTCAACGAGGACGGCGAGACGGAGTGGCAGCAGGGCGACAGCTTCCGCCTGCGCACCACCCTGGGCCGCGCGCTCTTCAACGAGCTGCTGCCCGAGGACTACCCGTTCGTCGACTACACGGTCGGCAAGAAGCAGCTCTCCGAGATCGTCAACGACCTCGCCGAGCGCTACCCGAAGGTCATCGTGGCGGCGACGCTCGACAACCTGAAGGCGGCGGGCTTCTACTGGGCCACCCGCTCCGGCGTCACCGTCGCCATCTCGGACGTCGTCGTCCCGGAGGCGAAGAAGGAGATCGTCCGCGGCTACGAGGCGCAGGACGAGAAGGTCCAGAAGCAGTACGAGCGCGGTCTGATCACCAAGGACGAGCGCACGCAGGAACTCATCGCGATTTGGACCAAGGCGACCAACGAGGTCGCCGAGGCCATGAACGAGAACTTCCCGAAGACGAACCCGATCTTCATGATGGTGAACTCGGGTGCGCGAGGAAACATGATGCAGATGCGCCAGATCGCGGGTATGCGCGGTCTGGTGTCGAACGCCAAGAACGAGACGATCCCGCGTCCGATCAAGGCGTCCTTCCGCGAGGGCCTGTCCGTGCTGGAGTACTTCATCTCCACGCACGGTGCCCGTAAGGGTCTCGCCGACACGGCCCTGCGCACCGCCGACTCGGGTTACCTGACCCGTCGTCTGGTGGACGTCTCGCAGGACGTGATCATCCGCGAGGAGGACTGCGGCACCGACCGCGGTCTGAAGCTGCGGATCGGCGTGCGCGGCGAGGACGGCGTCCTGCGCAAGGCGGACGACGTCGAGACGTCCGTGTACGCGCGGATGCTCGCCGAGGACGTCGTCGTGGACGGCAAGGTCATCGCGCCGGCCAACGTCGACCTGGGCGACGTGCTCATCGACCAGCTCATCGCGGCGGGTGTCGAGCAGGTCAAGACCCGCTCGGTCCTCACCTGCGAGTCCGCGGTCGGCACGTGCGCGTACTGCTACGGCCGTTCGCTCGCGACCGGCAAGCTGGTCGACATCGGCGAGGCGGTCGGCATCATCGCCGCCCAGTCCATCGGTGAGCCCGGTACCCAGCTCACGATGCGTACCTTCCACACCGGTGGTGTGGCCGGTGACGACATCACGCAGGGTCTGCCGCGTGTCGTCGAGCTCTTCGAGGCCCGTTCCCCCAAGGGCATGGCGCCGATCGCCGAGGCCTCTGGCCGCGTGCGGATCGAGGAGACCGAGAAGACCAAGAAGATCGTCATCACGCCGGACGACGGCAGCGACGAGACGGCGTACCCGATCTCGAAGCGCGCCCGTGTCCTGGTCGGCGAGGGCGACCACGTCGAGGTGGGCCAGAAGCTCACCGTGGGTACCGAGAACCCGCACGACGTGCTGCGCATCCTCGGCCAGCGGGCCGTTCAGGTCCACCTGGTCGGCGAGGTGCAGAAGGTCTACAACTCGCAGGGCGTGTCGATCCACGACAAGCACATCGAGATCATCATCCGGCAGATGCTGCGCCGTGTGACGATCATCGAGTCCGGCGACGCGGAGCTGCTGCCGGGCGAGCTCGTGGAGCGCTCGCGCTTCGAGCAGGAGAACCGTCGCGTGGTCCAGGAAGGCGGCCACCCGGCCTCCGGCCGTCCGCAGCTGATGGGTATCACCAAGGCGTCGCTGGCGACGGAGTCGTGGCTGTCCGCGGCTTCCTTCCAGGAGACGACCAGGGTCCTGACGGACGCGGCGATCAACGCCAAGTCCGACTCCCTGATCGGCCTCAAGGAGAACGTCATCATCGGTAAGCTCATCCCGGCCGGTACGGGCCTGTCCCGCTACCGCAACATCCGGGTCGAGCCGACCGAGGAGGCGAAGGCCGCGATGTACTCGGCCGTCGGCTACGACGACATCGACTACTCGCCGTTCGGCACGGGCTCCGGCCAGGCCGTTCCGCTGGAGGACTACGACTACGGTCCGTACAACCAGTAAGCGAGTCGCCTGACCGAAGGGCGGTCACCCCGCGAGGGGTGGCCGCCCTTCGGCGTGCGGCGGCTCCGGTCAGCGTCCGGCCAGCTCCCACAGGGCGAGTACGAGGCCGGCGCTCGCCGTCAGCGCGGCGATGCTGGCCAGCGGCCAGCGGGCGCGTTCGAGGGCGTCGAGCCGGGTCTCCATGTCGGCGAGCTGCTTGTCGGTCTGGTCGCTGCGCTGGACGAGCAGCGCGAGCGAGCCGTCGACGCGGGCGAACCCGGCCTCCAGCGTGCCCCGCAGCCGTTCCAGCTCGACGGCGACGGTCACGGGGTCGCTCGTCTGGTCAGACTCGGGCATCGGCGCCCCCCGGGGTGGTGCGCAGCCAGGCCGGTAGCAGGCGCTGGACCGCGTCGAGGGCCATGATCCGGGTGAGCGCGCCCGCGACCGCCAGTGCCCCGGCGACCCAGGGCAGGGTCGCCGGGACGCCGGAGGCGTCGACGATCGCGGGAAGCACGACGGCGATGCCGACGGCGGACTGGAGGACGGTGCGGGCCGTGCGCTTGGCGGCATCGGACACGGGGTGCTCCTTTACGGGGTGTACGGGACCTTCAGCACGTTCCAGGAGGCGGCGCCCGGCCAGCCGTCGGCGTCGGAGCCGCGGAAGCCGAGCTTGCGCTGCCAGGCGGCGTACGACCGGCGGTCGGCTTCCGACCAGCGGGGGCCGGGGCCGACGCGGTAGTGGCCGCAGCCTTCGGCGACGAGCCGGCGGCCCATCGCGGTGACGATGGGCGAGCTGGGGTTCGACCGGAAGAACGAGGTGCCGGGGAAGGGTTGGTAGCGGGGGGCGGCGGGCTTGGGCGCGGTCGGCTCCTGGGCCGAGGGGGCCGCTTCGAGCCGCTGGTGGATCCGCTCGCGCATCCCGGCCATGGCGAAGCCGCGCGGGTCGACCTTCTGGTCGGACCACTCCAGGTGGCCGATGACGGACTTGGCGCCCCAGCCGTGCGCCCGGCACAGCGCGGCGCCCACCCGCTCGACGGCGTCGAGCTGGGCGGCCGGCCACGGGTCGGCGCCGTTGCCGAGGTTGACGCACTCGAAGCCGTAGAAGCGGGCGTTGCCGTCGACGGCGTTCGCGCTGCCCTGGTGGGCGCGGGGGGCGGGCGGCCGGTCCCGGTACGTCTCGGTGATCACGGCCTGGAGGACCGACGGGTCGCCGCCGCCGGCGTGGTTGGCGCGGCCGTTGCCGACGAGGTGGACGGTGCCGTCCTTGGCGATGACGCCGTGGCACAGCGGGCCCGGCAGGCCGGCGTGGCCCCGGGCGCACAGCTCGACGGAGGAGGCGGTGCCGCTGGTGACGGTGTGGTGGATCATCACACCGGCGACGGGGCCTCAGGCTCCGGTGTGGTTGCGGTTGCGGGTGCGCCAGCCGGGGTGCTCGACGACGGTGACGCCCTCGGCGCGCAGGGCGGCGAGGAGCCGGTCGGGGGAGAGGGGGGCTGCCATCGGTGGGCCTCCTCGTCAAGGGTACGGAAACGCCCGGCCCGCCGCGCGACGGCGGGTCGCGGGCGGGCCGGGCGTACGGGACGGGTCACCCCGCGGGGGCGGGGCGGGGGGACCGGGTCACATCACGGGGTCGATGCGGATGAACCGGGTGTCGAAGTGGCCGGCGCTGGTGGTGGCGGCGGTGCGGTAGGCGGGGGTGGCGGTGTGGGTGGTGCCCACGGCGAGGCCGCCGACCAGGAACTGCGTCGACACGGAGGACCGGTTCGGGGTGTTGACCAGCGCGGCCCGGTCGTCGGAGGCGGCGAGGACGACGGCCCCGGCGGAGTTGCGGACGTTCGCCGACATGTACGAGCCGACGTTCGCGGCGGAGGAGTGCATGTAGCAGCCGACGGTGATGATGACCTGGCCGGAGGCGGGCACGGTGAACACGGCGTTCATCGGGTCCCCCACCGCGTCGGTCAGGGTCTCCGCCCACGCGGTGCTGGTGGTGCTGCCGCCGTCGAGGTTGACCCGGAAGACCGGCACGGGTCCGACCGGGGCCCAGGCCGAGCCGGTGTAGTACATCAGGCGCCCCGGCGAGGCGATCCACGCGAGCATGCCGGCCACCGGCGTGGGGATCTTGGTGTCGCGGTCCGAGGCGGTGCCGAAGCGCAGTACGGTCCGCCCGTCCAGGGTCTGGGCCAGGGACTGGAGGTGCGCCGGCAGGTCGGCCGGGTCGCTCGGCTGCGGGTAGGGCAGGCCGCTGAGGGGGGTGTACTGGATGGTCATGCGATCTCCTCCTGTTCGCCGCCGGAGACGGGTACGACGGGGGCGGTGTCGGGGGTCTGGGTGCCGGGAACGGGCGGTTCGGGGACGGGGGCCGGCGGGACGGGCGCGGCGGGGTGCTCCTCCAGGAGCACCTCGACCGGGTACGCGGGGGCTCCCGGCGGCTCGGTGGTGACCTCCACCGGGTCCGGTGCGGACGGGGTGTCGCTCACAGGCCGCTCTCCTTGATCTGCCGCCAGGTCAGACCGCTGCCCGAGAGGCTCCCGAGGGTGGGGTGGGCGGCGGCGACGGCCGCGTAGGTGGTGCCGACCGGCAGCGGGGCGCGGTCGGAGGGGGTGTCGGGGGTCAGGTCGCTGTCGGCGGGGAACCCGTTGGTCCGGGTGCCGCGCAGCGTCAGGGTCTGCTGGACGGTGCCGGGGGACGTCGACGCGGTCTTGATGCCGACGACCCAGGCGAGGGTGTCCAGCGCGGCGCCGCTGGAGTCCACGACCCGGACGACGTCCCCGAGCTGGATGCGCGGGTCGTACAGCACCTCCACCTCGCCGAGGACGGGCACGGGGTACTGGCCCGCCGCCCGCATGGCGTGGGCGAGGTCCTGGGCCGCCCGGTAGTCCTGCACCCAGTCGCCGGCCTCGGCGCAGTACTCCTGGCGGCCGTAGTACTTCTCGCTCGTGCTGCCGGGGGCCCAGGAGGTCGCCTGCCGTTCGACCGGCTCGGTGGACGGCTTCAGGGTCTGGATGTGCACCGAGGGCTTGCCGTCCTCCGTGACCGTGTAGAGCCGCCGGGAGGTGCGGTTGGTGAACCGCAGGACCAGGTGGCCCTCCTCCCGCCGGGCGAAGATGTCCACGGCGCCCTTGACGGCGTCCGCGCCGGCCGCGTTGGCGGCCGCGAAGCGCACCGAGAAGCCGGGCGCGACGCTCTGGTCGTCGTCGACGTTGGGCGGGCCGATGTCGAACTCCTCGTCGGCGAGGACGTACTTGAGCGTCACCGACGAGTCGCCGGGTATCTCGCGCACCACGGTGTCGTTGTAGGAGGTGCCGTTGGCGACCTTCACCGACGACCAGTCCTTGTACGGCTGCACGCAGTAGTTGCGGCAGGCGTCGATCTCCTCGGTGACGGTGAGCGCGGCGATGTCGCGCAGGGACGTCAGGGTCAGGTCGGCGGCCGTGGGCTGCTTCGCGAAGCGCGTGTAGTTGCGCCAGTGGAAGACGCCCCGCTCGTCGAACTCGGCGGTGGACATGCTCGCCTTGGCGATCTGGGTGATCACCTCCCACTGCGAGCCGGACACGCGCGGGATCGTGTGGAGCGGCAGGATCGCCTCGTCGAGTTCCACCTCCTTCGTCCAGGTGCCCGTCTGGGCGAACTCGGCGTTCGTGGGGAAGGCGGTCAGCCCGCTGGAGAGCTGCACGGCCTCGGTGGCGAGCTGGGTCACCAGTCGTAGCTGGTAGAGCTCGGCGGCGGGCTGCGCCGCGGAGGGGTTGGTGAAGGTGGCCGCACCGAAGGCGTAGTGCCTCCCGTCCGGCCCGGTGAGGACGGGCTGGACGGTCGGCAGGACGGAGCCGCCGGCCGGCGTCGTGTCGAACAGGCCGCCGATGTGCCAGACGCCCCGCTGCTCCTTGAGCGCCGAGAGGTTCCAGTAGAAGTACGTGCCGCCGCCCTCGCGGGTGCCGGAGTGCATGAAGATCTGGCCGAGCGAGAAGTCGACCGCCAGGCGCAGCCGCCCGGTCTGGGTGCCGGTGCGGTTGAGGTCCACTTCCAGGGCGACGGTGGAGCCGAAGCCGACCGCGCTGTTCACCCACGCCTCGGCGAACAGCCGGCTGCCCGGCACGGTGACCCGGCTGCGCGGGAACCACGTGGCCGTCATCGCGTGCGTGTCGGGTGCCGCGGCGTGCGGTACCAGGGCCATCTCGTGCGGGGCGCCCTCCCGGCTCCAGCCGTAGTGCCGGGCGTCGGGGACGATCTCGGGCTGCCCGTAGGTGGCGGCGAACCCGCCGTGCAGGGAGGCGTACACGAGGGTGAGCGGCGCGCCGGCGCTGAACTCCGGGTAGCGCGGCGGCGGGGAGGAGTGCAGCCCCGCCTGGCGCAGCAGCTCGTCGACGCACCAGGTGGCGGTGGCCACCGGTCGCCGCCAGTAGAACCCGGCGTACGGCTTGGGCAGCTCCGCCGGCCCGTGCAGCCGCTCGGCCCCGTCCAGGGCGGTGAGCTGCACGGTGTCGGTGCCGGAGGCGGCGGAGCGGTTGCGTACGGTGCCGCGGAAAGCGGGCAGGGTGCCGGCGTCGGTGCCGTACGTGTGGACCACGGACTGGCCGGGGCGGGCGATGTCGCCGGTGGCGCGCGGCGCCCACGGCGAGTACAGGGCAGGTGCCGAGGCGCCCGCGGTGCCGGAGACCTGGAGCTGGAGCTGGGCCGCGGAGCTGCCGGAGAACGCGCGCATGGCGTCCGGCAGGTCGGTGCTGTAGCTGCGTTCGAGCTGCCAGGACTGGACCTGCTCGGTCACGTCCCGGCCGCCGAGGCGGGTGGTGTGGGCGGTGGTGCGCGACCCGGACTCCAGCGTCCGGGTCAGCTCCTCGTCAGAGGCTCGCACTGGTCACCTCCACCAGGTCGATCGAGATGTTCCGGTACGGCAGGGGCCGGGCCGGGGAGTCGGTGTAGCCGGTCACGGCCATGACCGGGCACCCGTCACCGGGCAGTTCGGTCACCGTGGGGTCCACGTGCAGCAGCTTCGCCGGGCCGATCCGCGACTGGAACGCGCTGGTGGCGGAGGCGAAGGTCACGGTGGCGGACACGTGGGTGGCGCCGGCCGGCACGGTGGCCGGGGCCCAGCCGGTCGTCGCGGCGAGCTGTGCGCCGGCGGCGTCGTGGAACGCGAGCACGCAGTTCTCCGCCCTCGTCCGCACGGCGGCGGGCAGCACCAGGCCGACCAGGCCGGAGCCGGGCGGCAGCGCGTGGCCCTTCTGGGCGCCGTTCACGAAGGTCAGCGTTCCGGTCGTGGACGCGGCCAGGGACGCCACCGCGTAGCCGGACGCGTCGGTGGACAGGGTGACGCCGGTCGCCGACCACTGGGTGAGCGCCCCCCTGCCCGCGGCCTGCTCGGCGGGGAGCAGGTTCGCCGGGGCGGTGGGCACGTGGTCGTCGTCGATGGTCAGGACGGCGCCGTCGAGCCCGTACGTCCCGATCTCACCGGTGACGCCCGACGGGGTGACCAGTGCGGCGCCCTCGGGGACGGTCGCGACGAGGGTGTGCCCGGTGTCGGCGGCGGACGTCAGGTAGGTGCCGTTCGCGTCCCGCCAGTGCAGCCGGGTCGCGCACGGCCCCGCCCGCCAGGACGTGGGCAGGGTGAAGCGCACCCGCATGCCCGGGACGACGGGGAAGCCGGCGCGGGGCCTGCGGTGCCAGCTGAGCTGGGCGGTCGTCGTCAGCGCCTTCCAGACGTACGTCTGGGGCTGCGCGCCCGGGGCGGTCGACACCTCCAGCTTGCCGCTGCCGCTGACGGAGGTGTACCAGGAGTTGTACGGGCTGCCGGCCGCGACGCGTCCCTGCGCCTGCAGCGGGTCGAGCAGGTTGCGGGCCACCGGGTCGAGGACCTCGACGGGACCGGGCCCGTCGACGCGCCGGGCCAGCCGGTCGAGGTGCGCGGCGTCGTCCTGGCCGAGCCGGTCGAAGGTGAGCTTGATCCTGCGGGGGGCGCGCCGGGGCGCGATCGTGGTGACCTGGCCGCCCAGTGAGGTGAACTGGGAGACGCCGAGTTCCGCACCGCGTTCGAAGCCGGTGGCGGCCTGGCTGATCTCGCGGAGCTGTCCGGGCAGGCCGACCCAGAGGTTTCGTGCCATGGGGAGCCTCCTTCCTTGGTGCTGGCTATCGGCGGGCGAGCTGCCGGTGCCCGGCGATCACGGCGCGGGCGATGGTCTGGCCGTCGACCTGGACGTGCACGGGCCGGTCGGCGAGGCGCTCGACCGCTTCGGCGAGCCGGGCGATCTGGGCGCGGCCGCCGCCCTGGCCGATCATGCGTTCCAGCTTGCTGAGCGGGATGACGGCCTCGTGCTCGCCGGCCTCGCCGATGAGGGCGAGGGTGCCGCCGTTGCGGGGCTGGACGATGCCGCCCTTGGCGAGGTGGGGGATGGGGATCTTCGGCAGGTTGATGGAGAAGCTCTTGCCGCCGAAGACCGGGACCCAGCCGGGGATCGAGACCTTGAAGCCGTTGAGGGCGCCGATGATGGTGTTGACGGCGGTGGCGAAGGCCCGGAACGGGGCCAGCATCACGTTGCCGATGCCCTTGAGGATCGGGGTGATGACCCTGGTCGCCGTCGACACGGCGTTCTGGATCGCCTTCATGCCCGACTTGAAGCCCCTGGTCACCACGGACACGATCTTGTCGACGTTGACGAACTTGGCGATGAGCGGCGCCAGCAGCGTCATGATCAGGCCGAACGGGCTGGCCGCCATGGCCAGGTTGAGGCCCTTCTGCGCGAGGCTCGCCCCCTTGAGGCCCTTGGACAGCCCGCCGCCCATGGTCCTGCCGGTCTTGTCGGCGCCCTTGCCGGCCTTCCCGACCGACTTCTCGACGGCGTCCGCCTGGCGCTTCACGTCGCGCAGGGCGTTCTTGGCCTTGTCGGCGGAGCCCTTGAGCTTGTCGAGCGAGGTCTTGAACTTGTCGGTGCCGCCCTTGGCCTTGCCGAACGAGGTGTTGGCGTTGTTGAGGCCGGTCCGCAGCCGGCCCAGGGCGCTGTTGCCGTTGGTGGCGGAGGTGCGCAGCTTGCCGACGGCGGAGCCGGCCTTGTCGGCGCCGCCGCGCAGTTTCGCCACGGCGGCGGTGCCCTGGTCGGCGGCCGTCTTCATGCCGGAGACGGCGCGGCCGCTCTGCCCGAGGACCTGCGACAACCGCTGGGTCGCCGAAGCCGCGCTCCGGAGCTTGGTCGTCAATGACACGGGGGTGCCACCTTTCGTATCAGAGGGCGTTGGAGAAGCTGCGCAGGCCGCTTTGCACCGAGCGCATCTCGCGCAGGAGCGCGTTCATCTCCGCCCGGGTCTTCCGGGCATCTTCAGCCACCTTCTTGCGGGACTTTTCCGCCTCCTTTTCGCTCTCCTTGATCCTGTCCAGCTTGACCTGCAAGGAATTCGACCTGCTGAGCTTGGAAACCTTTTCGCGGATGCGCTTCTCGATGCGCTCCGCGTCTCTCATCAGCTTGCCCAGCTCGGCTCGGGTCTCGTAGACGAAGGTCTTGTCCTTCGAGTTCTTCGCCGCTTGGCTCTTCTCGGCGACGAGTTTCTTGACCCTCTCCAGTTCCTTGACGTCGTCGGCCAGTTTCTTGCGGTCCTTCTCCCCCTTCCTCTCCGCGCGTTCGATGCGGTTCTCCAGGTGCTTCTTCTGGTCGGCCCACCGGAAGGTCGCGATCTGCTTGCCGCGGAGGGTCACCCCCTTCTCGTCCACCTTGAGGAGGGTGAAATCCGCCTTCACCAGGGTGAGGCCGAGGGCGATGGCCGTGATGTCGAACTTGAGCCCGGTCAGGCTGGTGGCGATGGCGTTGACGCTGTGGCTGAGGTCGCGGTACATCTCCTTGTAGCGCAGCGCCTCTTTTGGATCGATCCACGGCGGGGCGCCGATCAAGGGTTCATTCGCTGCTGTTTGCGACATTTTTCCTCTACTTCCATTGCAGGGTGCCAAGCCCGGCCCGCTACTTCCCGGAGGGACCGTGTCCGTCGGACCGTGGATCGCGTGGTTTCTGCTGCTCTCGCCTGCTCTGGTCGTGAGCCCCGTGGCCGCGGCCTCGCTCCACGTGCATCTGCGCCTGCGCCGCACGGGGGTGCCCGTGGAGGCCGTCTGCGACCACGCCTATCGGAAGAACGGGCGATGGGTGTGCGCCTATCGATATGTCGACAGTGCGGGCGAATCGCACTACGACTTCTCCCAGAAGCCCTATCCGCTGCCGATCCGCGAGCCGGGCCAGCCGGTGTCCGTGGTCTACGACCCCAGGCGCCCGGAGCGGTCGCGCACCCGGTACGAGCTGAGGCGCCCGGTCCCCTGGGCGGGGGTGAACATCGGCACCTACCTCTTCGTGCAACTGGTGCTCGGCATCCTCGGAGGCGCCTATCTGGCCGTCGGGATGTTCGAGCGGTGACCCGCGGAGGGCGCCGGGCCGCGGTGGGCTTCCGGCCGGTTCACGCGAAGAAGCGGCCGAGCTCCTCGGGGCCGGGACCGTCGCTCCCGCTCTCGTCCGCGTCGGCGTCGGCGTCGCTCCCGGTGGGCTCCGACGGCCGCGGTACGGGGGTCGGGTACTCCAGCGGCTCGGCGTCCTCGTCCTGGTTGACGGTGGCGAACATCCAGTTGGCCTCGGCCAGGTGGTCCACCGCGGCGGCCAGGAGGTGGTCCGTCACCGCCCACTCCGCCGCCTCGCCGTGCACCGCGCGGGCGAGCGCGCTGTCGCGGGGCATGTGCCGGACCAGCACCGCGAGCCGGCGGGAGGAGAGCCGGCCGCGGTGCCAGTCGAGCAGGTCCACGCCGTAGTGGCGCAGCAGGTCGGCCTCCAGGGCCTCGGCGTGCTCCTCGACGAGCACGCCGAGGCTCAGCCTTCCCCCAGGCCGAGCCCCGTCTCCTTGCCGTACGCCTCCAGGATCGCCGCGACGTCCTGCATCGTGACCTCCAGGTGGTCGAAGCGCGCGTACTGCTGCTCGCCCAGGAGGAGCCGCAGCAGCCCGTCGACGTCGTTGTCGTCGAGGTCGCGCAGCTTGCGGGCGGTGGCCCGGGACAGCTCGGTCGGGAGCTGGAAGGTCTGGTCGTCGAGCTCGAACGACCAGGCCCGGCCGAGCGCTTCCAGGCGCTGGGCGCGGGCCGCGTTGACGTTGAAGGAGGACATGCGCGGGCTCCTTTGCGCGGGAGGGAACAGGGGGAACGGGAGGGAACAGGGGGAGACGAAGACGCCGGTGCCCGGCGCGCGACCACGAGGGGCCGCGCGCCGGACACCGGCGGGGGAGGGGCGGGGCGCCGGGGGCGCCGAGCCCTTACGCGTACGACTTGTCCTTCATGATCCAGGTCGCCAGCGTGGAGCTGCCCTCGCCGGCCAGCGCGGTGAACGTGACGCCGAGCTTCAGCGCACCCGTGCGGGTCAGCGAGATCTCCTCGGTCTCGGTCACCTGGCCGCGCGGGATGATGAAGCGGTACGTGACGTCCGCGCCGTCCTTGAACTCGATGCCCAGCTGGCGCTCGTCCTTCTGCGGCTCGGCGCCCATCGCGTACGTGTACGTGTCGACCGCGCCGGTGGCGGTCACCGCGCCGACCGTGCCGCCGCCCATGAAGAACGGCAGCGTGTCCTTGTTGAACTGCAGGAGCTGGAACTTCACGGTCAGGTCGCGGTCGGAGTAGATGAACCGCGCCGGGCTCACCGACTGCCAGGTGTCGACCGGGTCGATCTTGTCCTTCTTGTTGAACTTGATGCCGTCCGTGCTGGTGTAGCCGAGCTCGGTCCAGCCGGTCGGCCACTCGTCGGCGGTGTGCTTCGGGGCGGCCGGGCCGGTGGCGCCGGCGGTGGCGACGAGGATGCGGCCGGTGCCGGCGACGCGGATCTGGTTGCCGTTGTTGGCGGGCATGGGGACTCCTTCGGAGAGTGGTGAGGGTGTTGCGGGGTGCCGCGGACGCGGCGAAGGCCCCGTCGCGGGTGCGGCGGGGCCTGTTCGGGGGCGCGGGTGAACCGCGCGTGAGGGGTGCGGAGGGGATCTACGCGGGCCGGATCGACAACCGGACCGTGGAGAGGTAGCGGTTGCCGGCGGGCCGGTTGTAGTCGGGCAGCCAGCGCGGTCCGTCCGCCTCGACCACCTCGGTGACGGCGGCGCCGCCGTACACCGTGCCGGCGGCTTCGAGCAGTGCGGCGCGGGCGGCCAGGGCGACCGTGTGGGCGGCCGTCTTGTCCGGCCCGTAGACCTCCAGGTCGAGCAGCGGCCGGTCGAGGTGGAGGTCGTCCACCCAGGCGCCGCCGACGCGGGAGACGAGGACCGCCTTCTGGGTGCCGTCGAAGCCGGCGGGCGGCCGGTTGTCGACCACGACCCCGGTCAGTTCCGGCCGGTTCCTGAGGTGGTCGACCACGAGTCGTTCCACGTCGGGGAAGGCGAGAGGGCTCACATGGACGCTCCCTTCGAGAGGCGTTCGGCTGACGTGCGGAAAACACGAAGCGGCAGGACCGCCGCCCTGGTCGAGGGCGCAGCTCTGCCGCTGCTCCAAGTGTGATCGGGGCGCCCGCCGCCCGCAACCAACTTCGGTGCGCCCCGGCGTCGTCGTACCCGTCCTCGATCGCCCGTCTGCGCTACGCTCCCTAATCCGAACATCTATTCGAATCATCGGGGCGGGTCTTCGAGGCGCGGCGCGGAAGGCACGGACACACCCAACGGGGCGAAGGAGTGGTGGGGCGTGGAGACGAGCACGAGGAGCGGGCGGACCGCGGGCGGTGAGGGCCGATGACGATCAGTCCGCAGGAGCGACTGGCCGATGTCGCGGCCGCCGCGGTCGAGGTGGCGGCGGAGAGCGCCGAGGCCGGGACGTACACCGGAGGGGTGGGGCGCGCGCTCAGCGCCGTCATCGCCAAGGTCGGTGCCCGCCTCACCGTCGACGCCGAGTCGCGCGGCTTCTCCATCGGCTGGCAGGAGGCCGTGGCCGCGCTGACCGGGGAGCACCCCGCTCCGGCCCCCGCCCCCGTCCGCCACCTGCCCGTCCGGCCCGACCCGGCGGAGCGCGCCTGACGGACGCACCGACGCGCCGGGACGGCCACCCCTCGTACGGGAGTGGCCGCCCCGGCGCGTGCGTGCGTCGTGCTGTCGACTTGTCCGGCGGAGCGGTCCGGCCGGGTCGTCCAGTGGAGCCGTCCGGTCGGGTCGCCTGGTCGGGTCGCCGGGCCGGGTCGTCCGGCGGAGTCGCCTGGTCGGGTCGCCCGGCCGGGTCGTCCGGTGGAGCCGTCCGGCCGAGCCGTCCGGCCGGGCCGTTCGGCGGAGTCGCCTGGTCGGGTCGCCTGGCGGAGTCGCCTGGCCGGGCCGTTCGGCGGAGCCGTCCTTCGTGGTGGGGCGGCCCGCCTCGCGGCGTCAGCCCCCGCGGCGCGCCGAGCGTTCCGCCGCGAACACGTCCTCCAGCCGGAAGAGCTGGGCGCGGCCCTGCCGCCCCGCCGGTGCCAGCCGTCCGAGCTGCACCCACTTGCGGATGGTGGCGGGCAGGACACCGGCCTCCTGCGCGGCCAGCCGCCCGGTGACGAGCGCCGGGCCCACGGGGACGCGCGCGGGGGTCATCGGGCCCCCTCCTCGTCCTGCCGGACGGACGCGCCCGCCGGCGCCCGCTCCTCCATCCGGACGGCGATCTCCGCCTGCCCCACGCCGACGGACTGTGCCAGCTCCTGCCAGGCGTCCTCCGCCCACAGGTGCCGGAAGGCCGGGTCGGTCGCGCAGTCGCAGCCCGGCACCCCGCAGCGGCACCCCGGGTTGACGCACACGACGGTCCGGCTCGCCGGGAAGGCCCGCAGCGACACCGAGTCGCAGCACGGGCAGCGCCCGGGCAGCCGCACCATCGTCTCCACTTCGCCCAGCGCCCGTGCGCACCGCCGCGCCATGCGCCGCACCTCGTCCCGTACGTGCCGGGCCAGGGTCGCGTCGGCGGCCACGCGGTCGAGCAGCCCGGTGAGGCGGACCAGCCGCCGGGGCACGTCGGCCCGGCGCGGCCGGCCGAGGCCGAGGCGGTCGTACACCGCCTCCTCCAGCTCGCTCACGCCGTCGGTGATGTCCCGGATCGCGTCGGACACGTGCAGGCGGATGGGGGCGGCGGTGTGACCGGGGACGGACAGGCCGTGCCGCTGTTCGTTGAGCAGCGCCTCCTCGCGCTCGGCGCGCAGGCGGGCCGCGCGCTCGGCGCGCTCCGCCGGGCCCGGGGCGGGGGAGGTCCGGTCGGCGGACCGGGAGGCGGCGCCGGCGGCCGGGGCGAGCTCGGTGAGCAGTTCGGGGAACTGGCGGATCAGCATGGCGGTCCACAGCGCGGCGTCGCGCACGGCCCCGAGGGCGTCGGGGGCGGCGGAGGCGTCGGGGGTGTGGGAGGTGCCGGGGGACTGGGTGGCGGACATGGGGTGCTCCCCTCCGGTGCGGTGTGCGGGACGGTTCAGGCGGCCGGGCGGGACGGGGCTCCGGCCAGGCCCTCGCGGGCCCCGCGGTTCCCGGCGCGGCGCCGCCGGCCCCGGTCGAGGTCGACCGGCCGGCCGTTGCGCCACAGCCGCCCGGCGCTGACGCCGTCGAACCAGGTGTGCGCCGGGTCCACGACCTCCTCGCACCGGCGGATCACGGGGCACCGGGCGCAGGCCCGCAGGGCCGGTGCCGCGTCGGCGGCCCGCCGGGCGAACACGACGTGGGGCGGCAGCCCGGCGCAGGCGGGGGTTCCGGTCGTGGCGGCGGAAGCGGTGTCGGCGGACGGTGCGGTCATGGTGGGCCCCCTGGTACGTGTGCGAACGAATGAGCGACACGAGTGTTGCGAGCTCGCACACTTACATGTTGCGAGTGTGCACGCAACTAGGATCGGGGCTGCCTGTGAGCGTTCTGTGGGGCAATCTTCACTGTTTGGGGCCAGGGGAACGGGTAATTCCGTGCGTGCGAGCGCGATAGCCTGGTGCCCGCCTCGGAGGGAGAGTGCTGCCGATGTCCGCCAGTGAGTTGGAACAGTTCACCGCCTGGATCGAGGGGGTGATCCGGCGGCAGGGATACGACATCGACAGCCCCCGCGGCGGGGGGAAGTCCCGGCTCGCCGACGAGGCCGGCGTCCACCGGGCGGCCATCACCCGGCTCCTCCAGGGCCAGAGCACGCCGGACCTGGAGACCATGCGCCGGCTCGCCCACGTGCTCCGCGTCCCGGTGCGGGACATGCTGATCAAGTCCGGCCGGCTGACCGAGGACGACCTGCCGCTGCCCGGCCTGCCGGACGACGTCCCGGCCGCCGATGAGGCGCCCGCACCCCGGCTCACGCTGGAGGAGGCCGCGGCCGGCCTCGGCATCCCGTCCGACCAGCGGGACATGTTCATCCGCGTCGCCGGGCAGTTCCTCCCCGGGGGACCGCCGGCGCGCGCCGGCCGCGAGGGCGCGGCGGAGACCGAGGCGAAGAGTGCCCGCCGGGGCTGAACTGCTCTTTCTCGTAAGCTGTTGTGGCCTGTTGCCCCCACGCAGGCCGAACGCCCCGCCGATCGTGGTGTCACCGGCGGAAACGACAGCGTCTGGTTGGGAAAGAGAGCGGGTCATGGGAGAGGGCGAGGAGTGCTCCCGGCCGCCACGCGCCCCGCGCGACGACGCGCGGCCACCCCGGGCGCGGGGCCCCGTCCCCGGGCTCCCCGAGCCGGCGGACGGCCTCCCGGACCTCCTCTCCACCCTCGGGCGCTACCTGGAGACCCACCTGCCCGGGGACGTCGTGGTCGTGCTGCGCGAGGAGATGGCGCGCCGCGAGTTCCAGGCGTACGCCAACGGCTGGCGCGACGCCGCCGACCAGTACGAACCCGTGCTGGAGGAGGCCCGCCGCATAGCCCAGACCCGGCGGCTGCGCCTGGTCGGCCGCACGCCGGGCCAGGCCGCGGTCATCCCGTTCCCCCGCGACGACGCCCGCGGCCCGGGCGGCCCCGACGCCGAAGGGGCGGCCACCCGCGACCGTACGCGCCGCCCCGCCCCCCGGCGCCCCCCGGCGGACCGGCCGGCCCCCGCGCGCCGGGTCGAGCCGGGCGGCGCCGACCGCGCCCCCGCCGACCGGGGCCGTGCCGGCGGGGATCCCACCGGCCAGAGCGCTGACGACCGGGGTCCCGCAGACCGGGGCCCGGCCGACCGGGACCCCGTGGGTCAGGACCCCGCAGGCCAGGACCCGGCCGACCAGGGCCGCGACGGCCGTACGCGCCGGCAGGGCCGTACCCCGCGGACCGGCGGGGCGGACCGGCACGACCGCGCCGACCCGCGGGACCCCGCCGACCCGCGGGACCCCGCCGCCCCGGAGGGCCGCGCCGACCCGCCCCCGCCCGCCGACCGGCCCGCCCCCGCCGTCCCGGAGGGCGGCGACGGGCACCGCGGCGCGAACGGCGACGGCGCCGGCGCCGGCGCCGGAACGGGGAGCGGGGGTGCGCCGCCCGGACTGGTCGCGAAGTCCCGCGGCTCCAGGGTCCCGACCATCCCGCGCCTGACCACCCGCCGCCGGGACCCCGCCGACCGGCCGGCCGACCGATCGGCCGACCGGCCGTCGGAGCCCCCCGGGGACCACCCCGGGGACCGTGGTTGAGGGGGCCGCCGTTCCCGCGCCGCCCGCCCGTCCGGGGACCGGTGCGCCGGCCCGTCCGGGGCGAGGGCATTTGTTTTGACCCAGGTCCGTACGGTAGGTACGCTCAGACCTTGTGCCTGGGGTGTGCCTGGGCTCCTGTGCGTGTCCTCAACCGCACGGCGAGTCGTCGACGGCCACCGCAATCTGCGCCCGTTTCCGCCCCCCGGTGGAAGCGCGCAGTATTCGACACACCCGACCGCGTGGGTCGGGCGGTGTTCCAGGTTAGCTTCACTACACGGCACACAGAAACCGGAGAAGTAGTGCCTACGATCCAGCAGCTGGTCCGGAAGGGCCGGCAGGACAAGGTCGAGAAGAACAAGACGCCCGCACTCGAGGGTTCCCCTCAGCGCCGCGGCGTCTGCACGCGTGTGTTCACGACCACCCCGAAGAAGCCGAACTCGGCCCTCCGCAAGGTCGCGCGTGTGCGTCTGACCTCCGGGATCGAGGTCACGGCTTACATTCCGGGTGAGGGACACAACCTGCAGGAGCACTCCATCGTGCTCGTGCGTGGTGGCCGTGTGAAGGACCTGCCGGGTGTTCGCTACAAGATCATCCGCGGCTCGCTCGACACCCAGGGTGTCAAGAACCGCAAGCAGGCCCGCAGCCGCTACGGCGCCAAGAAGGAGAAGTAAGAATGCCTCGTAAGGGCCCCGCCCCGAAGCGCCCGGTCATCATCGACCCGGTTTACGGTTCTCCTCTGGTGACCTCGCTCATCAACAAGATTCTGCTCAACGGCAAGCGTTCCACCGCCGAGCGCATCGTCTACGGCGCGATGGAGGGTCTTCGCGAGAAGACCGGCCAGGACCCGGTCATCACGCTGAAGCGCGCCCTCGAGAACGTCAAGCCGGCCCTCGAGGTGAAGTCCCGCCGCGTCGGTGGTGCCACCTACCAGGTGCCGATCGAGGTCAAGCCCGGTCGCGCCTCCACCCTCGCTCTCCGCTGGCTCGTGGGCTACTCGCGCGCCCGTCGTGAGAAGACCATGACCGAGCGCCTGATGAACGAGCTGCTGGACGCCTCGAACGGCCTCGGCGCCTCGGTCAAGAAGCGCGAGGACACGCACAAGATGGCCGAGTCCAACAAGGCCTTCGCGCACTACCGCTGGTAGTCGCACCCACATCGAGACCGAGAGAAGACTGAAGCCTTATGGCTACCACTTCGCTTGACCTGGCCAAGGTCCGCAACATCGGGATCATGGCCCACATCGACGCGGGCAAGACGACCACCACCGAGCGCATCCTCTTCTACACCGGTGTTTCGTACAAGATCGGTGAGGTCCACGACGGCGCTGCCACGATGGACTGGATGGAGCAGGAGCAGGAGCGCGGCATCACGATCACGTCCGCCGCGACGACCTGTCACTGGTCGCTCGAGGACGTCGATCACACCATCAACATCATCGACACCCCCGGTCACGTCGACTTCACCGTCGAGGTGGAGCGTTCGCTCCGCGTCCTCGACGGCGCCGTGACCGTGTTCGACGGTGTGGCCGGTGTGGAGCCGCAGTCCGAGACCGTGTGGCGTCAGGCGGACCGCTACGGCGTTCCGCGTATCTGCTTCGTGAACAAGCTCGACCGTACGGGCGCCGAGTTCCACCGCTGCGTGGACATGATCTCGGACCGCCTGGGCGCGCAGCCGCTCGTCATGCAGCTGCCGATCGGTGCCGAGGCGGACTTCAAGGGCGTCGTCGACCTGGTCCGCATGAAGGCCCTGGTCTGGTCCGCCGAGGCGGCCAAGGGCGAGATGTACGACATCGTCGACATCCCGGACACCCACGCCGAGGCCGCCGAGGAGTACCGCAACAAGCTCGTCGAGGCCGTCGCGGAGAACGACGAAGAGATCATGGAGCTGTACCTGGAGGGCCAGGAGCCCACCGAGGAGCAGCTGTACGCCGCGATCCGTCGTATCACCATCGCCTCCGGCAAGGGCACGGGCACCACGGTCACCCCGGTGTTCTGCGGTACCGCGTTCAAGAACAAGGGCGTCCAGCCCCTGCTCGACGCCGTCGTGCGCTACCTGCCGTCGCCGGTCGACATCGAGGCGATCGAGGGCCAGGACCCCAAGGACGCCGAGGCCGTCGTCAAGCGCAAGCCGTCCGACAACGAGCCGCTGTCGGCGCTGGCGTTCAAGATCATGAGCGACCCGCACCTGGGCAAGCTCACCTTCGTCCGGATCTACTCCGGTCGCCTGGAGTCCGGCACCTCGGTGCTGAACTCCGTCAAGGGCAAGAAGGAGCGCATCGGCAAGATCTACCGCATGCACGCGAACAAGCGTGAGGAGATCGAGTCGGTGGGCGCCGGCGACATCATCGCCGTCATGGGTCTGAAGCAGACCACGACCGGTGAGACGCTGTGCGACGAGAAGGCCCCGGTGATCCTGGAGTCCATGGACTTCCCGGCGCCGGTCATCGAGGTCGCCATCGAGCCCAAGTCCAAGGGTGACCAGGAGAAGCTGGGTGTCGCCATCCAGCGTCTCGCGGAGGAGGACCCCTCCTTCCAGGTGCACACCAACGAGGAGACCGGCCAGACCGTCATCGGCGGTATGGGCGAGCTTCACCTCGAGGTGCTCGTCGACCGCATGAAGCGCGAGTTCAAGGTCGAGGCCAACGTCGGCAAGCCGCAGGTCGCGTACCGTGAGACGATCCGCAAGGCCGTCGAGCGCGTGGACTACACCCACAAGAAGCAGACCGGTGGTACCGGTCAGTTCGCCAAGGTGCAGATCGCGATCGAGCCGATCGAGGGCGGCGACGCCTCGTACGAGTTCGTCAACAAGGTCACCGGTGGCCGCATCCCGAAGGAATACATTCCTTCCGTGGACGCCGGCTGCCAGGAGGCCATGCAGTTCGGCATCCTCGCGGGCTACGAGATGACGGGCGTGCGCATCACCCTGCTCGACGGTGCCTACCACGAGGTCGACTCCTCCGAGCTCGCCTTCAAGATCGCCGGCTCGCAGGCCTTCAAGGAGGCCGCGCGCAAGGCGTCCCCCGTGCTCCTCGAGCCGATGATGGCCGTTGAGGTCACCACGCCCGAGGACTACATGGGCGATGTCATCGGTGACATCAACTCCCGCCGTGGCCAGATCCAGGCCATGGAGGAGCGCGCCGGTGCCCGCGTCGTCAAGGGCCTGGTGCCGCTGTCGGAGATGTTCGGCTACGTCGGCGACCTCCGCAGCAAGACCTCGGGTCGCGCAAGCTACTCGATGCAGTTCGACTCCTACGCCGAGGTTCCGCGGAACGTCGCCGAGGAGATCATCGCGAAGGCCAAGGGCGAGTAACTCAACCGAGTTCACGCTTTAGGCTTGTCACCGGATACACGGGGCGTTTCGGCGCAGACCGCGCGAGCGGAGGCACGGAACGCCCCGGGGCCGGCATCCCAGCAAAGATCACCTGGCGCCGATGAGTAAGGCGTACAGAACCACTCCACAGGAGGACCCCAGTGGCGAAGGCGAAGTTCGAGCGGACTAAGCCGCACGTCAACATCGGCACCATCGGTCACATCGACCACGGTAAGACGACCCTCACGGCCGCCATTACCAAGGTGCTGCACGACAAGTACCCGGACCTGAACGAGGCTTCGGCCTTCGACCAGATCGACAAGGCTCCTGAGGAGCGTCAGCGCGGTATCACCATCTCCATCGCGCACGTCGAGTACCAGACGGAGTCGCGTCACTACGCGCACGTCGACTGCCCGGGTCACGCGGACTACATCAAGAACATGATCACGGGTGCGGCGCAGATGGACGGCGCCATCCTCGTGGTCGCCGCCACCGACGGCCCGATGCCGCAGACCAAGGAGCACGTGCTCCTGGCCCGCCAGGTCGGCGTTCCGTACATCGTCGTCGCCCTGAACAAGGCCGACATGGTGGACGACGAGGAGATCCTGGAGCTCGTCGAGCTCGAGGTCCGTGAGCTCCTCTCCGAGTACGAGTTCCCGGGCGACGACGTTCCGGTCGTCAAGGTCTCCGCTCTGAAGGCGCTCGAGGGCGACCCGGAGTGGGCCGAGTCGGTCATGAACCTCATGAACGCCGTCGACGAGGCCATCCCGCAGCCGGAGCGCGACGTCGACAAGCCGTTCCTGATGCCGATCGAGGACGTCTTCACGATCACCGGTCGTGGCACGGTCGTCACCGGTCGTATCGAGCGCGGTGTCCTGAAGGTCAACGAGACCGTCGACATCATCGGCATCAAGACCGAGAAGACCACCACCACGGTCACCGGCATCGAGATGTTCCGCAAGCTGCTCGACGAGGGCCAGGCCGGTGAGAACGTCGGTCTGCTGCTCCGCGGCATCAAGCGCGAGGACGTCGAGCGCGGCCAGGTCATCATCAAGCCGGGCTCGGTCACCCCGCACACCGAGTTCGAGGCGCAGGCCTACATCCTCTCCAAGGACGAGGGTGGCCGCCACACGCCGTTCTTCAACAACTACCGCCCGCAGTTCTACTTCCGTACCACGGACGTGACCGGCGTCGTGACCCTCCCCGAGGGCACCGAGATGGTCATGCCGGGCGACAACACCACCATGTCCGTCCAGCTGATCCAGCCGGTCGCCATGGAGGAGGGCCTGAAGTTCGCCATCCGTGAGGGTGGCCGGACCGTCGGCGCCGGCCAGGTCACCAAGATCGTCAAGTAAGTTCCGCTTCTTGACGGCCTGAACGGCTGACCTGGTTGCTCTCAGGAGCACCTGGAGCAACAGAGGGGCCCCGCACCGAGAGGTGCGGGGCCCTTCGTCGTGTGCGCCCTCCGCGCGGGCGCCTTCGTCGTGCGCGCCGCGCGGGGCCGTCCGCCCGGCGGCCGCGGGGAGGTCCGCCGCCCAGGGCGGTGCGCGCCCCGCGCGGGGACGTCCGCAGGGGCGTCAGGCCGCGTCCGTGTGGGACGCCCACGACCACGGGCACGCGTCCGCGCCGATGCCCACCGCCAGCGCGCCCTGCGGCCCCAGGTGCGGGGTCGCGGGGCCCAGCGCGACCGCGCCCCGGGCGCGCACCGCGCGGCGCCCGCCGACGTGGAGCTGGACGCGCCCGCGCAGGTCGCGGCCGAGGAGGACCGGGCCCCTGGGCGTACCGGCCGCGCTGACCGCGCCGTACCCGTCGAAGGCGGGCGCCGGGAGCCGGGTGCCGTCGATCCGTACCGCCGTCAGCTCCTTCGCGGTCGGCCGTCGGTAGTACAGGGCCAGGCCGCCGTCCGGGGTGGCCGCCACGCCGACGGGCCCGCCGGGCGCCGGCAGCGCGCCGCCCGCGCGGAAGGCGACCGGACCGCCCGGCGCGTCCTGCGCCCAGTGGTGCACGCGCTCCCGCCCCGCGGCGAACAGGTGGACGCGCCCGCGCCCGTCGACCGCCGCCGACAGCCCGTCCTGCACCTCGGCGCCGCCCAGGTCCCGCCAGGGCCCCCAGGTGCCGTCGGCCTCCCGGACGCGCGAGCTGACGCCCTTGTCGGCGTTGCGCGTGAACAGGTGGACGCGGCCGTCCGGGGCGGCCACCGCCACGGGCACGCCGATCCGCCGCCCCCGGTCCTCGTCCCGCTCCGGGTTCCCGAGGCCCGCCCAGGCCAGGAACGGGCCGCCGGGGGAGCGCTGCTCCAGCACCACGATCTCGCGCTCGTTGGCGCCGCCGTGCCCGCCGAGCGCCGCGAACCGCAGCCCGAACAGGAGCTGCCGCCCGTCGAGCAGCGCCGCCGCGCCCAGGCCGGGGGCGAGGGGGCCGCCGCCGAGGTCGTCCGGTTCGGCCCACTGGCCGCTGCCCGCCTCGGTCTCCCGCCAGCGCACCGCGCGCAGGCCCAGCACCCCGTACGCGCAGAGCCGCCCGTCGGGGCCGGTCGTGACGACCGGGCCGGGGCCGGGGTAGCGGTGGTGGGTGGCGCGGACCCAGCCCTTCTTGTTGGTCAGGGGGCGGGTGCCGCCGACCATGTAGTCGCCGCAGCCGGCGCTGTTGCCGCACTGCCAGGACGGGTCGCCGCCGTACGGGACGAGGTGGGCGGCCTTCTCCCGCAGGACCGGCTCGGGGAGGTTCTTGGGCCAGTGGCGGTTGTAGTAGCCGCGGAACGAGGTGGTGACGAAGCCCGGTATCGCACCGCCGTCCGCGGTGGCCTCGGCGACCCAGCGGACCATCGCCGCCCAGCTGAAGGAGGCGACGGCGGTGTGGTCGCCGTGGTCCGAGTAGCCGGGCTGCTCGGAGTCCTTCCTGCGGGTCGCCTCGTCGCTGTGCTGGATGTCCGGGTCGGGGTCGAGGGTGTGGACGACGGTGGGCCGGTAGCGCTCCATCAGCCCCACGAGGACGTCGACCAGCCCGTCGTAGTCGTAGTCCGAGGCGCGGCGGACGGGGGAGCCGGTCGCGACGACGGTCCGCAGGCCGAGCCCGCGGTCCTCCCACAGGCTGGGGAGCGCCGTCCAGCGGCGGGGCGCGTGCATCGCGAGGTTGAGGAAGACCAGCTCGACGCGGCGGTTGCCGTTCGCGAGCGTGTTGATCTCGGCCTGGCGGTCGCCGCGGAGGGTGGCGACGCCCTTCTGCCAGGGGGTGAACTCGTCCAGGCCGATCATCCGCGCGTACGCCTGGCGCAGGCCCTGGTGGCGGGCGGAGGAGTACGCGGCCTTGTCGGTGATCGTCTCGCCGGTCCGGCCCGGGACGTGGTTCTTGCCGGTGTGCTCGCCGGCGGTGACGTACACGCAGACCAGGGGGACACCGGCGTCCACCATGCGCTGGCAGTCCGGGTTCATGAAGTACAGGTCGTCGTCCGGGTGCGCCATGATCTGCATCAACTGCGCGCGGCGCGAGCTGGTGATCGGCATGCCCGGCGCCGGGTCGGCGGTGGGGCCGCCGCGGCGCGGGGCGGGGACGGAGCAGCCGGTGAGACCGGTGAGGCCGGTGGTCCCGGCGAGGGCGAGGGCGGCGGCGAGGGTGCGGCGACGGGTGGGGCGCGGGGCGCCGTGGACGCCGGGGGCCGGGTCCCCGTCGCGTGCTCCGGTGCGGAGAACGGCAGCGCGAGGCCGGCCCCCCGGTATGTCGTTCACTTGTGCCCCCGTACTGGTGCTGCTGCGAGTGGTCCTGCTGACGGCGGCGGAAGCGCTGGTCGGCGCGGTTCCCGCGGTCATCTAGACGGATTATCGACACCTCGGGTTGCCCGGGACGCGGCGGGGTGTTCAAGGACGGACGGCCTTGACCTCAATTCGACTTTAGGTTTTAGCGTCGTGTCATGACGCCACCCCCGCTCGCCCCCGCCCCCGCCGACCCGAACGCCGCCGACGAGGACCTCGCCGCACAGCCCATCGGCTACTGGAGCGGCCTCGTCCACAGGGCCGCCCTCCGGCACCTCCGCGACGCCATGGCGACCGCCGACCTCACCCAGCCCCTGTGGTGGACCCTCAACCGCCTGGTCACCGCCGGGCCGGACGGCGCGACCCGCGAGGCCCTCGCCGTCGCTCTGGCCCCGCTGGCCGACGACGCCGACGAGATCCCGCGCGTACCGGACCGGATGCTGTACCGCGGCTGGGCCGTCGAGGACGGCGCCGGTGTCCTGCGCGTGACCGACGCCGGCCTGGCCGCCCACGCCCGGGTGAGGCACCTGCTCACCGAGGTGCGGACGCGGCTGCACGAGGGCGTGCCGGACGAGGAGTACGCGGCGGCGCTGCGCGTGCTGCGACGGATCGCGCGGAACGCCGACGCGGCGGCGACCGCGCGCTGACGCTCACCGCAGCGTCGGTACGTCCCCGCCGTCCGCCCAGGTCAGCGTCGTGCCCGGCAGGCCGCGCAGCCAGGGGCCGGCCACGGCCGCGAGGGCGGCGCGGTCCGGTGGCGCGGCGCCGAGGCCGACGGCGTACGACAGCGTGTCCGGCGCCGTCCAGAACGGGCGCGGCCAGGCGTGGGCGTCCGGCGCGCCGGCCTCCGCGAGGGCGGTGAGCAGGGCGCGCATACGGCCCCGGACGCGCCCCTCCGCCGGGCCCCGGGGGACGGTCACGACCGCCCACGCGGCGTGCCGCCGGTGCAGCGGCGGCGGGTCGAGGAGCCGTCCGCCCGCATCCGGGCCCGCCTCCAGGAGCTCCCACGCCCGGTACAGCTCCTGGACCAGCAGGTCCCGGCCGCCCGGGGTGACCTGGCCGGTGCAGGGGCGCCGCGGGTACGTGGGGGTGGTCACCGTCACCGGGAGGGTGCCGGGCGTGTCCGGGTCGGCCGTGCCCGCGCCGGGGGTGTCCGGGTCGGCCGTGTCCGCGCCGGGGGTGTCCGGGTCGGCCGTGTCCGCGCCGGGGGTGTCCGGGTCGGCCGTGTCCGCGTCCACCGGGATCCGCCAGTCCCAGGCGGCCCAGGTCGCGAAGAACCGCACCAGGAGCTGCCGGGGGCGTGCGTCGCCGGTCCCGCGCGCCTCGCGTACGGTACGGGCGGCCAGCAGCGCCCACGCCAGGCCCGGAAGCCCGCCGAGCGGCGCCGCGTCCAGGCCGCGCGCCCGCGCCCACGCCTTCACGCCCCGCGCGAGCCGGGCGAACTCGGCCCGGCGGTCGCCGACGAGAGCCAGTACGGCGTCCGCGTCGGTGACCGCGCTGAGCGCGACGGCGGCCGCCTCGCCCAGTTCGGCACGGCGGGCCACGGCGTCGCCGGGCGGCACCGCGCCGGTCGGGACGACGACCAGGTCGACGCCGAGCCCGTACGCCTCGAACCGCAGGCCCGGCACGCGCGCCCCGGTGACCTCCCGCACCCGCGCCGCCCCGGGCAGCGCGGCGACGACACGGGCCCGTACGTCCGCGAGGTCCGCGTCGCCGGGGACGGCCGCCACGAGGTCCAGGTCGGCGCCGGGCAGCGCGCATCCCATGCGCCTCGACCCGACGACGTGCACCTCGGCGCCGGGGAGCGCCCGGGCAACCTGCCGGACGACGCGTCCGACGGCGACCGCGTCGTCCGGGGCGGCCGGGTCCGGAGCGACCGGATCCCCAGCGATCGGGTCCGCAGCGGCCGGGTCCACAGTGATCGGGTCCGGGGCGGCCGGGTCCCCAGCGATCGGGTCCGCAGCGACCGGGGCCTGGGCGGTCGGGTCCGCAGTGGCCGGATCCCCAGCGATCGGGTCCGGAGCGGCCGGGACCTCGGCGGGCGGCGGGCCCTGCGGACCGTCGTACCAGCGGACCTCGCCCGTGCCGAGGTCCACCGTCGCCCGTACGCGCATCGGTTCGCCGCCGCGACGGGACAGGAGCGCCACCTCGGACACCCGGGCCGTGAGCGGGCCGCCCAGCCGGGCCTCCGCCTCGCGGGCCACGGCCCGCGGGTCCGTCGTCCGCCCGAGGCTCAGGTGCGGGGTGAAGCCTCCGTGGCGGCCCCGGCAGCGGGGGAAGCGCCGCTCCAGGGCGCGCCGCAGCTCCCGCCACGGCGCTTCGCCGCCCGCCGCCGGGTCCAGCCACACCGTCGCGTCGTCGCGGTGGCCGAAGTCGTGGACGCCCTGGAGCCGGGCCTCGAACGGGGCGACGCCGCGCACGGCCGCCGCGACCAGTTCCGCGGCCCGCTCGAAACGCGCCTCCGGTACGAACCCGAACAGCAGGTTCACGTGCGGCGGCCACCGGCCGACCTGCGGGTCGTGGTCCCGGCGGACGTCCTGGAGCGGCGGCCACAGCCCGGCGGGCGGCAGCCACGCCACCGCCGTCCTGGCCGTCGGCCGCACGTCGAGCGCGCCCGGTACGCCCGCCCCGTCGAGGCCCAGGTCCACCAGCACGCCGTAGTGGTCGGAGACGTACAGCCCGTCCGGCGCCGGCTCGCGGCCGGTCAGCTCCGCCGCGTCCACCCGTACCCGCTCGGCGCGCAGCAGCACCCGGTCGAGCCGTGCCGCCCGCCCGGACAGGGACGACACCGCCGCCAGCGGGTTCGCGCCCGGGTCGAAGGTCGGCGTCCGGTCGGCCGGCCCGTGCGCCTCCGTCCAGGCGTCGCGCATGCCCAGGGTGGTCTCCGGCAGGTCGCCGCCGTCGTTGAAGTCGCCGGTCAGCACCACGTCGCCGTCGATCCCGGCGAACCCCTCGGCGAGCCGGGCCAGTTCGGCGCCGCGCCGCCCGGCGCCGTCCCGCGAGTGGTCGCTGCTGAGGTGCGTCGCCGCGACGACCAGGGGCCGCCCCGTCCCGGTCTCCACGGCCACCGCCGCCACCGCCTTGTGCGGCCCCAGCGCGTGCACCGCCGCCTCGCGCACCGGCACCCGGCTGAGCAGCAGCAGCCCGTACTCGGCGACGTCCGGCCCGTCCGGGTCGGTACCGAGCGCGTACGCGTCGCGCACCCAGCGCTCCGCCAGCAGCGTGCGCAGCAGCTCCGGCTCGGCCTCCTGGAGGGCGATCACGTCCGCGTCGGCGTCGCGCAGGGCGTCCAGCAGCAGCGGACGGCGGCGGACCGTGTCGATGCGGTCGCCGTCGTACCGGTCCCACAGCGTGTTCCACGTCAGGACGCGCAGCCCGGCGACCGGAGCCCCGCCGCCCCCGGCCCCGCCGCCCCCGGCCCCGCCGTCCCGGTCCCCGCCGCCCCCGGCCCCGCCGTCCGGCACCCCGCCCGGTGCCCACCGCCCCGCCGCCGCGTCCCACGCGTACGGCCGCCGCGCCGTGAAGAACGGCGCCCGCAGCAGCCTGGGGTCCCGCACCCGCCCGGCGCCGGTCGCGTCGATCCGGTCGACGCCGGACGCCCGGTCCCAGACCACCTCGCCGTCCGCCTCGAAGAACAGCACCCGGTGCCACGGGATGTCCCCGCCCGGCACGAACGCGGGCAGCGGCACCCGCTTCGGCTCCGCCCCGCGCTGCATGACCCCGACCACGAAGCGCGCCGGGTCGAACCGGGAGTCCCACCGGACCCGGTGGTAGATCTCGTCGCTCGTACGCACCTACGCCTCCTCCTCCACGGTGCCACCCGCGCCGATGTACCAGGTGCGGTGCGCCTGGCCCGGGTACGGCGGCACGAACCGGCGCAACTGCGCGCCGAGCACGTCCGCCGGTACGGGGTGTTCGCGCACGGCGTTGCGCCGTACCAGCTCGGCGTCGTCGACCAGCACCACCGCGTGCGTGACCAGCGCGTCACGGCGCCGGGCGACGGCGTGCACGAGGGACCGCTGGTGCGGGTTGAGGGACGTGGCGTCCCAGACGACCGTGCCGCCCGCCGCGAGCGCCGCGTCGAGCCGCTCCAGGCCGGAGCGCAGGACGTCGCCGCCCGCCCGCTGGTCGGCGCGGTCGCCGCGCTCCTCGCGCACGGCGTCCAGGGACACGTACGCGCCGACACCGGGCAGGGCGCGCGCGAAGGTGCTCTTGCCGCTGCCGGAGGGCCCCACCATGTGCACCAGCCGGGGGAAACCGCCGTCGCGCAGCCGCCAGGTGGCGGCGACGGCCTCCTCGGCGGTGGTGATCCGCCCCAGCGCGTACAGCTCGCGGGCCTCGGCGCGGCACCGGGCGGCGGCGTCCGCGCCGAGCCCGCCGAACGCCCCGTCGATCGGGCCCGCGCCCCCCGCGCCCTCGGCGTGCAGGGCGGACCACTCCACCTGCTCGCGCGCCTCCGCGTCCGGCGCGGTGGCGGCGGCGACCGCGTGCAGGACGTCCAGGTCGACGGCGTACGACATCCGTACGAGCCCGGTCCTGCGCTCCTCGTCCGGGTACGGGCGGTGCAGCCCGGCGTGCAGCCCCACCAGGTCCGCGACGCGCCGCGCGAGGGGCAGCCCCAGGGCGGGCGCGAGCCGCCCGGCCAGCACGCCGCGGCGCTCCCGGCGCAGCAGCGCGGCCAGCACCCCGGCGAGCCTCCCGTCCCCGAGGCCCCCCAGCCGCCCGGCGACGTCGCGGGCAGCCGCGTGGTCACCGGCGGCCACGCCCACCGCGGCCAGCAGCGCCACCGGGTCGGGCGCCGCCCCGGACCGCACGTCCCAGAGCGCGGCGGCCGGCCCCCGCCCGTTCGGGACGACGGCGGCGTGCATCCAGTGCGTGCCGGTCCGCACGTGCCCGGGGCGCACCCACTTCGCGACGCGCCGCCCGAACTCCCCGGCCGGGAAGCCCTCGGCGGTCCGCACGACGTACCCCTCCTGGCGCCCCGCGTCGACCCGCAGCCGGCGCAGCGCCCGCTCGTCGAACACCCCGCGCCACAGGACGCGCGGGGTGGGGATCCCCAGGTCGCGCAGGAAGGCGACGGTCCGGTCCCAGTCCTGGCACCGTCCGCGTCCGTCCCACACGGAGAAGCCGTAGAAGTAGCCCTCCAGCGCGTCGTACGGGAGGGAGTGCCGGGCGTAGACGTTCTCGCCGCACACCCGCCACCCCTCCGGTACGGCGTGCGCGATCCGGCCCTGCAGCGCCTTGACCCAGGCCCGCGACGGGTGGTGCGCCGAGTCCGGCGACCGGGCGTGCAGCCCGTCCGCGTACAGGGTCGTGTTCTCGCCGTCGAGCTTCTCGGTGACGACGACCTCCCGCCCGGCGAACCCGCCGAGGTCCACCGCCCGCACGTCGTCCCGCCCGACCCCCGGCGACCAGGGCAGGTGCGGGGTGCGCGGATAGTGGGTCCGCGGCTGGTCCGTGCGCATGGTGGATCGGCCCCCCGGTCGAGCGGTGACGTGCCCGGTCACTGTAGGAGCCGGGGGAGGGCCGTTCGACCGATTAACCGGCCGGCCGGCGCGGACCGTCGAGCGGCAGGGCGACCTCGGCCCGCGCCGCGGACCCCTCCGCCGGGCCGCCGGGTTCTCGGCCGCCCGGGTTTCCGGCCGCCCGGGCCTGGTCGGCCCGGCGAACGGCCGCGCGGGCCCCGCACGCGGCGGAGGCGACCGCGTGGCCCCCGCCCGCCATCCGCCGGGGACGTGTGCCCCGGCCGGGGCGAGGCCGGTCCCGCGCCCGCACCCGCGCCCGCGCACGCACCCGGACGCGGGGCGCGGGACCCCGCGTCGCCCCGGCGGCGCGACCCGGCCCCGCGACCAGCGGCCCACGCGGCTCCGCTCCATCGCGTCGCAGAACCGAGCGGGGAACCGGACGAGCGGGCCATCGGGCGGGCCGCCGGACGGGACGGCTCCCCACCGCCGGTCAACCGCCGGTCGGGTCGATCGCCGATACGGTGCCGTCGCCGCTGTTGGCGACGTAGACGCGACCGCTGTGGGGCTCGAAGGCCAGGCCCTCCGGCCGGGAGCCCACCGGGACGGCGGCGCTGACGCCGTGGGACGCGGCACCGATCACCGCCACCGTGCCGTCGGACCGGCTGACGTAGGCGTCACCCCGGGAGTCGACCGCCACGTCGACGGGGCCCGCGGCGACATCGGTGTCGGTGACGCCACCGGTGGCGGTGTCGATCACGGACACCGCGGTGGAGCCCGAGTCGGCGACGTGGACCCGGTGCCTCGGGGCGTCGACCGCGATCCCGGTGGGCCGCGGCCCCACCGGGACGGTCGCGACGACCCTGTCGGTCGCGGGGTCGACCACCGACACCGTGTTGAAGCCGGGTTGCGTGACGTAGAGGCGGTGACTCGTCGGATCGACCGCCACGTCGAGGGGGTCGGGGACTTCGACGAACTCGTGGGCGAAGGGGGGCAGCGCACCGCCGATGCGGATGATCCACACCCGGTGGCTGCCGCGGTTGGCCACGTAGGCGCGACTCAGGAAGTGGTCGACCGCAACCCCCTTCATGTTGGGGGAGGGGGTGAACGGGACATCGATGCGGACGGTGGCGACGAGGACGTTGGACTTGTTGACCATCGACACGGTGTTGGCGCCGCTGTTGGCCACGCAGACGCCGAATTGAGGATCGGTCGCCACGCCCTCCGGGTGCGGTCCGACCGTGAGGGTGGTGCTCACCGTGTTGGTCCTGGAATCGATCACCGACACGGTGCCGGCACCGCTGTTGGTGACGAAGACGCGGTCGTGGACGTCCACCGCCACACCGACCGGCCTCGCCCCCACCGGGATGGTGGCTACGACACGCGGCTGCTTGGTGTTGGACACGTTCATCACTGCACGACCTCCGTGATCGAGCGGCGTGCGGAGAAGTCGTCGCGGCCGGCTCGTCTGCGGGGGCGCCGCTCCGAAGGCCCCGGGGTGGCGCTCGACGGTGCTGCCACCGGCCGGCCGCGGGCCGGGTCCGGCCGGGCCCCGGCCGGCGGTGCCGGGAGGAGCGGTGCGCCACGGGGTACGCCGGTCCCTCGGACCCGGACGGTGCCGCGGCGCGTTCCGCGAAGGGGCGCTAGGTGCCCGGGGAGGATCCGCCCGCGTCGGTGTCGGCGCCTGCCGGGGTCTCCAAGACCCCGGGACCCCGCCGCGGGCGCGCTCGCCGTGCGTGACAGTGGCTGCGGCATCGCTGGACCTGGCCTTCGGAAGCCCCGTTTCTCCGGCGGACTTCGAGGCCCCCGTGTCGCCGCCGACGCCTGCCGCGCGGCCCGCTTCCGCCGCGCCGCCCCGCCACCACGGGCGCGGGGCCCGACCACCCCTGCTGCCGGTGGCCGGCGTCGGACTCCGGTTCCCAGTATGGGCGCGGGCCCCGCGCCCCGCCAACGGGCCCGGCGCACGCCCGGCGGCCCGCCCCTGGCCACGGGCCTCGACCCGCACCCCCTCTTCGACCCGGGCCCCACCGCCCTCCTGGACGGCCCGGCCCTGGCGGAAGGCACGGCGGTACGCGCCTGACCGGCCGCGCGTCCCGTCGTACGTACCGCCGTACGTCCCGCGCCGGGCACGGGTCCCGCGCCCCGCCAACGGGCCCGGCGCACGCCCGCCGGCCCGCCCCGGCCGGGCGCACCGGCGGCGGCACCGGGCCCCGCGGGCGCCCGTCCGCGAGCCCCGGTTTGATCGATACGGCCTCCGGGGTATTCTCTTCGGCTCGATTGGCGCGCGCCCCGCCGCGTGTGGCAGACTGTCCGGGTTGCTCGGTTGAGTGCCGATGCTGCGCGCCTCCCGCCGGGAGGACCGGAAGCGAGTCCCACAGTACTCGTCGTCCCTGCGTGGGGCGGAAGTACGGGAATCTTCCGGGAAGCGTCAGCGGGGCGCCGACCAGGCACCCGGTGGGTGTCTTCCCCCGGACCGCGGTCCCAGGCCCGCACCCCCTTGGTTGGGAAATCCTTCGGGAGATCTTCGTAGAGGGAGTGCGACACGCCCGACCGCGTGGGTCGGAGAAGACGTGAGCCCACCAGGTTCCAGAGCGTTACGAGAGACAGGACTACTGAGTAGCCATGGCGGGACAGAAGATCCGCATCCGGCTCAAGGCCTACGACCACGAGGTCATCGACTCCTCGGCGAAGAAGATCGTCGAGACGGTGACCCGCACGGGTGCGTCGGTCGCGGGCCCGGTGCCGCTGCCCACTGAGAAGAACGTGTACTGCGTCATCAAGTCGCCGCACAAGTACAAGGACTCGCGCGAGCACTTCGAGATGCGGACGCACAAGCGCCTCATCGACATCCTCGACCCCACGCCGAAGACGGTTGACTCGCTCATGCGCCTCGACCTGCCGGCCGGCGTCGACATCGAGATCAAGCTCTGAGGTGACGCGCGAGATGGCTAAGAACATTAAGGGCGTCCTGGGCGAGAAGCTCGGCATGACCCAGGTCTGGGACGAGAACAACCGGGTCGTCCCGGTGACCGTCGTCAAGGCCGGTCCCTGCGTCGTCACCCAGGTCCGCACCAACGACACCGACGGCTACGAGTCGGTCCAGATCGCCTTCGGCGAGATCGACCCGCGCAAGGTGAACAAGCCCCTCAAGGGCCACTTCGCCAAGGCCGACGTCACCCCGCGCCGCCACCTGGTGGAGATCCGCACCGCTGACGCCTCCGAGTACACCCTCGGCCAGGAGATCACCGCTGAGGTCTTCGAGGCGGGCGTCAAGGTCGACGTCACCGGCAAGAGCAAGGGCAAGGGCTTCGCCGGTGTCATGAAGCGCCACAACTTCCGTGGTCTGGGCGCCGGTCACGGTACCCAGCGCAAGCACCGCTCGCCCGGTTCCATCGGTGGCTGCGCCACCCCGGGCCGCGTGTTCAAGGGCCTCCGCATGGCGGGCCGCATGGGCAACGAGCGGGTCACCACCCAGAACCTGACCGTCCACGCCGTTGACGCGGAGAAGGGCCTGCTGCTCATCAAGGGCGCGGTTCCTGGTCCGAACGGCGGCCTCGTCCTGGTCCGTACCGCGGCCAAGGGGGCCTGAGGTAACCGATGAGCACCATTGACATCCTTTCGCCGGCAGGCGACAAGGCCGGGACCGTCGAGCTCCCCTCGGAGATCTTCGACGCGAAGACCAGCGTTCCGCTGATCCACCAGGTCGTCGTCGCGCAGCTGGCCGCTGCCCGCCAGGGCACGCACAAGACCAAGACCCGCGGTGAAGTCCGCGGCGGTGGCAAGAAGCCGTACCGCCAGAAGGGCACCGGCCGCGCCCGTCAGGGTTCGACCCGCGCCCCGCAGTTCGCCGGTGGTGGCGTCGTCCACGGCCCCGTGCCGCGTGACTACTCCCAGCGGACCCCGAAGAAGATGAAGGCCGCCGCCCTGCGCGGTGCCCTCTCCGACCGGGCCCGCCACTCCCGCATCCACGTCGTCACCGGCGTGGTCGAGGGTGAGATCTCCACCAAGGCCGCCAAGACGCTGTTCGGCAAGATCTCGGAGCGCAAGAACCTGCTCCTGGTCGCCGAGCGCTCCGACGAGGCCGCGTGGCTCTCCGCCCGCAACCTGCCCCAGGTGCACATCCTGGAGCCGGGCCAGCTGAACACGTACGACGTGCTCGTCTCCGACGACGTGGTCTTCACCAAGGCCGCCTTCGAGTCCTTCGTGTCTGGCCCCAAGGCCGTTGAGACCGAAGGGAGCGACGCCTGATGACTGAGGCCGTCGTCACCAGCAAGACCTTCACGGACCCGCGCGACATTCTCGTCAAGCCGGTTGTCTCCGAGAAGAGCTACGCGCTGCTGGACGAGAACAAGTACACGTTCGTCGTCGACCCGCGCGCCAACAAGACCCAGATCAAGCAGGCCGTCGAGGCGGTCTTCTCGGTCAAGGTCACCGGGGTCAACACGATCAACCGGCAGGGCAAGCGCAAGCGCACCCGCACCGGTTACGGCAAGCGCGCCAACACGAAGCGCGCCATCGTGACCCTTGCCGAGGGCAACCGTATCGACATCTTCGGCGGTCCGACCGCCTAAGGGCGGTCTGGATCGTCCGAATATCGGACGAGGACTGAGAAATGGGTATCCGCAAGTACAAGCCGACGACTCCGGGCCGTCGTGGCTCCAGCGTCGCCGACTTTGTCGAGATCACGCGGTCCACGCCGGAGAAGTCGCTGGTCCGCCCCCTGCACAGCAAGGGCGGCCGTAACAACACCGGTCGTGTGACCGTCCGCCACCAGGGCGGTGGCCACAAGCGCGCCTACCGAGTGATCGACTTCCGTCGTCACGACAAGGACGGCGTGCCGGCGAAGGTCGCTCACATCGAGTACGACCCGAACCGCACCGCGCGCATCGCGCTCCTGCACTACGCGGACGGCGAGAAGCGCTACATCATCGCCCCCCGTGGCCTGAGCCAGGGCGACCGGATCGAGAACGGTCCCGGCGCCGACATCAAGCCCGGCAACAACCTGGCGCTGCGCAACATCCCGGTCGGTACCACGATCCACGCGATCGAGCTCCGTCCGGGCGGCGGCGCCAAGTTCGCCCGTTCCGCCGGTGCCTCCGTGCAGCTGCTCGCGAAGGAGGGCTCGATGGCCCACCTCCGCATGCCGTCCGGTGAGATCCGCCTGGTCGACGTCCGCTGCCGCGCCACCATCGGCGAGGTCGGCAACGCCGAGCAGTCGAACATCAACTGGGGCAAGGCCGGCCGCAAGCGCTGGCTGGGCGTCCGCCCGACCGTCCGCGGTGTGGCGATGAACCCGGTTGACCACCCGCACGGTGGTGGTGAGGGCAAGACCTCCGGTGGTCGCCACCCGGTCTCCCCGTGGGGTCAGAAGGAAGGTCGTACTCGTTCTCCCAAGAAGGCGAGCAACAAGTACATCGTCCGCCGCCGCAAGACGAACAAGAAGCGCTAGGAGCGGGTTTAGATGCCGCGCAGTCTCAAGAAGGGGCCCTTCGTCGACGACCACCTGATCAAGAAGGTGGACGCCCAGAACGAAGCCGGCACCAAGAACGTCATCAAGACCTGGTCCCGTCGCTCGATGATCGTCCCGGCCATGCTCGGCCACACGATCGCGGTGCACAACGGCAAGACCCACATCCCGGTGTTCGTCACCGAGTCGATGGTCGGCCACAAGCTCGGCGAGTTCTCGCCGACGCGCACCTTCCGGGGTCACGTCAAGGAAGACCGGAAGTCGAAGCGCCGCTAATCAGCGGGGTGAAAGACCATGACGAACGTGTCAGACACTGAAGGGACAACCATGGAAGCCAGGGCCCAGGCGCGGTACATCCGCGTCACGCCCATGAAGGCCCGCCGCGTGGTGGACCTCATCCGTGGCATGGACGCCACGGAGGCTCAGGCGGTCCTGCGTTTCGCCCCGCAGGCCGCGAGCGTGCCGGTCAAGAAGGTGCTGGACAGCGCCATCGCGAACGCCGCGCACAACTACGACCACACGGACGCCTCGTCGCTGTTCATCAGCGAGGCGTACGTGGACGAGGGCCCGACCCTGAAGCGGTTCCGGCCGCGCGCCCAGGGCCGCGCCTACCGGATCCGTAAGCGGACCAGCCACATCACCGTGGTCGTCAGCAGCAAGGAAGGAACCCGGTAATGGGCCAGAAGGTAAACCCGCACGGGTTCCGGCTCGGCATCACCACCGACTTCAAGTCGCGTTGGTACGCCGACAAGCTGTACAAGGACTACGTCAAGGAAGACGTCGCCATCCGTCGGATGATGACGTCCGGCATGGAGCGCGCCGGCATCTCCAAGGTCGAGATCGAGCGCACCCGTGACCGCGTCCGCGTGGACATCCACACCGCGCGCCCGGGCATCGTCATCGGCCGCCGCGGCGCCGAGGCCGACCGCATCCGCGGCGACCTGGAGAAGCTCACCGGCAAGCAGGTCCAGCTGAACATCCTCGAGGTCAAGAACCCCGAGGTCGACGCTCAGCTCGTGGCCCAGGCCGTTGCCGAGCAGCTGTCCTCCCGCGTCTCCTTCCGCCGCGCCATGCGCAAGAGCATGCAGTCGGCGATGAAGGCGGGCGCCAAGGGCATCAAGATCCAGTGTGGTGGCCGTCTCGGCGGCGCCGAGATGTCCCGCTCGGAGTTCTACCGCGAGGGCCGTGTGCCGCTGCACACGCTCCGCGCGAACGTCGAGTACGGCTTCTTCGAGGCCAAGACCACCTTCGGCCGCATCGGCGTGAAGGTCTGGATCTACAAGGGCGACGTCAAGAACATCGCCGAGGTTCGCGCCGAGAACGCCGCTGCCCGCGCCGGCAACCGCCCGGCCCGTGGCGGTGCCGACCGCCCGGCCCGCGGTGGCCGTGGTGGCGAGCGTGGCGGTCGCGGCCGCAAGCCGCAGCAGAACGCCGCTGCCGAGGCCCCCAAGGCCGAGGCCGCTGCCGCTGCTCCGGCTGAGAGCACCGGAACGGAGGCCTGACCGAAATGCTGATCCCCCGTAGGGTCAAGCACCGCAAGCAGCACCACCCGAAGCGCAGCGGTATGTCCAAGGGTGGTACGCAGGTTGCGTTCGGCGAGTACGGCATCCAGGCCCTGACTCCGGCGTACGTGACCAACCGCCAGATCGAGGCGGCTCGTATCGCGATGACCCGCCACATCAAGCGTGGCGGCAAGGTCTGGATCAACATCTACCCGGACCGCCCGCTGACCAAGAAGCCCGCCGAGACCCGCATGGGTTCCGGTAAGGGTTCCCCGGAGTGGTGGGTCGCGAACGTCAAGCCCGGTCGGGTGATGTTCGAGCTGTCCTACCCGAACGAGAAGATTGCGCGTGAGGCGCTTACCCGCGCTGCTCACAAGCTTCCGATGAAGTGCCGGATCGTTCGGCGCGAGGCAGGTGAGGCGTGATGTCGGCCGGTACCAAGGCGTCCGAGCTGCGCGAGCTGAGCAACGAGGAGCTTGTCGGCAAGCTCCGCGAGGCCAAGGAAGAGCTGTTCAACCTCCGCTTCCAGGCGGCGACCGGGCAGCTCGAGAACCACGGCCGGCTGAAGGCCGTCCGCAAGGACATCGCCCGGATCTACACCCTCATGCGTGAGCGTGAGCTCGGCATCGAGACGGTGGAGAGCGCCTGATGAGCGAGAACAACGTGACTGAGAAGACTGAAGCGCGCGGCTTCCGCAAGACCCGCGAGGGTTACGTCGTCAGCGACAAGATGGACAAGACCGTCGTCGTCGCCGTCGAGGACCGCGTCAAGCACGCCCTGTACGGCAAGGTCATCCGCCGTACGAACAAGCTCAAGGCGCACGACGAGCAGAACGCCGCGGGTGTCGGCGACCGCGTCCTCCTCATGGAGACCCGGCCGCTGTCCGCGACGAAGCGCTGGCGCGTCGTCGAGATCCTCGAGAAGGCCAAGTAATCACTTGAAGGGGTAACCCTTCAGGTTCGTTCCGCCAGGCTCGGCGTCCCGTGGGTTCGCCCACGGGCGCCGGGAACCGGCAGACAATCAGGAGATAGACGTGATCCAGCAGGAGTCGCGACTGCGTGTCGCCGACAACACTGGTGCGAAGGAGATCCTTTGCATCCGTGTGCTCGGTGGCTCCGGTCGCCGCTACGCGGGCATCGGTGACGTCATCGTCGCCACCGTCAAGGACGCGATCCCCGGTGGCAACGTGAAGAAGGGTGACGTCGTCAAGGCGGTCATCGTTCGCACCGTCAAGGAGCGCCGCCGCCAGGACGGCTCGTACATCCGCTTCGACGAGAACGCCGCCGTCATTCTGAAGAACGACGGCGACCCTCGCGGCACCCGTATCTTCGGCCCGGTCGGCCGTGAGCTGCGCGAGAAGAAGTTCATGAAGATCATCTCGCTCGCGCCGGAGGTGCTGTAAGCATGAAGATCAAGAAGGGTGACCTGGTCCAGGTCATCACCGGCAAGGACAAGGGCAAGCAGGGCAAGGTCATCGCGGCCTTCCCCCGTGAGGACCGCGTCCTGGTCGAGGGTGTCAACCGGGTCAAGAAGCACACCAAGGCGAACCAGCCGGGCCGCGCCTCGCAGGCCGGCGGCATCGTCACGGTCGAAGCCCCCATCCACGTGAGCAACGTTCAGCTCGTCGTGGAGAAGGACGGCAAGAAGGTCGTGACCCGCGTCGGTTACCGCTTCGACGAGAACGGCAACAAGATCCGCGTTGCCAAGCGGACGGGTGAGGACATCTGATGGCTACCACCACGACCCCGCGTCTCAAGACGAAGTACCGCGAGGAGATCGTCGGCAAGCTGCGTGACGAGTTCAAGTACGAGAACGTCATGCAGGTTCCGGGCCTCGTCAAGATCGTGGTCAACATGGGTGTGGGCGACGCCGCCCGCGACTCCAAGCTGATCGAGGGCGCCATCCGCGACCTCACCACGATCACCGGCCAGAAGCCGGCCGTCACCAAGGCCCGCAAGTCCATCGCGCAGTTCAAGCTGCGCGAGGGCCAGCCGATCGGTGCCCACGTCACGCTCCGTGGCGACCGCATGTGGGAGTTCCTGGACCGCACCCTGTCGCTCGCGCTGCCGCGCATCCGCGACTTCCGCGGTCTGTCCCCGAAGCAGTTCGACGGCCGTGGCAACTACACCTTCGGTCTCACGGAGCAGGTCATGTTCCACGAGATCGACCAGGACAAGATCGACCGGGTCCGGGGCATGGACATCACCGTGGTCACCACGGCGACCAACGACGACGAGGGTCGTGCCCTCCTCCGTCACCTCGGCTTCCCGTTCAAGGAGAACTGACCGTGGCGAAGAAGGCTCTGATCGCTAAGGCCGCCCGCAAGCCGAAGTTCGGTGTGCGCGCGTACACCCGCTGCCAGCGCTGCGGCCGGCCCCACTCCGTCTACCGCAAGTTCGGCCTGTGCCGCGTGTGCCTCCGTGAGATGGCTCACCGTGGCGAGCTGCCGGGCGTGACCAAGAGCTCCTGGTAATCAACCCAGTTGGGTTGATGCCAGGCTCTCGGTAAGCACCTGGTCGGCAGGGGCCCTTCTCCACATGTCGTAGGCTTGTGGGGTTGGGCGCCTGCCGCCCGTACGACTTACTACGCCGTAGGTCCCCGCACCGCACCCGTCCCGCCCATGAGCGGGGAGAGGGATGGCGCATACAGGAAACCCCGGCGAGAGAGGCCGAAGGCCAATTCATGACCATGACTGATCCGATCGCAGACATGCTTACGCGTCTGCGGAACGCGAACTCGGCGTACCACGACACCGTGACGATGCCGCACAGCAAGATCAAGTCTCACATCGCGGAGATCCTCAAGCAGGAGGGCTTCATCACGGGCTGGAAGGTCGAGGACGCCGAGGTCGGCAAGAACCTCGTCCTCGAGCTGAAGTTCGGCCCGAACCGTGAGCGCTCCATCGCGGGCATCAAGCGGATCTCGAAGCCCGGTCTCCGGGTCTACGCGAAGTCCACCAATCTGCCGAAGGTCCTCGGTGGTCTCGGCGTGGCGATCATCTCCACGTCGCACGGCCTCCTGACCGGCCAGCAGGCGCAGAAGAAGGGCGTGGGTGGGGAAGTCCTCGCCTACGTCTGGTAGTCGGGAACGGAGGAAAAGCCAATGTCGCGTATCGGCAAGCTCCCCATCACGGTTCCCGCCGGCGTGGACGTCACCATCGATGGCCGTACGGTCCAGGTGAAGGGCCCCAAGGGCACCCTGACCCACACCGTCGCCGCGCCGATCGAGATCGTCAAGGGTGAGGACGGCGTTCTGAACGTCACCCGCCCCAACGATGAGCGTCAGAACAAGGCCCTGCACGGCCTGTCCCGCACGCTGGTGGCCAACATGATCACCGGTGTGACCCAGGGGTACACGAAGGCGCTCGAGATCAGCGGTGTCGGTTACCGCGTTGCCGCGAAGGGCTCCGACCTGGAGTTCCAGCTCGGCTACAGCCACCCGATCCTCGTCGAGGCGCCCGAGGGCATCTCGTTCAAGGTCGAGTCGCCGACCAAGTTCTCGGTCGAGGGCATCGACAAGCAGAAGGTCGGCGAGGTCGCCGCGAACATCCGCAAGCTGCGCAAGCCCGACCCGTACAAGGCCAAGGGCGTGAAGTACGCGGGCGAGGTCATCCGCCGCAAGGTCGGAAAGGCTGGTAAGTAAGCCATGGCATACGGCGTGAAGATTGCCAAGGGCAAGGCCTACAAGGGCGCTGCTCTGAAGCGTCGCCACATCCGCATCCGCAAGAAGGTCTCGGGTACCGCTGAGCGTCCGCGCCTGGTCGTGACCCGGTCCAACCGTGGGATCACCGCCCAGGTCATCGACGACATCGCGGGTCACACCGTGGCGTCGGCGTCGACCCTGGACGCGTCCATCCGCGGCGGCGAAGGCGACAAGTCGGCCAAGGCCCAGCAGGTCGGCAAGCTCGTCGCCGAGCGCGCCAAGGCCGCCGGTGTCGAGGCTGTCGTGTTCGACCGTGGCGGCAACAGGTACGCCGGGCGCATCGCCGCCCTGGCGGACGCCGCCCGCGAAGCCGGCCTGAAGTTCTGAGCCGGTTCCGTAGCTCAGCGGAAAACGAAGAGAGGTAATTCCAATGGCTGGACCCCAGCGCCGCGGAAGCGGTGCCGGTGGCGGCGAGCGGCGGGACCGGAAGGGCCGTGACGGCGGCGCTGCTGCCGCCGAGAAGACCGCGTACGTTGAGCGCGTCGTCGCGATCAACCGCGTCGCCAAGGTTGTGAAGGGTGGTCGTCGCTTCAGCTTCACCGCGCTGGTCGTGGTGGGCGACGGTGACGGCACCGTGGGTGTCGGTTACGGCAAGGCCAAGGAGGTGCCGGCCGCCATCGCCAAGGGTGTGGAGGAGGCCAAGAAGCACTTCTTCAAGGTCCCCCGCATCCAGGGCACCATCCCGCACCCGATCCAGGGTGAGAAGGCCGCGGGCGTCGTCCTGCTCAAGCCGGCTTCCCCCGGTACCGGCGTCATCGCCGGTGGCCCGGTGCGTGCCGTGCTCGAGTGCGCCGGCGTTCACGACATCCTGTCGAAGTCGCTCGGCTCCGACAACGCGATCAACATCGTGCACGCGACCGTGGAGGCCCTGAAGGGCCTGCAGCGTCCCGAGGAGATCGCGGCCCGCCGCGGTCTGCCGCTCGAGGACGTCGCCCCCGCGGCCCTGCTGCGTGCGCGTGCCGGGGTGGGTGCGTAATGGCTCGCCTCAAGATCACGCAGACGAAGTCGTACATCGGCAGCAAGCAGAACCACCGCGACACCCTGCGTTCCCTTGGCCTCAAGGGCATCAACACGCAGGTCGTCAAGGAGGACCGCCCCGAGTTCCGCGGCATGGTGCACACCGTCCGCCACCTCGTGACGGTCGAGGAGGTCGACTGATCATGGCGGAGCAGAACCCGCTGAAGATCCACAACCTCCGTCCCGCCCCGGGCGCCAAGACCGCCAAGACCCGTGTGGGTCGTGGTGAGGCGTCGAAGGGTAAGACGGCCGGTCGTGGTACCAAGGGCACGAAGGCCCGCTACCAGGTTCCGGAGCGCTTCGAGGGCGGCCAGATGCCGCTCCACATGCGCCTCCCGAAGCTGCGGGGCTTCAAGAACCCGTTCAAGACCGAGTACCAGGTCGTGAACCTGGACAAGCTCGCCGCCCTCTACCCCGAGGGTGGCGAGGTGACGGTCGCCGACCTGGTCGCCAAGGGCGCGGTTCGCAAGAACCAGCTCGTCAAGGTGCTGGGTCAGGGCGAGGTCTCCGTGGCGCTGCAGGTGACGGTCGACGCCGTCTCCGGCTCCGCCAAGGAGAAGATCACCGCCGCTGGCGGGACGGTCACCGAGCTCGTCTGAGCCTCGGACTGACGTCATGGCCTGGTGAGGCGCCGCAGGGCGCTTCACCAGGCCATTCCCATGTTCCGGGCCCGGAGCCCGAGTTGGGGCCCCAGAAGCCCCGTACGGCCCGGTACGGGGGCTTCCGCACCCATACCGGCCCCCGTGCGCCGACCAGGGGCGCGCACGGGGCCGGGAGGCCGTCCGCGGGGCCCGCCGCGGCCGGTTCCGGCCGTCGCGCCGGGGCGGGGGAGCCGTCCCGCTTGCGGGTGAACGTGGGGGCGGGGGCGGAGGGCTGGCCGCCGGGTTCGGGCCGCGGGAGGTCACAGATGTTTCCCGTGTGCCGCATGGCCGGGTAGGGTGGCGCCATTAATCTTCGGGCGGCCTGTGCCAGCACAGTGCCGCCCTGCCAAGTAACCGCTGATTCTTCAAACCCGTCGCCTCTGACGCGCTAGCTCGGGGGTCGCAGGAGGCACCGTGCTCACCGCGTTCGCCCGGGCGTTCAAGACGCCCGACCTGCGTAAGAAGCTGCTCTTCACGTTCGGCATCATCGTGCTCTACCGGCTCGGTGCGCACATCCCCGTTCCCGGTGTGGACTACGAGAACGTCCAGCAATGTGTCAAGCAGGCCCAGCAGGGGAACAACAACCTGCTCGGCCTGATGGACATGTTCAGCGGTGGTGCCCTGCTGCAGATCACCATCTTCGCGCTCGGCATCATGCCGTACATCACGGCGAGCATCATCCTTCAGCTGCTGACCGTGGTCATCCCGCGGCTTGAGGCCCTGAAGAAGGAGGGTCAGTCCGGGCAGACGAAGATCACGCAGTACACGCGTTACCTGACCGTCGCCCTGGCCATCCTGCAGGGCACCGGCCTGGTGGCCACCGCCAAGAGTGGTGCGCTGTTCAGCGGCTGCAGCGTCGCCAGCCAGATCGTCCCCAACCAGTCGATCTTCACCATCGTCGTCATGGTGATCACCATGACCGCCGGCACGGCCCTCGTCATGTGGCTCGGTGAGCTGATCACCGACCGCGGCGTCGGCAACGGCATGTCGATCCTGATGTTCATCTCGATCGCCGCCGGCTTCCCCGGCTCCCTGTGGGCCATCAAGGAGAGCGGCAAGCTCGCCAAGGGCTGGATCGAGTTCGGCACGGTCATCCTGATCGGCTTCGTGATGGTCGCCCTGGTGGTCTTCGTCGAGCAGGCCCAGCGCCGGATCCCGGTCCAGTACGCGAAGCGCATGATCGGTCGCCGCTCGTACGGCGGCACCTCGACGTACATCCCTCTCAAGGTGAACCAGGCGGGTGTGATTCCCGTCATCTTCGCCTCGTCGCTGCTCTACATCCCGATCCTGATCGTCCAGTTCGCCGGCAACAGCACGTCGGGATGGTCTGCGTGGATTCAGCAGCATTTGGTGGACGGCAAGCCCATCCACACGGTGATCTACTTCTTCCTCATCGTGTTCTTCGCCTTCTTCTATGTGGCCATCTCCTTCAACCCCGAGGAAGTGGCCGACAACATGAAGAAGTATGGTGGCTTCATCCCGGGCATCCGGGCTGGTCGACCTACTGCTGAGTACTTGAGCTACGTGCTCAACCGGATCACTTGGCCCGGCTCGCTGTACCTGGGTCTGATCGCTCTTGTGCCGACGATGGCGTTGGCGGGCTTCGGCGGTGCGAACGCCAACTTCCCGTTCGGCGGGACGAGCATCCTCATCATCGTGGGTGTGGGGCTGGAGACCGTGAAGCAGATCGAGAGCCAGCTCCAGCAGCGCAATTACGAAGGGTTCCTCCGCTGATGCGAATCGTCCTCGTCGGACCACCCGGAGCCGGCAAGGGTACGCAGGCCGCGTTCCTTGCCAGGAATCTCTCGATTCCGCACATCTCCACGGGTGACCTGTTCCGGGCAAACATCAGTCAGGGCACGGAGCTGGGCAAGCAGGCCAAGGCGTACATGGACGCCGGCAACCTGGTGCCCGACGAGGTCACGATCGGGATGGCCAAGGACCGCATGGAGCAGCCGGACGCCGAGAGCGGCTTCCTGCTCGACGGCTTCCCGCGCAACGTCGCCCAGGCCAAGGCGCTCGACGCGACGCTCGAGGCCGCGGACATGAAGCTGGACGCCGTCCTGGACCTGGAGGTCCCCGAGGACGAGGTCGTGAAGCGGATCGCCGGCCGTCGCATCTGCCGCAACGACAGCGCGCACGTCTTCCACGTGACGTACTCCCCGCCGAAGCAGGAGGGCGTCTGCGACGTCTGCGGCGGCGAGCTGTACCAGCGCGACGACGACTCGGAGGAGACGGTCCGCACGCGGCTGGAGGTCTACCACACGCAGACCGAGCCGATCATCGACCACTACCGGGCCCAGGGCCTGGTGGTCACGATCTCCGCGCTCGGCAAGGTCGACGAGGTGACCGACCGGGCCATGGCGGCGCTGCGCGGCGAGCACGCCGCGTAGGCCCCGCCGGCCTGCGGTACGTCCCCGAGGTTCCGGCTCCGCCCGGACGGGGGCACCCGCGCACGTTCCGCGCTTCGGCCGCGGTGCCCTTCCCGGGTGCCGCGGCCGAAGCCGTTGGCGCGGGCCCGCCCGTATCGTGGTACCGAGAGCTTCCGCTCGACCGTCGAGAAGTCCGAGAAAGGCGTTTGCCGTCATGGTGCAGATCAAGACCCCGGAGCAGATCGCGAAGATGCGCGAGGCGGGGCTGGTCGTCGCGGCCATCCACGCGGCGACGCGCGAGGTGGCCGTGCCCGGCGCCACCACCAGGGACCTGGACGAGGCGGCGCGGAAGGTCCTCGCCGAGCACGGGGCGAAGTCGAACTTCCTGGGGTACGGCGGGTTCCCGGCGACGATCTGCACCTCGGTGAACGAGGTCGTGGTCCACGGCATCCCGAGCGAGGACGTCGTCCTGAAGGACGGCGACATCATCTCGATCGACGCGGGCGCCATCGTCGACGGCTGGCACGGCGACGCGGCGTACACGGCGTTCGTCGGGTCCGGACACGCGCCGGAGCTGCTGGAGCTGTCGCGGGTGACCGAGGCGTCGATGTGGGCCGGCATCGCCGCGATGAAGAACGGCAACCGGCTGGTGGACATCTCCCGCGCCATCGAGACGTACATCCGCCGGCAGCCGAGGCCGGGCGGCGGCAAGTACGGGATCATCGAGGACTACGGCGGCCACGGCATCGGCAGCGAGATGCACATGGACCCGCACCTGCTGAACTACGTGTCGCGCAAGCGCGGCAAGGGCCCGAAGCTGGTGCCCGGCTTCTGCCTGGCGATCGAGCCGATGGTGTCCCTCGGCACGCCGCGCACGGAGGTCCTGGAGGACGACTGGACCGTCATCACGACGGACGGCACGTGGTCCTCCCACTGGGAGCACTCGGTGGCCCTGACGGAGGACGGCCCCCTGGTGCTCACGGCCCCGGACGGCGGCAGGGCGAAGCTCGCGGAGCTGGGCGTCACGGCCGCCCCGGACCCCCTGGCCTGACGGCCTCCGGCCCGCCCGGTCCGACCCCGACCGAGCCGTCCCGGGACCGCCCGGGCGGGGTCGGGCTTAGCGATCTCGGAAGCTGGGGAGGCTGGGGGATTCGTCTTTTCGTAGGGGCTCGCGTAGACTGATGCGTCGGCTCTCGTATACCAGCGTGCCCGCACGCGGCAGCGAAAGTCGATCAAGGTAGCCGATTCGAAGGGCGAAGCGTGGCCAAGAAGCAAGGTGCCATCGAGATTGAGGGCACCGTGATCGAGTCCCTGCCGAACGCCATGTTCAAGGTGGAGCTCCAGAACGGTCACAAGGTCCTCGCGCACATCAGCGGCAAGATGCGGATGCACTACATCCGTATCCTCCCGGATGACCGGGTCGTCGTGGAGCTGTCTCCGTACGACCTGACGCGTGGCCGGATCGTCTACCGCTACAAGTAGATCTTGTCCGCGCCCCTCCCACGGGGTGCTGGCACTGACCCGGAGAACCTCACATCCCATGAAGGTCAAGCCGAGCGTCAAGAAGATCTGCGACAAGTGCAAGGTGATCCGCCGCCACGGCCGGGTCATGGTCATCTGCGACAACCTGCGCCACAAGCAGCGCCAGGGCTGACGCACGCCGACCTACACCTACCTGCACCTCGCAGCTCACGCGCGACGCAAGTAACCCGTACATACGCAGTGCCCGCCGGGCCATTCCGGCTGGCGACACCTCCGGCGGGGGCCGGGGACCTGGTCCGTACCTCGTACGGCGGCCAGAGAACGGCATTGCGGAAGACCCCCGAACACACAGGAGCCAGTGAATGGCACGCGTTTCCGGTGTTGACATCCCGCGCGACAAGCGCGTGGAGGTCGCACTCACCTACGTCTTCGGCATCGGCCGCACCCTGGCGAAGGAGACCCTCGCCGCCACCGGTGTGAACCCGAACACCCGCGTTCGTGACCTGTCCGAGGAGGACCTGGTCAAGATCCGCGAGTACGTGGACAACAACATCAAGACCGAGGGTGACCTCCGTCGCGAGGTCCAGGCCGACATCCGCCGCAAGGTCGAGATCGGCACGTACCAGGGTCTGCGCCACCGCCGTGGTCTGCCGGTCCGCGGTCAGCGCACCAGCACGAACGCCCGTACCCGCAAGGGCCCGCGTCGCGCCATCGCCGGCAAGAAGAAGCCGGGCAAGAAGTAGTCCGCAGCGGACGACTGTCCACGGTCTTCGCTGTAGGACCGACCACCTCCCGTAGGAGTTAAGAGATGCCCCCCAAGGGACGTCAGGGCGCTGCCAAGAAGGTGCGCCGCAAGGAAAAGAAGAACGTCGCTCACGGCCACGCGCACATCAAGAGCACGTTCAACAACACGATCGTTTCGATCACGGACCCGTCCGGCAACGTGATCTCCTGGGCCTCCGCCGGCCACGTCGGCTTCAAGGGCTCCCGCAAGTCGACTCCGTTCGCCGCGCAGATGGCCGCCGAGTCGGCCGCCCGCCGCGCGCAGGAGCACGGCATGCGCAAGGTCGACGTCTTCGTCAAGGGCCCGGGCTCCGGTCGTGAGACCGCGATCCGCTCCCTGCAGGCGACCGGCCTGGAGGTCGGCTCCATCCAGGACGTCACGCCGACCCCGCACAACGGCTGCCGCCCCCCGAAGCGGAGGCGCGTCTGACCCCAGGTGCGTCACGCACCTGCGGCTGATGTGAGGTTCGGGCGGAAAGACCCTTCCGGGACTTTCCGCCCGTACCCTTGCTGTATCCGAGGACGTCAAATAGCGGGCGTCCACGACTGAAGGAAAAGACCATGCTGATCGCTCAGCGTCCCTCGCTGACCGAAGAGGTTGTCGACGAGTACCGCTCGCGGTTCGTCATCGAGCCGCTGGAGCCGGGCTTCGGCTACACGCTCGGCAACAGCCTCCGCCGTACGCTCCTCTCCTCGATCCCGGGTGCGGCCGTCACGTCCATCCGCATCGACGGCGTCCTGCACGAGTTCACCACCGTGCCGGGTGTCAAGGAGGACGTCACCGACCTCATCCTCAACATCAAGCAGCTGGTCGTGTCCAGCGAGCACGACGAGCCCGTCGTCATGTACCTGCGCAAGCAGGGCCCGGGCCTCGTGACCGCCGCCGACATCGCCCCGCCGGCCGGTGTCGAGGTCCACAACCCCGACCTGGTGCTCGCCACGCTCAACGGCAAGGGCAAGCTGGAGATGGAGCTGACCGTCGAGCGCGGTCGCGGCTACGTCTCCGCCGTGCAGAACAAGCAGGTCGGCCAGGAGATCGGCCGCATCCCGGTCGACTCCATCTACTCGCCGGTCCTCAAGGTCACCTACAAGGTCGAGGCGACCCGAGTCGAGCAGCGCACCGACTTCGACAAGCTCATCGTCGACGTCGAGACCAAGCAGGCCATGCGCCCGCGCGACGCCATGGCGTCCGCCGGCAAGACCCTGGTCGAGCTGTTCGGTCTCGCCCGCGAGCTGAACATCGACGCCGAGGGCATCGACATGGGCCCGTCCCCGACGGACGCCGCCCTCGCCGCCGACCTCGCGCTGCCGATCGAGGAGCTGGAGCTCACGGTCCGCTCCTACAACTGCCTCAAGCGCGAGGGCATCCACTCCGTGGGTGAGCTCGTCGCCCGCTCCGAGGCCGACCTGCTCGACATCCGCAACTTCGGTGCGAAGTCGATCGACGAGGTCAAGGCGAAGCTGGCCGGCATGGGCCTGGCCCTGAAGGACAGCCCGCCCGGATTCGACCCGACCGCCGCCGCCGACGCCTTCGGCGCCGACGACGACGCGGACGCGGGCTTCGTCGAGACCGAGCAGTACTGATACCTGCCCGTGGGCGTCCGCCCGCGGGGCCCTGACACCGGTACCTGATACGGCCGGTGCAGATCACAAGGAGAAACACCATGCCGAAGCCCGCCAAGGGTGCCCGTCTGGGCGGCAGCGCCGCGCACGAGAAGCTGCTCCTCGCGAACCTCGCGAAGTCGCTCTTCGAGCACGGCCGCATCACCACGACCGAGGCCAAGGCCCGCCGCCTGCGTCCGGTCGCCGAGCGCCTGATCACCAAGGCGAAGAAGGGCGACATCCACAACCGTCGCCTGGTGCTGCAGACGATCACGGACAAGGGCATCGTCCACACGCTCTTCACCGAGATCGCCCCGCGCTACGCCGAGCGCCCGGGTGGCTACACCCGTATCACCAAGATCGGCAACCGTCGTGGCGACAACGCCCCGATGGCGGTCATCGAGCTGGTCGAGGGCGAGATCGCCAAGAAGGCGACCGTCGCCGAGGCCGAGGCCGCGACCAAGCGCGCGGTGAAGGAGGCCGAGGAGACCAAGGTCGAGGAGACCAAGGCCGACGACGCCGCCGAGGCCCCGGCCGAGGAGTCGAAGGACGCCTGAGCGTTCTGACGGCCACGGCTGACGGACGGGTCCGTCCCCTTGCGGGGGCGGGCCCGTCCCGTGTTGTTCCAGGTTTGAGAGGATCCTTCGCGTGAGCGATGAGGTGGAGCCCGGGTTCGTACGGGTGCGGCTGGACCTGTCGTACGACGGCAAGGACTTCCACGGGTGGGCCAAGCAGGCCGGCGGGCGGCGCACCGTGCAGGGCGAGATCGAGGACGCCCTGCGCACCGTCACGCGGTCCACGCGCACGTACGAGCTGACCGTCGCCGGCCGCACCGACGCCGGGGTGCACGCCCGCGGCCAGGTCGCCCACGTCGACCTGCCCGGGGAGGTGTGGGCCGAGCACCGGGACAAGCTGCTGCGGCGGCTGGCCGGGCGGCTCGCGCACGACGTGCGGATCTGGCGCGTCGAGGAGGCGCCGCCCGGTTTCAACGCGCGGTTCTCCGCGATCTGGCGCCGCTACGCGTACCGCGTCACCGACAACCCCGGCGGAGTCGACCCGCTGCTGCGCGGACACGTCCTGTGGCACGACTGGCCGCTGGACCTGGACGCCATGAACGCGGCCGCCGAGCGGCTGCTGGGCGAGCACGACTTCGCCGCGTACTGCAAGAAGCGCGACGGGGCCACCACCATCCGCACCCTCCAGGAGCTGCGCTGGGAGCGGCTGCCCGGCGGCGTGCTGGAGGCGACCGTGCGGGCCGACGCGTTCTGCCACAACATGGTGCGCTCGCTCGTCGGCGCGATGCTGTTCGTCGGCGACGGGCACCGGCCCGTGGACTGGCCGGCGAAGGTGCTGGCCGCCGGGGTGCGGGACTCGGCCGTGCACGTCGTACGGCCCCACGGGCTCACCCTGGAGGAGGTCGGCTACCCGGCGGACGAGCTGCTGGCCGCCCGCAACCGGGAGGCCCGCAACAGGCGGTCACTGCCCCCCGGCGGGCGCGGTGGCTGCTGCTGACGCCTGGGCACGACCGCGGGCGTAGATCTGGTTGAAGGTGAAACGGGCCAGGTCGTCGCTGGTCTTGAAGACGGCCGTGTCGGACGTGGTGACCTTCCGGCCGCTGGTGAAGCCGGCCTGGGTGAAGTACGCGTAGCGGCCCAGCGCGTTCGAGCGGCGCAGGCAGACCGTGGCGCGGCAGAAGTCCCCGACGCCGCCGCCGGCGAGCGGGGTGACGCCGCCGCGGGCGTCCTGCTTCGCCCCGAGGGCCTGGGACCGGTCGGCGAAGAGGGCGACGCCGACGGTGACGGCGACGCCGTCCCTCGTGTACGTGGCGCGGATGACGCGGGTGCAGCCGTGCCGCTGGAGGACCGCGCCGAGGCCGTCCTTGCCGGCGGACGCGCAGTTCGTCGTGGAGCTGGTGGCGCCCTTGGCGTAGACGCGGTCGCCGAAGGTGAGCTTCTTGCCGGGGAACAGGCTCTCCGCGCTGAGCGGGGCCCGGTCCTTGCCGGCCGAGGAGATGAAGTCCATCGGGTCCGGCGGGGGCGGCGGGGCGACGGAGGAGAACGACGGCTGCGGGCCGGCCCCGCCGGTCGGCAGTTCGGCGCCGCCGGGGAGCGTGGTGGCGGTGCCGCCGGTCCGGACGTCCGGGGCGTCGCCGTCGGTGGTGACGACCGCGACGGCGACGACGGTGGCGACGGCGGCCGTGGCGAGGACGCCGCCGCCCGCGACGAGCCAGCGCTTACGGCGCTGCCGTGCCTCGGACGCCTCGGCCAGGGCGCCCCAGTCCGGGGTGCCGTCGTTCCGGGCGCCGAACGGGGAGGCGGGCTGCTGCTGCCCGTACGGGGGCCGGCCCTGCCCGTAGGACGCCTGGTTCTGGCCGTACGGGGGCTGGCCCTGGCCGTACGGCGCCTGGTCCTGGCCGTAGGGCGGGTTCTGCGGCCCGCCCCCGTACGGGACGTGGCCGGAGCCGCCGTCCGGCTGGTGCGGCTCCTGCGGCCACTGCGGTCCCCCAAAGCTCATGCCGCGCATCCTAATCGGGTTGGGCGCGGGCCCGGTCGGCGGTCAGAATGCGGCCCATGGGACATCTGGAGGTCGCGCACCTGGAGTACTACCTGCCGGACGGGCGGGCGCTGCTCGGTGATGTGTCGTTCCGGGTCGGGGAGGGCGCCGTGGTCGCCCTCGTCGGTCCGAACGGCGCGGGCAAGACGACGCTGCTGAGGCTGGTCGCGGGGGAGGCGCAGCCGCACGGCGGGACGGTCGCGGTGAGCGGCGGTCTCGGGGTGATGCCGCAGTTCGTGGGGTCCGTGCGGGACGACCGCACGGTGCGCGACCTGCTCGTGTCGGTGGCGCCGCCGCGGATCAGGCAGGCGGCGGCGGCGGTCGACGAGGCCGAGCACCTGATCATGACGGTCGACGACGAGGCCGCGCAGATGCGGTACGCGCAGGCGCTCAGCGACTGGGCGGAGGCGCGCGGCTACGAGGCGGAGACGCTGTGGGACGTGTGCACCACGGCGGCGCTGGGCGTCCCGTACGAGCGGGCCCAGTTCCGCGAGGTGCGCACGCTCAGCGGCGGCGAGCAGAAGCGGCTGGTGCTGGAGGCGCTGCTGCGCGGCTCCGACGAGGTGCTGCTGCTCGACGAGCCGGACAACTACCTCGACGTCCCGGGCAAGCGGTGGCTGGAGGAGCGGCTCGGCGAGACGCGCAAGACCGTGCTGTTCGTGTCGCACGACCGGGAGCTGCTGGCGCGGGCCGCGCAGAAGATCGTCGCGGTGGAGCCGGGCCCGGCCGGGTCGGACGTGTGGGTGCACGGCGGCGGCTTCGCGACGTTCCACGAGGCGCGGCGGGAGCGGTTCGCGCGGTTCGAGGAGCTGCAGCGGCGCTGGGCGGAGAAGCACGCGCAGCTCAAGCAGCTGGTCCACACGTTGAAGAACAAGGCGGCGTACAACGACGGGCTGGCCTCCCGCTACCAGGCCGCGCAGACGCGGCTGCGGAAGTTCGAGGAGGCGGGGCCGCCGCCGGAGCCGCCGCGCGAGCAGGACATCCGGATGCGGCTGCGGGGCGGCCGGACCGGGGTGCGGGCGGTGGAGTGCCGGGGGCTGGAGCTCACCGGGCTGATGAAGCCGTTCGACCTGGAGGTCTTCTACGGGGAGCGGGTCGCCGTCCTGGGGTCGAACGGGTCGGGGAAGTCGCACTTCCTGCGGCTCCTGGCGGGCGACCCGTCGGTGGCGCACACCGGTGCGTGGAAGCTGGGCGCGCGGGTCGTGCCCGGCCACTTCGCGCAGACCCACGCCCATCCCGAGCTGGAGGGCCGGACGCTCGTCGACATCCTGTGGACCGAGCACTCCAAGGACCGGGGCGGCGCGATGTCGGCGCTGCGGCGGTACGAGCTGGAGCGGCAGGGCGACCAGCCGTTCGGGCGGCTGTCGGGCGGGCAGCAGGCGCGGTTCCAGATCCTGCTCCTGGAGCTGTCGGGGGCCACGGCGCTGCTGCTGGACGAACCGACGGACAACCTGGACCTGGAGTCGGCGGAGGCCCTCCAGGCGGGGCTGGAGGCGTACGAGGGGACGGTGCTGGCCGTGACGCACGACCGGTGGTTCGCGCGCTCCTTCGACCGGTACCTGGTCTTCGGGTCGGACGGCGTCGTGCGGGAGACGGCGGAGCCGGTGTGGGACGAGCGGCGGGTGGAGCGGAAGCGGTAGGCGGGGCGTGGGGCGGTGGTACGGGCCGGTCCGGGGCAGGTCCGGGGGCGTCGTTTTGACCCGCGTGGGGGACGCCGCGTATCCTTCTGGTTCGTTATGCGTATTGGCTTGCTCGATCTCACGTGAGAGGCCGTTACGCCGGTCCACCGGGCCGATGACCAGCGACCTGCACTCGGTTTGCGTCACCGACGTGTGGTCATGGCTGTCGTGATCGTCCGTGGTGGCCTTGACAGGACCCACTCACTGAAGAAGCGAAGGCTACGACCGTGCGTACGTACAGCCCCAAGCCCGGCGATGTCACTCGCCAGTGGCACGTCATTGACGCCCAGGACGTCGTCCTGGGTCGCCTGGCCTCCACCGCCGCCACCCTTCTCCGGGGCAAGCACAAGCCGATCTACGCGCCGCACGTCGACGCTGGTGACTTCGTCATCATCATCAACGCCGACAAGGTGCACCTGTCCGGCAACAAGCGGACCCAGAAGATGGCGTACCGCCACTCCGGCTACCCGGGTGGTCTGCGTTCCGTCCGCTACGACGAGCTCCTCGCCAAGAACCCCGAGAAGGCCATCGAGAAGGCCGTCAAGGGGATGCTCCCGAAGAACTCCCTGGGCCGTCAGATGCTCTCGAAGCTGAAGGTCTACGCGGGTGAGAACCACCCCCACGCTGCTCAGCAGCCGGTCCCGTTCGAGATCACCCAGGTCGCGCAGTAAGTCCGGCCACCCCCTAAGACGAAGAGAATCTGAGGAGCATCGTGGCCGAGACCACTGTTGAGAACCCCATCGAGGGCGAGGAGACCTACGCCGAGGTCACCACCTTCGAGTCCGAGGCCCCCGTCGAGGGCGAGTACACCTCGGAGTCCCTGGCCTCCCGCTTCGGCGAGCCGCAGCCGGCCGCCGGCCTGGGCCGCCGCAAGAACGCCATCGCCCGCGTCCGGATCGTCCCGGGCACCGGCAAGTGGAAGATCAACGGTCGCACCCTTGAGGACTACTTCCCGAACAAGGTGCACCAGCAGGAAGTCAACGAGCCCTTCAAGGTGCTCGAGCTCGAGGGCCGCTACGACGTCATCGCCCGCATCGCGGGTGGCGGCGTCTCCGGCCAGGCCGGCGCCCTGCGCCTCGGCGTGGCCCGTGCCCTGAACGAGGCGGACGTGGACAACAACCGCGGCCCGCTGAAGAAGGCCGGCTTCCTGAGCCGCGACGACCGCGCGGTCGAGCGGAAGAAGGCCGGTCTGAAGAAGGCCCGCAAGGCGCCGCAGTACAGCAAGCGCTAATCACCGCGCCTGCTCGGTCTGCTCGTACGTACGCCCCGGCGGCACTCCCGTGCCGCCGGGGCGTACGTTTCTCCTTGGTCCATCAGTAAGTCTTTCGGAGGACGGTTGTGGGACGACTCTTCGGCACGGACGGCGTGCGCGGTGTCGCCAATGCGGATCTGACGGCGGAGCTCGCGCTCGGCCTGTCCGTGGCGGCGGCCCACGTACTCGCCGAAGCGGGGACCTTCGAGGGGCACCGGCCCATCGCGGTGGTCGGGCGGGATCCGCGCGCGTCGGGAGAGTTCCTGGAGGCCGCGGTCGTGGCGGGCCTCGCCAGCGCCGGCGTCGACGTGCTCCGCGTGGGCGTCCTGCCGACACCGGCCGTCGCGTACCTGACCGGGTCCCTCGGCGCCGACCTCGGCGTGATGCTGTCCGCCTCCCACAACGCCATGCCGGACAACGGCGTCAAGTTCTTCGCGCGCGGCGGCCACAAGCTCGCCGACGAGCTGGAGGACCGCATCGAGGCGGTGTACCAGCAGCACCGCACCGGCGAGCCGTGGGACCGGCCGACCGGCGCCGGCGTGGGCCGCGTCAAGGACTACGGACGGGGCGCCGACGACTACGTCGCCCACCTGCTGTCCGTCCTCCCCAACCGGCTCGACGGCCTGAAGGTCGTCCTCGACGAGGCGCACGGCGCCGCGTCCCGCGTGTCGCCCGACGCGTTCGCGCGGGCCGGGGCCGAGGTCGTCACCATCGGCGCCGCCCCGGACGGCCTCAACATCAACGACGGCTGCGGCTCCACGCACCTCGACATGCTGAAGGCCGCCGTCGTCGAGCACGGCGCCGACCTGGGCATCGCCCACGACGGCGACGCCGACCGCTGCCTGGCCGTGGACCACACCGGCACCGAGGTCGACGGCGACCAGATCCTCGCCGTCCTCGCCCTCGCCATGCGCGAGGCGGGCACGCTGCGCGGCGACACGGTCGTCGCGACGGTCATGTCCAACCTGGGCTTCAAGCTCGCCATGGAGCGCGAGGGCCTGCGCCTCGTCCAGACCGCGGTCGGCGACCGCTACGTGCTGGAGGAGATGAAGGAGCGGGGCTACGCGCTGGGCGGCGAGCAGTCCGGGCACGTCATCGTCCTGGACCACGCCACGACCGGCGACGGCACCCTGACGGGGCTGCTGCTGGCGGCGCGCGTCGCGGCGACCGGTCGGCGGCTGGCCGAGCTGGCCGGCGTCATGGAGCGGCTCCCGCAGGTCCTCATCAACGTCAAGAACGTCGACAAGAGCCGCGTGAAGACCTCCGCGGAGCTGGGCATCGCCGTCGCGGACGCCGAGCGGGCGCTGGGCTCCACCGGCCGCGTCCTGCTGCGCCCGTCCGGTACGGAGCCCCTCGTACGGGTGATGGTGGAGGCCGCGGACATCGAGCAGGCCCGGTCCGTGGCGGGCCAGCTGGCGGACGCGGTGAAGGCGACGCTGGGCTGAACGGGTGAAGGGAGGCGCCCCGCACGGTTCCGGCCGCGCGGGGCGCCTCTCCGCGTCCGTACCGGACTCAGAGCTTGCGCAGGGAGAGCCGCTGGACCTTGTGGTCGGGGCCCTTGCGCACGACGAGGTTGGCGCGGCCACGGGTGGGGGCGACGTTCTCCAGGAGGTTCACCTTGTTGATCGTGCGCCACATGGTGCGGGCGTAGTCCAGCGCCTCCTCCTCGCTGACCTGCGTGTACTTGCGGAAGTACGAGGACGGGTCCTGGAAGGCGGTCTCGCGCAGCCTGCGGAAGCGGTTCAGGTACCAGCGCTCGATGTCCTCGGGCCGGGCGTCCACGTACACGGAGAAGTCGAAGTAGTCGGCGAGGCCCACGCGGGTGCGGCCGTCCTTGCCGGGCAGGGCCGGCTGGAGGACGTTGAGGCCCTCGACGATGAGGATGTCCGGGCGGCGCACCGTGAGGCGCCGGCCGGGCACGATGTCGTAGATCAGGTGGGAGTAGACGGGCGCGGTGACCTCGTCCTTGCCGGCCTTGATGTCCGCGACGAACCGGGTGAGCGCGCGCCGGTCGTACGACTCGGGGAAGCCCTTGCGGGACATCAGGCCGCGCGCCTGGAGCTCCTTCATCGGCAGCAGGAACCCGTCCGTCGTGACCAGCTCGACGCGCGGGTGCTCGGGCCAGCGGGCCAGGAGCGCCTGGAGGAGGCGGGCGACGGTCGACTTGCCGACGGCGACGGACCCGGCGACGCCTATGACGAACGGGGTGCCGCGCTGGGCGCCCTTCTCGCCGAGGAACGTGTTGAGCGCCCCGCGCAGGTTCGCGGTGGCGCCCACGTAGAGGTTGAGGAGCCGGGAGAGCGGCAGGTAGATGTCGCGGACCTCGTCCAGGTCGATGACGTCGCCGAGACCGCGGAGCCGTTCCACCTCGTCGGCGGTGAGCGGCAGCGGCGTCTTGTCCCGCAGCGCGCTCCACTGCTCCCGGGTCAGGTCGACGTACGGCGTCGACTCGGCACGCCGGGACACGCCCGGAGGGGTGCCGGGCGGGGGTGTGCTGCTTCGTGGCGGCGAAGTGATCACACGGCCATTGTCGGTCGTGCGGGGCGGCCGTGGGGGGTGTGCTCGGTCACGTGGGTGGTACCGGCCACCGGGACGGCGCGGTGCCCTTGCGGCGGCACCCTTGCGGCGGGGGCCGCCGCAAGGGCACCGGACGGATGGTGCTGCCCCGGTCCCGGGTCGGAGACGGGTGTCAGCCGAAGGCCTTGTGCGCCAGCCAGCCGTTGACGAGTACGGTCCTTGAGCTGCCCGCGCTCGAATCCGTCGCCGTGTAGAAACGGAGCGATCCGTCCGACGGCACGGCCCAGATGTCCGGAATGCCATCCCCCGTGACGTCGGGCGTGCCCATCATCAGGGGGAAGATACCGGCGCTCCAGCCGGTGCTGTACAGCGCGTCCGTCCCGTTCAACGACGCGCCGGCCGAGCCGAGCGAGGCCAGGCTGGTCCCCCCGTCGTCGTCCCGCTTGCCGTGCCGCAGGTAGAGGCGGCCACTGGAGAAGGCCCGGTACAGCAGGTCCGCGTTGCCGTCGGCGTTGTAGTCACCGACGGTCACGAGGTCGTTGGTGAGCCACTCGCTGCTCAAGAGGTCCGCGAAGGCGAACGTGCCACCGGTGTACCCGGTGAACGCCCACAGCTCCGCCCCGGAGGTCGCCAGCAGGTCGGGGCGCTTGTCTCCGGTGATGTCCCCCACGGCCAGGATCTGGGTGAGGCTGGAAGCGCTGGGCGCGTTCTTGGGGAGCCGTACCTCAAGGCGCTGATCGATGTCGACACTGCCGTAGCCGTCACCGCGGTAGACGTACAGCTTGCCGTCACTCATACGGGCGACCAGGTCCTGGATGCCGTCACCCGGTACGAAGTCGCCGTTGTGCGTGATCAGAGAAGGGTTGCCGGCAGAGTCCTTCCAGTAACCGCCCTGGTCCGGCTTACCGTCCTCGTCGACATCCGCGTCGAGCAGCGTTCCGTCCCGGTGGGCGGCCTGCATGAAGATGCGCACCGAACCCGTCCGGTCGGAGGGGTAGGTGCGGAGGCTGCCCGACTCGGTGATGACGAACAGGTCCGCCGTGCCGTCCCCGGTGACGTCTCCGGGCCCGTCGGCGGTGGGGCGCGGCGTGACGTAGTGCAGGTACTTGTACGGGCTCGAGACGTTGCCGGAGCTGTCCACGGCCCTCACGTACAGGACGTTGGGCCCGGCGACCGGCGGCGCGAGGGTCACCACGGTGGCGGTCGTACCCGTGCCCGTGCGGTTGACCGACTTGTCGTAGGCGAGGGAGTTGAAGGAGTAGGCGAACCGGACCGTGTCCGCGTTGGACGTCGTGAAGGAGAAGGCGCCGGCGGTGCCGAACGGGACGGTGCTCCATCTGGTGCCGTCGCCGTCGTCCTCCGGGAACTTGGTGGAGGTCACGCCGGGGGAACTGGGTGCCGAAGAGTCGTACACGAATGCGCACGGAGTGCCGGCGGGAGTGTAACCGGAGGTCGCCCCTGTGGCGTCGACGGAACGCACACGCCAGAGGTATGTCTTCCCGTTGACGAACGACGCGCTGGTGAGGGACACACTGGCGCGACCGGCGCTGTCGGTCGGCCGGTTGCCGTCGAAGACCTTGCTGGTGCTTCCCTTCGCCCAGATCTCGAAGTCCAGGTACTTCAGGTCGCTGTCCGGGTCGGAGCCGGTGGCGGAGAAGGTGAAGTCGGCCTGGCCGACGGAGACCGGGTCGTCGGTGACGTCACAGCTGGAACCGGGTGACATGGTCAGGTTCCTGGGGCCGTGGGGCGGGCGGTAGTAGCTGATGATGATCTTCGGGGCGGATTCGCCCTCGGCCTTGAACTTCTTCCACGCCGAGCTGCTGCTTTCGTTGGTGGCGTAGAGACCGATGGTGAGGCTGGTCCAGCCGCCGCTGGCCGCGCTCTGCGCGATGGGCTTGGCGTCGTAGGAGACGTAGTCGTCGGGGCAGTTGGAGTTGTAGCCGTGGGAGAAGGACTTGCGCCCGATCTCGGTCTTCTTGGCCGGCTGGTTCCGCCAGGTGGTCCTGGGCGAGATGGTGCTCGTCTGCCAGATCTGCATTTCCTGGGCAGTGCACGACCAGGCGTATGACTCGAGGAGGCGGATGTTGGCGTCCCTGATGATCGCTCCCCTGAAACCGGTGTTCCAGCCCAGGGTGAAGAAGGAGCGTGAGAGACCGCGTGTGTCCGACTCGTAACCCACCCGGGCCTCTGTGGTGCCCGAGCTGTAATTGGCTCCGTCGTAGAAGCTGGAGTCCGGGTACTTCGCGTACGTGGTGGTCCAGTTGTGGGTCTTTCCGGTGATGGAAGGGTCGACGAAGACCGGCCAGACCGTGTCCCCGCCCGACAGCAGGGACTTGTCCGGGAGGACGGAGAGTACGGCGACGCCGGCGCCCTGCCCCGCCAGCTCGGCGCCGCCGACGGCCGTGTGGGCGTCGTTGAGCGGGCCGGCCAGTGCGGGGAGGGCCAGTACGTCGGCCCCGGTCGCGGCCGGTGTGCCGTCGTGGCGGGGGGCTCCCTCGGCAGCATCGGGCCGACCCGCTGAATCCCACATGTACGGGGTCGGTGAGACGGCGATCTCCGCCCCCTGCGCGCTCTTGGCCGCCACGACGTTCGTCACGGGGTCGAGGTGGAACGTGAGGTCCGGTGAGGAGAGCCGGTAGGAGAGCTTCTGGAGGGCGGGGTTGGCCGCGGCTTCCGCGTTGTGGACCACCAGGACATGGCTGAAACCGCTGTCCCGAGCCGTGAGGACGAGGTCCACGCCGGGCAGCACGCCGTGGTACAGCGCGCGTGACCCCTTGATCACGGGCTCCGGAAGCGCTCCGGGCCAGCCCATGACGATCTTGTGCCCATCGGATTCGAACGTCACCAGTGGACTGTAGGGATCGTCCGTCTGGCCGGCCTCGGACAGGCCGACCGAGGGGGCCGATCCGGCCGTCACCGACGTGCGGGCGGAGGCGGTCGACCGTGAGGCCCGGCGGTCGCGGTGGGCCTCGTCGCTCCGGGGCGCCGCCGACCGGCCGTTGCCGCCCCGGTGGAAGGTCACGGGAGCGACGGTCGCCTTCGAGGTCCAGCCATCGGCCGTACGTTCCAGAGAGGTGTCGATGGCCTTCCAGCCGCCGCCCACCTTCGCCCGTACGGGCGCGGCGTGCGCCGTCAGCTCGAAGGTTCCGTCGGGCAGCGCGTGCGTGGTGGAAGTCGCCCCGCGCAGAGCGGTCACTTCGACCCGCTTCCCCGTGCTGCGGGCCTGCCGTTGGGCGGCTTCCTCGTCCAGTGGCGCTGTCGCGCCCTGTCGTGGGGGCTTGGCCCTCGGCGCGTCTTCACCCCCGTCCCCTTGGGGGACCAGCAGGGTCACGCACAGTGTGCCGGCCACGACGGCCGCCAAACCCGCCGTGATGCGCCGGGGCACAGCACGGATGAGACGACGATTCACGGTTCCGGGTCCCCTCCCTTACGGCCCCGCCGGTGGAACTGGCGGCAGTGCCGTCGACAAGCGTGTCCATCCCCGTTCCGTCGACAGTTCCGGAGGCCTCCCGCCGCGTCGGGGGCGGGTGAGGCGGAGATCGGGGCGAGTGAATCATGACGCATCGCACACGCCACATCCATGGCGTATCCCGAATGTGAGGTTCCCGTGTGGGCCCGGCGGTTACGGCAACCGCGGGTGGCTTTCCCGCGTTTCCATTTACATGGCACACCCGGCGGCCCGCACAAACGTCACCAAAGGGCGCATGAAGGGCAAATTGAGTGCCATTTCCGGATGATTTCACCGAGCATGCTTATGAATGTCTGCCTGCTCCGGATAGTTCAGCGGCAGGCAAGGTGGTCAGTTTTTATCTCGCATCACCCGGAGTGTGCGGACCATCCCGAAATACGGGGTGAGTAAAAGCACAAAGCAGAAAACTGATTTGACGCGGCAACAATCGATGGCCAAGCATTCGCCCCATCAAAATCGCCTCGGGTGTGCGTGCAGCCGGACCCAGTCCGCATGCGCCTTCTTGGCCTTAGTCGACTGTGGGGGGCCGCGGCCGTCGTGTGGGGATCTCTTTCATGGAGCGGCCGGGGAAGTCTGCCCGGCACGAGAACCGAGCGCCGTAGACGCCTTCGTCTGCGCACGGCCGTCATCGCCCCGGTGGCGCTGGCGCTGACGATGGGGGCGTTGCCGGCCGCGTTCGCCGTGCCGCCGAAGGACGACCGGACGAGTGTCGACCTCGTCGATCTCCCTGCCGTACAGGCCGCCGAAGGCCAGGACGGTGGACCGCTCGCCGACATGACGACGGCCGAGGCGCCCCTGACTCTCGACTACGAGCCGAAGAAGACCGCGGTCCCCGCCGCCGAAACGGAGACCGAGCCGATCTCGGGGCTCACCGCAGGCGTGACCAAACCCGTCGGAACCCTGCCCGTGGAGGTGGGTGCCCCCGACACGGCGACGGCCGAGCAGGCGGCAGCGCTCGAGGGCTCCTGGCAGGCCAGAGTCATCGGTCAGGCGGAGCTCGCCGCTGCAGGCGTCGAGGGTGTCGCCTTCTCCGTGATTCCCCCGGCGACCGCGACGGGCACGGCCGTCGTCGCCCTGAACTACACGAAGTTCGCCGAACTGTACGGCGCCAACTGGGCCGACCGACTGAAGCTCGTGAGGTTCCCCGCGTGCTTCCTCGACACGCCCGACGTGGAAGGGTGCTCGGAACCCGTCGAGGTCGCCACCCGCAACACGGTGGAGCCACAGGCCGGTGACCGGGTGAGCGACGGCCAGCTGGACGGCACGCGCCGAATCGAGGCCACCATCGACGTGGCCTCGCTCACCGACGCGTCCGCGGACCCCGTCGGCCCCGCCGCGCCGGCGTCCGCCTCGAAGGCCGCAAGCGCGACCAGCGCCGCCGTCTTCCGGGCGCCGAAGGGCGGAAACCCCAAGGCGGCCGGCCCGGCTCTGTGGACCGGCGCCATGTCCGGCGGCGGCCCGTCGGTCATGGTCGCCGTCCCCAAGGCGAGCGGTGCCAAGGGGGACTTCTCGGCGACGCCCTTGCCGAGTGCCGGCTCGTGGTCGGCGGGTACCGGCGCGGGCGGATTCTCGTACACGTACGCGATGCAGGCGCCTGTCGTGCCCGGCGGGCCGGCTCCGGAGCTGTCCCTTTCCTACAACTCCCAGGCGGCGGACGGACGTACCTCCGCCACCAACAACCAGGTGTCGTGGATCGGTGAAGGCTGGGAGTACAACCCCGGCTCGATCACCCGCACCTACCGGGCCTGCCGTGACGACCGCACGAACGGCAACAACGCCGATCGCAAGACCGGCGATCTGTGCTGGGGGTCCCACAACGCGACACTCACCCTCGGCGGCATGACGACCGAGCTCGTGCGCGACGACTCCGACGGAACCTGGCACACCGCGAACGGCGACGGTTCGCGCATCGAACTGCGCAAGGACGTCGGTCTCGCCAACGGTGACGCGGACGGCGAATACTGGGTGGTCACCACGCGTGACGGGACGCAGTACCACTTCGGGCGCCACAAGCTCCCCGGTTGGAGCGACAACGGCGCGGAGGCGGACGACCCGCTGACCAACTCGGTCTTCACCGTCCCCGTCTCCAGCAACCAGTCCGACGAGCCCTGCTACGACTCCTCCTTCGCCGCTTCGTTCTGCGACGAGGGATGGCGGTGGAACCTCGACTACGTCGTGGACCCCCACGGCAACGCGATGTCCCTCTGGTGGGCCAAGGAGTACAACTACTTCGCCAAGAACCTGAAGTACTCCGCCCCGACGAAGTACGTGCGCGGCGGGTACCTGAAGCGCATCGACTACGGGCAGAGGTCCGGCACGCTGTTCAGCTCCGAACCGACGGCGCGTGTCGCGTTCACGGTGGCCGAACGCTGCTTCAGCGAGGGCAACCTCACGTGTGACCCCGACAACTTCACATCCGGCGACTTCGCCAAGAACCGGATCTGGTTCGACACCCCCGCCGACCTGCACTGCTCGAACGGCCAGGGCAAGAAGTGCTTCGTTCCCGTCCCCACCTTCTGGTCCCGGATCCGGCTGGCCGAGGTGAGGACGTCCGCACAGCGCACTCAGGGCTCCACCACGTTGTCGCCCGTCGACACGTGGACGCTCGAGCAGACCCTGCCGTCCGACCTGACCGACGAGGGCACCGCCCTCTGGCTCGGTTCGATCACCCGAACGGGCCACGACCCTCAGGGCGAGACCGTCCGCCTGCGTCCCGTGGAGTTCGTCTCCAACTCCGAACCCATGTACAACCGGGTGAAGAAGGGCGCGAAGGACCCCGACCCGACCTTCGACCGCCTGCGCATCCAGCGCGTGATCAACGAGTACGGCGGCGAAACCCTGGTCGAGTACAGCTCCCCCACGGGGCCGTGCGCGACGGGCACCGGATTCCCGAAGCCGGAGGCCAACACCGGCCTCTGCTTCCCGGCGTACTGGCATCCGGACCCCGACAAGGCCGACGAGACGATCGACTGGTTCAACAAGTACGTCGTCAGGAAGGTCACGGACCACCCGGCGGTCAACGGCGTGAAGGAAGTCACCACTTCCTACGAATACGGCGAGACCGGCGCCACGGCCACGGCACTGGAACGGGGCGGCGCCTGGGCACTGAACCAGGCCGAGTTCTCCAAGAAGAAGACCCGTACGTACGACCAGTGGCGCGGCTACTCCATGGTCCGCACGGTGGCGGGCGCCGAGTCGACGGTCGAGCACCGGGGCACCACGCGCTCGATGGGCGAGGTCCGCTATTTCCGCGGCATGCACGGCGACCCGCTGCCGGCCCCCGGCGGCACCCGGTCGGTACCGGTGAAGGACGCGAGCGGCGCGAAGATCGCCGACGACCTGCCGCCCTTCCAGGGCCGCGTCGCCGAGACCCTCACGTACGACGGTTACGGCGGTCACCTCATCAGCCGCTCGGTGGACCACCCGACGGCGGTCGAGCTCGCCTCTCGAAGCCGTGACGACGGCCTGGACGCCCTCAAGGCCCATCGGGTCCAGACCGACGCGACCGTCACCGTCACACGGTCCTCCGGCACGCGCGAGGGCGACACGCGCGACTGGAGGACCACCAAGGCGACGACGACGTACGAACCCATCTACGGGCTTCCCGTCAAGGTGGAGGTGCTCGGCGACACCGAGCGGTCGAACGACGAGTCCTGCTCGGTGATGTCGTACGTCCACAACGTCTCCGATCACGTCATCGGCCTGTCGAAGGAAACCCTCACCACGGCGGGCACCTGTGCCGAGGCGTCCACCGCGACCGGCGGCGACTGGATCTCCGGCGGCCGCGTCGCGTACGACGGCGGTGCGTTCGGCGCCGCGCCCACGACCGGCCTGGCCACCACCACGTGGGACGTCAGCGGCAAGGGCGGCGGTTGGATCCAGAACGGCACGGTCGCCTACGACGCGTACGGGCGTCCGACGACCACGACCGACGCGGCCGGCAACGCGGCGACCACGTCCTACGAACCCGCCGTCGGCCAGGTGTACTCGGTCACGACGAAGAACGCGCTGGGCCACACGTCCGTCTCGCACCTGGAGCCCGGCCGCGGAACGGCCGTCCGGGAAGTCGACGCCAACGGCCGCAGCACGTCGTACGCCTATGACGCACTCGGCCGGACCGTCGCCGGCTGGGCCCCCGGCCAGGCGGTCACCGATTTGCCGTCGGTCAAGATGACCTACAACAGCGAGCCCGGCGAACCGGTGTCCGTCGTGACCGCGACGCTCAACGAGAGGGACGACTACGACCGGACCGTCGTGATCCTGGACGGGCTCGGCCGCGAGCGCCAACGGCAGATGCCCGCGGTCGGCGGCAAGGGCCGGTTGATCACGGACACCTTCTACAACCACAGCGGAACCGTCGAGCGCACCAACAACGCCTACTACGTCGAGGGTGCTCCACAGCCCGTGCTGTGGAGCGTCCTGGACCACTCCGTCCCGAACGCGACGCTCTACTCGTACGACGGACTCGGCCGCGTCCTCACCGAGACGCCCTTCGAGAAGGGCGCAGCCAAGCCCGAGAAGACCACGCGGAACGAATACGGATTCGACTACTCGGTCGCGATTCCCCCGGTGGGCGCTCCAGCCCAACGCAGCTACAGCGACGCGCTGGGGCGCACCGTGCGCGTCGACACGTTCACGAACGCGACGCGGACCGCGGCCCGCTCGACCGAGTACGAGTTCGACCCGCGCGGCAACCGCAGCAAGGCCACCGACCACAAGGGCAACGTCTGGTCCTGGACGTACGACGCGCGAGGCCGCCTCACCTCCTCGACGGATCCCGACACCGGTACGTCCACGACGACGTACGACGTGCTGAACCGTCCGGTGAACACCACCGACGGGCGTGGCGTGTCGGTGTGGAACGGCTACGACAAGCTGTCCCGCCCCACCGAACAACGCCTCACCTCGTCCGCGGGCACACTGCTGACCTCCCAGACCTACGACAGCCTGCCGGGAGGACTGGGCCTGCCCGTGGCGTCCACCCGCTACACGGACGGGCTCCCCTACACACAGTCGGTGCTCGGCTACACGGACGACTACCAGCCGACCGGCATGCGGCTGACCCTGCCGGCGTCCATCGCCCAGGCGTACGGCTTCGAGCAGAGTTACTCGTACGCCTACGACTACACGAAGATGGGCCTGCCGAAGTCGGTGGCGCTGCCGGCGGCCGGAGCGCTGGGCGCGGAGAAGGTCGTCACCCGGTACAACGACGAGGGGCTGCCGATCTCGACGTCCGGCCTGGACTGGTACACGGCCGACGTCTCGTACAGCGTGTACGGCGAGGTGCTGCGGGCGGTCACCGGTGAACACCCGAACCGGGTGTGGACCAGCAACCTCATCGACGAGCGCTCGGGCGCCCTCGAGCAGACGTTCGTCGACCGCGAGTCGAGTGAGGCGCCCGGCGGAAGCGGCGGCAGGGTCAACGCCCGTTCGTACGCGTACGACCACGCGGGCAACGTCACCAAGATCGAGGACAGGGCGAACGGCACCACCGACAGGCAGTGCTTCCGCTACGACTACCTCGGCCAGCTGACCCGCGCGTGGACCAGTGACGAAGCCGAGTGCGCGGTGAACGACGACCCGGAGCGCACCCCCGTCTCCGTGACCGCGGGACCGGCGGGCGACGGGTACCACAAGTCGTACACCTACGACGAGATGGGCAACCGGACGGAGCTCCTGGACCGGTACGTCGCGAAGGCGGGCACCCAGACGGTGCTGGACCCGTCGAAGGACGCCCGGACGACGTACACCTACGGGGCCGCCGACGGAACGCAGCCGCACACCCTGACCGGGATGAGTTCCACGTACCGCACGGACGCGGGCGCCATGGTGAAGGCGGACCTGTCCCGCGCCTACGACAAGGCCGGCAACACCGTCTCGCGGGTGGAGAGCGGCGACGAGCAGACGCTCTCCTGGACGTGGGACGGGAAGGTCGAGAAGATCTCGGGCTTCGGTGAGAAGGGCGCGGGCGCGTGGACCGGTCTCGCCGGCAAGTGCCTCGACCTCTCCGGAGGCTCCAAGGCGGCCGGGACGCCGCTCCAGCTGTACGTGTGCAACGGCTCCCGACCGCAGCAGTTCCGGATCCAACCCATGTCGCCCGCGCCGGGAGACGCGGGCAAGGGCGCGCTGAAGGTCCTGGACCAGTGCGCGACGCCCAAGGACGGGGCGACGGCCGCCGGCACGCCCGTCGTGATCGCCACGTGCAACGGCGCGCCCGAGCAGGTGTGGACGGCCGTCGAAGCGGGCGGCAAGCTCAAGCACGTCGCTTCCGGCAAGTGCATGGCCGTTCCCGGCGGCGACTCCGCCGACGGCACCGATCTGCAGCTCGCGACCTGTGACACGGGCGGCGCGGCGCAGTCGTGGATCCCGGCGGACGAGACCACCTACGTCTACGGGCCGAGCGGTGAACGCCTGCTGGCACTGACGTCCGGCGCACGGACCCTGTACCTGGGCGACACCACGGTCACCATGGCGGCCAACGGGGCCCATTCGCACACCGAGCGGTACTACGCCCACCCCGGCGCGCCGACGGTGATGCGTTCCGTCATGGGGTCGTCGGCCTCGAGCCTCTCGGCACAGGTGGCCGATCAGACCGGCAGCTCGTACGTCAGCGTGCGGCTCGCCCCCGGCAACGAAGTCCAGTTCAACAAGCTCGACGCCTTCGGTGTGAAGCGGAACGAGCACGGGGGCTGGCGGTCGCACCGGGGCTTCATCGACGGGGCCGACGACCGCTCCACGGGCCTGGTACACCTCGGAGCCCGGGAGTACGAACCGACGACCGGCCGCTTCATCTCCGCGGACCCGGTTCTGGACCTGGACGACCCGATCCAGAAGAACGGCTACCTCTACTGCGAGAACAACCCGGTCACGTTCGCCGACCCCACCGGCCTGATATCCGCCGCGCCGGGGGGCGGTGGCGGCGGCGGTGGCGACTACGGCGCCCCGTCGTCCGGTGAGCTGGCGTGGGCCAACGGCCAGCTGAAGATGACCATGATGGACATCATCCAGCGGAACCTCTGGGACCTGCTGAAGAACGCCTTCATCGACTGGGGTGCCCTGCAGGGCTGCTTCTCCAGGGGTGACATCTGGGCCTGCGGCAGCTTGATCATGGACGCCATCCCGTTCACGAAGCTCCTCAAGCTGGGTGGCAAGGTCATGAGCACGGCGTGGAGGACGTACAACGCCATCAGCGCCTGGAAGAAGAGCCTCGACAGGGCGCGGCAGATCATCGCCCAGGCACAGGCGGCGAAGAGAGCCGCGGAAAAAGCCCTCGCAGCGAAGAAGGCCGCGGCGCTGAAGGCCGCTCAAGCAGCGAAGGAGAAGGCCCAGAAGTCCCTCACCCAGCAGGTCAAGAAGGGTGCGGAGAAGGTAGGCAACGCCGTCCAGAAGGCCGAGAAGGCCATGGCGAAGGCCAAGAAGTCGGTTGCCGCCGGTTACGAGAAAGTCAGAGCGAAAGTAACCGGTAAGACTTCCTGCAACCGCGACAGCAACAGCTTCGCTCCCGGCACGCCGGTCCTCATGGCGGACGGCTCCACCAAGCCGATCGAGGAGGTCAAGACCGGGGACGAGGTCGTGGCCACCGACCCCGAGACGGGAGAAACCCGTGTCGAGACGGTCGCTGCCGAGATCACCGGTAAGGGTGTGAAGCACCTCGTCGCCATCACTGTGGACACGGACGGCGACAGCGGCTCGGAGACGGAAACCATCACCGCGACCGAAGGCCACCCCTTCTGGGTTCCCGAGCTGCGAAAGTGGATCAACGCCACCGACCTGAAGGCCGGCCAGTGGCTCCGAACGGGCGCCGGCACCTTGGTCCAGGTCACGGCGGTGAAGCGCTGGACCTCCTCGGACGCCACAGTCCACAACCTCACCGTCAGCGACCTGCACACGTACTATGTGCTGGCGGGGGCTGCGCCGGTACTTGTGCACAATTGCGGTGGCGGCACCACGGTCTATCGGGGAGTCGCGGAAGTGAGCGGCGAAACCGGCGGCCCCAACCCTGCCTTTGATGATGCGGTGGAAGGAATTGCAAGGCCGCGCGGCGGGGACTCGACGCCTGAGATGCACCATCTCGGTATGACCGATAGTGACTACACCAGCTGGACCACCAGTCCCGCTGCCGCGATTCGGGCGGCTACTCTAGGTGGAGGTAGTGGAGTTGTTATTAGAGCCACTATCCCCGACGGACGTTTCCACGTTCATGTAAACGATCAGTCATGGGTCGAAGATGACCTTCGCGGCGAGGATGAAGTGATCATTCAAGGGGTCATGAAAGGTCGAGCCAGGGCGGCATGGCCCGGTGCGCGACTAGAGGATCTCGGGTTCTGATAATTAAGCTCTGGTGGGCGGTATCTGCGGGTACCGCCCACCAGCGTTCTCAATGGAGTCGTCTTGGCGAGTGTGCAAGAAGTGCCCGCTTTGAAGATTGCGGAGCTGCTTCAAAGGGCCAAATGTCAGTCGTTGGTTTTGCTGCCGCCTCCCGTTGTGCCGGAAATCCTTGAGGAGGTATCCGGTTTGATCCGCGTTGGAGTTGGGCCGAGGTCCACACTTCGAGGCACGTATCGATACCGATATTCCACACTGGATAAGTTCCGGAAGAATAGATTTGGGTGGCGGGATTTCTTTGCAGTTCTCGACGAGGATGGCCCTCCGGTTGGCCTATTTGCCCTCCGGGGGGGTGGGTGGAGCTTGATCGCTCTTACCGACGAAAGTGTGGGGGGTGTTCTCGCGGCTCTGGTGGCGCCACCTCAGTCTTTTGAATGGCCGAAGGGCGCGGAACGTGCCTGACAGGCTCCAGTCCCGATGACGGCAATGCTGACGGCAACGTCAGCGGACGACGGCTGCGGCTGCGACTGGTGGGTCGTCGTTGCCGTCGATGGCTTCGCCGAGTGCGTTGCTGAGAATGTCGATGGCTTGGCATTGGAGTCGGAGTCGTACGTGCGCGTAGACGCCGAGGTGGACGTGGCCCAACAGCTCCTTGATGACGACGAGGTCGACGCCCTACTCCAGGGGCAGAGTGGCGGAGGTCGTGGAAGCGGATTCGGCGGAGCCCGGCGCGGTCGAGGAAGCTGCGGAAGCGGCGGGTGAGGTTGGCCGGGTCAAGAGGGCGGCCAGTGGGCGTGGAGAAGACGAGGCCGCTGTCTGTCCAGGCCCACCCGGTGGTCTCCCGCTCCTTGTCCTGCCGTTCCTGGGGCTTCTTGAGGGAGTGGATGCATTCGGTCGGGAGTGCGATGCGGCGCTCGGACGCCCGGGTCTTGGTGGGGAGATGTGTGAGGCCACCGGTGCGGGTGCGCTGGAGTGAGCGGCGGATGCTGGCCGTTCCGGTGGTGAGGTTGAGGTCTTCCCAGCGGAGGCCGAGGAGTTCGCCCTTGCGGAGTCCGGTTTGCAGTGCGAGTTCGTACAGCGCGTACAGCCCGCCGCCATCGACGCACAGGCCATCGAGCTCGCCGGGCCGGACCGAGCCGGGGCGGCACCGAGCCGGAACGGCGCGGTGCCCTTGCACTGGGGCGGCGGGTGCGCGGCGCGCCGGGGCGGGGTTTTGCCGGGTGGGCTGATGTGCGGGGTTCCGCCGGGGTGGGGTCGTAGGCTGCCGCCATGTGCGGAATCGTGGGATACGTCGGCGGACAGTCGGCGCTTGATGTCGTCATCGCGGGGCTGAGGCGGCTGGAGTACCGGGGCTACGACTCGGCCGGGGTCGCCGTGCTCGCCGACGGGGGGCTCGCCGCCGCCAAGAAGGCGGGCAAGCTCGTCAACCTGGACAAGGAACTGATCTCCCGGCCCCTGCCGAGCGGGTCCACCGGGATCGGGCACACGAGGTGGGCCACGCACGGCGGCCCGACCGACGCCAACGCGCACCCCCACCTCGACAACGCGGGCCGCGTCGCCGTCGTCCACAACGGCATCATCGAGAACTTCGCCGCCCTGCGCGCCGAGCTCGCCGAACGCGGCCACGCCCTCGGCTCCGAGACCGACACGGAGGTCGTCGCGCACCTCCTCGCGGAGGCCCACTCGTCCACCGCCGACCTCGCCGAGGCGATGCGGCAGGTGTGCCGGCGCCTCGAAGGGGCGTTCACGCTCGTCGCCGTCCACGCCGACGAGCCGGACGTCGTCGTCGGCGCCCGCCGCAACTCGCCGCTGGTCGTCGGCGTCGGGGAGGGCGAGGCGTTCCTCGCGTCCGACGTCGCCGCGTTCATCGACCACACCCGCTCCGCGATCGAGCTGGGCCAGGACCAGGTCGTCGAGCTGCGCCGGGACGGCGCCGTCATCACCGACTTCGACGGCGCGCCCGCCGAGGTGCGCTCGTACCACGTGGACTGGGACGCGTCCGCCGCCGAGAAGGGCGGCTACGACTACTTCATGCTCAAGGAGATCGCCGAGCAGCCGAAGGCCGTCGCGGACACGCTGCTCGGCCGGATCGACGCCGAGGGGTCGCTGACGCTCGACGAGGTGCGCATCCCCGCCGCCGCGCTGCGGGAGGCCACGAAGGTGGTCATCGTCGCGTGCGGCACGGCCTTCCACGCGGGGCTCATCGCCAAGTACGCCATCGAGCACTGGACCCGCATCCCCTGCGAGGTCGAGCTGGCCAGCGAGTTCCGCTACCGGGACCCGATCCTCGACCAGCGGACCCTGGTCGTCGCGATCTCCCAGTCCGGCGAGACCATGGACACCCTCATGGCGCTGCGGCACGCCCGCGAGCAGGGCGCCCGCGTCCTGGCCATCTGCAACACCAACGGCTCCACCATCCCCCGCGAGTCCGACGCCGTGCTCTACACGCACGCCGGGCCCGAGGTCGCCGTCGCGTCCACCAAGGCGTTCCTGACCCAGCTCGTCGCCTGCTACCTCGTCGCGCTGTACCTGGGACAGGTGCGCGGCACCAAGTGGGGCGACGAGGTCCGCGCCGTCATCCGGGACCTCGCCCGGATCGCGGAGGACGTGGAGCGGGTCCTGGAGACCATGGAGCCCGTGCGGGAGCTGGCCCGGTCCCTCGCCGGCCACGACACCGTGCTGTTCCTCGGGCGGCACGTCGGCTACCCCGTGGCGCTGGAGGGCGCGCTGAAGCTCAAGGAGCTGGCGTACATGCACGCCGAGGGGTTCGCCGCGGGCGAGTTGAAGCACGGGCCGATCGCGCTCATCGAGGAGGGGCTGCCCGTCGTCGTGGTCGTGCCCTCGCCGCGCGGGCGGTCCGTTCTGCACGGCAAGATCGTGTCGAACATCCAGGAGATCCGGGCCCGCGGCGCCCGCACCATCGTCATCGCGGAGGAGGGCGACGAGGCGGTCGTCCCGTACGCGGACCACCTGATCCGCGTCCCCGCCACGCCGACGCTGCTCCAGCCGCTGGTCTCCACCGTCCCCCTCCAGGTCTTCGCCTGCGAGCTGGCCACCGCCCGCGGCAACGAGGTCGACCAGCCGCGCAACCTCGCCAAGTCGGTCACCGTCGAATGATCATCGGGGTGGGGATCGACGTCGCCGAGATCGACCGGTTCGCCGAGGCGCTGGAACGCACCCCGCAACTGGCGCGGCGGCTGTTCCTGGAGCGGGAGCTGTGCCTCCCGAGCGGCGAGCGGCGGGGGGTCGCCTCGCTCGCCGCGCGGTTCGCCGCGAAGGAGGCCGTCGCCAAGGCGCTCGGCGCGCCGTCGGGGCTGCACTGGACGGACGCCGAGGTGTACGTGGAGGAGAGCGGGCAGCCGCGCCTGCGGGTGCGCGGCACGGTCGCCGCGCGCGCCGCGGAGCTCGGCGTGCGGCACTGGCACGTGTCGCTCAGCCACGACGCGGGGGTGGCGTCCGCCGTGGTGATCGCCGAAGGTTGAGCCCATGCGTACTGCGTATCGCGTTCAGGACGTGCGGGCCGCCGAGGCCGCGCTGATGGCCCGGCTCCCGGAGGGGGCGCTGATGCAGCGGGCGGCGGCCGGTCTGGCCGGCGCCTGCGCGGGGCTGCTGGGGCGGGTGTACGGGGCGCGGGTCGTCCTCCTCGTCGGCAGCGGCGCCAACGGCGGTGACGCCCTGTACGCCGGGGCGCGGCTCGCCCGGCGCGGGGCCGGGGTGACGGCGGTGCCGCTCGGCGCGCGGGTCCACGAGGGCGGACTCGACGCGCTGGTACGGGCCGGGGGGCGGGTCGCCGACGACCCGTTCGCCGCGTTGGCGCGCGCCGACCTGGTCCTGGACGGGATCACCGGGATCGGCGGGCGCGGCGGGCTGCGCCCGGACGCCGTGCCGGTCGTCCGGGCCGCGCGCGACTCCGGCGCGGTGGTGGTCGCCGTGGACCTGCCGAGCGGCGTCGACGCGGACACGGGCGCCGTGGACGGGGAGGCGGTGCGGGCCGACGCGACGGTGACGTTCGGGGCGTACAAGCCGGGGCTGCTCGTCGACCCGGCGCGGGAGTACGCGGGCGCCGTGCGGCTCGTCGACATCGGCATCGGGGACCTGCTGCCGTCGCCGCCGGAGCTGGAGGCGCTCCAGCACGCCGACGTGGCGCGGCTGCTGCCGGTGCCGGCGGCGGAGAGCGACAAGTACCGGCGCGGGGTCGTCGGGGTCGTCGCCGGGTCGGCGCGCTACCCGGGCGCCGCCGTGCTGGCCGTCGCGGGCGCGCTGCGCGGCGGCGCCGGGGCCGTGCGGTACGTGGGGCCGGCGGGCACCGCCGTGCTGGCCCGGTACCCGGAGACGCTGGTGCACCCGGGGCCGCCGGGGGAGGCGGGGCGGGTCCAGGCGTGGGTGATCGGCCCGGGGCTCGCGGACACGCCGGGCGCGGAGGACGTCCTGGCCTCGGACGTGCCGGTGCTGGTCGACGCGGACGGGCTGCGGCTGCTGGACCCGGCGGCGGTACGGGCCCGTCCCGCGCCGACCGTGCTCACCCCGCACGCGGGCGAGGCGGCGGCCCTGCTGGGGACCGGCCGCGAGGACGTGGAGGCGCGGCGGCTGGACGCGGTGCGGGAACTGGCGGGCCGGTACGGGGCGACGGTGCTGCTGAAGGGCTCCACGACGCTGGTCGCGGACCCGGAGCCGGGGGTCCCGGTGCGGGTGAACGCGACGGGGACGCCGTGGCTGGCCACGGCCGGCAGCGGCGACGTCCTGTCGGGCCTGGCGGGTTCGCTGCTGGCGGCCGGCCTGGCCCCGCGCGACGCGGCGTCGACGGCGGCGTACCTCCACGGCCTGGCGGCCCGCCGCGCGGCCCGGGGCGCCCCGCTGACGGCCCACGAGGTGGCCCGGGCGCTGCCGGACGCCTGGCGGGACACGGCGGGGAGCGCCGCGGACTGACGGGGCGCACGGGTGCGGGCGTCCCGCGCGGGGGCGGGCCGGGCGGCGGTCGCCGGGCTGCGTAGGATTTGCTCGTTTTCCAGGGGTGGGAGAGATCGTGGGTGAGAACCCGCACGTCGCCGCGTTGGCGCGGCTCATGCCGCCGGTGCACGGGGCGGACGAACAGGTCGACTGGGTAGCCGCCGAGGCCCGGTGGGGGGTCGCCTTCCCCTCCGACTACCGGGACTTCATGGCCCGGTACGGCGGCGGTTCCATCAACGGCGAGGCCGTCGTCCTGCTCCCGCTGCCGAGGGAGGGCCTCCAGTGGCCGCCGGCCGACCTCGCGGAGGAGACCGCGAACGTGCGGCACGCCTGGCGGGCGGAGGGCGGCCGGGACGCGCTGGACGTGGACCCGGAGGACCTCCTCGCGTGGGGCGTCACGGCCGGGCCGGACATCCTGTGCTGGCTGACCTCCGACGCGGACCCCGACCGGTGGCCGGTCGTGGTGTGCGGGCGGCACACGTCGCCGACGTTCACCGTCCACCCGTACGGGATGGCGGAGTTCCTCCACCGGCTGTTGGCGGACGAGTTCGACGACCCGCCGGTCAGCCTCGTCTTCTGGGACGGAGCCCCGGCCCGCTTCGTGCACTGGCGGGAGGAGCAGCGCCGCTTCCTGGCGGGCCTCGACCCGGTCACCGGCGACCCCGACCCGTACGCCCAGCCCCGCCCGGACCGCCCGGACGGCGCCTGACCCCGCCCGGCGCGGCGGCCGGGCCGGGGCCGCCGGGCCGGAGGCGGAGCCGGTGGACGGGCCGGCGCGCGGAGCCGGGTCGGGGCCGGCGGGCGGGCGCGGTGGACGTGCGGTGGACGTGAGGTGGACGACAGGGCGGGGCGGGGCGCCGGGGGTCCGGGGGCGTACCTGAGACACTGGGCGCGATGAGTGAGACACCGCAGCACCTCCGCGCCGCCCACGAGCCCGAGCACCCCGGCACCCGCGCCCGCGCCGAGGTCGACCTCGCCGCGCTCCGCGCCAACGTCCGCGCGCTACGGGCCCGGGTCGAGCCGAGCGGCGCCCGGGTCATGGGGATCGTGAAGGCCGACGCGTACGGGCACGGCGCCGTGCCGTGCGCCCGCGCCGCACTCGAAGCGGGGGCCGCCTGGCTGGGCACGGCCACGCCGTACGAGGCGCTCGCGCTGCGCGCCGCCGGGATCGACGCCCCGCTCCTGTGCTGGCTCTGGACGCCCGGCGGGCCGTTCCGCGCCGCCGTCGAAGCGGACGTCGACATCGCCGTCAGCGGGCTGTGGGCGCTCGACGAGGTCGTCGAGGCCGCCCGCGCCGCCGGCCGCCCCGCCCGCGTCCAGCTCAAGGCCGACACGGGCCTCGGCCGCAACGGCTGCCTGGCCGGCGACTGGCCCCGCCTCGTCGGCGAGGCCCTGAAGGCCCAGGCCGACGACCACGTACGGGTGACCGGCCTGTGGTCCCACTTCGCCTGTGCCGACGAGCCGGGCCACCCCTCGATCGGCGCCCAGCTGGCGCGCTTCCACGACATGCTGGAGTACGCGGAGAAGGCCGGCGTCGAGCCCGAGGTGCGGCACATGGCCAACTCGCCCGCCACCCTCACCCTCCCCGAGACGCACTTCGACCTCGTCCGCACCGGCGTGGCGATGTACGGCATCTCGCCCAGCCCCGAGCTGGGCGTCCCCGCCGACTTCGGGCTGCGGCCCGTGATGCGGTTGACCGCCAGTGTGGCGTCGGTGAAGCAGGCGCCGCCGGGCCTCGGCGTCAGCTACGGCCACCACTACGTCACCGACCGCGAGACGAACCTCGCCCTCGTCCCGCTCGGCTACGCGGACGGCGTCCCCCGCCACGCCTCGGGCAGCGGCCCCGTGTTGCTGGGCGGTGCCGTCCGGACCGTGGCCGGCCGGATCGCGATGGACCAGTTCGTCCTGGACCTGGGCGACGACACGGTGGAGCCGGGCGCCTGCGCGGTGCTGTTCGGGCCGGGCGACGACGGCGAGCCCACGGCCGAGGACTGGGCGCGGGCGGCCGGAACCATCGCGTACGAGATCGTCACGCGCGTCGGCGCGCGCGTGCCGCGCGTCCACCTCCACGAACGGGGGTAGTGGGGGAGCCGTGACACGGACCGGTACGGATACGGGGGCGGGCGCGGCGGCCTCGGCCGCCTCGGCGGTCGGCGCGGCCGTCGTGGAGGCCGCCGCGGTGGCGGGTGAGGCGGCGGTGGTGGCCGGTGAGGTGGCGGCCGGGGGCTGGCGGCGGCGGGCCGGGTTCGCGGGCGCGGCCATCGGCGTGGTCGCGGCGGGCGCGGCCGCGGGGGTCGCCCTGGAGCGGCTCACCATGGGCCGGGGTGTCCGTCGGAAGGCCCGCCTCGCCCTGGACGCCTCCGCCCCGTACGGCGCCCTGCGCGGCACCCCCGGCACGGCGCGCGCGGACGACGGCACGGCCCTTCACTACGAGACTGAGGACCTCGGGGGCCCCGACGGTCCCGAGGGCTCCGGTGGTCCCGGTGGTCCCGAGGGCTCCGGTGGTCCCGGTGGTCCCGAGGACCCCGGCGGCCCCGAAGGCCCCGACGGTCTCGTGGACCCCGGCGGCCCCGGCCGCGCGGGTGTGCCCGGCGCCGCGCGCGCCACCGTCGTCTTCAGCCACGGCTACTGCCTCAGCCAGGACTCCTGGCACTTCCAGCGCGCCGCCCTGCGGGGCCTGGTGCGCGGCGTGTACTGGGACCAGCGCAGCCACGGGCGGTCCGGCCGGGGCGCCGGGCCCGTCTCCATCGACCGGCTCGGGCGCGATCTGAAGGCCGTCATCGACGCGGCGGCGCCGGAGGGCCCCCTGGTGCTGGTCGGGCACTCCATGGGCGGGATGACCGTCATGGCGCTGGTGGACCAGTACCCGGAGCTCGTGAGGGACCGCGTCGTCGGCGTCGCCTTCGTCGGTACGTCCTCGGGGCGGCTCGCGGAGATCACCTACGGCCTGCCCACGGTGCCCGCCCAGGCCGTGCGGCGCGCGCTGCCCGGCGTCCTGCGGGCGCTCGGGGCGCGCGCGGAGCTGGTGGAGCGGGGGCGGCGGGCCACCGCCGACCTGTTCGCCGGGCTGGTCAAGCGGTACAGCTTCGGGTCGCGGGACGTGGACCCGGTCGTCGCCCGGTTCGCGGAGCGGATGATCGAGGCGACGCCGATCGACGTGGTCGCGGAGTTCTACCCGGCGTTCGCCGAGCACGACAAGGCCGACGCGCTGGCGGTCCTCGCCGACGCGGGCGTCCCCGTGCTGGCCCTGGCCGGGGAGAGGGACATGGTCACGCCCCTGTCCCACACGGAGGCCATCGCCGCGCTCCTGCCGGGCGCGGAGCTCGCCGTCGTCCCCGGCGGAGGGCACCTGGTGATGCTGGAGCACCCCGGGGCGGTCACCGCGCGGCTGGTGGACCTGCTGGTGCGGGCCGGCGCACTGGCCCCGGACGACGCGGGGGCGGCCACCGGCAGCGGTTAGGTTGGCAGGTATGGAAGCAGCGCACACCGACACGACGGGGGCCGCCGGGACCCCCGCCGCCACCGCCCGCCTCACCGTCCACTCGCCCGAGGAGATGCAGGAGCTCGGCCGCGGCCTCGCCGGGCTGCTGCGCCCCGGCGACCTCGTGATGCTCACCGGCGAACTGGGCGCCGGCAAGACGACCCTGACGCGCGGCCTCGGCGAGGGCCTCGGCGTGCGCGGCGCGGTCACCTCCCCGACGTTCGTCATCGCCCGCGTCCACCCGTCCCTGGTCGGCGGCCCCGCGCTGGTGCACGTCGACGCGTACCGGCTCGGCGGCGGCCTCGACGAGATGGAGGACCTCGACCTGGACGTCTCGCTGCCCGAGTCGGTGGTCGTGGTCGAGTGGGGCGAGGGCAAGGTCGAGGAGCTGACCGACGACCGGCTGCACGTGGTGATCGACCGGGTCGTCGGCTCCACGGACGACGACCGGCGCGAGGTGACGCTGACCGGTGTGGGGGCGCGCTGGGAGGGCGTGGACCTCGTTCCGCGCTGATCGCGCACCGTGAGCCGACGACGCACGTACTTTCCGACAAGACGTCGGTACATTGTTGCGCCGTACCTCCGAGGCGTGGTCACATGGATACCAGACGCTGGTTAGGTCTACCTAACTCACCCGTCCCGCCAGCGGAGCCAGGAGGCAACCATGCCGCAGCAGCAGCCGGAGCGGCAGCAGCCGTCGGAGGTGTCCATGCGTGACCTGCTGGCCTCCTGCGCGGCCGCGAGCGCCGTGTCCACCCCGCCGCGCCCGGAACCCGTCCAGGACCGGGAACCGGCCCGGACCGTCGAAGAACCGGACGAGCCCGGCGAGCCGGACGGGCCCAGCGAGCCCGGTGCGCCCGGCGGCGCGGCGGCCGGCGCCGACCGGCCGGAGGAACGCGAGGCGCCCCGGGCCGCGTGACCGCGGCCCGGGGCTACAGAGGGACGGGAGGCGCACGGCGCCGCGCCCGTCAGGGGACGACGACGACCTTCGAGGCGACCGTCGCGAACGACCACAGCGCGTCGCCGTCCGCCCGCGCCATCCGCACCCCGCCCGTACGGCGGGACGGGTCCGGGCTGGACATGGAGCCGTCGACGGCCGCGCTGAAGCCGATCGTGATCCCGTCCACCGTCGCGAACCGCACCACGTGCTCGACCTGCACCCCGTCGGAGCCGCGGACCGTGCCCGAGCGGGACGTCACGGCGTACGTGCCGGGCGCGGGGCCGACCGTGCTCGGCATGACGGGGAACGTGCGGACGACCTCGCCGCTCTCGTCGACCAGCCAGACCCGCCGGTCGGCCAGCGCGTACACGACCCGCTCGCCCGAACCCGACCGGGGCGGCAGGGCCGGGGCGTCCTCGGAGGGCTTCCCCGGCGCGCCCGACGCGGAAGGGGTGGCCGACGCGGACGGCGCCGCGGAGCCGGTCGCCTTCGTCCCGGACCGGAGGTCGGCGGGGGCGGTGGCCGACGCCTGGTAGGCGAGGAAGCCGACCGCCGCGAGCGCCGCCGCCGTGAGCCCGGCCACGAATCCCGAGCTGCTCCTTGCCACGCTGCTCCACCTCTCATACGACGTATCGATGTGACCGTAGCACCAGCGCCCGGCCGGGACGGGGCGCCGTGCCCGCCCCGCGGGCGCCGTAGGCTGTTCGCGTGCTGCTGCTCGCCATGGATACCGCCACCCCCGCCGTCACCGTCGCCCTCCACGACGGGCGGTCCGTCGTCGCCCAGTCGAGCCAGGTCGACGCGAGGCGGCACGGGGAACTGCTGCTGCCCGCCGTCCACCGCGTCCTCGGCGAGGCGGGCCTGAAGCTCGACGCCGTCACGGGTGTCGTCGTGGGCGTCGGCCCCGGCCCGTACACGGGGCTGCGGGTCGGCCTGGTCACGGCGGCCACGTTCGCCTCCGCGCTCGGCGTCCCCGTCCACGGGCTGTGCACGCTCGACGGGCTCGCGTACGCCTCGGGCATCGACGAGCCGTTCGTCGTGGCGACCGACGCGCGGCGCAAGGAGGTCTACTGGGCGCGGTACGACGACCACCGCACCCGTACGACCGAACCGTCCGTCGACCGGCCCGCCGACATCGCGGACCGGGTGGCCGGCCTCCCGGCGGTCGGCGCCGGGGCGCGGCTGTACGGCGAGGTCTTCCCGGACGCCCGCGACCCCGAGCACCAGTCGGCCGCCGCGCTCGCCGCGCTCGCCGCCGAACGGCTCGCGGCCGGCGAGGAGCTGCTGGAGCCGCGGCCGATGTACCTGCGCCGCCCCGACGCGCAGGTGCCGAAGAACTACAAGGTGGTCACGCCGAAGTGACCGGGCCCGTGCTGCGCGAGATGCGCTGGTGGGACATCGCGCCGGTGCTGGACCTCGAACGGGAGCTGTTCCCGGAGGACGCCTGGTCGGAGGGGATGTTCTGGTCCGAGCTGGCCCATGCGCGCGGCCCGCGGTCGACCCGGCGGTACGTCGTCGCCGAGGAATCCGGGGCCGGTGAGGCCGGCGGGGCCGGTGCGGACAGCGGGACCGGCGGGGGTGGCGGGACCGGCGCGCGGATCGTCGGGTACGCGGGGCTCGCGGCGGTCGGCGGGCTCGGCGACGTCCAGACCATCGCCGTCGCCCGCGACCACTGGGGCACCGGGCTCGGCGCCCGGCTGTTGACGGAGCTGCTCCACCACGCCACCGCCTTCGAGTGCGAGGAGGTGCTCCTGGAGGTACGGGTGGACAACACCCGGGCCCAGAAGCTGTACGAGCGCTTCGGCTTCGAACCGATCGGCTTCCGCCGCGGCTACTACCAGCCGGGGAACGTCGACGCGCTCGTGATGCGGCTGACCGTCCAGGACGCGACCGGGACCCCCGGCCCCGCCGGCCTCCCCGGGACCGCCACCGAGCCCACCCAGCTCCCCGAGCCCACCGAGCTCCCCGAGCCCGCCGAGCTCCCCCAATCCACCGAGCCCACCGAGACCACTGAGCCCACCGAGACCACTGAGAGCGCTGAGACCCATGGCTGACGAACCCCTCGTCCTCGGCATCGAGACCTCCTGCGACGAGACCGGCGTCGGCATCGTCCGCGGCACCACCCTGCTCGCGAACGCCGTCGCGTCGAGCGTGGACGCGCACGCCCGGTTCGGCGGCGTCGTCCCCGAGATCGCCTCCCGCGCCCACCTGGAGGCCATGGTCCCGACCATCGAACGCGCCCTGAGCGACGCCGGGGTCTCCGCGCGCGACCTCGACGGCATCGCGGTCACCGCCGGCCCCGGCCTCGCGGGCGCGCTGCTCGTCGGCGTCTCCGCGGCGAAGGCGTACGCGTACGCCCTGGACAAGCCGCTGTACGGGGTGAACCACCTGGCGTCGCACATCTGCGTCGACCAACTGGAGCACGGCCCGCTGCCCGAGCCGACGATGGCGCTGCTGGTCAGCGGCGGCCACTCGTCGCTGCTCCTGGCCCCCGACATCACCTCCGACGTCCGCCCCATGGGCGCCACGATCGACGACGCGGCGGGCGAGGCCTTCGACAAGATCGCGCGCGTGCTGAACCTGGGCTTCCCCGGCGGCCCGGTCATCGACCGGCTGGCCAAGGAGGGCGACCCCGACGCCATCGCGTTCCCGCGCGGGCTGACCGGGCCGCGCGACCCCGCGTACGACTTCTCCTTCTCCGGCCTCAAGACCGCCGTCGCCCGCTGGGTCGAGGCCCGGAGGAACGCCGGTGAGGACGTGCCCGTACGGGACGTGGCCGCGTCGTTCCAGGAGGCGGTCGTCGACGTGCTGACCCGCAAGGCCGTCCGGGCCTGCAAGGACCAGGGCGTCGACCACCTGATGATCGGCGGCGGCGTCGCCGCCAACTCCCGGCTGCGCGCCCTCGCGGAGGAGCGCTGCGAACGCGCCGGCATCCGGCTGCGGGTGCCGCGCCCCGGCCTGTGCACCGACAACGGCGCGATGGTCGCCGCGCTCGGCGCCGAGATGGTCGCCCGCAACCGGCCGGCCTCCGACCTGGAGCTGTCGGCGGACTCGTCGCTGCCGGTCACGGACCCCCACGTCCCGGGGAACCACGACCACGACCACCTGCACGAGATCAGCAAGGAGAACCTGTACTCGTGACGGTCACGTTGATGTGGGAGGCCCGCGCCGTCCCCGGCCGCGGTGCCGACCTCCTGGAGTGGGCCCGCGCGCAGCGGCTGCCCGCCGCACCGCTGCGCCGCGAGACGTTCACGGCGGCGCAGGACCGGGTCCTGGTCCTGACCTGGTGGGACGCCCCGGAAGGCGCCGAGGTCCCGGAGCTCCCGGAACCCCCCGTCGACCTGCTCACCCGCCCGGTCCACCGCTGGCGCTTCGTCTCGCACGGCGTCACCGACGGGCCCGGGGAAGGGGTTCCGGAGGCTCCGCGCGGCCGGATGGACCAGGGCGCGGCCCGTCCCTCGTAGGGACGCGGGAAGCGGGGACGGGGTGCCGCAGGGGCGAAAGGCGGGAACCGGCCCCGCCGCCCGGACGAAGGACCCTGCCGTCCCGCAGCCCGGTCGAGGAGCGGACCCGCTGGCACCCCGAAGGGGCCCTGCCGTCCCGCCGCCTGGCCGAAGGGGGGACCCTGCCGCCCGGTCGAAGGACCGTCCCCACCGCCCCGCCGAAGGGCCCCGCCGTCCCGCCGCCTGGCCGAAGGGCGGATGAGCCGCTCGGCGGTCCGCTCGTGGAGGAGCGGGGGGAGGCCGTCGGCGGCTGCTCCCCGACCTGTCCCGACCTGTCCCGACCTGACCCGTCCCGACCCGTCCCGTCCCGACCCGGCCCCGACCCGTCCCGGCCCGGGTCGGGGGCGGAGGTCGGACGAAGCCGAGGGGACCGCGCCCCCGGAGGAGGGCGGCCCGCCGGCGGGCGTCTAGCCTCTCCCCGTGTCCTCCCGCCTCCGCGCCCTGCCGCCGCCTCCGCCGCCCCCGCACCTGCGCACCTGGCCCGACCGGGAGGCGTTGCTCGCCGACCGGGACCGGGCGATGGGCGAGCTGGGCGGACGGTTGCTCGGCGGCGCCCGGCTGGTGGTGTTCCTGGTGTGGCTGTTGCTGCTGGAGATCGGCTGGGGGCTGGTCGGCGCCGCGCTCGTCACGTTCGACGAGGCCCTGGACCCGTTCGGCGCCGCCGTGTCCCTCGTCCTGGCCGGGCTGGGCGCCGGGGCGCTCGTCCCCGCCGCGTACTTCCAGGCCGCGGGCGTGCGCCGGGACCTGGCGGCGCGCCGGCTGTTCGTCCGGTGGGCCGCCCTGGACCACGCCCCCGCGCGCGACGTCCGGCACCGGGCGCCCGGGCTGAGCCTGGCGTGGCTGCTCGTGTCGTTCGCGCTGTGCGCGGCCGGGCTGTGGCTCTGCGTCGTGGTGCCCGTGTCGGCGCGGCCGGGCGCCACCACGTACGCCGAGGTCGTGTACGGGGTCGGCGCCGGGTTCCTGCTGTGGCTCACCGGGCTCGCCGGAGCGGCGAAGGCCGTGGCCCACTACCGGCTGGCCGTACGGCTGCTCAGCCCCGCTCCGCCGGCGCCGCGGCCGGACGCCCGATCAGCATCGTCGGAGCGCCCGCCACCCGCGTGAGGAACACCGTCGCCGCGTGCGGGCCCTTCGGCTTCACCCGGCGGCGCACCTCCTCCGGCTCCACCGCCGAACCGCGCTTCTTCACCGTCAGGACGCCCACCTCGCGCTCCCGCAGCAGCGCCTTCAGCCGCTTCAGGTTGAACGGCAGCTCGTCGGTGATCTCGTACGCGGCGGCGTACGGCGTCGGGCGCAGCTCGTCCGCCGTGACGTACGCGATCGTCTCGTCGACCAGCCCGCCGTCCAGCCGCGCGGCGACCGCCGCGACCAGGTGCGCCCGGATGACGGCGCCGTCCGGCTCGTACAGGTAGCGGCCGACCTTCCGGACCGGCGGGGCGGGCAGCGGCGCGGACGTGGCCAGGGTGGCGCCGGACGGCAGCAGCGTCGCCCGTACGGAGCCCGGGGCCGTGCCGAACCACAGCACGGCCTCCTTCACGTCCCCGCCGTCCGAGATCCACTCCGCCTCGGCCTCCGGCGGCACCGCCTCGTGCGGGATGCCCGGCGCGACCTTCAACGCCGCGTGCGGGGCCCGGCGGGCCGCGTCCACCGCCCACGACAGGGGCGGCGAGTACGCCTCCGGGTCGAAGATCCGGCCCCGCCCGCCCCTGCGCGCCGGGTCCACGAACACGGCGTCGTACGCGGCCGTGTCGACCTCCGTGACATCGGCGCAGCGCACCTCGATCAGGTCGGCGAGCCCCAGCGCCCCGGCGTTGGCGCGGGCGACGGCCGCCGTGAGCGGGTCGCGGTCGACGGCGAGGACGGCGATGCCCGCGCGGGCCAGCGCGACCGCGTCGCCCCCGATGCCGCAGCACAGGTCCGCGACGCGCCGCACGCCGAGCCGGGCGAAGGCCGCCGCCCGGTGCCGGGCGACCGACGCGCGCGTGGACTGCTCGACGCCGTTGGGGGTGAAGAACATCCGGTACGCGTCGTCGGCGCCGAACTTCGCCACCGCCCGCTGGCGCAGCCGCGCCTGCCCGAGCGCCGCCGACACGAGCTCCGCGGGGTGGCTCCGGCGCAGCCGGGAGGCGACGGCCAGCTCCTGGGCGGGGTCGTAGTGGCGCAGGTCGGCGAGGAGGTCCCGGCCCTCGTCGGTGAGGAGCGCGGAGAAGGCGGCGAGATCGGTCACCCGTCCCATTCTGGTCCAGTGTGGGCCGGCCGGGGGACGGTGCCCGGCCCGGCGGCGGTGTCGTCCGCGTGCCGGGGTGCCGCGCTGACAGGATGCGGCGCCATGCAGCTAGTACGACAAAAGCGTCCATCATCGGTAAATCGGACTGGCATGAGGATGGCTGCGGTCCTGCTCGTCGCCGCCCTGGGGACGGCCTGCGCGACGGAGGGCGCCGGCCCGACCGGAACCGGACCGTCTGGAACCGGACCGTCCGGAATCGGCCCGTCCGGAACCGGTGCGGCGGGCCACCACGGCCGCCAGGGTCAGGGCCAGCAGGCCCAGGGCGGGCAGGGGCAGCAGGCCCCGCAGGCGCGGCCCCGGACCGCGTCCGGAGCGCTGACCGCGTACGTCGAGCGGTACCGGCGGGCGCACGCGGCCCGCACGGCCCTGGCCCGGAAGTGGGGCCTGAGACAGGTGCCGCTCCTCCCGCCGGACCCGCCGAAGGCGAAACCCGAGATCACCTTCCGCGAGGGCTTCGAGGTCGGCGACCCCGACCTCCCACCGGTCTTCACCACCGTCCCCACCCGCGACCGCGTCGTCTTCCTGACCATCGACGACGGCGCGGAGAAGGACCCCGAGCTGCTGCGGATGATGTCCGAACTGAACATCCCGTACAGCGCCTTCCTCAGCGACTACCTGGTCAAGGAGGACTACGGCTACTTCAAGCGCATGCAGGACCTCGGCGTCGCCCTGCACAACCACACCCTCACCCACCCCTACATGCCCGCGCTGTCGTACGAGGAGCAGAAGCACGAGATCTGCGGCCAGCAGGACGTCATCGAGCGCCGCTACGGCAAGCGGCCCACGCTGTTCCGCCCGCCGTACGGCAACTACGACGCCGACACGCTGCGCGCCGCGCGGGACTGCGGGATCAAGGCCGTGCCGCTGTGGTCCGCCGAGGCGTTCCCGGACCGCATGGAGTGGCGCGAGTGGGACCGTGACCTGCACCCCGGCGACATCGTCCTCACCCACTTCCGCGGCCGCGGCGACTGGGAGGGGTCGATGGCCGACATGGTCCGCCAGGCCATGGACACCATCACCGAGCGCGGGTACGCGGTCGCCCGGCTGGAGGACTACGTCTGAGCCGCGGCGCGCCCGCGACGCGGTCCGGCCGCCTTTCGTCGCACGTCAGTACGGGTGCGGACGCGGCGCGCGGCGGGTAACTGGCACTCCGCTTGACCGAGTGCTAATCGCGGTCATAGTCTCGGCTCTGGCACTCCCCATCGGAGAGTGCCAACACAGCGACGGGCAGGTCCGGCACCCGCGACGACGGATCCACCTGGTCGCCACCTCAGACAGTTGACCCCGTGAGATCTCCGAAGGGGGAGGTCGGATCGTGACGACCACCAGCTCCAAGGTTGCCATCAAGCCGCTCGAGGACCGCATCGTGGTCCAGCCGCTCGACGCCGAGCAGACCACGGCCTCTGGCCTGGTCATTCCGGACACCGCCAAGGAGAAGCCCCAGGAGGGCGTCGTCCTGGCCGTCGGCCCGGGCCGCTTCGAGAACGGCGAGCGCCTGCCGCTCGACGTCAAGACCGGCGACATCGTGCTCTACAGCAAGTACGGCGGCACCGAGGTGAAGTACAGCGGCGAGGAGTACCTCGTCCTCTCGGCCCGCGACGTGCTCGCGATCGTCGAGAAGTAATCCACCACGTGCCGTGAACCGCGCCCCTGGCCCCCGCTGCTGTGCTGCCGCACGTGCGTCGGGCGGCGAGGGGCGCCGTTCCTTCTCCATCCAGTACCGAGAGGGCTGAATCGCTCCCATGGCGAAGATCCTGAAGTTCGACGAGGACGCCCGTCGCGCCCTTGAGCGCGGCGTCAACAAGCTTGCCGACACCGTCAAGGTGACGATCGGCCCCAAGGGTCGCAACGTCGTCATCGACAAGAAGTTCGGTGCGCCGACCATCACCAACGACGGTGTCACCATCGCCCGCGAGATCGAGGTCGAGGACCCGTACGAGAACCTCGGTGCCCAGCTGGTGAAGGAGGTGGCGACCAAGACCAACGACATCGCCGGCGACGGCACCACCACCGCCACCGTCCTGGCCCAGGCGCTGGTCCGCGAGGGTCTGCGCAACGTTGCCGCGGGCGCCTCCCCGGCCGCCCTGAAGAAGGGCATCGACGCCGCGGTCAAGGCCGTCTCCGACGAGCTGCTCGCCACGGCCCGCCCGATCGACGAGAAGTCCGACATCGCCGCGGTCGCCGCGCTGTCCGCCCAGGACCAGCAGGTCGGCGAGCTGATCGCCGAGGCCATGGACAAGGTCGGCAAGGACGGCGTCATCACCGTCGAGGAGTCCAACACCTTCGGCCTGGAGCTCGACTTCACCGAGGGCATGGCCTTCGACAAGGGCTACCTGTCGCCGTACATGGTCACCGACCAGGAGCGCATGGAGGCCGTCCTCGACGACCCGTACATCCTGATCCACCAGGGCAAGATCTCCGCCATCGCGGACCTGCTGCCCCTCCTGGAGAAGGTCATCCAGACCGGTGGCTCCAAGCCGCTGCTGATCGTCGCCGAGGACGTCGAGGGCGAGGCCCTGTCGACCCTCGTCGTGAACAAGATCCGCGGCACGTTCAACGCCGTCGCGGTCAAGGCCCCCGGCTTCGGCGACCGCCGCAAGGCGATGCTCGGCGACATGGCCGCCCTCACCGGCGCCACCGTGGTCGCCGAGGAGGTCGGCCTCAAGCTCGACCAGGTCGGCCTGGACGTGCTGGGCACCGCCCGCCGCGTGACCGTCACCAAGGACGACACCACCATCGTCGACGGCGGTGGCAACTCCGGGGACGTCGCGGGCCGCATCGCCCAGATCAAGTCCGAGATCGAGACGACCGACTCCGACTGGGACCGCGAGAAGCTCCAGGAGCGCCTCGCGAAGCTCGCCGGCGGCGTGTGCGTGATCAAGGTCGGCGCCGCCACCGAGGTGGAGCTGAAGGAGAAGAAGCACCGTCTGGAGGACGCCATCTCCGCGACCCGCGCCGCGGTCGAGGAGGGCATCGTCTCCGGTGGTGGTTCCGCGCTGGTCCACGCCGTGAAGGTGCTGGATGACAACCTCGGCAAGGACGGCGACGAGGCCACCGGTGTCGCGGTCGTCCGCCGCGCCGCCGTCGAGCCGCTGCGCTGGATCGCCGAGAACGCCGGCCTCGAGGGCTACGTCATCACCTCGAAGGTCGCCGAGCTCGACAAGGGCCAGGGCTTCAACGCCGCCACCGGCGAGTACGGCGACCTGGTCAAGGCCGGCGTCATCGACCCGGTGAAGGTCACCCGCTCCGCGCTGGAGAACGCCGCGTCGATCGCCTCCCTCCTCCTCACCACCGAGACCCTCGTGGTGGAGAAGAAGGAAGAGGAGCCGGCGGACGCGGGCCACGGCCACAGCCACGGCCACTCCCACTGACGCTCCGTCAGCGGACGCGCGCCCCGGCCCCGCGCCGGGGCCGCGCGCCGGACACGACGAGGCCCGGTGCCCCCTCGGGGGGCACCGGGCCTCGCCCGTACCGGCGTCGCCCCTCCTGCCGCGGGCGTGGTGGCGCCCCGCCCGTGCGGGGCTCGTCCGCCCTCCTGCGGGTCGTACTCGCGCCCCGCCCGTGCGGGAGCCGTTCGTCCTGCCGCGGACCGTGGGGCGCGCCTCGCCCGTGCCGACGCCTTCCGCCCTACTGCGGGCCGTACTTGCGGCCCGCCCGCGAGCTCACCCCGCCCAGCAGCCCGCGCGGCACCAGCTTCACCACCCCCATCAGCGCCTTGTACCGCGGGTCCGGCACCGACAGCGTCCGCCCGCGCGCCAGGTCCGCGAGCGCGTCCGCCACGACCTTGTCGGCGTCCAGCCACATCCACCCCGGGATGTTGTCCGTGCCCATCCCGGCCCGCTGGTGGAACTCCGTCCGTACGAAACCGGGGCACAGCGCCATCAGCCGCACCCCGCTCCCCGCGAGGTCCCGCGCCGCGCCCTGCGTGAACTGCACGACCCACGCCTTCGACGCCCCGTACGTGCCGCGCGGCACGAAGGCGGCGACGGACGCGACGTTCACCACGCCGCCCCGCCGCCGCTCCCGCATCGCGGCCGTCGCCGCCGCCGTCAGTCGCAGCACCGCCTCGCAGTGCACCTTCAGCATCCGCAGTTCGTCGTCCATCGCCACGTCGAGGAAGCGGCCCTTGTTGCCGAAGCCCGCGTTGTTGACCAGCAGGTCCACCGGCCGCTTCACGTCGGCGAGCCGCGCCTCCACGGCGGCGATGCCCGCGTCCTGAGCGAGGTCGGCGGGCAGCACCTCCGCCTCGACGCCGTGCCGGTCGTGCAGTTCGGTCGCCTGCTCCCGGAGCCTTTCCACATCGCGGGCGACCAGGACCACGTCGTGGCCGTCGGCCGCCAGCCGCCGCGCGAAGGCGGCCCCGATACCCGCCGTCGCGCCAGTAATCAGTGCACTCGTCATACGCGGCACGTTAGTGCCCCGCCCGGGCGCGCCGGCGCCCCGCCCGCCGGACCCGGCGCGCGTCCGGCGCGGCTCCGGCGCGGACCCGGCTCAGGAGACCGGCGCTCCGGACGTCCGCTCCACGTACGTCCGCGCCGCCTCCCGCAGTTCCGGGTGCGGGGCGTCGCCCGCCGCCAGGACCCGCGGCAGCAGTTCGCGCCGCGTGGTCTGCGCGCGGAACGCCAGCGCCACGGTCACGTCGTGGTCCGGCCGGTGCACGACCTCGACCGGATCGCCCGCCCGGACCTCGCCCGGCACGACCACCCGCAGGTACGCCCCCGGCGCCCCGCGCTCGGTGAACCGCCTGACCCACCCCTGCTCGCCCAGCCAGCCCGCGAACGTACGGCACGGCACGCGCGCGTCCGTCACCTCCAGCACCAGCGACGCGCCGATCCGCCACCGCTCCCCGAGCAGCGCCCCGTCCACGTCGATCCCCTCCGTGGTCAGGTTCTCCCCGAACGAGCCGTTCGGCAGCGGACGGCCCAGCTCCCGCTGCCAGCGGTCCAGCTCCTCGCGCGCGAAGGCGTACACCGCCTGGTCCGAACCGCCGTGGTGGCGCAGGTCGCACACCGCGTCCCCGGCCAGGCCCCCGCCGCCGACCCCCTTGGGGCCCGGGTCCGCCACCCGTACGGGCCCGTCCACCGGGACCTTCTCGATCCCGGTCTCGCCGCTCGGCGCGTTCGTGTACCCCACCTTCTTCCGGCGTCCCGTGTTGACCGTCAGCACCCGCATCGCCGTGAACTCACTCATGGCCGCACGCTAGCGCCGATGCGCTCAAAGGTTCCACGAGGTATTTCGCGCCACCCTAAAGAGTCCCTTATATTCGGGACGGTGATCGAAGCCCGTCACCTCCGAGTCCTCCGCGCCGTGGCCGCCACCGGCTCCTTCTCCGCCGCGGCCCGCGAGCTGGGCTGCACCCAGCCGGCCGTCAGCCAGCAGATGAAGGCACTGGAGTCCTCCGCCGGCACGCCGCTGCTCATCCGCACCGGCCGCGAGATGCGCCTCACCCAGGCGGGCGAGGCCCTGGTCCGGCACGCCGCGGGCATCCTCGCCGGGCTGACCGCCGCCGAGGAGGAGGTCGCCGCCATCGCGGGCCTGCGCGCCGGCCGCGTCCGGCTCGTCTCCTTCCCGAGCGGCAGCTCCACGCTCGTCCCCACCGCCCTCGCCGCCCTGCGCGCCGCGCACCCCGGCACGCGCGTCTCCCTCGTCGAGGCGGAGCCGCCCCGCTCGGTCGAGATGCTCCGGGAGGGCGACTGCGACATCGCCCTGGCCTTCCGGTACGCGGGCGGCGCCGCCGAGTGGGACGACCTGGTCGTGCGGCCCCTGCTCACCGACCGGCTCGTCGGCCTCGTCCCCGAGGGGCACCGGCTGGCCGGCGCGGACGCCGTGGCGATCGGGGAGCTGGCCGGGGAGCCCTGGATCGCGGGCTGCCCCCGCTGCCGCCGCCAGTTGGTCGAGGTGTGCGAGGACGCCGGGTTCACGCCCCGCATCGACTTCGCGACCGACGACTACCCGGCGGTCGTGGGGCTCGTCGGCGCGGGCCTCGGCGTGGCCGTCCTGCCGGAGCTGGCCGTCGAGTCCGTACGTCCCCGGGGCGCCCGTACGGTCGCGGTGGAGCCGCCGGTGGAGCGGGAGATCGTCGCCCTCACCCTGCCGGACCTGGCACAGGTCCCGGCCGTCGCGGCCACGCTGGACCGGCTGGCGCAGGCGGCTTCGCGCGCGTAGGAGGGGAACCGCGCAGCGGACCGGGAGGACACCGACCGGGCAGGCGGCTTCGCGCGCGTAGGAGGGGAACCGCGCAGCGGACCGGGAGGACGCCGACCGGGCAGGCGGCTTCGCGCGCGTAGGAGGGGGACGTGCCGTACGCGCCGCCGCTGAAACGTTCCTTCTGGTATCGGGTCCCGGTCTGCCGTCAGCCGTTTCCCGCCGGTGCCGTCGACGTGGTGACCAGCCGGGTGCGCGCCCGGCCCATCAGCTCCTCGCGCTCGTCCTCGGTGAGGCCGCCCCATACGCCGTAGGGCTCGCGCACGGCCAGTGCGTGGGCGGCGCACTCGGCGCGCACCGGGCAGCGCATGCAGACCTCCTTCGCCGAGTTCTCACGCGCGCTCCGTGCCGCGCCACGCTCTCCCTCGGGGTGGAAGAACAGCGAACTGTCGACCCCCCGGCAGGCCGCGAGCAGCTGCCAGTCCCACAGGTCGGCGTTGGGTCCGGGAAGGCGGGAGAAATCTGCCATGGCGCATGTCCCCTTGGTGCCGGTACTGAGCTTACTGAGCGGACTACTTGTCGCAGTAGATGTAAATATGACTCATTGCGAATCTAGCCACAGACACCGCCGAAGGGAAGGAAAAGCCGCTAAATGGGGCATAACCCTGAGTGGAGCGGTGATGACCTGCGGTGCTCTGCTCCGTGTGCACCTCCTCACGCTGCGTATGGAAGGGGTGCGCGGACCCGTAACTCTTTCGAGTGACCGTCGTTGAGAGTGCGGAGGCGGTTGAAAGAAGAAGCGCTCGGGCGGGTGTCCGAGGGCGTCAACCGCACAGGTGACGATTCGTAACCAGCCTGGAGGCACAAGGTGACGCGCATCAGCTGCGGAGGACGGCCATGACATCCGTCCTCGTCTGCGACGACTCCCCGCTTGCCCGAGAAGCGCTCCGCCGCGCCGTCGCGACCGTGCCCGGCGTCGAGCGCGTGACGACCGCGGCCAACGGCGAGGAAGTCCTCCGCCGCTGGGGCGCCGACCGCTCGGACCTGATTCTGATGGACGTGCGCATGCCCGGCCTGGGCGGCGTGGAGACCGTCCGCCGGCTGCTCTCCGCGGATCCCGGCGCCCGCATCATCATGCTCACGGTCGCCGAGGACCTCGACGGCGTCGCCCTCGCCGTCGCCGCCGGCGCCCGCGGGTACCTGCACAAGGACGCCTCGCGCGCGGAGCTGCGGGCCACCGTCACGCAGGCGCTGGCCGACCCGACCTGGCGGCTCGCCCCGCGCCGGCTGCGCTCCGCCGAGATGGGCGCCGCGCCGACGCTCACGGCCCGCGAGATCCAGGTGCTGGAGGGCATGAGCCACGGCCGGTCGAACGCCGAGATCGGCCGCGAGCTGTTCCTCTCCGAGGACACGGTCAAGACCCACGCCCGGCGGCTGTTCAAGAAGCTGGGCGCCTCGGACCGCGCCCACGCCGTCGCGCTCGGCTTCCGCTGGGGCCTGGTCCGGTAGCGCGACCCGGTCCCTGAAGTGGCCGTTCTGGACCCCGTCCGCCGCGCGGCGGACGGGGCGGCGCAGGCCCGATGTCTGTTTCCTGCGCGATGCCGCATCCTTGAGGGGTGGAGTTCCTCGGGGACGAGTCGATCGAGCGGGAGGGGAGGGCGCAGGGGATGACTTCCGGCGCACCTGCTCATAACGCTTCGGTGCACAAGGCTGGACGCGGTGCCTCGGAGCGGACGCGGTCAAGGCACCATGGACCGATGCGCGACGACCAGACGCCGGCCACCCCGACGCCCCCCGCCGGGCCGGGGTCGATCGGAGCACTCGTGCACCGCGCGGTGGAGGGTGACGAACAGGCCACGCACGACCTCCTGGCCCACGTCCACCCGCTGGCCCTGCGCTACTGCCGCACGCGGCTGAGCCGGCTGCCCGGCGACGCCCGTCACTTCGTCGAGGACCTGGCGCAGGAGGTCTGCGTCGCCGTCCTCATGGCCCTGCCCCGCTACAAGGACACGGGCCGCCCCTTCGAGGCGTTCGTCTTCGCCATCGCCGGGCACAAGGTCGCCGATCTCCAGCGGGCCGCCATGCGGCACCCCGGCTCGACCGCCGTGCCCTCCGACGAGATGCCCGAGCGGCCCGACGACTCGCTGGGCCCCGAGGAGCGGGCCCTCCTCAGCGACGACGCCGAATGGGCCAGACGCCTCCTCGCCAACCTCCCGGAGAACCAGCGGGAGCTGCTCGTCCTGCGCGTCGCCGTCGGCCTCACCGCCGAGGAGACCGGCCAGATGCTCGGGATGTCCCCCGGGGCCGTACGGGTCGCCCAGCACCGCGCGCTCAGCCGCCTGCGGGCCCTGGCCGGCCAGTAGGGCCCGCGGGCCCGGGCGCCACCGCGCCGGGCCGTCGCGGAGTCGCGCCGTCATGGAGCCGCGCCGTCGCGGAGCCGTATGGCGGATGTCATACGTGTGAACGCACAAAGCTGTCGGGTGATCTTGCTCGTGGAATGAGACACGCGCGCAGCCCGTTAGCATGGACATCCGCACCGATCAAGGCCATTGGGGAAGGTGTCATGACTGCCAACGTCGACGGAGTGCCGGAGAAATTCGCGGCACTCGGGCTGACCTACGACGACGTGCTGCTGCTTCCGGGCGCGTCGGACATGGCTCCCGACCAGATCGACACCTCCTCGCGCCTGTCGCGGAACGTGCGGGTCAACATCCCGCTGCTCTCGGCCGCGATGGACAAGGTGACCGAATCCCGCATGGCCATCGCCATGGCCCGGCAGGGCGGCGTCGGCGTCCTCCACCGGAACCTGTCGATCGCCGACCAGGCGAACCAGGTCGACCTGGTGAAGCGCTCCGAGTCCGGCATGGTCACGGACCCGATCACGATCCACCCCGACGCCACGCTCGCCGAGGCCGACGCGATCTGCGCCAAGTTCCGCATCAGCGGCGTGCCCGTCACGGACCCGGCCGGCAGGCTCCTCGGCATCGTCACCAACCGTGACATGGCCTTCGAGACCGACCGCGCCCGGCGGGTGCGCGAGGTCATGACCCCGATGCCGCTGGTCACGGGCAAGGTCGGCATCTCCGGCGTCGACGCCGTGGAGCTGCTGCGCCGCCACAAGATCGAGAAGCTGCCGCTCGTCGACGACGAGGGCATCCTCAAGGGCCTGATCACCGTCAAGGACTTCGTCAAGGCGGAGAAGTACCCGAACGCCGCGAAGGACAAGGAGGGCCGCCTCCTCGTCGGCGCCGCCGTCGGTGTCGCGGGCGACGCGTACGAGCGGGCGCAGGCGCTGATCGAGGCGGGTGTCGACTTCATCGTCGTCGACACGGCCCACGGCCACTCCAAGCTGGTCGGCGACATGGTCGCCAAGATCAAGTCCAACTCCTCCGTCGACGTCATCGGCGGCAACGTCGCCACCCGCGACGGCGCCCAGGCGCTCGTCGACGCGGGCGTCGACGCGATCAAGGTCGGGGTCGGCCCCGGCTCCATCTGCACGACCCGCGTCGTCGCCGGCATCGGCGTCCCGCAGGTCACGGCGATCTACGAGGCGTCGCTCGCCGCCAAGGCGGCCGGTGTCCCGGTCATCGGCGACGGCGGCCTGCAGTACTCCGGCGACATCGCCAAGGCCCTGGTCGCCGGCGCCGACACGGTGATGCTCGGCTCGCTCCTGGCGGGCTGCGAGGAGTCGCCGGGCGAGCTGCTGTTCATCAACGGCAAGCAGTTCAAGTCGTACCGCGGCATGGGCTCCCTGGGCGCCATGCAGTCCCGCGGCGACCAGCGCTCCTTCTCCAAGGACCGGTACTTCCAGGAGGGCGTCGCCTCCGACGAGAAGCTGGTCCCCGAGGGCATCGAGGGCCAGGTGCCCTACCGCGGCCCGCTCTCCGCGGTCGTCCACCAGCTCGTCGGCGGCCTGCGCCAGTCGATGTTCTACGTCGGCGGCCGGACCGTCCCCGAGCTCCAGGAGCGCGGCCGGTTCGTCCGCATCACGTCGGCGGGGCTCAAGGAGAGCCACCCGCACGACATCCAGATGACCGTCGAGGCGCCGAACTACAGCAGCAAGCGCTGAGCGGGCGTCCGCCCGACACCGCCGGAGGGGCGGCCCGGTACCGGCCGGGCCGCCCCTCCGCGCGCGCGTCGGGGATACTGGTAGGCGCAGACGCAGAGGGAAAGGCCACACATCGTGACTGAGATCGAGATCGGGCGCGGCAAGCGCGGCCGCAGGGCGTACGCCTTCGACGACATCGCCGTCGTACCGAGCCGGCGCACCCGGGACCCGAAAGAGGTCTCGATCGCGTGGCAGATCGACGCCTACCGCTTCGAGCTGCCCTTCCTGGCCGCCCCCATGGACTCCGTGGTGTCGCCGCAGACCGCGATCCGCATCGGTCGCCTCGGCGGCCTCGGCGTCCTCAACCTCGAGGGCCTGTGGACCCGCTACGAGGACCCGCAGCCGCTCCTCGACGAGATCACCGAACTCGACGGGGAGTCCGCGACCCGCCGTCTGCAGGAGATCTACGCCGCCCCGATCAAGGAGGAGCTGATCGGGCAGCGCCTGAAGGAGGTGCGCGACGCCGGCGTCGTCACCGCCGCGGCGCTCTCCCCGCAGCGCACGGCCCAGTTCTCCAAGGCCGTCGTCGACGCGGGCGTGGACATCTTCGTCATCCGCGGCACGACGGTCTCCGCCGAGCACGTCTCCGGCGCCGCCGAGCCGCTGAACCTGAAGCAGTTCATCTACGAGCTGGACGTGCCGGTCATCGTCGGCGGCTGCGCCACCTACACGGCGGCCCTGCACCTGATGCGCACGGGCGCGGCGGGCGTGCTCGTCGGCTTCGGCGGCGGCGCCGCGCACACCACCCGCAACGTCCTGGGCATCCAGGTCCCGATGGCGACCGCGGTCGCCGACGTGGCCGCCGCCCGGCGCGACTACATGGACGAGTCCGGCGGCCGGTACGTGCACGTCATCGCCGACGGCGGCGTGGGCTGGTCCGGCGACCTGCCGAAGGCCGTCGCGTGCGGTGCCGACGCGGTGATGATGGGCTCCCCGCTGGCCCGGGCCACGGACGCGCCGGGCAAGGGCCACCACTGGGGCATGGAGGCCGTCCACGAGGACGTGCCGCGCGGCAAGCTCGTCGACCTGGGCGTCGCCGGGACGACCGAGGAGATCCTCACCGGTCCGTCGCACTCGCCGGACGGGTCGATGAACTTCTTCGGCGCGCTGCGCCGGGCGATGGCGACGACGGGCTACAGCGAGCTGAAGGAGTTCCAGCGCGTCGAGGTGACGGTCGCGGACTCGCAGCACCGCCGCTGACCCGGCTCGAACACCGACACGGGGAGGGGCCCGCACCGGCGTGGTGCGGGCCCCTCCCCGTGCCGTACGGGCGGCGGGCCGCTACGCGGAGCCCTTCTTGGCGCCGGCGAAGGCGGTCACCGCGCCGATGACGAGGAAGACGTACGTCATGCCGTCCGCGGCGGTCCTCCACAGGTCGGCCAGCTCGGCGAAGTTCTCGAAGAAGATCTCCGTGAACGAGGCCTGGCCGAGCTTGCTGAAGACGACCGCGATCGCGACGAGCTGACCCAGGTAGACCGCCCCGGCCGAGAAGAGCGCCGCGCCGACCGCGAGGACCGGGTTGCGTCCGCCGACCTTGCCGGCGACGAAGCCGACGAGCAGGCCGACCCCCACCGCCGCGTAGCCGATCTCCCGCTCGATCGCGCCGCCGATGCCGCCGTACGCACCCGCGGCGACCAGGGCGGCGCCCAGCGCGGCGAGCAGCCCGAGGGCGAGGTTGTTCCGCGCGGGCGCCGGGGCCTGCACCGGGTGCTGCGGGTACGGGTGCGGCTGCGCGCCCGGGCCGCCGGCGAACGGGTTGCCGGACTGCGGCGGCGGAACGGACTGGCTCATGCTGGGAATCCCCCCTGGAAGGAACGGCGGTCGGCACCTGACGTGTGCACGGCCGCGCGCGAAGTCAGAGGCGGACACTAGCAGCCCCCTCTGACGGCGAGCGGCGCGATGTACGACCGTGACCGGCCCGGAAGCAAGCCGAGATCCGGGGGCTTCGGCGGGGGCCGCGCCCCGTCGCCGCCGGCTCTCGCCGGGCCGGCCGCCGCCGGGCATCAGAGGCGGTGCGCCGCGCCGACCGGGGTGGCGCCGCGCGTGTCGAGCAGGAGCTGCGCCTTCACGGCCAGGCCCTGGAGGTCGTACGTGCGGTGGTGCTGGAGCAGGATCGTCAGGTCGGCGCCGGCGGCCGTCTCGTACAGGGAGTCCGCGCGCGGGACCGGCAGGTCGCGCACCCGCCAGACCGGCACGTACGGGTCGTGGTAGCTGACCGCCGCGCCCATGTCCATCAGCCGCTGCGCGATCTCGGGCGCGGGGGAGCCCTCGCGGTCGGCGAGGTCGGGCTTGTACGTGATGCCCAGGAGCAGGACGCGGGCGCCGCGCACGGACTTGCCGTGCTCGTTGAGGAGCGTGGCGCAGCGCTGGGTCACGTACTGGGGCATCCGCTCGTTGATCTGGCTCGCCGTCTCCACCAGGCGCAGCGGGCGGTAGGAGCCGATCGTGTCGACCGGGGTGCCGTGGCCGCCGACGCCGGGGCCGGGGCGGAACGCCTGGAAGCCGAACGGCTTGGTCTCGGCGCACCGGATGACGTCCCACAGGTCGACGCCCAGGTCGTGGCAGAGCACCGCCATCTCGTTGACGAGGGCGATGTTGACGTGCCGGAAGTTGGTCTCCAGCAGCTTGACCGTCTCGGCCTCGCGGGGGCCGCGCGCGCGGACGACCTTGTCGGTGAGGCGTCCGTAGAAGGCGGCGGCGGACTCGGTGCAGGCGGGGGTGAGACCGCCGATGACCTTGGGGGTGTGGGCGTAGCCGTGGTCGCGGTTGCCGGGGTCGAGGCGGGCGGGGGAGTACGCGAGGTGGAAGTCGCGGCCGGCGCGCAGCCCGGAGCCCTCTTCGAGGATCGGGCGGAGGACGTCCTCGGTGGTGCCGGGCGGGACGGGCGATTCGAGCAGCACGGTGGTGTGGGGGCGCAGCCGGGCGGCGAGCGCGCGGGCGGCGTCCGTGACGGCGGTCAGGTCCAGGGTGCGGGGGGCGGCGCCGGGCGGGGTGGGCGCGCAGATGACGGCGGTGCGGACGCGGCCCAGCTCGGCGGGGTCCGTGCTGGGGCGGAAGCCGGACGACAGCATCCGGCGGATCTCGGACGGGGTGAGGGAGCCGTCGACCGGCGGCCGTCCGGCGGCCAGCTCGGCGACCGGCCGGGGGTCGGTGTCGTAGCCGACGGTGGCGATACCGGCGGCGGTGGCGGCCTGGGCGAGGGGCAGTCCGAGGTGGCCGAGGCCGATGACGACGAGGTCTGCGGGCATGGGCGTGAGCCGTCCTTCCCAGTAGCCGGAGGGGGCGGGTCGCGCAAGTCCTGTGGACAGAACGAGCGGACGCAATGTCAGACTAGGCTTAAATATGACCGTTATGCGGTATTGCGCGGTCGTGGTCGTCCGAGTGTTGTCCACAGGCCGCACGGGGCCGGTGGCCGATGCCGGTGAGCGGGGACAGAATCGAGTCGGTGAGCCCGGGCACACAGGGGGACGGCGACGGGAGGCAGCGGTGAGGACAGCGAGACTGGGACCCGCGGAGCGGACCGCGGCCCTGGCGGCCATGGCCGAGCGCGAACTCGACGTACTGGTCGTGGGCGGTGGTGTGGTCGGGGCCGGTACGGCGCTCGACGCGGCGACCCGCGGCCTCGCCACGGGCCTGGTGGAGGCCCGTGACTGGGCGTCGGGGACGTCGAGCCGGTCCAGCAAGCTCATCCACGGCGGCCTGCGCTACCTGGAGATGCTCGACTTCGCGCTGGTGCGGGAGGCGCTGAAGGAGCGCGGCCTGCTGCTGGAGCGGCTGGCGCCGCACCTGGTCAAGCCGGTGCCGTTCCTCTACCCGCTCCGGCACAAGGGCTGGGAGCGGCTGTACGCCGGGTCGGGCGTCGCCCTGTACGACGCGATGTCCGTCTCCTCGGGCCACGGCCGCGGCCTGCCCGTGCACCGCCACCTGTCGCGCCGGCGCGCCCTGCGGGTCGCCCCCGCCCTGCGCAGGGACGCCCTGGTGGGCGCCCTGCAGTATTACGACGCCCAGATGGACGACGCGCGCTACGTCGCCACGCTGGTGCGGACGGCCGCGGCGTACGGGGCGCACGTCGCCAGCCGCGCCCGGGTCGTCGGCTTCCTCCGCGAGGGCGAGCGGGTCGTCGGCGCCCGGGTGCGGGACGTGGAGGCGGGCGGCGACTACGAGATCCGCGCCAAGCAGATCGTCAACGCGACGGGCGTGTGGACGGACGACACGCAGGCGCTGATCGGGGAGCGCGGCCAGTTCCACGTCCGCGCCTCTAAGGGCATCCACCTGGTGGTCCCCAAGGACCGCATCCACTCGACGACGGGCCTCATCCTGCGCACGGAGAAGAGCGTCCTGTTCGTCATCCCGTGGGGCCGCCACTGGATCATCGGGACGACCGACACCGACTGGGACCTCGACAAGGCGCACCCCGCCGCGTCGAGCGCCGACATCGACTACCTCCTGGAACACGTCAACGGCGTCCTCGCCACGCCACTGACCAGGGACGACGTGGAGGGCGTCTACGCGGGCCTGCGCCCTTTGCTGGCAGGCGAGTCCGACGCGACCAGCAAGCTGTCCCGCGAGCACACGGTCGCCCACCCCGTGCCCGGGCTGGTCGTGGTCGCGGGCGGCAAGTACACGACGTACCGGGTGATGGCCAAGGACGCGGTGGACGAGGCGGTCCACGGCCTGGACGTGCGGGTCGCCCCCTGCGTCACGGAGGAGGTGCCGCTGCTGGGCGCCGAGGGGTACCGCGCACTGTGGAACGCCCGGGCCCGCATCGCCGCCCGGACGGGCCTGCACGTCGCCCGCGTCGAGCACCTGCTGAACCGGTACGGGACCCTGACGGAGGAGCTGCTCGACCTCGTCGCCGCGGACCCGGCCCTCGGGGCGCCCGTCACCGGCGCCGACGACTACCTCCGCGCGGAGATCCTCTACGCCGCCTCCCACGAGGGCGCCCGGCACCTGGACGACGTGCTCACGCGCCGGACCCGGATCTCCATCGAGACCTTCGACCGGGGCACCGGCTGCGCCCGCGAGTGCGCCGAGCTGATGGCGCGGGTCCTCGGCTGGGGCGAGGACCAGGTCGCCAAGGAGGTGGAGCACTACGAGAAGAGGGTCGAGGCGGAGCGGGAGTCGCAGCGTCAGCCGGACGACCAGACCGCGGACGCGGCCCGGCTGGGCGCCCCGGACATCGTGCCGCTGTGACCCGCCGCCGCGTCGGAGGGCGGGCAGAACTCGGCCTCCAGGACGGAGCGTTCCAGGGGCGGCCCGGGAGCGGCGGCCAAGGTGTCCGTGTTCACGCGGAAGGTGACGACGCGTCGGCCGTCGACGGTCGCGGCGGAGCGGACGTAGCTGCCCGGGACGCGGCCGTTGTGGCCCCAGACGGTGACACCGCAGGGGAGCCGGGTGGGGAAGACGCCCATGCCGTAGCGGCCGTGGGCGGACGAGGTGTCCAGCAGGGCGTCCAACTGGGCCGGCGGGAGGAGCCGGCCGCCGAGGAGGGCGGAGTAGAAGCGGTTCAGGTCGGCGAGGGTGCTGACCAGTTCGCCGGCCGCGCCCGCGACGCGCGGGTCCAGGGAGGTGACGTCCCGCCCGGCGGAGTCGTACCCCCGACCGTGCGGTGCGGGGAGGGAGGTGCGGGAGCCGGGGAAGGACGTGCCGGTCAGTCCGAGGGGAATGATGATGCGGCGGCGGGCCTCGGCGGCGTAGGAGCGGCCGGTGACGCGTTCGACGATCCGGCCGAGGACGACGTAGTTGGTGTTGGAGTAGGCGAAGCCGCCGGGCGGCTTCGGGCCGCGGGACGCCAGCGCCGCGCGAAGCCCTTCGGGCGGGACGGTGGCGCCGGAGGGGCGTGCGAGGTCGGGGAGGCCGCTCGTGTGCGTGAGGAGGTGGCGCAGGGTGACGCGCCGGTCCAGCGGAGGGGGGAGGAGGGCGGGGGCGTGGGCGGCGACCGGGTCGTCGAGGGCGAGCCGCCCCTCCGAGGCGAGTTGGAGGACGACCGTGGCGACGAACGTCTTCGTGACGCTGCCCGCACGGAAGTGGTCGGGGCGGCCGATGGCCGGTCCCGTCGTCTCGAACCGGGTGGACCCCGGGGCTCCGGGTGTCCCGGAGGTCTCGGAGAGGAGCGCGGCGGCCGGGGCGCGGCCCGTCGTGACCAGTCCGGACACGGCGGAGGGCGGCGTGGCCGCGGGGTCACCCGCCATCAGTCCGCCGATGGCCAGAACCAAGGGCACCACGAGTCTCGTCCTGAACTTCGGCATGGCGCGGCACCCTCCTTCACCGCCATCCTCGCGGACGCCGGACCCGGGAGAATCCCCGGTCCCGGAGTGAGGGACAATGAAGGTTCCACCAGGGCGGGTTACCGCATCGCGCGGACGCGGCAGGCGCGGGCGAGGAACAGGATCGCAGAGGGGACGCATGTCGGGAGCGGAGCAGTCGCGGGACGCGGCGCGGCAACCTCAGCGGGGCGCCGACGGCGAGGGCACGACCTCGAAGGGTGCGACGGTGAAGGGTGACGGGGCCGAGCAGGCCGCGACGTCGAAGGGCGACGCCGGCGCGGAGGGTGGTGCCCCGGAGAACGACGCCGTGACGGGCGCCCGTCCCGAGGGCGGGACCCCGGCCGCGGACACCCCAGGAAAGGACACCCCCGCGAAGGCCGCGCCCGCGAGCACGGCACCGAAGGACGGGACTCCGGCGGACCGGACCCTGGAGGACGGAACTCCGGTGGACCGGACCCTGGAGGACGAGGCCCCGGCGGGTGGGGCGGCTTCCGGTGAGGCCGGCGGCGCGGCTGCCGGCACGGCCGGGGCGGGCCTGGTGAAGAAGTCCGCGGGCGGCGCCCGCGTGACGACCGAGGGCCGCTTGCTGGCGGGGCGTTACCGGCTCGGCGCCGTCCTCGGGCGCGGCGGCATGGGCACGGTCTGGCGGGCCGTCGACGAAACCCTGGGCCGTACCGTCGCGGTCAAGGAGCTGCGCTTCCCCAACGCCATCGACGAGGACGAGAAGCGGCGCCTCATCACCCGCACCCTGCGCGAGGCCAAGGCCATCGCCCGGATCCGCAACAACAGCGCCGTCACGGTCTACGACGTGGTCGACGAGGACGACCGCCCCTGGATCGTCATGGAGCTCATCGAGGGCCGTTCCCTCGCCGACGTCGTCCGCGAGGACGGCACGCTCACGCCGCGGCGCGCCGCCGAGGTCGGCCTCGCCATCCTCGACGTGCTGCGGTCCGCGCACCGCCAGGGCATCCTCCACCGCGACGTGAAGCCGTCGAACGTCCTCATCGCGGACGACGGACGCGTCGTCCTCACCGACTTCGGCATCGCCCAGGTCGAGGGCGATCCGTCCATCACGTCCACCGGCATGCTCGTCGGCGCGCCCTCCTACATCTCGCCGGAGCGGGCCCGGGGCCAGCGCCCCGGCCCCGCCGCCGACATGTGGTCCCTCGGCGGGCTCCTCTACGCGTGCGTGGAGGGCCACCCGCCGTACGACAAGGGCTCCGCCATAGCGACGCTCACGGCCGTGATGACCGAGCAACTGGACCCGCCGAAGAACGCCGGCCCGCTCGACAAGGTCATCTACGGGCTGCTCGCCAAGGACCCGGCGCAGCGTCTCGACGACGCCGGCGCGCGGGCGTTGCTCAACGAGGTCCTCCGGGTGACCGCGGCCCCGGCCGCCCCGCCGCCGGCCGAGCCGTCCCCGGAGGCCACGCGCGTCGTCCCGCTCCCGCCCGTCCCCCCGCCCGCCACGGCCTCCACCACCACCGCCGCGACGACCGGCGCCGCCCCGGCCGGCGACGCGACCGCCGAGCGGCTGCGCGGCGCCCTGCGCTCGGTGCGGAACGCCGCCGCGGCGGCCACCACCACCCGGCCGGCCAAGCCGGAACGTTCCGGCCCGCCCGCCCCCGTGCGGGCGCCGCTCACCGACGTGGTGCCCCGGCGCACGCTGGTCACCATCGCGGTCGTGGCCGTCCTCGCGGTCCTCGCCACCGTCCTCGCGTTCGCCCTCGGCGGCGGCGACGACACGACCGCCCAGGGCTCGGGCGGCACCCGGGGCGGCGACAAGGCCGCCTCGGCGGGCACCACCACCGGCGGCGACTCCACGGGCGGCGCCACCACCGGGGGCAACGGCGGCAGCCCGGACGGCGAGCCCGGACAGCAGCAGGACGGCGGCCGGTCCGGCACGACGGGCGGCGACTCCGGCACGACGGGCGGCACGGGCACGGGCACCAAGCCGCCCGCTTCACCCGGCGCCGGCTCCGGCCCCGCGCTCCCCGCCGGGTACAGGACGGTCACCAACGACCGCTTCCACTTCTCCATGGCCATGCCCTCCGGCTTCCGCATGACGGGCGTGGCGGGCCGCGGCTCCGGCGGGATATTCAGCGCCTCGGGAGGCTTCCCGCGCGTGCAGGTCGACTACACCGACAGCCCCGGCGGCGACGCCGCCGCCGCGTGGAACGCCGCCATGGGCGCCGTCGCCGCCAGCAGCAGTGGCTACCGGCACCACGGCATCAAGCCCGTCTCGTACAAGGGCTACCCGACCGTCGCCGACTGGCAGTTCGAGCGCGACCAGGGCGGCACGCGGGTACGGGTCCTCAACAGGGGCTTCAAGGTCGACGCCACGCACGGTTACGCGATCATGATCTCGTGCAAGTCCAGTGAGTGGAACGGGCCGGAGTGCACCACGCTCAGGAACACCGCGTTCGCGACGTTCCGGCCCACGGACTGACCCACGGCACGTATCGTGAGAGCGCGCGGACCGTGCGAAGCCGCATCAGGCGGGTAACTGCACAAGCAAGGACCAGGGACGACGGCTCCGTACGATTCCGTGCGAACGGCGGAGCCGGGGGGAACAGCGCGCTGCTGGGGAGGCGTCGTGGACGACTACGCGGGAAGGGTGCTCGCCGACCGCTATCGCCTGCCCCTCCTCCCCTCCGACGAGGACGGGTACGGGGACGCCGGGGCGTACGGGCTGGTCGAGACGCGCGCCTTTGACACGTACAGCGGCCAGGAGGTCGTCGTCCGGCAACTGCCCCTGCCGGAGACCGTGGACGCCGAGGTCGTCGACGCGGACGGCGCCTACCACCGCCCGTACGGGCACGCGCCGCAGCGCACGGCCGTCCGCGCGACCGCCGACCCGGCCGTCCAGCGGGCCGTCGAGGCCGTGCAGGCCGTGGCCCGGATCCCCGACCACCCGCGCCTCGACCAGGTCTTCGACGTCTTCACCGAGGGCGGATCGCTGTGGATCGTCAGCGAGCCGATCGCCGCCCGGCCGCTCGCCGCCCTCGTCCGCGACGAGCCGCTCAGCCCGTACCGCGCCGCCGAGATCGCCTCCGACGTGCTCACGGCGCTGCGCGCGCTGCACGCCCACGGCTGGACGCACCGCAACATCACCGTGCGCACGGTCCTCGTCTGCGACGACGGCCGGGTCGTCCTCTCCGGGCTCGCCGCCGGCGCCGCGGAGGAGGCCCTGTGCGGTTACGCACCGGTGCCGTTCCCGGACGACGCGGACCTCCCGTACCTGGACGCGGACGGCGACCCGCACGCGGACGGGCACGACGTCGGAGAGGCGGAGCCGTACGCGGACGAGCCCGGGGAGCAGGACGGCGACGCGTACGGCGACGGGGCCGAGGTCGTCACCGGGCGCGTGCAGGCGTACGACGAGGACGACCCGGACGAGGACGGCCCGTACGACGACGTGTACGAGGACCCGTACGGCGCCCCCCGCGCCATGGCCCCCGCGCCCCTCCCGCCCGGCCCGCCGGCCCTGCCCAGCGGGTACGAGCCCCAGTACGTCGCCCAGGCCGCGGACCGCATCGCCGACGACGGCGACGGGGACGACGACGGGGACGACGGCACCACCCAGTACGACGTCCACGACGTCCACGACCTCCACGACCTCTACGACGCCCGCGACGCCCACGACCTCTACGGTGGCCACGACGCCTACGGCGGCCACGGCACCCACGACCCCTACGGCCCCGACGACGTCCACGGCGACGGGGCCGAGGGGGACGGCGAGGACGACGGGGGCCGCCCCCCGCGCGCGCTGCTCGCCGGTACGTGGCGGGACGGCCCGGTCCCCGCGGGCGGCGGCAGCTCCCCGTACGGGGACGTCGCCCCGTACGGCGGCGCCCGCGCCGCCCTGCGCGCCGACTCCCAGCGCCAGGCCCAGCAGGCCCGGCCCCAGCCCCCGCACCCCCGCCGCGAGTCCGGCACCGGCCGTGCCGCCGGAGCGGACGCGGAACCGGCGTCCGCCGCCGTCTACCGCGGTCCCACCACGCCGCTCGCCGCCGAGCGCGCCCGCCAGACCAGGATCGCCGTCGTCGGCGCCGTCACCGAACGGTGGGCGCCCGAGCAGGCCGGCCCCGTGCACGGCACCTGGCAGCTCGCCCCGCCCATCGGCCCCGCCACGGACCTGTGGGCGCTCGGCGCGCTGCTGTACCGGGTCCTCCAGGGCCACGCCCCGTACCCCGAGGACAACGCCGCCGAGCTCGTCCAGTTGGTGTGCTCCGAACCGCCCGCGTTCGCCGAGGAGTGCGGCCCGCTGCGCCCCGTCGTCGAGTCGTTGCTGCGCCAGGACCCCACCGAGCGGCCCGAGTTCGAGGAGCTGCGCGGCTGGCTGCGCTCCCTGGTCCGCTCGGCGCCCGAGCCCGACGCGGGCGCCTCCGTCGTCCCGATGCCGTCCGTCGACGCCGCCCGCCTGCCCATCGTCCGCCGCCGCGGCGACCTGGTCCGCAGGCGCCGCCCGCGCACGCGCACGCGTCCCCCCGCCTCCGCGGTCCACACGGCCCCGGCGCCCGCCCGGCACCGCCACAAGAAGGACAAGGAGCGGCGCCCCAGGGGCGGTCCGCGCGCGCTGGGGCGCACGCTCCTGCTGCTGATACTGCTCGGCCTCGCCGCCGCCGTCGCGTACGCGGTGCTGTTCCTGCCCAAGGCCGAGCCGCAGGACCGGTCGCAGCGCCCCACCGGCACGGCCCGGCCGACCACGACCGCCCCGCACGGGCAGACCCCGCCCAGCCCGGAGGCGTCCGCGCCGCGGAGCCCGTCGCCCGGCGACCGGGCCCCCTCGACCAACGCCGGGACGCCCACCGCGCCCGCCCTGACGGAGGGGTACGTCGTCCGCGAGGACCCGGAGGGCTTCCGCGTCGGCGTCGACCGGACCTGGCGCCGCAGCCCCATCAACGACATCGGGCAGGTCCGCTACTCGGACGGCGACTACACGCTGATCGTCGTCCCCGGCCGCGACACCGTCCGCACGGCCGGCGCGGACCCGCTGGAGTACCAGCGCGCCACGGAGCGCGAGCTCCAGCCGTGGCGCGACTCGACCTGGGCGACGGCGACCGGTCTGCGCCGCGTCGACGTCGGCCGGCAGGCCATGGCGGAGGGTCAGTTCACCTGGCAGGACGCCAACGGGCGCCAGGTGTACGTGCGGAACCTCGTGCTCCTCGTCGGCGACCGCTACCACGTCGTCCAGGCCATCGGCCCCGAGTCCGAGCGGGACAAGGTCACGGAGATCTACGAGCAGGCCGTCAAGGCGTACCACGCGTCACGCTGACGTACCGTCGGTTAGCCCGTTCGAGGGATGAATGGTGGCGAATTCGCGCCAATCAGCGGGACCCGTGTCACGGTGCGATCTCCGTGGTCGCCCCGAGGTTCCCCGTGTCGTACACCCTCCGTAACCTTGCTCCGAAGGGGCGGGGCGGGGCTGGGCGGAGGCACGTGGAACGGACTCAGGGCATGGGCGGGGGGCTGGTGCTCGCGGGGCGCTACCGGCTGGGCGAGACCATCGGCCGGGGCGGGATGGGCAAGGTGTGGCGGGCCCACGACGAGGTGCTCCACCGCACGGTGGCGGTCAAGGAGCTGACGGCAGGTCAGTACGCCTCCGAGGCCGACCGGGCCGTCCTGCACGCCCGTACCCAGAAGGAGGCGCGGGCCGCCGCCAGGATCACGCACCCGGCCGTGGTCACCGTCCACGACGTGCTGGAGCACGACGACCGCCCGTGGATCGTCATGCAGTACGTCGACGGCCCCTCCCTCGCCGAAGCGGCCAAGTCCGCGCCGGATGGCCGGATCGCGCCGCGCGAGGCCGCCAGGATCGGCCTGCACGTCCTGGGCGCGCTGAGCGCCGCGCACGCCGCCGGGGTGCTGCACCGGGACGTCAAGCCCGGCAACGTGCTGCTGGCCCGTGACGGGCGCGTGCTGCTCACCGACTTCGGCATCGCCGCCATCGAGGGCGACACCACCATCACCCGCACCGGTGAAATCGTCGGCTCCGTCGACTACCTCGCCCCGGAGCGGGTCCGCGGCGCCGACCCGGGCCCGGCCTCCGACCTGTGGGCGCTGGGCGCCACCCTGTACACGGCGGTGCAGGGCGAGTCGCCGTTCCGCCGTTCGTCGGCGATCAGCACCATGCAGGCCGTGGTCACCGAGGAGGCCGGGGCGGCCGTGCACGCGGGCCCGCTCGCCCCGGTGATCACCGCGCTGCTCCGCAAGGACCCCGCCGACCGGCCCACCGCCGCGGAGGCGGAACGCATGCTGGCCGAGGCGGCAAAGGGTCGTACGCCGACCGCCGCGCCCGCGTCCGTACCGACCCGTCCCGTGTCGCCCGGCGAGGTGCGCCGGGAGGCGGGCGGTGCCGCCCGCGACCGGGCGGGCGACACGGTCCCCGTCCCCGCCCCGCGCCCCGGCCGGGCCACCGCCCGGGCGGGGCTGGCCCGTTGGCGCAGGGCCGCCCTGGTCGTGCTCCTCGCGGCGGTGGTCGGCGCGGGCGCCGGGTTCGCCGCCATGCGGTACGCCGACTCCGGCCGTGCCGCCGCCGTCGCCCCCGCCACCACCGCCCCCGCGCCGAGCGCGCCCCCGCCCGACCCGGACGGCCCGTCCGACCCGGGCGGCGGCGTGCCGGAGGGGTGGGAGCGCGTCGAGGACCCGCTCGGCTTCGGCCTGCTCGTACCGGCCGGCTGGAAGCGGCGGACGGACGGCGGCCAGGTCGACTACACCCCGGACGACGGCAGGCACCGCATCCGCGTCAGCGTCGACGATGAGCCGGATTTCGCGAACCCGTACATGCACATGCTCGACGTGGAAAAGACCCTGCGGGAGAGGTTGCCGGAATACCGCCGGGTGAAGCTCGGCCAGAATACGTTCCGTGATCAGCTGGAATCCTGTCTCTGGGAGTTCACCTGGCACGAGAAAGGGACACACCCCGGTAAGCGCCACGCGATGGACCAGGTGTACTACACGGACGACGGAACCGAGTACGCGCTGTACATGTCGTCTCCCGAGGAAGACTGGGCGACCACACGGGAGCAGTTCGACATGGTGCTGCGCCACTGGCGACCCGCCGAGGGGTGACCTCCTCGGCGCGAGCGGAGGAGATGGGCCGTGTCGGTCGGAGGGTGGAGACCGGAGGAGCAGGGGGAGCCGCGGCAGCAGCCGCACGGGCAGGCGCGTGAGCAGCGGCGGATCGTCGGCCGCTACCGTCTGGAGGCCCGGCTGGGCCGCGGCGGGATGGGGACCGTGTGGCGCGCCCACGACGAGCTGTTGGGCCGACAGGTCGCCGTGAAGGAGCTCCACGTCGACGCGGACGCCTCGGGCGACGGCGACGAGGCCGTCGACGCCACGCTGCGCGAGGCGCGCGCCGTGGCCCGGGTGCACCACCCGCACATCGTCTGCGTCCACGACGTGGTGGAGGAGGACGGCGTCCCGTTCATCGTGATGGAGTTCGTCGAGGGCGTGTCGCTCGCCGAGCGGATCGCCGTACGGGGCCCGGTGGAGGCGCACGAGGCGGCCCGGATCGGCCTGGCGCTGCTGTCCGCGCTGCGCGCCGCGCACGCGATCGGGGTGCTGCACCGGGACCTGAAACCGGCCAACGTGCTGGTGGAGGAGGCCACCGGGCGGGTCGTCCTGACCGACTTCGGGATCGCCCAGTTGGCGGGGGCGAGCACGCTGACCGAGACGGGCATGTTCGTCGGCTCGCCCGAGTACACCGCGCCGGAGCGGATGCAGGGCCACCGGGCGGGCCCGGCGGCGGACCTGTGGTCGCTGGGGGCGCTGCTGTGCGCGGTGATGACGGGGCACTCGCCCTTCCACCGCGACTCGTTGGGCGGCATCCTGCACGCCGTGGTGGAGGCGGAGATCCGCCCGCCCGCCGCCGCGGGGCCGCTGCTGCCCGTCGTGCGGGGGCTGCTGGAGCGCGATCCGGCCCGCAGGATCGACGGGGCGGAGGCGGAGCGGCTGTTGCGGGCGTACGCGGTGGGCGGCCCCGCGGGCGTCGTGGGCGCGGCGGTGGCGGCGCCCGGCGGCGCGGGGCCGGCCGACGCGGGGCGGGGCGACGCGCCGGCGGCCCACGACCGGCCCGACGAGGGCCGGCCGGGCGGGCAGGGCGGGCAGGGGGACGCGCCGCACGGGGCGCGTTCGCACGCCGTGCCGCCCGCGCGGGCCCGGGACCGGGTCCGGCACATGGTCAGGGCGCTGCCCAGCAGGTCCTCGCCCGCCGTCCCGGACGCGCCCGCGGCGCCCGCCGTCCCGGACGTTCCCGCCGCCCCGGAGGTGCCGGACGTACCGGAGGCGGCGGGCCTCCCGGGCGTCTCGCCCCTGGGACAGGCGGTCGGCGTGCCGGAGCGCGGCCCCGCCGCGCCCACCCTGCCCGCGCCGCCGCCCGTCGGCACCGAGCCCCAGGACGCCGTGCTCCCCGACGCCGTCCCCGGAGCCGGCCCCGACGGGGCCGGGACCCCGCCGCCGTCGTACGGGCCGCCGTCGTACGGGCCGCCCTCCGGCGCGCCGCCGTACGACGCCCCGCCCCCCTACGGCACGCCGCCCTCCGGCGCGCCCCCCTCCGACCTTCCGCCGCCCTCCGGGGTCCCGCCGTACGACTCCCCTCCCTACGGCACCCCGCCGCCCACCGGCGCGGCTCCGGACGGCACCTCCCGGCGGCGGGGTCGGCCGGCCGGCCCCGCCGCCGCGCCCCTCGTCGTCGCCCTCGTCGCCGCCATCGCCGCCGCGGTCGGCCTCGGCGTCGCCCTGCTGCTGACAATGCGCTGATCAGGGCTTATTTGCCAGTGAACGCTGGCGTGATGCGGGCGCACGGTGAAAAGCTGTTACCGCCGGGTACCCAAAGGGCCCGCATCCGCATACCCTCGCCCCCATGACGGACACGCAGGCCCCCGCCCACGCCACCGGCTCCCCCTCCCCCTCCGCGTCCACGCCGGCCACCCCGTCGCCGGGGGCACCCGCCCCCGGGCCCACGAACCCCGTGGCCCCCGCGCCCGCCGGCGCGCGCACCGCCGCCGACGTGGTGACGCCCGAGGTGGTCGTCCGGCTCACCCGCGGCGTCGTCGGCTCCGGACGGACCGCCAACCACACCCCGTTCACCGGGGAGCGGCTGGCCGAACTGCCCGAGTCCACCCCCGAGGACGTGGCGGAGGCGTTCGCCCGCGCCCGCGCCGCCCAGACCGCCTGGGCGGCCGTACCCGTCCGCCGCCGCGCCGCCGTCCTGCTCCGCTTCCACGACCTGCTCCTGGAGCGCCAGGCGGAGGTCCTCGACCTCATCCAGTTGGAGACCGGCAAGGCGCGCCTGCACGCCCACGAGGAGGTCCAGGCCGTCTCGATCGCGGCCCGCCACTACGGCGTGCGCGCCGCCTCGTACCTGAACCCGAAGCGGCGCACCGGCGCCGTGCCGGTCCTCACCAAGGTGACCGAGTTGCGCCAGCCGCGCGGCGTCGTCGGCCAGATCGCGCCGTGGAACTACCCGCTGGAACTGTCCGTCGGCGATGCGCTGCCCGCCTTCGCCGCCGGCAACGCCGTCGTCATGAAGCCCGACACGGAGACCGCGCTGACCGCCCTGTGGGCGCGCGACCTGCTCGTCGAGGCGGGGCTGCCCGCCGAGGTGTTCCAGGTCGTCCTCGGCGACGGCCCGGTCGTCGGCCCCGAGGTCGTCAAGCACGCCGACTACGTGTCGTTCACCGGCTCCACCCGCACCGGCCGCGAGGTCGCCCGGGGCGCGGCGGCCCGGCTCGTCGGCGTCTCCCTCGAACTCGGCGGCAAGAACCCGATGCTGGTCCTGCGCGACGCCGACGTCGAGAAGGCCGCCGCCGGCGCCGTCCGCGCCTGCTTCTCCTCCGCCGGTCAGCTGTGCATCTCCATCGAGCGGCTGTACGTCCACGAGTCCGTCGCGGACGCGTTCCTGGAGCGGTTCGTCGCCCGCACCAAGGCGATGCGGCTCGGCACGTCCCTCGCGTACGGCGCCGACATGGGATCCCTCGTCGGCGAGCGGCAGTTGGAGACCGTCACCCGGCACGTCGAGGAGGCCGTGGCCAAGGGCGCCCGGGTCCTCGCGGGCGGCGTTCCCCGCCCCGACATCGGACCCCTCTTCTACGAGCCGACCGTTCTCGAAGGCGTCGACGCGTCGATGGCGGTGTGCGCCGAGGAGACCTTCGGCCCGGTCGTCTCCGTGTACCGCTTCACCGACGAGGACGAGGCGGTCGAGCGTGCCAACGCCACCGCGTACGGCCTCAACGCCAGCGTCTGGACGAAGGACGGCCGCCGCGGCCTCGCCGTCGCCGCCCGGCTGCGCGCCGGCACCGTGAACGTCAACGAGGGGTACGGGGCCGCGTACGGCAGCGTCCAGGCGCCCATGGGCGGCATGAAGGACTCGGGCCTGGGCCGCCGGCACGGCTCGGAGGGCATCCTCAAGTACACGGAGGCCCAGACGGTCGCCCAGCAGCGCGTGATGCCGCTCGCCCCCTCCTTCGGAATGGACGACGAGAAGTACGCGGCGTTCATGAGCCGCAGCCTGCGGCTGATGAAGGCCCTGCGCCTGCGCTGACGACGGGCGGGCGCGCGCCGCCCGCCCACCCCCTTCGGTACGAGGAGAGCCATGTCCGAGGTCCCCCCTGCCCAGAACCAGCCGGAAACCGCACGGAACGCCCTCGACGACACCGCGTACGACTACGACGTCGTCGTCGTGGGCTCCGGGTTCGGCGGCTCCGTCGCGGCGCTCCGCCTCACCGAGAAGGGCTACCGCGTCGGCGTCCTGGAGGCCGGCCGCCGCTTCACCCCGGCCACCCTGCCGAAGACCTCCTGGGACCTGCGCAACTACCTGTGGGCCCCCGCGCTCGGCCTGTACGGCCTCCAGCGCGTCCACCTCCTCGGCAACGTCATGGTCCTCGCGGGCGCCGGCGTCGGCGGCGGCTCCCTCAACTACGCCAACACCCTCTACGTACCGCCACCCGCGTTCTTCCAGGACGGGCAGTGGGCGTCCATCACCGACTGGCAGGACGAACTCGCCCCGTACTACGACCAGGCCAAGCGCATGCTCGGCGTCCGCCTCAACCCGACCACGACCCCCTCCGACGTCCACCTCCAGGCGGCCGCGCGGGCCATGGGCGTCGGCGACACCTTCCACCTGGCGCCCGTCGGGGTCTTCTTCGGCGACGGCCGGGACGCGGACGGCACCACCAGGGCCGCCCCCGGCGACCGGGCCCCCGACCCGTACTTCGGCGGCGCCGGCCCCGCCCGCCGCGCCTGCACCGAGTGCGGCGGGTGCATGACGGGCTGCCGGCACGGCGCGAAGAACAGCCTCACGGAGAACTACCTGTACCTCGCGGAGAAGGCCGGCGCCGTCATCCACCCGATGACCACCGTCACGGCCGTGACCGAGGACGGCGACGGCGGCCACCTCGTGCGCACCGTCCCCACCGACCGCCGCAGGAAGGGCATCCCGCGCACCTACCGCGCCCGGTACGTCGTCGTCGCGGCCGGCACGTACGGCACGCAGACCCTCCTCCACCGCATGAAGGACCAGGGGCTGCTGCCCCGCCTCTCCGACCGGCTCGGGGAGCTGACCCGCACCAACTCCGAGGCCCTCGTCGGCGCCCTGACCACCGACCGCCGCTACCGCAGGCGGCACGGCGCGCCCCGGGTCGACTTCACGCGGGGCGTCGCCATCACGTCGTCGATCCACCCCGACGAGAACACCCACATCGAGCCCGTCCGCTACGGCAAGGGCTCCAACGCGATGGGCTCCCTGTCGATCCTCCAGGTCCCGTACGCGAAGAACCGCGTCGCCGCCTGGCTCGGCAACGTCGCCCGCCACCCCGTCCAGACGCTGCGGTCCCTGTCCAACCGCCGCTGGTCGGAGCGGACCATCATCGGCCTCGTCATGCAGTCGCTCGACAACTCCCTGACCACGTACCGCAAGCCCGGCGGCATCGGCAAGGGCCTGCTCACCGCCCGCCAGGGCCACGGCGCCCCGAACCCCAAGCAGATCCCCGAGGCGACACGGGCGGCGTCCCTGATCGCCGAGGAGATCAACGGTTTCGCCGGCTCCAACGTCGGCGAGCTGATGGGCACCCCGCTCACCGCCCACTTCCTGGGCGGCTGCGTCATCGGCGCCACCGCGCGGGACGGCGTCATCGACCCGTACCACCGGCTCCACGGCCACCCCGGCATCTCCGTCGTGGACGGCGCGGCCGTCTCGGCGAACCTCGGGGTGAACCCGTCCCTCACCATCACCGCGCAGGCGGAGCGCGCCATGTCCCTCTGGCCCAACAAGGGCGAACCGGACCCCCGCCCCGCCCAGGGCGCCCCCTACGCGCGCGTGGCGCCCGTCGCACCCAGGTCGCCGGCCGTCCCGCAGGACGCCTTCGCGGCACTGCGGCTGCCGTTCCTGGGCATGCCGAAGGTCCCGCCGAAGAAGCCCGACGCCTGACGGCCGCCGTCCGGCGACTGCTGCCGCTGCTCGATGGCTGGTGGCCGCCGATGGCCGCGGCCTGGAAGTCACCGCCCGGTGGTGGATCCTGGGCGGACGCGGCCGGGCGGCTGCCGCTTGGTGGTGACCGTCTGGCGGCGGTCCTGGGTGGCTGCTGGGGGTGGCGGTCATCCGGCGGTGACCCCGGGCGGCCGGTGCCGGACGTGGTCCCGAGCGGTCGCCGCCTGACGGCCGCCACTGCCTGACGGCCGCCGTCCGGCGGCGGAAACGGCAGAGAGGCGCTGCGCCCCCCTCCGAGCGCAGCGCCTCCCTTGTCTCGGGCGCGTCCGTTACGCGGCGGCACCGTTCTGGCGGCGCTTCAGCGCGAAGACGACACCGGCACCGGCGACGACGGCGATGCCACCGGCGATCCCGATGATCGGCAGCGTGGAGCTGGAACCGGTCTCGGCGAGGTTGCCGGTGACCGGGAGCTGCTTGATGTCACCCTGCGGCTTGGTGTCCGGCTTGTCGGCGTCCTTGCCCTGGCCGTCGCCCGGGGTGGCCTCGCCCGGGTCGTCGACGGAGGAGCCCGGCTTCAGCACGACGAAGTCGACCAGCGCGCCGTTCTCGGCGATGCACTCCTGGCCCTTGACGTCACCGATGTAGCCGCCGCTGCCCAGGGCGTAGCCGTCACCGGCCGGGGCGGCCTTGTCGATGCGGACGCGGAGGTCGATCTCCACGAAGTCCTTCGACTTCATGGTCTCGACGCCCCAGAAGTAGCCGCCGGCCCACTCCTTGTCGCCGATGCCGATCCACTCGTTGCTGTTCGGCACCTTGAACTGCAGGTCGACGTACTGGCTGAGCCACTTGGACTCGTCTTCCTCGTAGTTCTCGACCACGGCGTAGAAGGCGACCTCCTTGAGGTCGAGCTTCGACTTGTTGGTGATGGTGAGGCGGAAGTCCTCCCAGCCGCTGCCGGCCACGATCTTGCCGGGCAGGCCGGAGATCTTGGCGTCGAGGGCCTTCTCCTCGAAGTTCTCGTCGATGTCCTCGCAGTACTTCAGCTCATCGTCCTCGTCCTCGCCCGGGGTGGTGCTGGGGGACGGGGAGGGGGACGCGCTGGTGGAGGGGGCCGGGGAGGTGCTGGCGCTGTTGGACGGGGCCGGCGTCTCGGTCTTCGTCTCGTCGGCGGACGGCGTCGGGGTCGCGGAAGCGGACGCGCTCGTGTCGTCGGACGGGGCCGGCTCGCCGGTCTTCGTCTCGTCGTCGGACGGGGTCGCGGCCGGCGAGGACTCCGTCGTCGACGGCGTGACGCCCGCCGCGTACGCGGCCGGGGCCACGAGGAAGGCGGCGGGCGTGATGACGGCGGTCGCGGCGGCGACGGCCATGGCGCGGCGAAGCTTCAAGTCAAGACCTCGTGGTCTGAGGCGTACCGCTGGGTACGGCACGGAGTCTGGTGGGCCCCCGCTCCGTCGCGTGTGACGGGCGTGGCCGTGGGTTTCGCATACATGACCCGCGGTGGGGGCGATTGGTTGCCCATCGACTCACAGGTTCTTTATGTGTCCTGTGTCACGCCGCCGGCGGTCGGCTCCGGCGAGCCCGGGGCGGGTCCGGTGAGGCCGGGGTGGCTCCGGTGAGCTCGGGGCGGGTCCGGTGAGCCCGGAGTGGCTCCGGTGAGCTCGGGCGGGTCCGGAGGGCGGCGGATGCGGGTACGGCCCGTCCGGCGCGGTACGCATGGGGGGCGGCCGGCACCGGGCGTCCCCGGAGCCGGCCGCCCCTCGGGGTGACCGGGCTGCTGTCCCCTGCCGCCCGGTCACACACGCCGGAGCGCGGTCCCACGGCGCACACGCGATGCGCCACACGCTCCGGCGAAGTCACGCGCTGGCGCGGACACTGGGACCAACGACACACGGTGGTCCGGGTCACGCACCGTACGGGTGAGAGGCGCGCCCGACCTCAGACGCGGCCCCGGCACAGCTCCAGCACCGTCATCGCCAGCGCTGTGCCCGGCTTGCCCAGGGCGTCCCTGTAGCGGCCCAGCACCTCCATCTCGCGCGCGAGGTTCACCCGACGGCCGCCCGAGCCGATGCGGGCCTCCTGGATGACGGCCGAGACGGCGATGCGCTCCTGGATGAGGCCGATGATCCGGTCGTCGAGCGCGTCGATGCGCTCCCGCGCGCCCGTGATCACCCGGGCGGCGTCGTCCGTGCGGGCGCCGGTCTTCTCTGCGGCGGTCATGGCGGTCACGGGGGCTGTGGTGGGCACGGGGGTGGCGGGGGCCGCTGCGGGCGTCCTGGTGGGGGTGTTCGTGGTGGTCATCGTCGGGGGCTCCTCGTGTCTCGCGGGGCCCCGGGGCGGCGGTACGGCCCGGTGGACGACGACGGACGCCCCGGGCCTTGTCGGCCCGGGGCGCCTGGGAAGTCGCTTGTCAGTAGTTGCTCAAGCAGCACGACCATGGCAGCCGGACCAGCCGGTGCCATAGGTAAAGACGAAGGTCGAGTGCGTGAGCATGGCCGCAAGTATGGACCCGCGGGCGGTGCCGCGGCCAGCCGGGCCGCCGACCGGTTCGGATGGTGAGACGAAACGGTTGTCGGCCACGCCGGTAGAATTGACTGATACCGACCCCCTCCCACCGCCGGAAGGCCGCCGTAGTGTCATCAGCGACCCCCGCTGCCGCCTCGCCCGACACCAACCCGGACGTAGTCCTCGTTGTCGATTTCGGCGCGCAGTACGCCCAGCTCATCGCCCGCCGCGTCCGTGAGGCCCGGGTCTACAGCGAGATCGTCCCGTCCACCATGCCGGTGGCCGAGATGCTGGCCAGGAACCCGAGGGCGATCATCCTCTCCGGCGGCCCCTCGTCCGTGTACGAGGAGGGCGCCCCCCGCCTCGACCGCGCGCTCTTCGAGGCCGGCGTCCCCGTCTTCGGCATGTGCTACGGCTTCCAGCTGATGGCGGTGACCCTCGGCGGCACGGTCGACAACACCGGCGCCCGCGAGTACGGCCGTACGCCGCTGCACGTCAGCAGGAGCGGGTCGACGCTGTTCGAGGGCACTCCCGACGAGCAGTCGGTGTGGATGTCGCACGGCGACGCCTGCTCCGCCGCGCCCGAGGGCTTCGCCGTCACCGCGTCCACGGACGTCGTGCCGGTCGCCGCCTTCGAGAACGACGAGAAGAAGCTGTACGGCGTGCAGTACCACCCCGAGGTGATGCACTCCACGCACGGCCAGCAGATCCTGGAGCACTTCCTCTACCGCGGCGCCGGCATCGAGCCGTCCTGGACGACCGGGAACGTCATCGAGGAGCAGGTCGCGGCCATCCGCGAGCAGGTCGGCGACAAGCGGGCCATCTGCGGCCTGTCCGGCGGCGTCGACTCCGCCGTGGCCGCCGCGCTCGTCCAGCGGGCCATCGGTTCCCAGCTCACCTGCGTATATGTCGACCACGGCCTGATGCGCAAGGGCGAGACCGAGCAGGTCGAGAAGGACTTCGTGGCCGCGACCGGCGTCCAGCTGAAGGTCGTCGACGCGCAGGAGCGCTTCCTCACCGCGCTCGCCGGGGTCACCGACCCCGAGGAGAAGCGCAAGATCATCGGTCGTGAGTTCATCCGCGTCTTCGAGCAGGCGCAGGCGGAGATCATCGCGGAGGCGTCGGGCGACCAGCCCGTCGAGTTCCTGGTGCAGGGCACGCTGTACCCGGACGTCGTCGAGTCCGGCGGCGGCACGGGCACGGCCAACATCAAGTCCCACCACAACGTGGGCGGCCTCCCCGAGGACCTCGAGTTCAAGCTGATCGAGCCGCTGCGGAAGCTGTTCAAGGACGAGGTCCGCATGGTCGGCCAGGAGCTCGGCCTGCCGGAGGAGATCGTCCAGCGGCAGCCGTTCCCGGGCCCCGGCCTCGGTATCCGGATCGTCGGCGAGGTCACCAAGGAGCGCCTGGACCTGCTGCGCGAGGCCGACGCCATCGCCCGCGAGGAGCTGACCGCGGCCGGCCTGGACCGCGAGATCTGGCAGTGCCCCGTCGTCCTGCTCGCGGACGTGCGGTCGGTGGGCGTGCAGGGCGACGGCCGTACGTACGGCCACCCGATCGTGCTGCGCCCGGTCTCGTCCGAGGACGCCATGACCGCGGACTGGACGCGCATGCCGTACGACGTGCTGGCGCGCATCTCGACGCGGATCACCAACGAGGTGAAGGACGTCAACCGCGTCGTCCTCGACGTCACCAGCAAGCCCCCGGGCACCATCGAGTGGGAGTGACCCCGGAGCCCCCGCACCGCCGGGGGCGCCCGGAGTGACCCCGACACCGGTCAGCGAGCCGCCGTCCACAGCCGTGGGCGGCGGCTTCGTCGTCCTGCGCACCCCGCCGCCGGCCGCCCCGCGGCCCCGCCCCTGTTGCCGGTGTCTCGGGGCGGCTGATGCCTCGGGGCGGACGCGACGGGGAGCGGCGAACGAGCCGTGGGCGGCGGCATGCCGCGCACGGTGGGAGGGGACTGCGCGGGACGGGCGGCGCGCTGCTCTCGCCGGGCTCGTGGCCGGTGGCCGGCCGGCAGAGGGCCTTCCATCCGGTCTGCCCGGCGCCACCCTTGTCCGCCGGGGTGCCCGCGCCGCCCGTCGACGCGGTCCCCGTTCCGTGTTCCGTGCCCCGGGGCGGACCGGCCGGGACGGGCGGCGCGCTGCTCTCGGTGGTTGGTGGTTGGTGGCTCGTGGTGGGCGGTTGGCGGTTCGTGGTGGGCGGTGGGCGCTGGGCGGTGGGCGCTGGGTGGTGGGCCGGGAGGGCCCTCTCCACCCCCGGTGGCGAGCCGGCCTACCCGTGGGTGCGGTCGCCCGTACCGGTCGGGGCGCCCGCGTCGTCCGCCGGCGTGACCCCCGCGGCGTGCCGTCGCCGCCCGGCCCGGGTCGCCACCACTGCCGGTACGAGGCCGCAGAGCAGCAGCGGGACCGCCGCGTACCAGGGGGTGTCCCAGGCGCCCGCCGCGTCGCCCCCGTACACGGTGGCGACGACCAGGCCCGTGACACCGGCGATCAGCCGGCCGGGGTGGAACTCATGGCGCAGCACGGGCCACCTCCACCTGCCCGACGGCGATCCGCAGGTCCAGGTCCAGCGTGCCGCCCGGGGCCGTGTCCGGGGGCGGCGGGAGGGTGCGGAAGACCTCCCGGTCCGCCGCCACGCCCAGGCCGTCGGACCGCGCCGGAGCCGTCCGGTCGGCGGTGGGGCCCGCGCCGGGCCGGTCGGGCAGCCGTATCTCCCCGAGGCCCGCCCGCGCGTGGACCCGGACGGTCACGTCGGCGGGCACGGTGACGGCGAGGCGGCCCGCGCCGGCCTCGGCGGTCACCTCCACCGTCCGGCCGCGCGGCACGTCCAGTGCGGACAGGTCGAGCGTGCCGACACCCGAGTCCAGCGCGTAGCGCGGCCGCAGGTCCGCGAGGGACGCCGGGGCCCACTCCTCGCGCGTCCACACCGTGCCGATCTGCGGGGGCAGCGCCGACGCGCCCGCCAGCAGCAGCGCCGTCGCGACCGTCATGAAGACCGTGCCGAAGCCGGTGCGGCCCAGGAACGAGCTGACGGCCAGGCCGAGGGCGAACACGGCGAGCGCGGCCCCGAGCCCGAACTGGAGGCTCACACCGAGGGGATGCCCGCCCCAGGCGGCCGCGGTGCCCGCGCACCCCGCCGCCACGGCGAGGAGCAGGACGGGACCACCGATGGAGCGGGGGCCGCGCGGGGCGGCCGGAGCCCGGGGCGGCACGGCCGGGACCGCGCCCCACGCCCGGTGCGGGTCCTCCCGCAGACCGGCGTGCGGGCCGTCGACCGGGCCCCACAGGTAGCCGACCGGGACGGGGCCGGTCGAGCCGTCCTTGACGATCGGGTCGCGCCACCACGACGGGGCGACCGGTGGGGGCGGTGCCTTCGTCTCCGGCGGGGCGTCGGGCCCGCCCGGGTGCGCCGCGGTGGCCGCCGCCGGTTCCCGCCCGTCGGCGAGCCGGCGCCGCGACCAGACGGCCGCGCCGCCGACCGCGCACACGAGCAGGACCGCGAAGCCGATCGTCTCGCCGTTGCCCCCCACCATCGCCAGGAACAGCCCGCAGCCGACCAGCGCCATCAGGACGGCGACGAGGGACGCGCCGTCGACCCGGCCGGTCAGCAGCCGCCGCACCTCGTTCTCGTCCTCGCCGTCCGCGGTGACGCACAGCCAGGCGAAGCCGTAGAAGATCAGGCCGATGCCGCCGGCCGCGGCGAGCACCCCCGTCACGACCCGGAACACCACCGGGTCGAGGTCGAAGTGCCGTCCGAGGCCCCCGCACACCCCGGCCACCACTTTCTGCCGCGGGGTGCGGCGCAGCGGCGGGCGGTGCGGTGGGGTCCCGGGCGCCTCCGACGAGATGGGCGTCGCGCTTGTCATACGACCATGGTGACCGGCCGCCGCCCGCGACGGCACCCGCCACGACCCTGGCCGGTCCCTGATATTCCGCGGGCCCGCCCCCAGGGGGTGCCGGGGCGCGTCGGGGGCGGTCCGTCGCTTTTCAGGGTCCGGGTCAGGGCCGACCCTGATGTCCCGGTGGGCGGGGCGTGTGACGATCGGTCCATGCCAGCCTCCGTCCACATGCCCGAGACGACCGACGATCCGCCCGTGCGCAGGCTCTACCGCAGCGCCGACGGGCGGATGCTCGGCGGGGTCGCGCGCGGGCTGGCCGGGCACCTCGGGCTGCCGGTGGTGTGGGTGCGGCTCGTGTTCCTCGGGCTGTTCCTCGCGGACGGTCCGCTCGGCGTCCTGCTGTACGCGGCGTTCTGGATCGCCGTGCCGCTCGGCGTGGGCGGCCGCTCCAGCGGGCCGCGCCCGCTGTTCGAGACCACGCGCGACGGGCGCCGCCGCCTGCGCAAGCCCGACAAGGGGCAGGTCGTCGCGCTGGTCGCGCTGCTGACCGGCGCGGCCGTGTTCGTCGGCACGGCCGATGTGGGCGGCGAGGCGAACCGGTACGTGTGGCCGACCCTCCTCGTCGGCGTCGGCGTCGTCCTGGTGTGGCGGCAGGTCGACAACGCGCGCCGCGCCCGCTGGACCGGGTCGGGCCGCAGCAAGCGGCTGCTCCAGTTGGCCCGCGGCCTGGCCGGGGTGGCGCTCGTCGGCATGGGCCTGACGGTGTTCCTGGTGGTGCGGGGCTCCGCCGCCCAGTTGGGCACGGCGCTGACGGCGGCGATAGCGGTGCTGGCCGGCATGGCGCTGCTCGCGGGACCCTGGCTCGTACGCATGTCGCAGGACCTGTCCGAGGAGCGGACCATGCGCATCCGCGCGCAGGAGCGCGCCGAGGTCGCCGCGCACGTCCACGACTCGGTGCTGCACACGCTGACGCTGATACAGCGCAGCGCCGAGGACGCCGCCGAGGTCCGCCGTCTCGCCCGCGCCCAGGAACGGGAGCTGCGGAACTGGCTGTACCGGCCGGAGGGCACCGGCAAGGACGAGGCGGAGGAGCCGGAGACGCTTGCCGACGTCGTCCGGAAGGCCGCCGCCGAGGTCGAGGACCAGCACGGGGTGCCGCTGGAGGTCGTGGTCGTCGGCGACTGCCCGCTCGACGAGAGGCTGGCCGCACAGATGCAGGCCGCGCGCGAGGCGATGGTCAACGCCGCCAAGTACGGTGGCGGGGGCGGCGCCGTGCAGGTCTACGCGGAGGTCGAGGGCCGTACGGTCTTCGTGTCCGTACGGGACCGGGGCCCCGGGTTCGACCTCGACTCCGTGCCCGCCGACCGGATGGGCGTACGCGAGTCGATCATCGGCCGGATGCGGCGCAACGGCGGTACTGCGCGCGTGCGGTCGGCGCCGGGCGACGGCACGGAGGTCGAGCTGGAGATGGACAGGGTGGAGGAGGCGGACGGATGACGACGACGACCGGGCAGGCGGCCGGGGGGACGGCGGAGCGCCGGGTGCGGGTGGTGCTCGTCGACGACCACCGGATGTTCCGCACCGGCGTGCAGGCCGAGATCGGACGCACGGAGGAGACCGGGGTGGAGGTCGTCGGCGAGGCCGCCGACGTGGACCAGGCGGTCACCGTCATCCACGCGACCCGGCCCGAGGTGGTCCTCCTCGACGTGCACCTGCCGGGCGGCGGCGGGGTGGAGGTGCTGCGCCGCTGCGCCCCGCTGGCGGCGGCCGCGGAGAACCCGGTGCGGTTCCTCGCGCTGTCCGTGTCGGACGCGGCGGAGGACGTCATCGGCGTCATCCGGGGCGGCGCGCGCGGGTACGTCACCAAGACCATCACGGGTGCCGACCTGATCGACTCGATCTTCCGGGTGCAGGAGGGCGACGCCGTGTTCTCGCCTCGCCTGGCCGGCTTCGTGCTGGACGCGTTCGCATCCACGGACGCGCCGCCCGTCGACGAGGACCTGGACCGGCTCACCCAGCGCGAGCGGGAGGTGCTGCGGCTCATCGCGCGCGGCTACGCGTACAAGGAGATCGCGAAGCAGCTGTTCATCTCGGTGAAGACGGTCGAGTCGCACGTCTCCGCGGTGCTGCGCAAGCTCCAGCTGTCGAACCGGCACGAGCTGACCCGCTGGGCGACGGCCCGCCGACTGGTGTGACCCGCCGACCGGTGGTCCGCCGACCGGTGTGACCGGCCGGCCCGCGCGCCGCGGCCCGGCCGCCGACGTGCGTCGGGGTGCGCCACGTCGGCGAGCACCGCACGTCGACGCGGGCGGGGAGGTCCCGGCGGTGTCCACCTGGCCGACAGGGCGGCGGGAGGGCGCGGGCGCGACCGCGTCGCCGGCCCGCCGGTGAGCCCCCGGAGTCCCGGCGAACCCCAAGGTCACTGGTGAACCCCAGGGCCCCGACGGCCCCGGGCACGGTTGGGTCAGCCGACGCGGGTGGCGCCCGCCCAGGGCATCTCGTCGATCGACGCGATCCGCACCGTCGAGCCCGTGCGCGGCGCGTGGATCATCCTGCCGCCGCCGACGTAGATCCCGACGTGGCTGACACCGGGGTAGAAGAAGACCAGGTCACCCGGGGCGAGCTGGGAGCGTGCGACCCGCTGCCCGGCGTTGATCTGCGAGTACGTCGTCCGGGGCAGCGACACCCCCGCCGCCCGCCACGCCGCCTGCACCAGCCCCGAGCAGTCGTACCCGGACGGGCCGGTCGCACCCCACAGGTACGGCTTGCCGATCGCCCCGTACGCGTACGAGACGGCCCGCGCGGCGCGACCGGCCGGGGCCTGGGGCCCGCCCGGCGCCCACGCCGCGAGGACGCCGCCGCCGGTGCGGTCGGTGGCCCGCGCGCGCGTGGCGGCGGCCTCGTGGGCGGCGCGTTCGGCGGCGGTGAGGCGGGTCAGGAGCTTCTCGGCGGCGGCGAGCCGGTTCCGGACGGCGGCCTTCTGCCGGTTCAGCTCGGCCTCGTGGGCCCGCAGCTCGCGGACGTGCCCGTCCGCCTCCCTGCGCAGCCGGTCGATCCCGGCGGCCCGGCCGCGCAGGGTCGCCAGCGCGTCGGCCTGCCGGTCGCCGATCCGCTGGGCGAGGGCGGCGCCCCGCAGGTAGCGGTCGGGGTCGGAGGAGAGCACCAGTTGGAAGACGGGGCTCAGGCCGCCGGCGCGGTACTGCGCGGCGGCGGTGGCGCCGAGCACGTCGCGGGCGGCGTTGAGGTGCTCGGTGCGCCGGGCGGCCTCGTCGCGGAGCGCGTCGAGCCGGGCCCGCGCCGCGTCGGCCTTCTCCTTGGCGCCGTTGTACTTCTCGGTCGCGGCCTCCGCCTCGCGGTGGAGCCGGTCGACCTGGTCCTTCACCTGGGCGGGGGTGAGGCGCGGGTCGGCGTGCGCGGGGCCCTCGAAGGCAGTGGCGGTCGCGGCTCCGGCCAGGGCCAGGGTCGCGGCCCTGCGGCCGGCCTGCGCGCCGAACGGGCGCTGCCTGGGCTTCCGATGCGCTGCCACGAGGGCGCTCACTTCCCTTCGGTACCGTGCTGCGGGGCGGCACCGGCGGGGACCGGGACGCCTGGGGGAGGAGGTTAAGGGCGGGTCCCGGGGGAGGTGGCGGGGTGACCGGTATTGGTCGCGGCTGAAGGTTCCGTTGCGGGTCCCGGTCGCACCGCGGCGTCCGGAAGCACGTGCTCCGTATCGTCCGTGATCGTTGTCGTGAAAGAGGTGGACCTGGCTGGTGGGCGATGGTATGGCCGGGGTTAGGCTCCGCCCCATGAACGTCCTCATCAACGTCTTCGTCGCCCTGCACGTCATCGGCATCGCCGCCCTCCTCGGAGGCTTCCTGACCCAGATGAAGGCGATGGGAGCGGGCACGGCCCGCATGGTTCCGGCCATGCTGCACGGCGCGCTGACCATGCTCGTGACCGGCATGGCCCTGGTGGGCCTCAACCAGGCCGAGGGCGCCGCCGTCGACAACGTCAAGATCGGCGTCAAGCTGGCACTGCTGGTGGTCATCCTCGGCCTGGTCTACGTGAAGCGGGACGACGAACGCGTCGGCAGGGGCCCGTTCGCCGCGGTGGGCGCCCTGACGGTGGTGAACATCTTCATCGCCACCCTGTGGACCTGACCCCTCCGGACCGTCCCCTCTTCGGGACCTTACCCCTCCCGGGACCGCCTCCTCTCGGGCCGCCCCTTCCCGGGACCGCCTCCTCTCGGACCGCTCCTTCTCGGGACCGCCTCCTCCCGGGACCGTCCCTTCCCAGGGCCGCCCCTCCCGCCGTGCCGTGCGTCGCCGCCGCGTCGCTGTGCGTGAGGGGCCCGGTTCCGGCCCGGTCTGTCAGTGGGGCCGCCTAGACTCGGTAGGCGATGAGCAGCCTCTTTGACGACAGCTTCCTGGCGGACCTCCGCGACCACCCCGCGGAGGAGCCCCCGCCGCCCGAGGACTCCGAAGCCCCCCCGGCCGCGGAGGAGGTCCCGTACGACCTCTTCGAGGGGAAGTTCGACGCGCCCCCGGTCCGCGACCCGTACTACCGGGACGGCTCCCCGCGCCCGGTCGTCGACCCGGGTGCCCTGCTGGAGGGGCTGAACGAGCAGCAGCGCGCCGCCGTCGTCCACACGGGCTCGCCGCTCCTCATCGTCGCCGGCGCGGGCTCCGGCAAGACCCGCGTCCTCACGCACCGCATCGCCCACCTCCTCGCCACCCGGGACGTCCACCCGGGGCAGATACTGGCCATCACGTTCACGAACAAGGCCGCCGGCGAGATGAAGGAGCGCGTCGAGCAGCTCGTCGGCCCGCGCGCCCACGCGATGTGGGTGATGACCTTCCACAGCGCGTGCGTCCGCATCCTGCGCCGCGAGTCCAAGCGGCTCGGCTTCACGTCGTCGTTCTCGATCTACGACGCCGCCGACTCCAAGCGCCTCATGGCCCTGGTCTGCCGCGACCTGGACCTCGACCCGAAGCGGTACCCGCCGAAGTCCTTCAGCGCCAAGGTCTCCAACCTCAAGAACGAGCTCATCGACGAGGAGACCTTCGCCGACCAGGCGGCGGACGGCTTCGAGAAGACCCTCGCCGAGGCGTACCGCATGTACCAGGCGCGGCTCCGCGAGGCCAACGCCCTGGACTTCGACGACATCATCATGACAACGGTCCACCTGCTCCAGGCGTTCCCGGACGTCGCCGAGCACTACCGCCGCCGCTTCCGCCACGTCCTCGTCGACGAGTACCAGGACACGAACCACGCCCAGTACACGCTCGTCCGCGAGCTGGTCGGCCCGTCCGGCGACGCGGAGCACCCGCCGTCCGAGCTGTGCGTCGTCGGCGACGCCGACCAGTCGATCTACGCCTTCCGCGGGGCGACCATCCGCAACATCCTCCAGTTCGAGGAGGACTACCCGAACGCGACGACGATCCTGCTGGAGCAGAACTACCGTTCCACGCAGACCATCCTGTCCGCCGCCAACGCGGTGATCGAGCGCAACGAGAGCCGCCGCCCCAAGAACCTGTGGACGAACGCCGGCGCGGGCGCCCGCATCACCGGCTACGTCGCGGACACGGAGCACGACGAGGCGCAGTTCGTCGCCGACGAGATCGACCGGCTCACCGACGCCGGTGAGGCGAAGGCGGGCGACGTCGCCGTCTTCTACCGGACCAACGCCCAGTCGCGCGTCTTCGAAGAGGTCTTCATCCGCGTCGGCCTGCCCTACAAGGTCGTCGGCGGCGTCCGCTTCTACGAGCGCAAGGAGGTCCGCGACGTCCTCGCGTACCTGCGCGTCCTGGCCAACCCGGAGGACGCCGTCCCGCTGCGCCGCATCCTCAACGTGCCGAAGCGCGGCATCGGCGAGCGCGCCGAGGCCATGATCGAGGCCCTCGCCCTGCGCGAGAGGATCACGTTCCCGCAGGCGCTGAAGCGGGTCGACGAGGCGTACGGCATGGCGGCCCGCTCCACGAACGCCGTGAAGCGGTTCAACACGCTGATGGAGGAGCTGCGCACGGTCGTCGAGTCCGGCGCCGGCCCCGCCGTCGTCCTGGAGGCCGTCCTGGAGCGCACCGGGTACCTCGCGGAGCTCCAGGCGTCGACGGACCCGCAGGACGAGACGCGGATCGAGAACCTGCAGGAGCTCGCCGCCGTCGCCCTGGAGTTCGAGCAGGAGCGAGGCGAGGGCGAGGGGACGGGCACGCTCGCCGAGTTCCTGGAGCAGGTCGCCCTCGTCGCGGACTCCGACCAGATCCCGGACGGCGACGAGGACGGCGACGGCGTCATCACGCTCATGACGCTGCACACGGCCAAGGGCCTGGAGTTCCCGGTGGTGTTCCTGACGGGCATGGAGGACGGCGTCTTCCCGCACATGCGGGCCCTCGGCCAGACCAAGGAGCTGGAGGAGGAGCGCCGCCTCGCGTACGTGGGCATCACGCGCGCGCGGGAGCGGCTCTACCTGACGCGCTCGTCGATGCGCAGCGCCTGGGGCCAGCCCGCGTACAACCCGCCGTCGCGGTTCCTGGAGGAGATCCCACCGCAGCACGTGGAGTGGAAGCGCACGGGCCGGACGGCCGCCGCCCCGGCCGGCCCGTCGAGCCCGGCGTCGGGCGTCGCCGCCTCCCTGTCGGCGTCGCGGTCCCGCTCGGGCCCATCCGGCTTCGCGACGCGGCGTACGGCGGACAAGCCGGTGGTCGCGCTGACCGTGGGCGACCGGGTCACGCACGACCAGTTCGGCCTCGGCACGGTGACGGCGGTGACGGGGACGGGCGGCGACGCGCAGGCGACCATCGACTTCGGTGACGGCAAGCCGAAGCGGCTGCTGCTGCGGTACGCGCCGGTCGAGAAGCTGTAGGGGCGGTACGGAGCCGGGGCGCCGGGCGGGCGGTGAACGGCCGCTCGGCGCCCCGGCCGCCGGGGCCGGGGCTGGGCCGGTGAGCCGTCCGCGCGACGAGCCGATCCGGGCGCGGCCGTCGGGCCGATCCGGTGCGGCCGTCGGGCCGGTCGGTCGGGCCAGGGCAGTTGGAGCCAGTCGGCCGGTCGGGTCAGGTTGGGTCAGCCGGTCGGGCGAGGAGGCCGGGTCGGGCCGAGCCAACCGGTCGGGCCAGGGCGGTTGGAGCCAGTCGGCCGGGGCGAAGGGGCCGGGCCAGGGCGGTTGCGCCAGTCGGCCGGGGCGAGGAGGCGTCGGGGGAGGAGGCCGGGCCAGCCGGTCGGATCAGCCGGTCGGGTTGAGGCCGTGTCCTCGGAGCCACGCCTCGGGGTCGATCGCGGTGCCGCCGCCCGGCCGCACCTCGAAGTGCAGGTGCGGGCCGGTGGAGTTGCCGGAGTTGCCCGAGTACGCGATGACGTCGCCCGCCTTGACGGAGCCCGAGCGGATCTTGGCGCTGCTCAGGTGGCAGTACCAGGTCTCGGTGCCGTCCTTGGCGGTGACGATGACCATGTTCCCGTACGCGCTGTTCCACTGGGTGCGCACGGTGCCGTCCGTCGCCGCCATCACGGGCGTGCCGTACTGGACGGGGAAGTCGATGCCGGTGTGCAGGGACATCCAGTTGACGCCCGCCTGGCCGTAACCGGCGCTCAGCTGGCGCAGCTGCACCGGGAGCGCGAACTTGGGGCGCATGGCCTCGCGGAGCCTCGCATCCTCCTCGCGCTTCTTGCGCTCCGCCTCCTGGCGGGCCTTGAGGTCGAGGCGCTCCTGGGTGCGGCTGGCGCGGTCGCTGAAGTCGAGGGCCTCGGCGTCGAGCGCGGCGAGCTGGGTGTCGAGGGCGCTGTTGGCGACGGCCGGCTTCGGGGCGGCAGGGTCGGCGGCGGTCACCGCCTTGCCGTCGTCCTTCTGCTCGGTGCCGGTGAGTCCGCTGACGGACGCGGCGGCGATCCCGGCGACCCCCATCACGCACGCCGAGGGCACGGCGACGGTCAGCAGCGCGGAACGCCGGGCGGGGGTGCGACGCCTGCCGCGGCTGCCGCCGGCGCGGCGGGTCGGGCGCGGGGCGGGAGCGACGGCGACGGTCTCGCCCAGCGTCTCCAGCGTCTCCGTCGACGGGCCGTCGTCGGCGAGGTCGTCCGCCTCGGACGCGGAGCCGTCGGCGTGCGGGTCGTCGTCGGGCTCGGTCCCGGGACCGGCGACCGCCTCCGGCTCGGCCGGGAGGGCCTCGGCCTGGGGGGTGTCGTCGACAGCGGAGTAGTCGTACTGCTCGGGGACGAACGTCCCGGTGGTCTCTTCGGGCGCGTAGTTCCACGCGGTCGCGTCGTAGGAACCGGTCCCGTAGGAATCCGTGCCGTACGTTCCGGTGCCGAAGGGCTCGGTGCCGTAGGAGTCGGCGCCCGGCACGTACCACTGGCCGGTCGTCTCGTACGTGGCCGCCGTCGCCGAGTACTGCGGGTCGTCCTGCGGCGGGGCCCAGGCCGTGGTGTCCCACTGGCCGGACTGGTCCGCGTACGCGGCGTACGCGGAGGTGGCGGACGCGTCGGGCCACTGCGCGGCGTCGTACTGGCCGCCGTGCCCGGTGTCGTAGCCACCGTAGAGGGAGTCGGCCGTCCGGTAGGCGCCGGTGTCGTAGGAACCGGTGCCGTACGCGGGGGCCTGGTGACCGCCGTTGTCGAAGCCGCTCTCACTGGTCGTGAAACTGCCCGTGGCGTACACGTCGTCTTCGACGTAGCCGGCGTGGGGGTGCTGGTCGTTCACCAACTTCTCTCTCGCCTCGGCAGCAGGACCAGTTCCGGGCCGGCCCTGACGGGGACCCGGAGGGGAAGCAGTGGGCGCGACTGTACCCGGCGGTATGCGCAACCGACAATCTTCGGTGGGGTTTACCGCCCGAGGAAACGGGCATTCGGTCGCCTTTCGGCGGAGCGCACACCGAGCCTTGGCGGTACGTTCGAAATTCGTTCGACGCGTGGTGGCGACTTCACGCCACAATCACGGAATTCGCGGTTCCGGGATCGGGGGCGTCGCGGTCGAGTTCCGCGACGATCCGGGCGGCCACCGCCGGGTGCACCGGCAGCGTGAGGTGGCCGACGCCGGTGACCTCGACGTTCACGGTGTCCAGGTCGGGATGGTCGAGGCGGGCCGTCTCGGCGGGGGACATCCAAAGGTCGAGGTCGCTCCAGAAGCTGACGAACCGGGTGCGGCAGTCGGGCGCCGGGGCGGCCAGTTCGCGCAGGACGGGGGAGCCGGGGCGCATCTGGCGGACGAGCGGGTGCACGCCGGCGAGCGGGACGGCGGAGGTGCCGCCGTGCGGCGTGCCGAGCGTGACGACCGTGCGGACGTGGGGGGCGCCGCCGAGCCGCTGTGCGTAGTACCGGGCGACCAAGCCGCCCAGGCTGTGCCCGACGAGGTCCACCTCGGCGTGGCCGGTGCGGGCGCGGAGCTCCTCGACGTGGTCGGCGAGCCGGTGGGCGGCGGCGCGCAGGTCACGGGTGAGCGGTGAGTGGTTGACGGCCCGGACGTACCGGGTGCCGTCCCGCGCGAGGGCGTGCCGCAGCAGGACGAAGGCGGAACGGTTGTCGGAGAGCCCGTGGAGCAGGACGACGGGCGGGCGGGTGCCGTGCGGCGCGGCGGTGGGGCACCGTCCGGGACGGAGGCACTCGGGGACGAGGCGCTCGGGGACGAGGCCCGCCGGGATGAGGCCGGCGGGGTAGAGGAACACGTGCCCGGCGAGGACGGCCGCCTCCAGGGCGGCCGACCTCAGGGCGTCGGCGCGGAGGGCGGTCGCGGTGGCGGGTGGTGGTGGACCCCGCATGCCGACCTCCTGGTGAGCGGCGTACAGAGGACGGCTCCGTCTCCCCCGCACGCCCTCGGGCGGCGCCGCGGCCGAGGGTGGGGATGCGCCCTACCTCCGTGCCGCGCGGCTGGCGGCGCGAGGGGTACGACGACCTCGTCGCGGCTCCGGATCGCGTCCGCCCCGGCTGTCCCGTGGTCCACTCGGCGCGGGTGCGGCGCGTGGCGAACATGTCCCACGTGTGATTTCCCCCTCGCTCTTGACCGCGAAACGGCCGGTTGCGGGATGCTGGAGATAACGTTCGTTCACCTCCCCGGCATACAGGTACGGGGGACGCATGTGGAGGCAGTGATGGGTGTGACCGGTCCGATCCGCGTGGTGGTGGCCAAGCCGGGTCTCGACGGCCACGATCGCGGCGCGAAGGTGATCGCGCGGGCGCTGCGTGACGCCGGTATGGAGGTCATTTACACCGGCCTGCACCAGACGCCGGAGCAGATCGTGGACACCGCGATCCAGGAGGACGCCGACGCGATCGGGTTGTCGATCCTGTCCGGCGCGCACAACACGCTGTTCGCGCGTGTGCTGGAGCTGCTGAAGGAACGCGACGCGGAGGACATCAAGGTCTTCGGCGGCGGCATCATCCCGGAGGCCGACATCCCGCCGCTGAAGGAGAAGGGCGTCGCGGAGATCTTCACGCCCGGCGCGACGACGGCGTCCATCGTCGACTGGGTCAACGCCCACGTCCGCCAGCCGACCGGCGCCTGACCCCGAGGAGCGCCCCGGACGAGCCCCCCTTCGCCCCGCCCGGCCGATCCGACGGATCGTCGGATCCGGTGACTGACCGGTCTGGTGGCTGACGGGTCTGGCGACCGGCCGGTCCGGTGGCTGACCGGTCTGGTGGCCAACAGGTCCGGTGGCCAATAGGTCCGCTGACCGCCCGGTCTGATGGCTGACGGGGGCTGGTGACCGCCCGGTCCGGTGGCTGACGGGTTCGATGACCGCCCGGTCCGGTGGCCAACAGGTCCGCTGACCGGCCGGTTCGGTGGCCGATCGGTTCGGTGGCTGCTTGGTCCGGTGGTCCGGCACGTCCGGGCATCCGGCCGCCGCGCCGGTCCGTCCCCTCGGCCGGGGTCGGCCGGTGCGAGGGCCCGTCAGCTCCCCGGCGGAGCCAGCTCCGTACGCATCGCCGCGCGCAGGCGCAGGGTGGCGACCAGCCGCTGGAACGCCTCCGCCCAGTACCCCCCGGCCCCGGGCGCCGCGTCCTCCCCCTCGTCGGTCGCCGCCGTCAGCACCTCCAGCCGGTCCGCCTCGCGGGGGTCGAGGCACCGCTCCGCCAGCCCCATCACCCCGCTGAAGCTCCACGGGTAGCTCCCGGCCTCCCGCGCGATGTCCAGCGCGTCGACCACGGCCCTCCCCAGCGCCCCGGACCACGGCACCGCGCACACCCCGAGCAGCTGGAACGCCTCCGACAGCCCGTGTGCCGCGATGAACGCCGCGACCCACTCCGCCCGCTCCTCGTGCGGCAGCGTGGACAGCAGCGCCGCCGCCGACGACACCCCCGGTCCCGACGCGGGCGGTGCCGACGCGGGGCCGAGCAGCGCCCGCGACCATGCCGCGTCCCGCTGCCGTACCGCCGCCCTGCACCACGCGGCGTGCAGTTCGTCGCGCCAGTCGTCGGCCACCGGCAGGGCGACGATCTCCTCGGGGGTCCGTCCGCCGAGCCGTTCCCGCCACAGCCCGAGCGGGGCGGCCTCCACCAGTTGGCCGAGCCACCAGGACCGCCGGCCCCGGCCGGAGGGCGGCTGCGGTACGACACCGTCGCGCTGCATCTCCGCGTCGCACTCGTGCGGCGCCTCCACCGTGATCGTCGCCTGCCGCCCGGTGTGGTCGAGGCCCACGCACGACGCGGCCCGCGCGGCCATCCGCGCGGCGAACGCCGACCCGGGCAGCGCGGACAGCAGCTCCGCCGCCGTGGACCGGACGTTGCGGCTGCGGTCCGGCAGGGCCCGCTCCAGGAACTCCTCGTCGGCGTCGGACAGCCCCGTCCGCAGCGAGTCCAGGAACATCAGCCGGTCCTCGGCCCGCTCCGTCGCCCACGTCGACGCCAGCAGGTCCAGCGCCGCCGCCGGGTCGTGCGCCCGTACGGCCGCCAGCAGCGCGACCCGCTCGGCGAACAGGCCCTCCTCCCACAGCCGCCGCACGCCCTCGGCGTCGTCGGGCGCGGGCAGTGCCGCTCCGCCGGCCGCGCCGCGCAGGGCGAACCTCCACTCCGGGTTGAACGCGGCCAGCCACAGCGCGCGCGGCCCGCCGAACGCCAGCGCCTGCGGCCGCAGGTCGGTACGGGCGCGGGCGGCGTCGAGCAGCGCGGGCAGGGCGGGCGCGGGCGCGCGGTAGCCGTACGCGTTGGCGGCGGCCAGCCACTGCGGCAGCAGCTCGGTCAGGTCGGGCGCGGTGCCCCGGCGGCCACCGCCGCCCGCCGACGGACGGTCGGCGAGCAACTGCGCCAGCCGGCGCGCGGCGGCCTCGGGCAACGGCGGACGCCCGTCGCGCGGCGCGGGCCGCGGCAGGGGCGCGGCGGCGGCCGGGACGAGCCCGGCCCGCCGCCGCACGGTCTGCACGGCGGCGGCGTCCAGCAACGCGACCGGAGCGTCGGCGGGGGGCCCGTCGCCGGGACCCCCGGTCCCGGGCGGGGCGCCCGCCTCCGCCGGGAGCCCCGCCGGGGCCGGCAGCGGGCGGCGGTCCGTGCCCAGGAGGGCCGACGTGACGAGGTCTTCCCACGTCGTGGTGGTCATGTCTTCTCCTCCAGCCGTCAGGTGAGCGGGATCGTGCCGGGCGCGTCCGGGGACCAGGCGGCCAGCGGTGTGAACCCCCGGTGGCCGCACTCGCCGAAGACGGTGACCGGCGCGCCGCCGGACACCGCCGCCAGCCGCCACAGCCCCGGCCGGGCCGGGGCCGACCCCGTGACGGGCAGCGCGGCGCCCCCGTCCGCGTCGGCCAACTGCCAGCCCTCCGCGGCCGGCACGGGTACCACGTCCCGCAGCGTCACCGGCCAGGAGTCCAGCCACGGGTCGTCCCGCAGCGCCAGCCCGTACGCCGTGAGCGCGTCCCCGACCGTCCCGCCCGGCGGCGGCGCGTCCCCCGGTACGGGCGCGGCGAACCGCTCGCCCAGCTCCGCCCGCAACTGCCCGGCCCCCGGGTGGCGGACGAGCTCCGCGTCGACGACCAGGCCCACCGCGAGCGCCAGTTCCGGCGCCCGGCCCGCCGCCCCGAACGACAGCAGCAGCGCCGTGCGCCCCGTGTCCTGCCCGTACAGCCATATGCGGCGCGTCGTCAGCCTGCCGTCCGACGTGTCGTACTGGGCGAGGACCAACCAGCGGTCCCGGACCGCCGGTCCCTCCGCCGACGCGGGCAGGCCGACCCGCGTGCGGACCGTCGCGGCCAGCGGCCCCGGCAACCGGTCGACGCCCAGCCACGCCCGGTCCAACAGGTGCGTCAGCGCGCTCTCCTCCAGCAGCCGCACCGGCCAGCCGGGGCCCGAACCGGGTATCGCGCCCAGCTCCCGGACCCGGCCCGCCAGGCCCGGCGCCTGCGCGTCGACCATGCGGCGCGCGGTCTCCTCCCACAGCCCGTACCCCGCCTGCTCGGCGGCGGCCAGCCCGCCGCGCACCAGGTCCGCGAGGCGCTGCTCCAGCTCCTCCGCGCCGGCCGTGACGCGGGCCGACCGGGCCGCCGCCCGCTTCCGCGCCGCCTCCGCGTCGACCGGCCCGCCGTCGTCCTTCCGCTTCCGCGCGTCGGCGCGCTCCCCCCGGCTCTCCAGCCACTGCTCCGCCCAGTCCGGCGCGTCCGCCCCCGCCGGTACGGCGGCGTCGTCCGCCGCCCAGAGCAGCAGCAGCCCCAGCGCGTGCTTGCACGGGAACTTTCGGCTCGGGCAACTGCACTTGTACGCCGGGCCCGTGAGGTCGACGACCGTCCGGTACGGCTTGCTGCCGCTGCCCTTGCACAGGCCCCACACGGCCCCCGTGCCGCCGCACCCCGTGCCGGACCACGGCCCGGCGGTGCCCAGCTTGCTTCCCGCTTTGCGCGAGGCGGCGTCAGGAGCCAGAGCCAGCACCTGTTCCGCCGTCCAGCGCACCCCCTGCTCAGTCATGTCGTCGACCGTAGGGCCCGCCACTGACAATCGGTCCCGACCTGCGGTGACGGGCCCCGGCGGGGGAGGCGGCGGGGCACGCTCGTACCGTTGTGCCACCACCACTCGACCTCCGGGGGAGCACATGAACCGCACCAGCCGATCCGCCGTCGCCGTCCTGGCGGCGGCCGGTCTCGCGCTCGGCCTGGGCGCCTGCTCGCAGGCGGCCGACGAGGCCACCGAGCGCGTCGACAGCGCGATCAACGAGACGTACCAGGTGACGTACGAGGTGACCGGCGCCGGCATCGATTCGATCAGCTACAACGGCGGCGGGGGCGACGCGATGAACCCGAAGCTGGAGACCGTCGAGAAGCCGACCCTGCCGTGGCGCAAGACGGTGACGCTGCGCGGCATCGAGGCGCCGCTCGTCACGCCCGTCTCCATCCAGGACGGCGCCCGGGCGAGCTGCAAGATCACCCACAAGGGCAAGGTGCTGAAGGAGGCGTCCGGCAAGGGCGCGGCCGCGACGCTCAGCTGCGTGGCGGTCTCCCCGATCGCCACCGAGTGAGCGGGCCGGCCGACGCCCGGTGACCCCGCCCGGGCGTCGGCCGGGCGGCTCCCCTCCCCAGGGGCCCCCTCCCCGGCGACCCCCTCCCGCCCCCGGCCCGCCCAACTCCCCGGGTAAGCCCCGGTTTTACCGCTGTGGCCTGCGGAAACGGTCGATTGTCAGTGGCGTGGTGCACGGTGGATCCCAGACCCGGTCGAACCATTCGAACGATCTGGAGGGGGATCCCATGACCGTGCCCGCAACCACCGAGAAGCACCGTGCCGAAAGCGGCGCCGACGCCCTGCGGCCGCATGCCGAGGACGCGTTCGCGCACGAGTTGGAGGCGCTCGCCGCGGCCGACGACCGGCCCCGCCCGGAGCGCTGGCGGCTCTCGCCGTGGGCGGTCGCCACGTACCTGCTGGGCGGCACGCTCCCGGACGGCACGGTGATCACACCGAAGTACGTGGGCCCGCGCCGGATCGTCGAGGTCGCCGTCACCACGCTCGCCACCGACCGCGCCCTGCTCCTCCTCGGCGTCCCCGGCACGGCCAAGACCTGGGTGTCCGAGCACCTCGCGGCGGCCGTCAGCGGCGACTCGACGCTCCTCGTCCAGGGCACGGCCGGCACGCCCGAGGAGGCCATCCGGTACGGGTGGAACTACGCGCGGCTCCTCGCCCACGGCCCCAGCCGCGACGCCCTCGTGCCCAGCCCGGTCATGCGCGCCATGGCCGACGGCATGACGGCCCGTGTGGAGGAGCTGACCCGCATCCCCGCCGACGTGCAGGACACGCTCATCACGATCCTGTCCGAGAAGACGCTGCCCATCCCGGAGCTGGGCCAGGAGGTCCAGGCCGTCCGCGGTTTCAACCTGATCGCCACGGCCAACGACCGCGACCGGGGCGTCAACGACCTGTCGAGCGCCCTGCGCCGCCGCTTCAACACGGTCGTCCTGCCCCTGCCCGAGACGCCCGAGGCCGAGGTCGACATCGTCTCCCGCCGCGTCGACCAGATCGGCCGCTCCCTCGACCTGCCCGGCGCGCCCGAGGGCATCGACGAGATCCGCCGTGTCGTCACCGTCTTCCGCGAACTGCGCGACGGCGTCACCGCGGACGGCCGCACCAAGCTCAAGTCGCCGTCGGGCACGCTCTCCACGGCCGAGGCGATCTCCGTCGTCACCAGCGGACTCGCCCTCGCCGCGCACTTCGGGGACGGCGTGCTGCGCCCCGCCGACGTGGCCGCCGGCATCCTCGGCGCCGTCGTCCGCGACCCGGCCGCCGACCGCGTCATCTGGCAGGAGTACCTGGAGACCGTCGTCCGCGAGCGGGACGGCTGGAAGGACTTCTACCGCGCCTGCCGGGAGGTGTCGGCGTGACCGGTCCCCTGCTGCTCGGGGTGCGCCACCACGGGCCCGGCTCGGCGCGCGCGGTCCGCGCCGCCCTCGACGCGGCCCGTCCCGCGGCCGTGCTGATCGAGGGCCCGCCGGAGGCCGACGCGCTGCTGCCGCTCGCCGCCGACGAGCGGATGCGCCCGCCGGTCGCCCTGCTGGCGCACGCCGTCGACGACCCGGGGAAGGCCGCGTTCTGGCCGCTCGCCGCCTTCTCGCCCGAGTGGGTCGCCCTCCGCTGGGCGCTCGACCACGGCGCCGCCGTCCGCTTCGCCGACCTGCCGGCCACCCACACCCTCGCCATGACGGGCGATCCCACGTGGGGCGACGAGGACGACGACACCGGTGACGGCGACTCGGGCGAGCCGTCCGCCGACGGGCGGCGCCGCGGACTGCGCGTCGACCCCCTCGCCGTACTCGCCGAGACCGCCGGGTACGACGACCCGGAACGCTGGTGGGAGGACGCCGTCGAGCACCGCGCGGCGCACACGGGCGACCCGCTGGCACCGTTCGCGGCCGTCGCGGAGGCGATGACGGCGCTGCGCGAGACGTACGGGCACGGCGGCAACGCCCGCGACCCCGTCCGCGACCCCGTCCGCGAGGCGTACATGCGGCTCCAACTGCGCGCCGCCCGCAAGGAGCACGGCGACGACGCCGTCGCCTTCGTCTGCGGCGCCTGGCACGTCCCGGCGCTCGCCGAGAAGACCACCGTCACCGCCGACCGGGCCCTCCTCAAGGGACTCCCCAAGGTCAGGACGGAGACGACCTGGGTGCCGTGGACGCACCGCAGGCTCGCCCGCCGCTCCGGTTACGGCGCCGGCATCGACTCGCCCGGCTGGTACGGGCACCTGTTCGCCGTGCCCGACCGGCCCGTCGAACGGTGGATGACGAAGGTCGCCGGACTGTTGCGGGAGGAGGACCACCCCGTGTCGTCCGCCCACGTCATCGAGGCCGTACGGCTCGCCGGGACGCTCGCCGCGATGCGCGGCCGGCCCCTGCCCGGGCTCACCGAGACGACCGACGCCGTCCGGGCGGTGATGTGCGACGGCTCCGACGTGCCGCTCGCCCTGATCCGTGACCGGCTCGTGGTCGGGGACGTCCTGGGCGAGGTGCCCGACGGGGCGCCCGCCGTGCCCCTCCAGCGCGACCTGAACCGCCTCCAGCGCACGCTGCGCCTCAGACCGGAGGCGGCGGAGCGGGAGCTCGACCTCGACCTGCGCAAGGACACCGACGCCGCCCGCAGCCGCCTCCTGCACCGGCTGCGCCTCCTCGGCGTCGACTGGGGCGAGCCCGCGCGCGCCCGCGGCACGGGCACGTTCCGGGAGACCTGGCGGCTGCGCTGGGAGCCCGAGCTCCACGTCCGGGTGGCGGAGGCCGGCGTGTGGGGCACCACGGTCCTGTCCGCCGCCACCGCCAAGGCCGAGGCCGGAGCCGTCGCCGCCACGGCCCTCGCGGAGGTCACCGCCCTCGCCGAGCGGTGCCTCCTCGCGGACCTGCCCGAGGCGCTGCCCCCGGTCATGAAGGCCCTCGCCGACCGCGCCGCGCTCGACGCCGACGTCGGCCGCCTCGCCCTGGCCCTGCCCGCCCTGGCGCGCTCCCTCCGCTACGGGGACGTGCGGGCCACGGACGCCGCCGCGCTCGCGGAGGTCGCCACCGGCCTCGCCCTGCGCATATGCGTCGGCCTGCCGCCCGCCTGCGCGGGACTGGACGCGGACGGCGCCGCCGAGATGCGCGGCCACGTCGACACCGTCCACACGGCGATACGGCTCCTCCCGGACGCCGACGAGGTCACCGCGCGGTGGACGGCCGTCCTGGAACGGCTCGCCCGCCGCGACACGGTCCCCGGCGCCCTGCGCGGCCGCGCCGCCCGGCTCCTCCTGGACGACGGGCGGCTCGCCGAGGACGAGGCCGCCCGCCTGATGGGCCTCGCCCTGTCCCCCGGCACGGCACCGGCCGAGGCCGCCGCCTGGATCGAGGGGTTCGTCGGCGGGGCGGGCGGCCCTGGCCGGGACGGCTCGGGCGGCATGCTCCTCGTCCACGACGAGCGGCTGCTCGCCCTGGTCGACGCGTGGCTGACGGCCGTGCCCGCCGAGGCGTTCACGGACGTGCTGCCGCTGCTGCGCCGCACGTTCTCCGCGTACGAGCCGGGGGTGCGCCGCACGCTCGGCGAACTCGTCCGGCGCGGCCCCTCCGGGGGCGGCGGCGCGACGCTGACCGAGGCGGGCGCGCCCGGTTTCGGCCCCGGCCTCGACGAGGCCCGCGCCGACGGGGTGCTGCCCCTGCTGGACCTGCTGCTGGGCCACCGGCGGCCGAACGACGACGAACTCGCGGGGGTGGGCCGATGACCGGCGACGAGGAGCGGCTGCGGCGCTGGCGCATGGTGCTCGGCGGGGGAGCGGCGGACGGCACGGGCTGTGTCCTCACCGGCACGGACGCCGCCATGGACGGCGCGCTGAGCGCCCTGTACGGCGGGGCCCCCGGCGACGCCGGGCGGCAGGGGCGCCGGGACCGGTCGGCGGGGCTCGGCGGGTCGGCGCCGTCCGTGGCGCGCTGGCTCGGCGACATCCGCACGTACTTCCCCAGCTCCGTCGTGCAGGTCATGCAGCGCGACGCGATCGACCGGCTCGGCCTGTCCGCGCTGCTGATGGAGCCGGAGATGCTGGAGGCCGTCGAGGCGGACGTCCACCTCGTCGGCACGCTGCTCTCCCTCAACAAGGCCATGCCCGAGACGACGAAGGAGACGGCGCGGGCCGTCGTCCGCAAGGTCGTCGACGACCTGGAGAAGCGCCTCGCCACGCGCACCCGGGCCACCCTCACCGGGGCCCTCGACCGCAGCGCCCGCATCAGCCGGCCCCGGCACCGGGACATCGACTGGGACCGCACGATCCGCGCCAACCTGAAGAACTACCTGCCCGAGTACCGCACGGTCGTCCCCGAGCGGCTGGTCGGCTACGGACGCGCCTCACAGGCCGTCAAGAAGGAGGTCGTGCTCTGCATCGACCAGTCCGGGTCGATGGCGGCGTCCGTCGTGTACGCCTCGGTGTTCGGCGCGGTCCTGGCGTCGATGCGGTCGATCGCGACCCGGCTCGTCGTCTTCGACACGGCCGTCGTCGACCTGACGGACCAGCTCGACGACCCGGTGGACGTGCTGTTCGGCACGCAACTGGGCGGCGGCACGGACATCAACCGGGCGCTCGCGTACTGCCAGTCGCAGATCACCCGGCCGGCCGACACGGTCGTGGTGCTGATCAGCGACCTCTACGAGGGCGGCATCCGCAACGAGATGCTGAAGAGGGTCGCGGCGATGAAGGCGGCCGGGGTGCAGTTCGTGACGCTGCTCGCCCTGTCCGACGAGGGCGCCCCCGCGTACGACCGGGAGCACGCCGCCGCGCTGGCGGCGCTGGGGGCGCCGGCGTTCGCGTGCACCCCCGACCTCTTCCCGGAGGTGATGGCGGCGGCCCTGGAGAAGCGCCCGATACCGGTCCCCGAGCCGATGTGACCCACGCGGGCGGCCGGGCCCCACGCGGACGGCCGGGCCCCACGCCGGGGCCGGGCGGTCGACGTGGCCACCGGCAAGGTGCTCGACACCACGCGGAGCTGGGCCCCACGGCGGGGCCGGTCTCACGACGGGGACGGGCACGTGCCGGGAGCGGACCTGAGGGCGGGGCGAGGGTCGCGGCGGGGCCGGGCCTCATGGCGGGCCGGGCACATGCCGGGGCGGGCCCTGCGGCGGTGCCGGGGACCCGGCATCGCCGGTCGGGAACGAGCCGGTTGCCGACCGTGAGGCGCGCACCCACCTGGTGGTGCGCTGCGGTGCCGGGACGGCCGGCTCCACGGGCGGCCCGGTCGCCGGTGCCACCGAGGGCGTCCGGCCGCCGACGACGGGCGTGGCGGCTGAGGTGGACCCGTTCGCCCACGGGGGTGACCGGTGCCGTCGCCCGTACCGTGCGGAGGCTCGTGGAGACCTTCGTCGCCCTGGTCGAGCCCGTCGCGACGAGCGTCACCACCAGCGCCACCCTCGCGGACGGCGCCGCGCCGTTCACCCACGACGGGACCACCGCGACGACGAGCGACGCCCGTCCGCACGCCGGGACCACCCTCCAGGGCGTCCGGACGGCGGACAGTCCCATCGCCCCGGACTGTTCCTGCGGATTCTCCGCCGAGCTTCCGTCGCGTCCCCGTCGAACCCCTGCCGGATCTCTGCCGAGAGTCCGTCGAGCCGTCCGCCGGGGCTCTGCCGAGCCGCCCACTGAGGCTCCCGCCGAGCTTCTGTCGAGCCCCTGCCGAGTCCTCGTCGAGCCCCTGCCGGGACTCCGTCGAGCCGTCCGCCGGGGCTCGGCCGGGGCTCTGCCGGGCCTCCACCGGGGCTCCGTCGGTCCCCGCCGGGGCTCCCAGCGAGCCCCCGCCGAGCCCCGCCGAGCTCCCGCCACGCCCCGGCGGGAGCGCCTGCCACGGCCCGGCGGGAGCGCCTGCCACGGCCCGGCGGGAGCGTTCGGTCCGTGCGTCTGGTCTGCCACGAAATCCGTAGTCACGGGCGGTCTCACAGCCGGTGGGGCCGCCCGTTTGAGGTTCCTGTCTGTGACAGGTATCACCGTTCGGGTGTGATCTGCGATTTAGGGCGGCACCCCCTCCGGGGATAACCTGCGAGACGGACATGCCGCGTCCACGGACACCGTGTACGCCTCCCTTGTGACAGAGCAGTCACGTTGCCCTCCGCCCGTGTGACGGGCGCGCGGCACGCCCACGCATGACAACGAACCGCGATCACCAGAAAAGGGACGGACGCGCGTGGACCTGTTCGAGTACCAGGCGAGGGACCTCTTCGCCAAGCACGGTGTACCGGTGCTGGCCGGTGAAGTCATCGACACGCCTGAGGCGGCGCGCGAGGCGACGGAGCGGCTGGGCGGCAAGTCGGTCGTCAAGGCGCAGGTCAAGGTCGGCGGCCGTGGCAAGGCCGGCGGCGTCAAGCTGGCCTCGGACCCGCAGGACGCGGTCGAGAAGGCCCAGCAGATCCTCGGCATGGACATCAAGGGCCACACGGTCCACAAGGTCATGATCGCCGAGACGGCCCCGGAGATCGTCGAGGAGTACTACGTCTCGTACCTCCTCGACCGTACGAACCGCACCTTCCTGGCCATGGCGTCCGTCGAGGGCGGCATGGACATCGAGGAGGTCGCGGCCACCAAGCCCGAGGCCCTCGCGAAGGTCCCGGTCGACGCCAACGAGGGCGTCACGATCGAGAAGGCCCGCGAGATCGTCGCGCAGGCGAAGTTCCCGGCCGAGGTCGCCGAGAAGGTCGCCGAGGTCCTCGTGACCCTGTGGAAGACGTTCGTCGCGGAGGACGCCCTCCTCGTCGAGGTGAACCCGCTCGCCAAGGTCGCCTCCGGCGACATCCTGGCCCTCGACGGCAAGGTCTCCCTGGACGCCAACGCCGACTTCCGCCAGCCCGAGCACGAGGCGCTGGAGGACAAGGCCGCCGCCAACCCGCTCGAGGCCGCCGCCAAGGCGAAGGGCCTCAACTACGTCAAGCTCGACGGCGAGGTCGGCATCATCGGCAACGGCGCGGGCCTGGTCATGTCCACCCTGGACGTCGTCGCGTACGCCGGTGAGGCGCACGGCGGCGTGAAGCCGGCCAACTTCCTGGACATCGGCGGCGGCGCCTCCGCCGAGGTCATGGCGAACGGCCTGGAGATCATCCTCGGCGACCCGGACGTCAAGTCCGTGTTCGTCAACGTCTTCGGCGGCATCACCGCCTGCGACGAGGTCGCCAACGGCATCGTCCAGGCCCTGGAGCTCCTCAAGTCCAAGGGCGAGGAAGTCACCAAGCCGCTGGTCGTGCGCCTCGACGGCAACAACGCGGAGCTGGGTCGCAAGATCCTGTCGGACGCCAACCACCCGCTGGTGCAGCGCGTGGACACCATGGACGGCGCGGCCGACAAGGCCGCCGAGCTCGCGGCTGCGAAGTAAAAGGGACGAGGTCACAGACACACCATGGCTATCTTCCTCACCAAGGACAGCAAGGTCATCGTCCAGGGCATGACCGGCGCCACGGGCATGAAGCACACCAAGCTCATGCTCGGTGACGGCACCAACATCGTCGGTGGCGTGAACCCGCGCAAGGCCGGTACGACCGTCGACTTCGACGGCACCGAGGTACCGGTCTTCGGCACGGTCGCCGAGGCGATGGAGAAGACGGGCGCCGACGTCTCCGTCCTCTTCGTGCCGCCGGCCTTCGCCAAGGCCGCCGTCGTCGAGGCCATCGACGCCGAGATCCCCCTCGCGGTCGTCATCACCGAGGGCATCGCCGTCCACGACTCCGCCGCCTTCTGGGCGTACGCGAAGTCGAAGGGCAACAAGACCCGCATCATCGGCCCGAACTGCCCCGGCCTGATCACGCCCGGCCAGTCCAACGCGGGCATCATCCCCGGCGACATCACCAAGCCGGGCAAGATCGGCCTCGTGTCGAAGTCCGGCACGCTGACCTACCAGATGATGTACGAGCTGCGCGACATCGGCTTCTCGTCGTGCGTCGGCATCGGTGGCGACCCGGTCATCGGCACCACCCACATCGACGCGCTCGCGGCCTTCGAGGCCGACCCGGAGACCGAGCTGATCGTCATGATCGGTGAGATCGGCGGTGACGCGGAGGAGCGCGCGGCCGACTTCATCAAGGCGAACGTGACGAAGCCGGTCGTCGGCTACGTCGCGGGCTTCACCGCGCCCGAGGGCAAGACGATGGGCCACGCCGGCGCGATCGTCTCCGGCTCGTCCGGTACGGCGCAGGCGAAGAAGGAGGCCCTTGAGGCCGCCGGCGTCAAGGTCGGCAAGACGCCGACCGAGACGGCCAAGCTGGCTCGCGAGATCCTGAACGCCCAGGCGTGACACCCGTGTGAGCACGCTCCGAAGCGGGCCCGCCCCCGGTACTCCGGGAGGCGGGCCCGCTTCGCGTACGGGGTCTGGTCGCGGGGGCCTAGTACGGTGACGGGACCAGCCGGACCGGGCCCTTCACCGGTTCCCGTTCCAGGTGGGACCGGAGCTCCTCGTCCTGCCGCGTCAGCCGCTCCGGCCCGCTCAGCACCGGCACCCCCGCCACCGCCTCGCCCGGCGCCAGCGGCGGCTCGTACCGGGTGGGCGCCGTCGCCAGCGTGAACGCCGTCGCCGTGACGATCAGCGCCGACAGCGCCGCCGTCCCGCGCGTCCACAGCCACACCCGCCGCTCCCCGCCCGCGCGCACCGTCCCCGGTGTGGCCAGCGTCGTCGCCGCGCCCTGCTCCAGCAGCTCCGCCAGCCGCTCCCGCAGCGCCTCCGGTTCCGTCAGGGCCGGCACCCGCTCCGCGACCGCCTCGCGCGCGTGCAGCAGCCGCTGCGCGGCGGCCGGACTGCTGGCCTCCGTCTCGGCGGCCACCTCCGGAAGGCCCACGCCCAGCCCGTCGTAGAGGAGGAGCGTCCGCCGGTACGGGGCGGGCAGCTCCAGCAGGGCGTCGCGCAGCGCCCGCGTCGTGGCGCCCCCGGCGGGCGGGTCGGGGCGCCGGTGCGCGCGCCGCAGCCGGTGCCAGGGGGAGAGGGCGTAGTCGTGCGCGGCGGCCCGCACCCACCCCCCGGGGTCCCGGTCGACGGCGACCTCGGGCCAGCGGTCCCAGGCCCGGTGGAAGGCGTACTCGACGGCCTCCCGCGCCAGCCCCCGCCGTCCGGTGAGGACGTACGCCTGCCGTACGAGGCCGGGCGCGGCGTACGCGTACAGCGCGTCGAACGCCTCGACGGGGGTCGCGGGCGGCGCGGTCGCCGTCCCCGGTCCGGGCGCGTCCACCCCTCCGGGCGGCGGGTCCGGCGCCGTGGCCGCCCGCGCCCCGCCGATCGTGCCCTGCGTCATCGCCTGCCTCCGCGAACACTCTGCGTAGCGGAAAAGTACATAAACGTATATTGAGCGACACAGCGGACATCCGCCTGTTGCACGGCTACAGCGCGTGTCGTTGGCAGCATGTTCGTGTGACCGCTCCCGTGTCCGATTCCGCTTCGTCCCCCTCCGCCTCCCCCTCCCCTTCTGCCTCCGCCTCCGCCTCCGTGCTCGGCCCCGGGCCCGGGGCGGTGGTCCCCGTCGAGTCGCAGCCCGTCGTGTACGGCGTCCGACCCGCCGCCGTGGCGGGGATGGCCCTCGCGCGCGGGGTGATCGCGGCGGGGCTGGGCCTCGCCGCGTTCGCCGTCCTCGTCACCGCCGCGTGGATCGGTTCCCCGTACCCCGACAGGGGCCCCGACGTGGCCCTGCACGTCGCGGCGGGGCTGTGGCTGCTGGCGCACGGCGTGGAACTGGTCCGCCCGGAGACGCTGTCCGGCACCCCGGCCCCGGTGGGCGTCGTCCCGCTGCTGCCGGCCGTGCTGCCGGTGTGGCTGGCGTACCGGACCGCGCGCGACGCCCTGGAGCCGGGCGGTACGCGGCCGAGGACGACGCCGACCGGGACGGTGTGCGCGGTGACCGCCGGATACGCCGTGGTCGCCCTGGGGGCCTTCCTGTACGCGACGGGCGGGCCCCTGGAGGCGGATCCGCTGAGTGCGGCCGGGCACGTTCCGCCAGTCGTGGCGCTGGCGGCGGCGGCCGGGGCGTGGAGCGCGTACGGGCGGCCGCTCGGGCCGCTGCCGGAGTGGCTGCCCGTGCGGGTGCGGCGGGCACCGGCGCGGACCCGGTCCCTGGTCGCGGCGCGGGCGGCGGGCGGGGCGCTGCTGGTGCTGCTGGTGGGGGGCGCGCTGCTGGTGGCGGGGTCGCTGGTGGGGCACTGGGGGGTGGCCCGCGGTTCGCTGCTCGGCCTGACGGGTGACTGGGGCGGGCGGGCGGCGGTCCTGGCGCTGGCGCTGGCGCTGCTGCCGAACGCGGCGGTGTGGGGCGCGGCGTACGGCCTGGGGCCCGGGTTCGCGTTGGGCACGGGCGCGGTGGTGACGCCGCTGGGGGTGGTGGGGGTGCCGGCCGTCCCGGACTTCCCGCTGCTGGCGGCCGTGCCGGTCGGCACGCGGGGCGGCTGGGCGACGTGGGCGGCGGCCGTGGTGCCGCTGGTGGCCGGGGCGGTCGCGGGGTGGTGTACGGCGGGGGAGGCGGCGCCGCCGCTGGTCCGCCGCGACGAGGCGTGGAGCGCGCGCCGTACGGCGGGGGCCGCGGGGTTGGCGGCGGTGGTGTGCGGCGGGGCGACGGCGGTGCTCGCGGCGGCGGCGTCGGGGCCGCTGGGGAGGGGTCGGCTGTCGGCCTTCGGGCCGGTGTGGTGGCAGGCGGGGGCGGCGGCCCTGGCCTGGACGGCGCTGGTGGCCGTACCGACGGCGTTGGCGCTGCGCGCCTGGCGCGTCCGGACGACGGAGGCCCGCCTGGCGGAGGCCCCGCCGCTCTCCCCGCTGTCCCCGCTGCCCCCCTTGCCCCCGCTGTCCCGGGTGTCCCCGCTCCCCCTGCCGGAGGACCCGAGGCAGCGACCGCCGACCGCCGCCCGGCCGGAGCCCGAGGCGCCACGGGCCGACGGGCCGCAGGCCGAGGGGCCGCGAGCCGTCGAGCCACGGGCCGACGGGCCACAGGTCGACGAGCCGAGGGCCGACGAACCGCGGACCGTCGAGCCGCAGGCCGAGGCGCCGCGAGCCGTCGAACCGCGGGCCGACGGGCCGCAGGTCGACAAGCCGGGGGCCGAGGAATCACGGACCGTCGAGCCGCGGACCGTCGAGCAGCGGGCCGACGAACCACCGGGCAGGCCGTAGGTCCCGGGGCGCCGGCGCCGGCCCGGCTGGAACCGACCCGCGCGGCCCGCCCCGGTGAGCCCGCGGACCCGCCCCGGTGAGGCCGCCATCACGTCCCCGCGGCCCTCCGCGAAACACGCCCAGCCGCCTTGCGGGACCGGGCCGCCCACCGACCGCCCCACCCCCCGCGTACCGCGCGCGTACGCCCGTTGGTCGCCTCACCGCCCGGGCCCACCCGCGTACGCCCGCCTCACCACCCGCGCCCGCCCGCCGACCGCCTCACGGCGTGCGCACGACCCGCGCGTACGCCCACCGGGCGGTCGGCGCCGCCCGCGCGGGGCCCCGGACGGTCGCCGGCGCCCGGACGGTAGGGCCCGCGCCACCGCCGGAGCGGCCGGGCGGGGGCCCCGATGTGCGAGGGGGGAGGGGGGTAGGGGGAAGGGGGGTAGGGCCGGTCCTACTGCTTGACGCCGACGAGGTCGCGCAGCGGGTCGGGGAGCCGCTCGTTGCAGGAGAGCTGGCCGTCCTTGGTCAGGGCGTCGTCCACGCAGGTGTAGAAGTCCCGGTACACCAGTTGGAAGGTGAACATCGTCGCCACGATGACCAACGCCAGCGCACCCGTGATCAGACCGCTCACCGCCGCCGTCGTCTGCGACTTCACCGCCGTCGCGGCCGTCTCGCCGCGGTTCCGCTCGCGCAGCGAGCTGATGCCCCAGTACAGGGCCAGCGCGCCCAGCAGCAGGGCCAGCTCCGGGAAGTCGAAGACCGCGAAGAAGAAGCCCCACATGCCCGACAGCAGTGCGTACCGCGCACGCCGCTGCGACGGGTCGGTCGGGTCCCAGCGCAACTGCGGCCCGTCCTGCTGCGGGCGCCCCTGCCGGGACGGCTCGCCGCCGAAGTCGTCCGAGGAGCGGCCCGGCTGGCGCGGGCTCCAGCGGCTGCCCCAGCGCCCCTCGCGGCCGTCCCGGCCTCCTTCGCCGCCCCCGCCGTCCCCGGAGGTGCCGGACCCGTCGCCCCCGTCCGCCGGGCGGCGCGGCTGCCAGGGCTGGTCCGGGCTCCCCTCCGGCGGCGGCGCGAACGGGTTGCTGTCGTCGGTGGACTGGCGGCCTCGGTCCGGCATGTGGTGAACGTCTTCCCCTGTTGTCGTGATCCGTCCGCTCCCCGTCGGCCTGCTCTGTCGGCGGCGCGGGGAACGGTTCCGCACCAGACGCTACCGCTCGTCCCGGCCCCCGTCCCGTGGGGGAGGTGTGGTGTGCCGGTATCGTTGCTGACGGTCGGCGCGTTCGTAGAGTTCCCCGTATCGGAGTACACGACGCGTTCGTACGACCGTACAAAGCCGCACATCGCACGTACTGCTCACGCGAAAAGAGTCCCCCCGTGGCCCCCGCCGCCCCCGCCGCCCGCATCGTCGTCCTGGTCTCCGGCTCCGGAACGAACCTCCAGGCGCTCCTCGACGCGATCGCCGCCGACCCCGAGGGGTACGGCTCCCGGGTCCGCGTCGTCGCCGTCGGCGCCGACCGCACCGGCATCGCGGGCCTGGAGCGGGCGGAGCGCGCCGGGGTGCCGACGTTCGTCCGCCGGGTGAAGGACTACGCGACGCGTGACGAGTGGGACCGCGCGCTGGCCGAGGCCACGGCCGCGTACGAGCCGGACCTCGTCGTCTCGGCCGGCTTCATGAAGATCGTCGGGAAGGAGTTCCTGGCGCGCTTCGGCGGGCGGACCGTCAACACCCACCCCGCGCTGCTGCCCAGTTTCCCCGGTGCCCACGGAGTGCGGGACGCGCTCGCGTACGGCGCGAAGGTCACCGGATGCACCGTCCACTTCGTCGACGACGGCGTCGACACCGGCCCGATCATCGCCCAGGGCGTGGTCGAGGTGCGGGACACGGACGACGAAGCCGCTCTCCACGAGCGCATCAAGGAAGTCGAGCGCACGCTGCTCGTCGAGGTCGTGGGGCGTCTCGCCCGGCACGGCTACCGCATTGAGGGACGAAAGGTTCATGTCGGTGAATAAGCCCATCCGTCGCGCGTTGATCAGTGTCTACGACAAGACGGGGCTGGAGGAGCTGGCCCGCGGCCTGCACGAGGCGGGCGTCGAGCTGGTCTCCACGGGCTCCACGGCCGCGAAGATCGCCGCCGCCGGCGTCCCGGTCACCAAGGTCGAGGAGCTGACCGGCTTCCCCGAGTGCCTGGACGGCCGCGTCAAGACGCTCCACCCGCGCGTGCACGCGGGGATCCTCGCCGACCTGCGCCTCGACGCGCACCGCGAGCAGCTCGCCGAGCTGGGCGTGGAGCCGTTCGACCTGGTCGTCGTGAACCTGTACCCGTTCGAGGCGACCGTCGCGTCCGGCGCCGCCCCCGACGAGTGCGTCGAGCAGATCGACATCGGCGGCCCCTCCATGGTCCGCGCCGCCGCGAAGAACCACCCGTCCGTCGCGGTCGTCACCTCCCCGGCCCGGTACGGCGACGTCCTCGCCGCCGCCGCGGCCGGCGGCTTCGACCTGGCGGCCCGCAAGCGGCTCGCCGCCGAGGCGTTCCAGCACACCGCCGCGTACGACGTGGCCGTCGCCTCCTGGTTCGCGTCCTCGTACGCCCCGGCCGACGAGTCGGCGTTCCCCGACTTCATGGGCGCCACGTACGCCCGCCAGAGCGTCCTGCGGTACGGCGAGAACCCCCACCAGGGCGCCGCGCTCTACGTCGACGGCAAGGGCGGCCTGGCCGAGGCGGAGCAGCTGCACGGCAAGGAGATGTCCTACAACAACTACACGGACACCGACGCCGCCCGCCGCGCCGCCTACGACCACGCCGAGCCGTGCGTCGCGATCATCAAGCACGCCAACCCGTGCGGCATCGCCGTCGGCGCGGACGTCGCGGAGGCCCACCGCAAGGCCCACGCCTGCGACCCGCTGTCCGCGTTCGGCGGCGTCATCGCCGTCAACCGCCCGGTGTCCGTCGCCATGGCCGAGCAGGTCGCGGAGATCTTCACCGAGGTCATCGTCGCCCCCGACTACGAGGACGGCGCGGTCGAGGTCCTCGCCCGCAAGAAGAACATCCGCGTCCTGCGCTGCCCGGAGGCGCCGTCCGCGCCCGTCGAGGTCAAGCCGATCGACGGCGGCGCGCTCCTCCAGGTCACCGACCGCCTCCAGGCGGAGGGCGACGACCCGGCCGCGTGGACCCTCGCCACCGGCGAGGCCCTGTCCGAGGCGGAGCTGGCCGAGCTGGCCTTCGCCTGGCGCGCCTGCCGCGCCGTCAAGTCGAACGCGATCCTCCTCGCCAAGGACGGCGCCAGCGTCGGCGTCGGCATGGGCCAGGTCAACCGCGTCGACTCCGCCAAGCTGGCCGTCGAGCGGGCCGGCGAGGAGCGGGCGCGCGGCTCGTACGCCGCGTCCGACGCGTTCTTCCCCTTCCCGGACGGCCTGGAGATCCTCACCGCCGCCGGCGTGAAGGCCGTCGTCCAGCCGGGCGGCTCCGTCCGCGACGAGCTGGTCGTCGAGGCCGCGAAGAAGGCGGGCGTGACCATGTACTTCACGGGCACGCGCCACTTCTTCCACTGACCGTCCCGTCACCGACGCACTGGGGCCGCCCGGCACTCACCGGGCGGCCCCGGCCGCGTCGGTACGGCGGCTACGCGAGCGAGTCGACGAACGCGTCCCAGGCGCCGTCCGAGACGACCAGCCCGGGTCGGGCGGGGTCCTTGCTGTCCCGCACGGGAACGAGCCCGGGGAGGCCGTCGGCGACCTCGACGCAGTCCCCGCCCGCCTGGTTGCTGTAGCTGGACTTGCGCCATTCGACGAACGCCCCCCAAGCGCCGTCGGAGACGACGAGGGCGGGGTGGTGGGGGTTCTTGCTGTCGCGTACGGGAACGACGCCGGTGTAGCCGTCAGCGACCTCGACGCACTCGCCGCCCTGCGTGTTGCTGTAGCTGGACTTGCGCCAGGCGGCGGCGCTGAGGTCGGGTCGGGAGACGTGGGTCACGGAAGTCCTCCATTACGGTTCGGATCAGGCGGGCTGAAGCTTGCGGCGACAGTGCCTGAGCCAGCAAGTGATCGAATGCTAGGGCGCATTGGGCGACCTTCCCAGCGTGTTCGATCAGTTCCCCGGAGTGTGAGTTCTCTCGATACGCGACACCTGATCGGTTGTAGAACGACAACACTGTGAGCGAGCCGCCCAGGACGGGATGAGCGCCCTGGTCGTAGGGGAGCACTTGCAGCGTAACGTTGGCCAACGCTTCGGATACAGACAGCAGATGGCCAAGCTGTTCCTGCATCACCGCTCTGCCGCCGATGGGACGCCGGATCACGGACTCGTCGAGGATGACCCACAGTACTGGTGCCCCGTCGTGGTACAGCGTGGCCTGACGGGCAAGTCGTGCTTCCAGTAAGTTCTCCAGTCGGTTGCCAACCGACGGTACGGCCGCAGTCAGCAGCGCCCGCGCATAGGCCCGAGTTTGGAGCAAGCCATGCACGCTGTGCGCCGAATACGTCTGGATCTTGTGCGCCTGCTGCTCCAGGAGCATGTACTTCCGCGCCCAGTCCGGGATCGGTGTGCGTACCACGTGGAGCCACAGGTCCACGAGGTCGCCGTCCGCGTGCAGGAGGCGGTCGAGGGCCTCGACGACCTGCTGCGTCGGGGTCTCCGTACCCAGTTCGAATCGCGCGATCATGCTGTGGGCGATCGGGATCATCGCCCCGAGCTGCCGCTGCGTCAGGCCGGCGCGGTGGCGCAGTTTCCGTAACCTCGCGCCGAAGAGGGCCGAAAGGGACTCGCTCGGATCGAGTGCTTTGGCTGTGGGCATGCCTGTTCCCCGGTTTCCGCTCACCGCGTCGAAAGTCGTTACCCCTGGTGAACGTAGCGCTACCTGCCGATGCTGAGAGTACGGAAGAGCGAAGTGAACCGGAAAGGGGCAACGCGCATGGGAATCGCCGAACGGGAGGCGTCGGCCGAGCGGGTCAGGGAGGCGGAGGAGGCGTGCGACGAGCTGCGCGCCGCACTGTCCGAGGCGGGGATCACGCTGCCGTCGTTGGGCCTGGACTGCGTCTCGCTGGCCGCCGATCCGCCGTACCCGCTCGTGGAGTTGGGGCGGTGCGCGCCGAAGACGGCCCGCCGGCTGGCGGAGGCGCTGTCGGGTGCGGGCCGTACGGCCGCGGACGGCGGCCGCTGATGCCCGGGCTCATGGTGCGGACCCTGGAGGTCACGGGGGACCAGGTGCGGGTGGGAGACGTGATCACGGTGGGCGGGCTGCCACACACGGTGAGCGGCGTACGGCAGGTGCGGCCGGACCGGAGGCGGCTGGAGTTCGAGGACGGCAACGCGTACGTGCTGGGGCGGGGCCGGGCGATCCGGGTGGTGCGGACGTACGCGGAGCGGGGGCATTGACAGGGGACTGCGGTAGTACGGGCGGTACAGGCGTGCGGCGGCACAGCGGTACGGCAGCACGAGCGGCACAGCGGTGCAGCAGTACGGGCGGTACGGCGGCACAGCGATACGGGCGGCACGGCGGCACGGCGAAGGCCGTGGCCCACGCGAGCGGAGCTCGGGGCCACGGCCTTCGTGCGGGACCGGCGGGATCAGTGGCGCGGGCGCTTGAACCAGGCCGCGGTGTCGCCCTTGGCGGCGAACACGATCAGCAGGATCGCGAAGACGATCGTCGCTATGCCGATCGGCATCTGGAAGATGCCGCCGACGATGGCGAACGAACCCCAGACGATCGCGCAGGTGCGGACGGAGCTGCCGCCCTTCGCCCACTTGAGCGCGATGATCAGGCCGAGGGCGGCGAAGATCAGGGCGAAGACGGCGAAGACGGCGACGATGCCCTTGCCGATGTCCGAGGCGATCTCGGTCTCGGTGCTCGACAGGCCCGTGCCGCTCTGGTTCACGGCCTCCTCGACGGCGCCCATCTGGGTGAACGCGTAGACGGCGAAGACGAGCTGGAGGGCGATGACCACCCACACGAAGATGCGGCCCGCCTTGGCGCCGCCGGGCATCTCCATCGGCGGGGCCGGGTAGCCGGCGCCCGCGCCGTACGGCTGGACCGGCGGGGCCTGCGGGTAGCCGTAGCCGGGCTGAGGGGGCTGCTGCTGGCCGTAGGGGTTGTTGGGGTCGCCGAAACTCATGGCGGGGTTCCTCCGTGGGTCGTGCGGGGACGCGCGGTCCGCGCGGAGGAACTGACCGCACCCAAGTACGCGCCGCATCGTCCCCCCGGCACTGCCCGCGGCATTGCGCCGTCATCGTGGTATTGACATCCGCTTCTTGTCCAGTCGATAAGGGAGACCGTTGTGCAGACGCAACCTCTCCGACCTGGGCCGGGGACCCGGAATTGGAAGAGGGCGGGGGTCATCCGCGAGTATGGGCACATGAGCGCCCAGATTCTCGACGGCAAGGCAACGGCCGCAGCGATCAAGTCCGACCTGACCGCCCGGGTGGCGGACCTGAAGGCCAGGGGCATCACGCCGGGGCTCGGAACGCTGCTGGTGGGCGACGACGTCGGCAGCCAGAAGTACGTGGCCGGCAAGCACCGCGACTGCGCCCAGGTGGGCATCGCGTCGATCCAGCGGGAGCTGCCCGCGACGGCGACGCAGGAGGACATCGAGGCGGTGGTCCGCGAGCTGAACGAGGACCCCGCGTGCACCGGCTACATCGTGCAGCTCCCGCTGCCGAAGGGCGTGGACACCAACCGGGTGCTGGAGCTGATGGACCCGGAGAAGGACGCGGACGGCCTGCACCCCATGAACCTGGGGCGGCTGGTGCTCGGCGAGCCCGCGCCGCTGCCCTGCACGCCGGCGGGCATCGTGACGCTGCTGCGGCGGCACGGCGTGGAGATCGCCGGGGCGCACGTGGTGGTCGTGGGGCGCGGCGTGACGATCGGGCGCCCGATGCCGCTGCTGCTGACCCGGCGCTCGGAGAACGCGACGGTGACGCAGTGCCACACGGGTACGCGGGACCTGTCCGCGTACCTGCGGCAGGCCGACATCGTGGTCGCCGCGGCGGGCGTGCCGCACCTGATCAAGCCGGAGGACATCAAGCCGGGCGCGGCCGTGCTGGACGTGGGCGTGAGCCGGGACGAGAGCGGCAGGATCATGGGCGATGTGCACCCGGGCGTGCGCGAGGTGGCCGGCTGGGTCGCCCCGAACCCGGGCGGCGTCGGCCCGATGACGCGCGCGCAGTTGCTGGTGAACGTCGTCGAGGCGGCCGAGCGCGCGGCGCTCTGACACCCGGAGAGGCCCACCCCATGCCGAACGACGGATCCGCCACCGAGGACTCCGCCCCTCCGGGTACGCCCCCTCCCGCCCCGGAGGCGGGCGCCGGGGCGGGCTCGGCCGCCGAGCCGGGTGCCGCGGACGCGGCGGCCGAGCCCGCGGCGGCGGTCACCGCTGCCGCGGGTGCCGGTGCCGGGTCCGCCGAGTCCGGTACCGCCGGGTCCGCCGGTACCGGGGCCGGGTCCGGTGAGGGCGACGGCGTGCCGGCTGCCGCTTCGCGCGAGGTCGGTGCCGATGCCGCCACCGCCGCCGAGGCGCTCGCGACGGCCGGTGCCGCCGTGGCGGGGGCCGTGGCGGTGTCGGGACGTCCGGGGGACGGGCCGGCGAGGGCCAGGGCGTCGTCGGGACGCGGCTCCGCCGAGGGCGGGGCGCCCGGTTCGGTGAACCCCGCTCAGGGAGGCGACGGCGGAGGCGCCGCCCGCAGAAGCACGGCCCGGTCCGGCGCACCCGCCGGCGCCGTGCCGGACACCGGCCCGCAGGACGGCGCGTCCGCGCCGGGCGCCTCGCGGCGTCCGCCCACCGTGACCGAGGGGACCGTCCGGCCCGAAGGGGGCGGGCGGGCCGCCCCCGGCGACGCTCCCGCGCCCGCGCGCCAGTGGCCGCTGCTCACCGTGCTCGGGCTCACCGCGCTCGGGCTGCTGGTCATCGGCACCGACCTGTTCCCGCACGCGCCGCGGATCGGGGCGCTGCTGATCGGCGCCGCGCTGCTGACGGGCGCCGGGCTGCGGCGTGCGCTGCCGTCCGTCGGGATGCTCGCCGTACGGTCCCGGTTCACCGACATGATCACGTACGGGGTGCTGGGCGGCGGCATCGTCCTCTTCGCCCTGATGACCCAGCCCGAACCGTGGCTGGAGATCCCGTTCCTGAAGGAAGTGGTCCGCTTCACCGTGCGGTAGGGGCCGCCGGCCGTCACCGCGTCGGCAGCGGCCTGACCCGCGGTGCCCGGCACGGCGGCCCGGGCGGCGGCACCCGTCCCCTCCCCCGAGTACAGGACGGGCGCCGCACACCAACAGGGTCATGGACGCGCCAAACCCGATCAAGGGGTGCTTTGCCTCTGTGGCACGGAAGTGACCATTCCGGAACTGTGTGAGCACCGGGCCACAACTGGGAAACCGGTTGCCGGAACTGTCATCCTGGGCCCGCGCGTCCCCACGGGCGCGCCGGACGGTCCGGGCGGTCCGGGGCGTTCGGGAACAAGAGGGGGGAGCATGCCTCGCTGGAAGGCGCTGCCGGAGGAACTGGACCCGCGAATAAGGGAGTTCGCCGACACGCTGCGCAGGCTGGTGGACCGGGGCGGGCTGGGGCCCGGCGCGCTCGCGGACCGCACGGGGTACGCCGCGGCCTCGTGGGAGCGGTACCTGGACGGGCGGTCGCCCGCCCCCAAGGGCGCCGTCCTGGCCCTGGCCGAGGCGACCGGCACGGACCCGGTGCACCTGACCACCCTGTGGGAGCTGGCCGAACGCGCCTGGAGCCGCGCGGAGAAGCACCGCGACCGGACCGCGGAGGCCGTCCGTGCCGACCGGACCCGCGCCGTCCCCGGCACTCCGGCCGCCCCGCGCGCGGCGGCCCCGCACGCCCCCGGCGCGAAGGCCGGCGGGCCGCACACCCCCGCGCACGGCGCCCCCGCGCCCGCGCGCACCGACCCCTGGGCCGTCCGCGCCCCCTCGCCCGCGTACGGCGATCCCGCGCTCGCGTACGGCGACCCCAAGCCCGCGCACGGCGATCCCGCGCCCGCGTACGGCGATCCCGGGCCCGTTCGCGCCCCCGTGCCCGCGCACGACACCCCCGCCCGGCGGGCCGGCCGTACCGTCGTCATGTTCTTCGCCGGCGCCCTCGGCACCCTCCTCGTGTTCGCCGCGGCCCTCTTCCTCTCGGGCCTCGGCGAGGAGCGGGTGCCCGAGCCCGCCGCCGGTGCGGCCACCGACCCCGAGCCCGCCGCCACGCCGAGCCTCCCCGTCGGCGTCGGCTGCCACCGCGGGGCCTGCGACGGGCAGGACCCGCACGCCATGGGCTGCGGCGGGTCGTACGGCTCCACCGTCGCGTCCACCATCGTCGGCTCCGCCCTCGTCGAGGTCCGCTACAGCAGCGCGTGCGGCGCCGCCTGGGCCCGCATCAGCCGGGCCGTCCCCGGTGACACCGTCGTGGTCACCGCCGCGGGCGCCACCCGGAGCGCCGCGGCCGACGGCGACGGCGACGCGTACACCCCGATGGTCGTCGTCCCGGCGGGTACCGACGCGGGCGCCTGCGCCACGCTCCGCAGCGGCACGACGGGCTGCACGGCGGTCCCGTGACGGTACGACGGCCACCCGTTCGGGTGAGCTGGACCACAAGGGGGCGGGGGTTCAAGGGGGGCCGGGTCGGATAGCCTGACCGCTGGATATCTCCACGTCGAGAGAGTGCGCGGCGACACCGGGCATCCTCGGCGCGGAAGACGTCCGCCACCCGGGGCAGGGACCCCCACCGCCAGCTGTCTTACGGAGATCGCACATGACCCGCACTCCCGTGAATGTCACCGTCACCGGCGCGGCCGGCCAGATCGGCTACGCGCTGCTGTTCCGCATCGCCTCCGGTCACCTGCTCGGCGCCGACGTGCCGGTCAAGCTGCGCCTCCTGGAGATCCCGCAGGGCCTGAAGGCCGCCGAGGGCACCGCCATGGAGCTCGACGACTGCGCCTTCCCGCTGCTGCGCGGCATCGACATCACCGACGACCCGAACGTCGCCTTCGACGGCGCGAACGTCGCCCTCCTCGTCGGCGCCCGCCCCCGCACCAAGGGCATGGAGCGCGGCGACCTGCTGGAGGCCAACGGCGGCATCTTCAAGCCGCAGGGCAAGGCCATCAACGACCACGCCGCGGACGACATCCGGGTCCTCGTCGTCGGCAACCCGGCCAACACCAACGCCCTCATCGCCCAGGCCGCCGCCCCGGACGTACCGGCCGAGCGCTTCACCGCGATGACCCGCCTCGACCACAACCGCGCGATCTCGCAGCTCGCCGCCAAGACCGGCGCCGCCGTCTCCGACATCAAGCGGCTGACGATCTGGGGCAACCACTCCGCCAAGCAGTACCCGGACATCTTCCACGCCACCGTCGGCGGCAAGAACGCCGCCGAGGTCGTCAACGACGAGAAGTGGCTGGCCGACGAGTTCATCCCGACCGTCGCCAAGCGCGGCGCGGCCATCATCGAGGCCCGTGGCGCCTCCTCCGCCGCCTCCGCCGCGAACGCCGCCATCGACCACGTCCACACGTGGGTCAACGGCACCGCCGAGGGCGACTGGACCTCCATGGGCATCCCGTCCGACGGCTCGTACGGCGTGCCGGAGGGTCTGATCTCCTCCTTCCCGGTCACCTGCAAGGACGGCAAGTACGAGATCGTCCAGGGCCTCGACATCAACGAGTTCTCCCGCACCCGCATCGACGCGTCGGTGAAGGAGCTGGAGGAGGAGCGCGACGCCGTGCGCGGCCTCGGCCTCATCTGATCCACCCGGTACCGCCCGTACCACCAGGAAGCCCCCGGACGGCCTCGCGCCGCCGGGGGCCTACTGCTGCGCGGGCACGGCCGGAAGGTGCCCGGACCGGCGTTCACCGCGCCCGCCGCACGCCGGCCGCTGCCGCCGCGGGTGGTCGGACCGCCCTCCGAGGACGCCGCGCGCGGCGACGCGGACGACCCCGCACGCGTGACGCCCACCACTTTCGCGCATGCTTCTCCCCGCCCCGGGCAGGGGGCCCGGTCGCCGGTCAGGGACGGTCCTGACCACGTAGGGCAGGGAAGGCAGCACGCGAAGTGCCGGAGCACCAACAGAAGAGCATCCACGTGGCGGGGGAGCGGCCAGCAGCCGCTTCCGGAGCCACCCGTGAGGTCCTCGACCCCGCCGACGCCACGGTCCTCGCGGTCGTGGCGGGAGGCGGGGCCGGGGGCGCCGACGCCGAAACCGCCGCGGCACGCGGGGCGTTCGACCGCGGCCGGGGTCCGTGGCCGGCCACTCCGGCCGCCGTACGGGCCGTGAGGGTGCGCGGACTGGACGGGCCGCGCGTCACCGGCGCGTCCGTCTTCCCGACCACGACCGCCGTCAACCCGGTGGTGGCGGTGCCCGGGGTCGGGGAGAAGACCGCCGAGCTGCCGGGCGGTGACGCCTGGTGAACGTCGCCACCACGACACCCGTCTTCGGCGTCCGCGGCCTGTGGAAGGTCTACGGACCGAAGGCCGACCGCGTCCCCCACGACCCCGAACTCGCCGGCCTCACCCCGGCCGACCTGCGTGCCCGCACCGGCTGCACCGCCGCCGTCCGGGACGTGTCCTTCGACGTCCACCAGGGCGAGGTCTTCGTCGTCATGGGCCTGTCCGGCTCCGGCAAGTCCACCCTCGTCCGCTGCCTGACCCGGCTCGTCGAACCGACCTCCGGCACGCTGGAGATCGACGGCGACGACGTGCTCGCCATGGACGGCGGCCGGCTGCGTGAGCTGCGCCGTCGCCGCGCCGCCATGGTCTTCCAGCACTTCGGCCTGCTCCCGCACCGCTCCGTCCTCGACAACGTCGCGTACGGGTTGGAGATCCAGGGTGTCGGCCGCGCCGAACGGCGCGCCAGGGCCGCCGAGTTCGTCGCCAAGGTCGGTCTCGCCGGACTGGAGCACCGCAGGCCCGGCCAGTTGTCCGGCGGTCAGCAGCAGCGCGTCGGGCTCGCCCGCGCCCTCGCCGTCGACCCCCAGGTGCTGCTGTTCGACGAGCCGTTCAGCGCGCTCGACCCGCTGATCCGCCGCGACATGCAGGAGGAGGTCGTCCGGCTCCACCGCGAGGAGGGCCGCACGATGGTCTTCATCACCCACGACCTCGGCGAGGCGCTGCGCGTCGGCGACCGGATCGCCCTCATGCGCGACGGGCGGATCGTCCAGGTGGGCACACCGGAGGAGATCGTCGGCGCCCCCGCCGACGACTACGTACGGGACTTCGTCCGCGACGTGCCGCGCGAACAGGTCGTGACCGTCCGCACGGCCATGCGCCCGGTGCGCGCGGACGACGCGGGGAGCGGGCCGGCGCTGCCGCCCGCCGCGACCGTCTCCGAGGCCATCACGGCCGCCGCCCGCGGCGGTGGCGCCCCGGTCCGCGTCGTCGAGAACGGCCGCTGCCTGGGCGTCGTCGACCCCCAGACCCTGCTGGGCGTCGTCGCGGGGGTCACGCTCCCGGCCGGAAGGGCGGCCGCATGACCTCCACCGCCACCCCGAAACAGGGCCCGGGGAAGAAGCGCCCCACCACCCCCCGCATCCCCCACCCCACCGGCACCGCGACCCCGGGGGAAACCCCCGCCACCCCGGGCGGGACGTCCGCGCCCCTGCGGGAGACGCCCGCCGCCCTGCGGTCGGCGCCCCCGGCGTTCCCGGCGCCCCCGGCCCGCGCGGTCGCCACCGCCGGGACGACGAACGACGGGCCCCCCACGACCGTCGTCCGTCCCCGGGCGCCGCACGGCACCGCCACCCCGCCGCCCATGCCGGGCGGCGGCACCGCGGCGGCCACGCCGGGCGGGGCGGGGCTGACGACCGCCCCGTCCGCATCGCGCTCCGGTCTCCCCGCGTCGGGCGCCGCCGCCCCACCGCCCCCGCCGTCCGCGCCGGACGCCGCCACCCCGTCGGACGGCGGCACCGCGGCGGCCGGGGGGCGCCGGGTTCCGCGGCGGACGGTGCGGACGCTCGGCGGGGTCGCGCTGGTCGCCGTGCTCGGGATCGCCGGAGCCCTGGTGCTCGGGGGCGGCGGGTGGCCGGCGGGGCTGACCGTGGACCTCTCCGCGCCGCTCGACGGGGCCGGCCGGTGGGTCCTCGACAACCGGGACACCCACCCCCTCTTCCTGTACTTCCTCCTCCACCTCTCCAACACCGCCACCGACGCCGTCGACGCCGTGTACCAGGTGCTCGCCGCCATGGGCTGGCCCGGCGTCCTCGCCGCCGGGGTGCTGCTCGCCTGGCGCGCCGCCGGGTCCGGCCGGCGCGGCGCGCGGGTCGCCTGCGTGGCGTTCGGGGCGTTCGCCGCGTGCGGGCTGCTCGGCATGTGGGACGCCACGCTGCTCACCCTCGCCCTGATGGCCGTCGCCGTGGCCGTCGCCGCGCTGCTCGGTGCGCTCATCGGCCTCGCCGCCGGGCTGTCGGACCGCGTGGACCGCGTGGTGCGGCCGGTCCTCGACACGATGCAGGTGCTGCCCGCCTTCGCGTACCTGCTGCCCTTCGTGCTCGTCTTCGGCACGGGCACGCCCGCCGCGCTGTTCTGCACCGTCATCTACGCCGCCCCGCCCATGGCCCGGCTCACCGCGCTCGGCCTGCGCTCCGCCGACCAGGGCGTCCTGGAGGCGGCCGTGTCGCTCGGCGCGAACGGCCGCCAGCGGCTGTGGACCGCGCGACTGCCCCTGGCCCGCCGCCAGATGCTCCTCGGCCTCAACCAGACGATCATGATGGCGCTGTCCATGGTGGTCGTCGCCGCCCTCGTCGGCGCGGGCGGCCTCGGCGAGGAGGTCTACTCGGCGCTGTCCACCGTCGACGTGGGCAAGGCCCTCGCCGCGGGCGTCCCGATCGTGCTGATCGCCGTCTGGCTGGACCGCACGACCGCCGCCGCGGGCGACCACCTGGACGACGCCGCGCAGCGCCGCGGCCTCCTGCACGGCCGGTCCGCGTGGGCGCTCGCCGCCGGAGGCGTCCTGGCCGCCGTGCTCGTCGGTCGCGCGCTCGGCGGCGCCGCCTGGCCGCGCGGCTGGACGTACGACATCTCCACCCCGGTCAACCGGGCACAGGACTGGGTCGTCGACCACCTCTCCACCGGCGTGCCCCTCGTCGGCGGTACCCAGGTCTGGTCGGACGCGTTCACGCTGGGACTGCTCAACCCGCTGCGCGACGGCCTCCAGTGGCTCCCCTGGTGGGCACTGCTGCTGGCCGTCGCCGTCCTGGCCCGGCTGGTCGGCACGTGGGCGACGGCGCTGACCGCGACGGCCGCGCTCGCCGCGACCGGTGTGCTCGGCGTGTGGACGAAGTCCCTCGACACGCTCTCCCAGGTCGTCGCCGCCCTCGCCGTCACTCTCGTCGTCGGCGTGCTCACCGGCGTGGCGTGCGCCCGGCTGCGGTGGGTCGAGCGCTGGCTGCGGCCGGTGCTGGACACGCTCCAGACGATGCCGCAGTTCGTGTACCTGATCCCGGTCGTCGCCCTGTTCGGCGTCAGCCGCGCGGCGGCGATCACCGCGGCGGTCGTGTACGCGCTGCCCGCCGTCGTCCGCATCACCGCGCAGGGCGTGCGCGAGGTCGACCCGGCGGCGCTGGAGGCGGCCCGTTCGATGGGCGCCTCCACCCGGCAGCAGCTCTTCCAGGTGCAGCTCCCGCTGGCCCGCCCGGCGCTCGGGCTCGCCGTCAACCAGGGCGTCGTGCTGGTCCTCGCCGTGGTCGTCGTCGGCGGCCTCGTCGGTGGCGGAGCGCTCGGCTACGACGTGGTGAAGGGCCTGTCACAGGGCGACATGGGCACCGGTGTGACCGCCGGTCTCGCGATCGTCTGCCTCGGTCTGGTCCTCGACCGGATCACGCAGCCCGCCGCGTGCGAGCCCCGGCCCTGACCGCCGCCCGCCTCCCCGCACCCCCCACCAGGAGCACCCCCATGCCCACCGCCGACCCCGCGCACCACACCCGCCCCGCCCGTACTGCCCGTACCGTCCGTACTGCCGGACCCGCCCGCCCCGCCCGCGCCCGCCGTGCCGTCCGCACCGCGACCGCGGTCGCCGCCGCCCTCGGCGTCCTCGCGCTCAGCGCGTGCGGCGCCGCCGAGACCGGCAAGTCCCAGCGGGCGGGCACCACCGACAGGACCGTCGTCCTGACCGTCCCCTCCTGGGTCGGCGCCCAGGCCAACACGGCCGTCGCCGAGTACCTCCTGGAGAACGAGCTCGGCTACGACGTCAAGACGCAGCAACTGGGCGGGATCCTCGCCTGGGACGCTCTGTCCAGGGGCGACATCGACGCGGTCCTGGAGGACTGGGGCCACCCCGAGGAGGAGAAGCGGTACGTCGAGGAGAAGAAGACCGTCGCCAGGGGCGGAGACCTCGGCGTGACCGGGCACATCGGCTGGTACGTCCCGAAGTACTTCGCCGACGCCCACCCGGACGTGACGGACTGGAAGAACCTCGACAAGTACGCCGAGGAGCTCGCGACCGCCGAGAGCGGCGGCAAGGGCCAGATCCTGGAGGGCTCGCCCGACTACGTCACCCACGACGAGGCGATCATCAGGAACCTGGGGCTGGACCTCAAGCCCACCTACGCGGGCTCCGAGGCGGCGCAGATCACCGCCATCAGGAAGTACGCCCAGGAGAAGAAGCCGTTCCTCACCTACTGGTGGACCCCGCAGTGGCTGAACGAGCAGGTCGACCTCGTCGAGGTGAAGCTGCCCCCGCACGAGGAGGGCTGCGACGCCGACCCGGAGGAGGTCGCCTGCGGCTACCCGCGGACGCCGCTGCGGAAGTTCCTCAACGCCGACTTCGCGAAGAACGGCGGTGAGGCCGCCGAGTTCCTGAAGAACTTCACGTGGACCACCGAGCAGCAGAACGAGGTCGCCCAGATGATCGCCGACCGGAAGCTGACCCCGGAGGCGGCGGCCGAGAAGTGGGTCCGGGCCAACGAGGCCACCTGGAGGACCTGGCTCCCCGGGTGACCCGCGGGGCGGCCCCGGCGTCAGGCCGCCCACTCCTCCGCGAGCAGGCCGAGGACCACCTCGTCGACGAAGCGGCCGTGCACCCAGGCGGAGCGCCGCAGGGTCCCCTCGACGGTGAACCCGGCCCGCTCCGCGGCCGCGATCATCGGGACGTTGTCGGCGAGGGCCTCGATCTGGAGCCGCCACATCCCGCGCACGGCGAACCCGTACGTGCACAGCACGCGGACCGCGTCCGTCGCCAGCCCGCGACCCCGGAAGGCGGGGCGGAGCGAGATCCCCAGGTGGGCGAGCCGGTTGTGGGGGTCGATGCCCCACAGCAGGGCCTCGCCCGCCAGCTCGCCCGACGCCAGCTCCACCACCGAGAAGGGCACCCGGGTCTCCCCGGTCCCCGGGCCCGCGTACGGGGAGTCCGCCGAGCCCACCGGGATCGGCACCCAGGGCTTGGAGCTGGCGCCGGACCGGGTCACCACGTCGTCGTACAACTCCGCGTGGAGCACCGGCCCGTCGTCGTCGTGCCGGGCCCGCAGCCCGGCCTTCTCGCCTCGCAGCACCCTCCCTTGCTACCCCACCCGGCCGCCCGCTCAACCGGTTTCGGCCCACAGGGCCCCGGCGATGCCGCGCAGGGCCGCCGCCGCGCGGTGCTGGAGGACCGGGCCGTACGTGATCCGGGCGGCGCCCAGCCGGCCCAGTTCGGCGGGCGACGGGCCGTCGGGCGCGGCGAACGCGTTGACCGGGACGTCCACCTCCGCGCGCAGCACCGGCAGCAGGTCCGGCGGCGCCAGCAGCGGGTACACGCCGTCCGCGCCCGCCTCCACGTACAGCCGCGCCCGCCGGACCGTCTCCTCCGGGTCCGGCACGCCCCGCACGTACGTGTCCACGCGGGCGTTGAGGAACACGGCGTCACCCACGGCCGCGCGGAACTCCGCCAGCCAGTCGGCGTGAGCGGCCGGGTCCTTCAGCCCGCCGTCCCCGCCGTCCTCCAGGTTCACGCCCACCGCGCCCGTGTCGAGGACCCGCGCCGCCAGCTCCTTCGCCGGCAGCCCGTACCCGCCCTCCAGGTCGGCCGAGACGGGGACGTCCACGGCGCGGACGATCCGGGCCACCGCCGCGAACATCTCGTCCGCGGGCGTGTGCCCGTCCTCGTACCCGAGCGACGCCGCCACCCCCGCGGACGGCGTCGCGAGCGCGGGGAACCCCGCCTCGGCGAAGACCCGCGCGCTCACCGCGTCCCACGGGCCCGGGAGGACCAGCGGGTCCTCCGGGGCCCGGCCGCGGTGCAGGGCCCGGAACGCCTGCGCGAGCCCCGCCCCGCGCGGTCGCGTCACGCGCTGTGGCCCTTGTGCTGGCCGGGCGTGTAGCGGCCCGGCACCGAGCGGCACGTCACGGCGATCCGGTTCCACGCGTTGATCACGATGATCGACGCGATCAGGTGGGACAGCTCCACCTCGTCGAAGTGCTCGGCCGCCCGCTCGTACACCTCGTCCGGGACGAAACCCTCCGTCAGGAGGGTGATCGCCTCGGTCAGTTCGAGCGCGGCCAGCTCCTTCTCCGTGTAGAAGTGCCGCGACTCCCGCCAGGCGCTGAGCTGCACGATCCGCCCGACGCTCTCACCGGCCGCCAGCGCGTCCTTGTGGTGCATGTCCAGGCAGAACGCGCAGTGGTTGAGCTGCGAGGCGCGGATCTTGACCAGCTCGACCAGCACCGGGTCGAGCCCCTTGTGGGCGGCGGCGTCCAGCCGGACCATCGCCTTGTACACCTCCGGGGCGTGCTCCGGGAGGACCAGGCGGGCCGGGTGCTCGGCGGCGTACCCGCCGCCGGCCGGGAGGGCGTCGGCGTGGCTGTCGGCCGGGGTGCCGGCGGGGGCGTCGTTCTGCTGCGTGTTCGTCGTCATGCCTCGACCGTACGTCCCCGTTGGCGTCCCGGTATGGTCCATTTCCATGACGGAATCACGGGCCATTTCCGCGGCCTTCGGAGCCGACCTCCACCTGGAGATCCAGGGCCCCGGCCTGCGCGCCGGACTCATGGAGGCCCTCCGCGACGCCGTCAGGAGCGGTCGCCTCGCCCCGGGCACCCGGCTGCCGTCGTCCCGCTCCCTCGCCGCCGACCTCGGCATCGCCCGCAACACCGTCGCCGACGCCTACGCCGAACTGGTCGCCGAGGGCTGGCTCACCGCCCGCCAGGGCTCCGGCACCCGCGTCGCCCGCCGCGCCGCCGCCGCCCCGCCCTCCCGGCGGGCACCGGCCGCCGCGCCGCTGCCGTGGCAGCGCGGCGGCCCCCGCTCCGGCCGTCCCCTCCACACGCTCCACCCCGGCACGCCCGACCTCGCCTCCTTCCCCCGCGCCGAGTGGCTCAAGGCCGCCCGCCGCGCCCTGACGAACGCCCCGCACGAGGCGTTCGGCTACGCCGACCCGCGTGGCCGCCCCGAACTGCGCGCCGCCCTCGCCGAGTACCTGGCCCGCTCGCGCGGCGTGCGCGCCACCCCCGACCGGATCGTCGTCTGCTCCGGCTTCGCCCAGGGGCTGATGCTGCTCGCCGCCGTCCTGCGGCGCCGCCGCGTCCGGGACGTGGCCGTCGAGTCGTACGGCCTCGACGTGCACTGGGGCGCCCTCGCCGACGCCGGGCTGCGCACCCCGGCGCTGCCGCTCGACGGGCTCGGCACCCGCACCGAGGCCCTGACCGAGGACGGCGGGCTCCGACCCGGCGCCGTCCTGATCACGCCCGCCCACCAGTTCCCGCTCGGCGGCGCCCTCGCGCCGGACCGGCGGGCCGCGCTCGTCGACTGGGCACGGGCCTTTGGCGGGCTGGTGCTGGAGGACGACTACGACGGCGAGTTCCGGTACGACAGGCAGCCCGTCGGCGCCCTCCAGGGCCTCGACCCGGAGCGGGTCGTCTACCTGGGCACCGCCAGCAAGTCCCTGGCGCCCGGGCTGCGCCTCGGCTGGATGGCGCTGCCCCGGCAGCTCGTTGACGAGGTGCTGGAGGCGAAGGGCTCCATCGAGTGGGCGTCGAGCACGCTCGACCAGCTCACCCTGGCCGAGTTCCTCTCCTCCGGCGCGTACGACCGGCACGTGCGCGGCATGCGGCTGCGGTACCGGCGCCGCCGCGACCAGCTCGTGGCGGCGCTCGCCGAGCGGGCGCCCGGCATCCGCGTCACCGGCATCGCCGCCGGGCTGCACGCCGTCCTGGAACTGCCGCCGGGCAGCGAGCGGGCCGTGCTGCACGCCGCCGCCCACCAGGGCCTCGCCCTCCAGGGCCTGGACGCCTTCCGCCACCCGGACGCGGCCCCCGGCCGCGACGCGCTCGTCGTCGGCTACGCCACCCCCACCGACAGCGCCTGGCCCGGCGCCCTCGACGCCCTGTGCAGGGTCCTGCCGTAGCACGCGTGAACGACGCCCTCTAGTCTGTGCGGCGTTCCACGCGACAACGGGGGAGAACCACACCACATGCGCAGACTGCGATCGAGTCACGTCGTGCTCGGGGGGATGGGCGCCCTCGCGCTGACCCTCACGTCCTGCGGGAGCTCCGAGCCCGACAAGCGGTGCGTCGACCCGCTCACCCGCGAGGTCCTGCCCGACTACAAGTGCCGCGACGGCAGCGGCAGCAGTGGCAGCGGTGGCGGCAGCGGCTCGTACTACTACGGCGGGTCCGCCAAGAACGGCAGGGTCGACGGCGGCAGCTTCGACAAGTCCGCCGTCCAGCGCGGCGGCTTCGGCTGCTCGGGCAGCGGCGGCGGCTGACCCCGGAGCCGTACGGACCATGGAACGCCACACGATCGAGCCCCGCCCCGACTGGCAGCGCATCGTCGAGGAGCAGGGCTGCGTCTACCCGCTCACCCGCCACCCCGACGGCTCGCTGCGCCCCTACTGGGACGAGAGCGCCTACTACTCCTTCACCCTCCCCGAGGTGGAGGCACTGGAGGAGGTCGTCGAGGAGCTGCACGGCATGTGCCTGGCCGCCGCCGCGCACATCGTCGAGCAGGACCGCTTCGCCGATCTCGGCATCACCGACGGGCGGCTCGCCGCGCTGGTCGCCGAGTCCTGGCGGCGCCGCGCCGAGCTGCCCTCCGTGTACGGCCGGTTCGACCTGCGCTACGACGGCCGGGGCCCGGCCAAGCTGCTGGAGTACAACGCGGACACGCCCACCTCGCTCGTCGAGGCGGCCAGCCCGCAGTGGTTCTGGATGGAGGACCGCTTCCCCGGCGCCGACCAGTGGAACTCGCTCCACGAGCGGCTCGTCGACGCGTGGCGGCGCCAGGCCCGCCTCCTGCCGCCCGGCCCGCTGCACTTCGTCCACTCCGAGGGCGACGAGATCGGCGAGGACCTGATGACGGTCGCGTACCTGCGCGAGACCGCCGAACAGGCCGGGATCGCCACCGAGGCCCTGTCCGTGGAGCAGATCGGCTGGGACCGGCTGTCGGGCCGCTTCGTCGACGACCGGCTGCGCTTCATCCGCAGCTGCTTCAAGCTCTACCCCTGGGAGTGGCTGGTCACCGACGAGTTCGGCCCGTACGTCCTCGACACCCTCGACAACGGCGGCGGCACCGGCAGCACCTGCTGGATCGAACCGGCGTGGAAGATGCTCCTCTCCAACAAGGCGCTCCTCGCCGTCCTGTGGGAGCTGTACCCGGGCCACCCCCACCTGCTGCCCGCCTACCTGGACGGCCCGCGCGAGCTGGCCGCCGAGGGCGGGTACGTCGCCAAGCCGCTGCTGGGCCGCGAGGGCGCCGGGGTCACCGTCCACGAGCCGGGCGCCCCGCCCGCCGTGCGCCCCGAACCGTGCTGCTACCAGGCCCTCGCCCCGCTGCCCGACTTCGACGGCAACCGGGTCGTGCTCGGCGCGTGGGTCGTCGAGGACGAGGCGGCCGGGCTCGGCATCCGCGAGTCGTCGGGCCTGGTCACCGACGGGTACGCGCGCTTCCTGCCGCACGTCATCCGGTGACGCCGCCCCCGTGCCGCCGGGACACCCCGGCGGCACGGGGGCGGCCCGCGCTGCCCCGGGCTCAGCCCGTGCTCTCCCGGCGCTCCCCCGGGCTCACCCCGCTCACCCCGCGAGGACCTCCCGCAGCCGCTCCAGGCCCCAGTCCAGGTCCTCCTTGGAGATCGTCAGCGGCGGGGCGAGCCGGATCGTCGACCCGTGGGTCTCCTTCACCAGCACGCCCCGCTCCAGCAGCCGCTCCGACACCTGCCGGCCCGTGCCCCTCGACGGGTCGACGTCCACCCCGGCCCACAGACCGCGCCCGCGCACCTCGCGCACCGCCCCGCCGTCGACCAGCAGCCCCAGCTCCCGGTGGAGGTGGTCGCCCAGCTCCGCGGCCCGCTGCTGGTACTCGCCGGTCCGCAGCATCGCCAGCACTTCCAGCGCCACCGCGCACGCCAGCGGGTTCCCGCCGAACGTCGACCCGTGCTCGCCCGGCCGGTGCACGCCCAGCACCGCCGCGCTCGACACGACCGCCGACACCGGCACGATCCCGCCGCCGAGCGCCTTGCCCAGCACGTACACGTCGGGGACGACGCCCTCGTGCTCGCACGCGAACGTCCTCCCCGTCCGCCCCAGGCCCGACTGGATCTCGTCCGCGACGAACAGCACGTCCCGCTCGCGGGTCAGCCGCCGCACGCCCGCCAGGTAGCCCGGCGGCGGCACCAGCACGCCCGCCTCGCCCTGGATGGGCTCCAGCAGCACGGCCACCGCGTTGTCGGACAGCGCCGCGCCGAGTGCCGTCAGGTCCCCGTACGGGACGATCTCGAAGCCCGGCGTGTAGGGGCCGTGGTCGGCGCGGGCCTCCGGGTCGGTCGAGAAGCTGACGATCGTCGTCGTCCGGCCGTGGAAGTTGCCCGCCGCCACGACGATCTTCGCGGTGCCCTCCGGGACGCCCTTGACCCGGTAGCCCCACTTCCGGACGGTCTTCACGGCGGTCTCCACCGCCTCCGCCCCGGTGTTCATCGGCAGCACCGACTCCATGCCGCAGAACTCCGCGAGCCGCGCGCAGAACTCCGCGAACCGGTCGTGGTGGAAGGCGCGCGACGTCAGCGTCACCCGCTCCAGCTGCGCCTTGGCGGCGTCGATCAGACGGCGGTTGCCGTGCCCGAAGTTCAGCGCCGAGTAGCCGGCGAGCATGTCGAGGTAGCGGCGCCCCTCGACGTCGGTCATCCACGCGCCCTCCGCCGTCGCGACGACGACGGGCAGCGGGTGGTAGTTGTGCGCGCTGTGCGCCTCGGCGGCGGCGATCGCGTCCTGCGTTGTCGACACGGGGTCTCCGTTCGTCGTCGTACGGCCGGTCGTCCCCATCGTCACTCGCGACGGCCGCGCGCGACGCGGACCGGGAGGCCCGGCGCGGCGCGGCGACCGGGTGATCCGTACGCGCGGTGGCCGGCGCACGGGGGACCGGCCCCGGGGAAACCGCGCACCACGGACCGCACGGCTCGCACGGGCCACACGGATCGCTGTCCGCCCGGGTCCCGTCCGCCGTGCGTCCGGCCCCGGGGCGACTCTGGCGCCGCCCGCCCCGGAGGCCGCGGTGACCGGCCCCCGCCACCCGCCCCGCCGCCGCGGCCCCGGTACGGAGCACACGGCCGCCGTCGCGGAGCGGACCGGCCGGGGCGCCGCCGCCGCGCGCCGGGACGGCGACGCCCCGGCCGGTCCGCGCGGAGGCCGTGGACCCCGCGGTACGGCATCCGGCCGCCCGGCGTTCCGGCCCGGCGCGAAGACCCGCCTGCGGTCGGCCGGTTGTCCACAGGCAGTCCCGAGCTGCCCGCCGGACCTGAGAGAATGAGGGACATGGCCTCTGCTGACCCTCGTGTGCTTTCCGGAATCCAGCCCACCGCAGGCTCTTTCCACCTCGGCAACTACCTCGGCGCGGTCCGTCAGTGGGTCGCGCTGCAGGAGTCCCACGACGCCTTCTACATGGTCGTCGACCTGCACGCGATCACCGTGCCGCAGGACCCGGCCGAGCTCCGCGCCAACACCCGCCTGGCCGCCGCCCAGCTTCTCGCCGCCGGTCTCGACCCGGAGCGGTGCACCCTCTTTGTCCAGAGCCACGTCCCGGAGCACGCGCAGCTCGCGTGGGTCATGAACTGCCTCACCGGCTTCGGCGAGGCGTCCCGCATGACGCAGTTCAAGGACAAGTCCGCCAAGCAGGGCGCCGACCGCGCCACGGTCGGCCTGTTCACGTACCCGGTCCTCCAGGTCGCGGACATCCTGCTCTACCAGGCCAACGAGGTCCCGGTCGGCGAGGACCAGCGGCAGCACATCGAGCTGACCCGCGACCTCGCGGAGCGGTTCAACACGCGCTTCGGCGACACGTTCACCGTCCCCGCGCCGTACATCCTCAAGGAGACGGCGAAGATCTACGACCTCCAGGACCCGACGGCGAAGATGTCGAAGTCGGCGGCGAACCCCAAGGGCCTGATCAACCTCCTGGACGACCCGAAGACGACCGCGAAGAAGGTCAAGAGCGCCGTCACGGACACGGACACGGTGATCCGCTTCGACCCGGAGGGCAAGCCCGGCGTCAGCAACCTCCTCACGATCATGTCGACGCTCACCGGCACCCCGGTCGACGACCTGGTCGAGGGGTACGAGGGCAAGATGTACGGCGCCCTGAAGACGGACCTCGCGGAGATCGTCGTGGACTTCGTCACGCCGTTCCGGACGCGCACGCAGGAATATCTGGACGACCCGGAGACGCTGGACTCGATCCTGGCCAAGGGCGCCGAGAAGGCCCGGGCCGTCGCGGCGGAGACCCTCGCCCAGACCTACGAGAAGGTGGGCTTCCTGCCCGCCAAGCACTGAGCCGGACGGATCTGGCCACGGGACCGGCCGAAGGGCCACACTGGCGAGCGACTCGCGGGCGCGCCCCGGCGCGCCCGCACGGACACGACCGAAGGATGAGGAGAACGACGTGGGGACCGTAACGCTCGGCGTTTCGATCGCGGTCCCGGAGCCCTACGGCAGCCTGCTCCAGGAGCGGCGCGCGGGCTTCGGCGACGCCGCGGCCCACGGCATCCCCACGCACGTCACGCTCCTCCCGCCGACGGAGGTGGACGCCGGGCGGCTGCCGGAGATCCGGGCCCACCTGGCCTCGGTCGCCGCGGCCGGGCGCCCCTTCCCGATGCGGCTGAGCGGCACGGGCACGTTCCGGCCGCTCTCCCCGGTCGTCTACGTGCGGGTCGTCGAGGGCGGCGAGGCGTGCGCCCGGCTCCAGCAGCACATCCGCGACGCGTCGGGGCCGCTGGCCCGGGAGCTCCAGTTCCCGTACCACCCGCACGTCACGGTCGCGCACGGCATCCCCGACGAGGCGATGGACCGCGCCTTCTCGGAGCTCGCCGGTTTCGAGGCGGCGTGGACGGTGTGCTCCTTCGCCCTGTACGAGCAGGGCGCCGACGCGGTGTGGCGCAAGCTGCGCACGTACGACTTCGGCGGCTGCGGCCCCGCCAGGACGGTCCCCGCCCAGGGCTCACCGGTCGACGAGCCGGCCACCGCCCCGCAGGGCGGCTGACCCCCGCCCGTCCTCCGCCCGGCGCGCCCGGCCGCCGCTTCCCGCCCGGCGCGTCCGGTCGGCGCCCTCCGCCCGGCGCGTCGGGCTGCTGTTCCCTGTCCGGCGCGTTCAGCCGCCGCCTTCCGTCCGGTGCGCCCGGTTGCCGTTGTGCGTCCGGCCGTCGCTTCCCGACCGGTGCGTCGGGCTGCTGCCCCCTGCCCGGTGCGACTGGCCGCCGTTCCGTGCCCGGCGCGTCCGGCCGTCGCCTCCCTCCCGGGGCGTTCGGCCGCCGTCCTCCGCCCGGCGCGGCCGGCCGGTCGCCGCGTCGCGTGGCGGCCGGTGGGCGAGCCGGGGCGGTGCGCGGGCCGTCCGGTGGTAGGCGTACCGCCATGGACTGGCTGACCAAGCTCCCCGTCATCGGCCCCTGGGCCGCCCGGCTCATGCGCACCCACGCCTGGTACGCCTACGAGACACTGGACCGGGCCCACTGGACGCGGCTCGCCGCCGCGATCACGTTCATCAGCTTCCTGTCCCTCTTCCCGCTGATCACCCTGGGTGCCGTCGTCGGCGCCGCCCTCCTCGGCGACGAGCGGCTGCGCACCGCCCAGGACACGCTCAGCGAGCAGGTGCCGGGCATCTCCGACCAGCTCGACCTGGGCGCCTTCGTCGACAACGCCGGCACGGTCGGCCTCGTCGCCGGCGGTGTGCTGCTGTTCACGGGCATCGGCTGGGTCGGCTCCCTGCGCGACTGCCTGCGCGCCGTGTGGGCCCTGGACGACACCGACGAGGGCAATCCGATCGTCCGCAAGGGCAAGGACGCCCTGCTCCTGCTGGGACTCGGCGGCACGGCGCTCGTCTCGCTCGCCGCGTCCACCCTGGGTGCCACCGCCGTCGGCTGGGCCGCCGACCGGCTGGGCATCCCCGAAGGCGGCGCCGGCGGCGTCCTGCTCCACACGGCCGCGCTCGCCATCGCCGTCCTCGCGGACTTCCTGCTCCTGCTGTACCTGCTGACGCTGCTGCCCGGGGTGGAGCCGCCGCGCCGCGACCTGGTCACCGCCGCCCTGATCGGCGCGGTCGGCTTCGAACTGCTGAAGCTGCTCCTCGGCGGCTACATCCGGGGGGTGGCGGCGAAGTCGATGTACGGGGCGTTCGGCGTGCCCGTCGCCCTGCTGCTGTGGATCAGCTTCACCGCCCGGCTGCTGCTGTTCTGCGCCGCCTGGTCCGCCACGGGAGGCCGCCGGAAGGACGCTACCGGCCCTTCTGCGCCGGCCACCGCCGGTTGATCACGAATGCCGCGCCCGCCAGCGTCGCCAGCACCCCGCCGGCGACGGCGAGGGCGACCCCGGCCCCGTCCGACCCGGCCTTCCCCGGCCCGGCCACGGCGGCCTCGGCCGCGTCCCCGACGACCTCGGTCCGGACGTCGTCCGGCCCGTCGGGGGAGGCGCTGGGGGCCGCGGTCCCGGTCTTCGCGGACCTCGGCGGCACCAGCTCGCCGACCGGCCGCGCCTTCCCCGCCGCCGCGAAGCCCCAGTCGAGGAGGCGCGCGGCCTCCTTGTAGACGGCGTGGGGCTCCTTCGACGACGGGTTCATCACGGTCACCAGCAGCACCCGGCCGTTGCGCTCGGCGACCCCGGTGAAGGTCGACCCTGCGTGCGTCGTCGTCCCGTTCTTCACACCGGCGATGCCCTTGTACGGCATGACCCCGTCGGCGCCGGTCAGCAGCCGGTTGGTGTTCTGGATCTCGAACGTCGTGCGCTTCCCGCCGGGCTCCTGCTCGCCGGGGAACTGCGTCCGCACGGTCGAGCAGTACTCGCGGAAGTCCTTGTTCTGCATGCCGCTGCGGGCGATCAGCGTCAGGTCGTACGCCGACGACACCTGGCCCTCGGCGTCGTAGCCGTCCGGGGAGACCACCTCGGTGTCGAGCGCCTGGAGCTCGTCGGCGCGCGCGTTCATCTCCCGCACCGTCTTCGCTATGCCGCCGTTCATCTCCGCCAGCGCGTGGACGGCGTCGTTGCCGGAGCGGAGGAACACCCCGAGCCACAGGTCGTGGACGGTGTAGGTGTGCTTCTCCTTTATCCCCACGAGGCTGGACCCGTCGCCCAGCCGCGACAGCTCACCGGCCCCGACGAGGTGCTTCTGCGTCTTCGGGAACTTCGGCAGCAGCGTGTCGGCGAACAGCATCTTCATCGTGGACGCGGGGGCGAGCCGCCAGTGGGCGTTGTGCGCGGCGAGCACGGCGCCGCTCTCCGCGTCCGCCACGATCCAGGACCGGCCGCTCAGCTCCTTCGGCAGGACCGGCGCCCCGTTCGCGAGGTCCACCTGCGTGCCCGGCTTGCCGAGCCGCGCGCCGCCGACCGTCGACATGACGGCGGGGGGCTTGGGCTGCGGGGACGGCGCGGCGAGCGCGGGACCGGCGGCGGCGAGGGGGAGCAGCGCGGCGGCGGCCACGACGGAGGCGGCCTTCGTGAGAGGAAGCACGTTCGAGAACGTACAGCCACCCGGCGCGCCTGCCGACACCGGTGCACCGGATACTGGACCCATGAGACTCAGCCGCTCCGCTTCCTGGTTCCTGCTCGCGTTCGGGGTCTGGAGCTGGTTCATCTGGATCACCTTCGTCAAGAACCTCTGGAACGACGCGAGCGGCCTCGCCTTCGACGACGCGGGTGACCCCACCGGATACTTCTGGGTTCATCTTCTGCTGGCCGTCACGTCCTTTCTCCTGGGGACGGCCATTGGCGTGATCGGGTTGCGCGGAGTGCGGGCCCTGAAGCGCGAACGCGACGAGAAGTAGGAGGGGCCCGTGCTGGTCCTGCTGGTCATCCCGCTGGTACTGGCCCTGCTGGGCCTCGCGCACTGGTACGTGTGGCGCCGCCTGGTGCGCGACGTCACCCGCCCCGGCAGCGGGCCGCGCCGCGCGGGGACGGCGGCGGCGTTCGTCCTGCCGCTGCTGGCGCTCGGCGCGCTGACGGCGGGACGCGCGGGGTTCCCGTTCCGGTTGCAGCAGGTCGTGTCGTGGCCGGGCTTCCTGTGGCTGGCGACGTTGCTGTACCTGGTGCTGGCGCTGCTGGTGACCGAGGCCCTGCGCCCGGTCCTCCTCCGCCTGCCCGCGAGGGCCGGACGCCGCCCCGCCCCGGCCGGGCCCGCCGCCCCGGCCGGGCCCGCCGCCCCGGCCGAGTTCTCCGCCCCGGCCGAGCCGGTCGCCGCCGGTGCGCGTCCCGCCGGGGCCCACGGGGGCTCCCTCCGGCCGCGCGGGGCCGAGGCCCCGGGGGAGCCCGCCCCCGGCGGACCTGCCGGGAGCCCGGCGGCGGACGCCGCGCCCCGGGGCGGTGCGGCCCCGAGCAGTGCGCCCCAGGGCGGTACGGCCCTCGCGACGGCTCCCGCCGAGGACCCCCCGGCGGTGGTGCGGGAGGAGGAGCCGCGGGCCGGGGAGGACGCCGGTCCGGGCATGCCCCGGCGCCTGTTCGTGTCGAGGGTCCTCGCGGTGACCGCCACGGCCGCCGCCGTGGGCACCGTCGCCCACGGCGCCCACACGGTCCTGCGCGGCCCCGCCGTCAAGCGGGTGACCGTCCCCCTCGCCAAGCTGCCGCGCTCCGCCCACGGCTACCGCATAGCCGTCGTCAGCGACATCCACCTCGGTCCCACCCTCGGCCGCGCCCACGCCCAGCGCATCGTCGACGCGGTCAACTCCACGCAGCCGGACCTGATCGCCGTCGTGGGCGACCTCGTCGACGGCTCCGTCGAGAACCTGGGCCCGGCAGCCGAGCCGCTGGCGCGGCTGCGCGCCCGCCACGGCAGCTTCTTCGTCACCGGCAACCACGAGTACTTCTCCGGCGCCGAGGAGTGGGTGGAGGAGGTCCGCGACCTCGGTCTGCGCCCGCTGCGCAACGAGCGCGTCGAGATCGCCGCCGGCTTCGACCTGGCCGGCGTCAACGACGTGGCCGGCGAGAACTACGGCGACGGCCCCGACTTCGTCCGCGCCCTCGGCGACCGCGACCGGGCCCGTACCGCCGTGCTCCTCGCGCACCAGCCGGTGATGATCCACGACGCGGTGCGGCACGGGGTGGACCTCCAACTGTCCGGCCACACCCACGGCGGCCAGCTGTGGCCCGGCAACCTCCTCGCGGAGCTGGCCAACCCGACCGTCGCGGGCCTGGAGCAGTACGGGGACACGCAGCTGTACGTGTCGCGCGGCGCGGGCGCCTGGGGCCCGCCGGTCCGCGTCGGCGCCCCCTCCGACATCACGGTCGTGGAACTGGCCTCCCGCCACGCCTGACCGCCCGCCGGCCCCCGCGGCTTCACCCCTCGACTCTCGCCCCCGCCCCTGTTCCGCAGGTCGCGGGGGCGATGTGATGAGGAAGTGAAGGTTCACCCTTCCCTAAGTGAACGGTGCGTGGTTGAGTTTGCGCCATCGCTCAGGGGAGGGCGTGAAAGGAATCGCGGCTATGCGATCGATCCATGTCCGGATCATCACGATATGTGTTCTTCTGGTGGCGGCCGGGGTGGGGGCCTGGCAGCTACTGCCGACGGACGAGGGGAAGAACCGGCCAATCTCCGTCGGCACGACCGACGACGTCTCGTCACTGGACCCGGCCGGCGCGTACGACGCCGGTTCCTGGGCCGTCTACAGCAACGTCTACCAGTCGCTGCTGACCTTCGAGCCGGGTTCCACGAACCCGGTGCCCGACGCGGCCGACACCTGCGGCTTCACCGGTACCTCGCTCACGACGTACACGTGCACGCTGCGGGAGGGGCTGGTCTTCTCCAACGGCCGCGAGGTGACCGCGCGGGACGTGGAGTACTCGTTCGACCGGATGCTCGGCATCGCCGCCGACGTCGGCCCGGCGGCGCTGTTCCCGACGCTGGAGAGCGTCACCGCCCGGGGCCGCGAGGTCGTCTTCGAGCTGAGCGCGCGGGACGCGACGTTCCCGCTGAAGCTCGCCACGGGCGCGGGCGCGATCGTCGACAGCACCCGCTACCCCGAGGACAGGCTGCGCGAGGGCACCGCCGTCGACGGCTCCGGCCCGTACGTGCTCGCCGAGTACCAGCCCGGCGTCCGCGCCCTGCTGGAGCCCAACCCGCACTACCGGGGCGCCATGGCGCGGCCCGGCACGCCGGTCGAGGTGCGGTACTTCGCCGAGGGCGAGCAGCTCGCCGCCGCCTGGCGCAGCGGCGACATCGACGTGACCCACCGCCAGCTCCCGCCGCAGATGATCTCCACGTTCGACCCGAGCGAGGAGGGCGTCCAGATGACGGAGGCCACCACGGCGGAGATCCGCAGCGTCGTCTTCGACGTCCGCGAGGACTCCCCGATGGCGGAGAAGGCGGTACGGCGGGCCGTGGCCACGCTGATCGACCGCCACAGGATCGCCGACGGTCCGCACCACTCGACGGTGGAGCCGCTGTACTCGCTGATCCCGCGCGGCTTCGTCGGCCACAGCACGCCCTTCTTCGACCTCTACCCCGACGGCGACCGGGCCGTGGAGCAGGCGCGGAAGCTGCTGCGTGACGCGGGCGTCGACACGCCCGTCAGCTTCACCTACGCCCACCGCGCGGGGGAGACGTGGGCGGCGGAGGCGGTCGAGCTGCGCCGCCAACTGGAGACGAGCGGACTGTTCCGGGTGAAGATCGTCTCCGCGGAGTGGAAGGAGTTCCAGAAGGGCTACGCCAACGGCGCGTACGACGCGTACGGGCTCGGCTGGCTCCCGGACTTCCCCGACTCGGACAGCTTCACGCAGCCCCTCGTCGGCCGGGACAACGCCCTGCAGAACGCCTACGCCGACAGCCGCGTCGACCGGCTCATCGCCGCCACCCAGCAGTACGGCGACCGGTCCAGGGCCGTGGACGACTTCAAGGAGATCCAGGCGCGGGTCGCCGAGGACGTGCCGCTCGTGCCGCTGTGGCAGAAGAAGGACTACGTGCTGAGCAGCCCGGACGTCACGGGCTCCCAGTACCTGTCCGACGGCACGGGCATCTGGCGCCTCTGGCGGCTCAGCTGGCTGTAGCCCGCCCCCGGGCGGCGCCTTGTGCCGGTCCGTTCCCGCCGGGCGCCCGGGACGCGCCGTCCGCGACCGCGTCCTTCTCCAGCGCCTCCCCGGCGCCCGGCATGAACTCCGCGATGACGTCGTGGGCCTGCCGCACCAGCGGCCGCAGCACCCGGAACCGGGAGAGCGCGATGGCCCGCGCGGCCAGCGGGGCCGTCCGCTCCACGAGCCGGCGGCTCCGCTCGGCGCCCTCGCTCCGGTCGTACACCCAGAACAGCACCAGCCCCATGTGCATCAGCCACAGCATCGGGGGGAGCAGACCGGCCAGTTCGGGCGCGGCCTTGGTGTCGGAGCCGTGCAGCACCCGCTCGTGGATGGAGATCACGGCCCGGCGCGCCTCGGCCGACTCGGGCGAGAACGGGCTGAGCGGGCTCTCCGGGTCGGCGGCGTTCTTGAAGAACTGCGCCGCGAACCGGTGGTACGGCTCCGCCACGTCCAGCCAGGTCAGCAGCGCCCCCCGGATGCGCGCCGCGAGGTCCGGGTCGCCGGCCAGCACCGGCTGGACCGCCGCCTCGTGCTCGGCGGCGATCCGGTCGTAGAAGCCCTGGACCAGGTGTTCCTTGGAGGCGTAGTAGTAGTAGGCGTTGCCCACGGACACGCCCGCCTCCTGGGCGATGGCCCGCATCGTCGTCCTGTCGTAGCCGCGCTCCTGGAACAGCCGGAGCGCGGTCTCCAGGATGAGGGCGCGCGTCTGCTCGCTTTTCGGCACCTTGGCGGGCGCCTTCCGGTCCTTCACAGCACCCGAGCCTAACGGGACGGGTCCGACCCCCCGCACCCGCCGCCGTGACGGCCCGGCTCCCGTACCAGCGGTCGTGGCAGACCGCTCCCGTACCGGCGGTCGTGGCGGCCCGCCCCCCCGCACCCGGCGTCGTGACGGCCCGGTCCGGTCGACGCCGCCCGCCACCGGGGGGCGGCGGGAGCCGCGCCCGCGGCGGGACGGGCGGTCGCCCGTGCTCCGGGGCGCGGCGGGGGTGGATCCGGTCGAGGGTGAAGACGCCGCCCGGGCACGCCGCGCCGGGTGCCCGGGTGGGGACCCCCGGCCGCCGCCGACGGCCCCTCGGCGGCTCCGGCCGGCTTCCCGGCCCCGTCAGGAGTCGGTGACCGCGATGGCGCGGACCGGGCAGGCGCGGGCCGCCTCCTTCACCATCGGGGCGTCCGGGTCGTGCCCGGGGAGCAGGGCGCCGTAGCCGTCGTCGTCCTGGACGAACACGTCGGGGGCCGTGAGGGCGCACTGGCCCGCCCCGATGCAGCGGTGGGGATCGATGGAGATACGCATGGACCCAGCCTTCTCACCCGACCGCCGGCAACTCCACCACCCCTGGAGCGTGTCGCCGGATTCGACGGGAATCTCCCCCGCCGGGACCGCCGGGACCGCCGTCCGCCGCACCTGGTCGGCCCGCGCGGACCGGCCGGAAACCGCGAACGGCCCGCATCCGTACACCAGTACGGATGCGGGCCGTTCGCCGGAACGTCAGTAGCGGCGCGTGATCAGCGCGCGCTTGACCTCGGCGATCGCCTTGGTGACCTCGATGCCGCGCGGGCAGGCGTCCGTGCAGTTGAACGTGGTGCGGCAGCGCCACACGCCGTCCTTGTCGTTGAGGATCTCCAGCCGCTGCTCCGCCGCCTCGTCACGCGAGTCGAAGATGAAGCGGTGGGCGTTGACGATCGCGGCCGGGCCGAAGTACTGGCCGTCGTTCCAGAACACCGGGCAGGACGAGGTGCAGGCGGCGCACAGGATGCACTTCGTCGTGTCGTCGAAGCGCTCCCGGTCCTCCGCGGACTGCAGGCGCTCCCGCGTCGGCTCGTTCCCGGACGTGATCAGGAACGGCATCACGTCCCGGTACGCCTGGAAGAACGGCTCCATGTCGACCACGAGGTCCTTGAGGACCGTCAGGCCCTTTATGGGCTCGACCGTGATCGGCTTCTCCGGGTTGATGTCCTTGATCAGCGTCTTGCAGGCCAGCCGGTTCTTGCCGTTGATCCGCATCGCGTCGGAGCCGCAGATGCCGTGCGCGCAGGAGCGGCGGAAGGTCAGCGAGCCGTCCATGTCCCACTTGATCTTGTGGAGACCGTCGAGCACGCGCTCCTTCGGGTCGATCTCGACCTGGAAGTCCTGCCACTGCGCCTCGTCCGACACCTCGGGGTTGAAGCGGCGGACCCGGAACGTGACCGTGATGTAGGGGGAGACGTCGGACTTGGCGGCCGTCTTCTCCAGGGTCGGGGTAGCCATCAGTACTTACGCTCCATCGGCTGGTAGCGGGTCTGGACGACCGGCTTGTAGTCGAGGCGGACGGTCTCGGTGCCGTCGTCGCCGACCTCGCGGTACGCCATGGTGTGACGCATGAAGTTGACGTCGTCGCGGTTGGGGTAGTCCTCGCGGTAGTGACCGCCGCGGGACTCCTTGCGGGCCAGCGCCGAGACGGCCATGACCTCGGCCAGGTCGAGCAGGTTGCCCAGCTCGATGGCCTCCAGCAGGTCGGTGTTGAACCGCTTGCCCTTGTCCTGGATGGCGACGTTCCGGTAGCGCTCGCGCAGCTCGCCGATCTTCTCGACCGCGGTCTTGATCGTCTGCTCGGTGCGGAACACCATGACGTTGGCGTCCATGGTCTCCTGAAGCTCGCGGCGGAGCTCGGCGACCCGCTCGGTGCCCGTGGAGTTGCGCAGGCGCTCGACCTGCTCCTCCACGAAGGACGCCGGGTTCTCCGGCAGCTCGACGTAGTCGGCCTTCGCGGCGTACGCGGCGGCGGCGATGCCGGCGCGGCGTCCGAAGACGTTGATGTCGAGCAGCGAGTTCGTGCCCAGGCGGTTGGCGCCGTGCACGGACACGCAGGCGACCTCGCCGGCCGCGTACAGGCCCGGGACGACGGTGGTGTTGTCCGCCAGGACCTCGCCCTCGACGTTCGTCGGGATGCCGCCCATCGCGTAGTGCGCGGTCGGCTGGATCGGGATCGGGTCCGTGTACGGCTCGATGCCCAGGTACGTACGGGCGAACTCGGTGATGTCCGGGAGCTTGGCGTCCAGCTGCTCCGGCGGCAGGTGCGTCAGGTCCAGGAAGACGTGGTCGCCCTCGGGGCCGCAGCCGCGGCCCTCGCGGATCTCCGTGTAGATGGAGCGGGAGACGACGTCGCGGGAGGCGAGGTCCTTCATGACCGGCGCGTACTTCTCCATGAAGCGCTCGCCGTCCTTGTTGCGGAGGATGCCGCCCTCACCGCGGGCGCCCTCCGTCAGCAGGATGCCCATGCGCCAGATGCCCGTCGGGTGGAACTGGAAGAACTCCATGTCCTCCAGCGGCAGCCCGCGCCGGTACACGGCCGCCTGGCCGTCGCCGGTCAGGGTGTGCGCGTTCGACGTCACCTTGAAGAACTTGCCGCAGCCGCCGGAGGCGTAGATGACGGCCTTCGCCTGGAAGATGTGGATCTCGCCGGTGGCCAGCTCGTACGCGACCACGCCGGCCGACTTCTTGACGCCGTCGACCTCGGTGATGAGCTGGTCGAGGACGTAGAACTCGTTGAAGAACTCCACGCCCTCCTTGACGCAGTTCTGGTACAGCGTCTGGAGGATCATGTGACCGGTGCGGTCCGCGGCGTAGCAGGACCGGCGGACCGGGGCCTCGCCGTGGTTGCGGGAGTGGCCGCCGAAGCGGCGCTGGTCGATGGTGCCGTCCGGGGTCCGGTTGAACGGCAGGCCCATCTTCTCCAGGTCGAGGACGGCGTCGATGGCCTCCTTCGCCAGGATCTCGGCGGCGTCCTGGTCGACCAGGTAGTCACCGCCCTTGACCGTGTCGAAGGTGTGCCACTCCCAGTTGTCCTCCTCCACGTTCGCCAGCGCGGCGGCCATGCCGCCCTGCGCGGCGCCCGTGTGGGAGCGGGTGGGGTAGAGCTTCGTGAGCACGGCGGTGCGGCTGCGCTTCGTCGCCTCGATGGCGGCGCGCATGCCCGCGCCGCCGGCGCCGACGATGACGGTGTCGTACTTGTGGATCTTCATGGTGTGGATTACCTCAGCCCGTGCCTAGCGGATGTTCGGGTCGAAGGTGAAGATCACCAGCGTGCCCAGAAGGATGGTGAACACCGTCGCGGTGTACAGCAGGCCCTTGAGCCACAGGCGCGTGCTCGGGCGCTCGGCGTAGTCGTTGATGACGGTACGCAGGCCGTTCGCGCCGTGCAGCATCGCGAGCCACAGCATCAGCAGGTCCCAGACCTGCCAGAACGGGGACGCCCAGCGGCCCGCCACGAAGGCGAAGCCGATCTTGGAGACGCCGCCGTCCAGCACGAGCTGGATCAGCAGGTGGCCGATGACGAGGACGACGAGGACCACGCCGGACAGGCGCATGAACAGCCACGCGGCGAGCTCGAAGTTGCCCCGCGTCGACTTCGGGCTCCGCTTGGTCCGCTTGCGGGGCGCCTCGATCAGCGGGGCGGGGTTGTCGACGTCGTAGAGGCTCACGCCCTCGACGGGACCGACGGCGGGGGTGGTGTCAGCAGACATGTCTGGCGTCAGCTCCCGAACAGTTCACGTGCGGCGTGGCCGAGGACGGGGTAGACGGCGCCCGCCATCAGCACGATCCAGATGCCCATGACGGTCCAGAGCATCTGCTTCTGGTAGCGGGGGCCCTTGGCCCAGAAGTCCACGGCGATGACGCGCAGACCGTTGAGCGCGTGGAAGAGGATGGCGGCCACCAGGCCGTACTCCAGCAGCGCGACGATCGGCGTCTTGTACGTCGCCACGACTTCGTCGTAGGCCTCGGGCGAGACGCGGACGAGAGCGGTGTCCAGTACGTGTACGAACAGGAAGAAGAAGATGAGGACGCCGGTGACTCGATGAGCCACCCACGACCACATCCCTTCCCGGCCGCGGTACAGCGTTCCAGCCGGCACGGAAAAACCCTCCGGGAGCGGGGATCAGGGTCGGCCGGCTTCTCTGTCGGTCAGACCCGGCCGGGTACGGTCCACCGGCCCCGGTCATGGTAGCGACGACTTGTCGGTTCCCTCACGCGGGGTCCATAGGTGTGATCAAACAGGCAATCAAACAGGCTCGGACGGCCCATTGTATCCGCTTCAATCATCACTTCAGGTGACAAGGCGGACAAGCCGGGCCCGGGTCAGGCGGCGGAGCTCCTCGGCGACGACGGCCCGCTCCTTCTCCGGCGTGTTGCCGAGCCGCGCCCGGATCCCGTCCAGGATCAGGTTCGAGTGCTCATCGGACCGGTCGTCGTCGATGCAGGCGACGAAGACGTGGCCGAAACGCGCCACGTACACGTCGTGCGCCGCGCGCAGCGCCGTGCAGGCCACCGGGCACGTGCCCGGCGGGAAGACGGGCGCGACCTCGTCGGCCAGCGCCTCGTCGAGGTCGGCGCCGGACAGGTCGTACGCGGCTTCGTCGGCGGCGGCGAGCAGTGCCTCGACGGTCGGGTACGGGCGGTGGCGGGTCAGGCGGCGCGCCCAGCGGCGGCTCCCGCAGCAGGCCAGCAGGGACGCCTCCGCGGCGGAGACGGGCGCGGTGTTGAACAGGGAGAGGCGATCGGTGGGGCGCGGGGCGTGGGGCTGGGCCACCACGGCCGCGGTGGCGCAGGGGGCCTGCGGGACGCCGGAGAGGGATTCGCGGGACAGCGTGGGCTCCTTGGACGGAACGGCGAGCGGGGGGAGTAGAGCGGAATGTGTGAAGAGAGTGACGCAACGTTACCGAGAGTGAGCGACTGCGGTTCGAAGCCTTTCCGTTTTTCACTCGGAAGGCAGAGTTTCGATGTGAGGAATGGACGCACTCGGCGCGTCGGTACCGGGGCCCAGTGGCCTCGGGGAGGAGGCAAGCGCGTGACTGCCCGTAACGAACCCGCAGGTAAGGGACCGATACCGGACACCGTCAGGTCTTTTGTTACGCCCTTTGGCCGGTCCACCGCTTCCCCTGGCCGCATCAATCACCCGAACGGCCCCGCGCCCGGCGCACGCGACGGCGCTCTGGAGGCGCCTGCCGCCCCCGTGCGGGACGCGCCCGCGCACCCCGGGGCGCGGGCCGGGCGCGGACGGGACGGTGGTTCCGGGTGGGGCGCCGGCTCCGGGTGGGGTAGCGGCTCCGGGTGGGGCGGTGGTGCGGCCGGGGGCCGCCCCCGGCGGCGCGGCGGGCCCCCCGCGCGTTCCGGGCGGCGGGGGAGGGCGCCCCGGTGGGCGGCCGGCCCCCTGGCCCTCGCGCTGCTCCTGGGACTCGGCGGGTGCGGGGGCGGCGGGGACGGCGGCGCCCCCAGCCCCGGTGCGGCGACCGCCTCGCCCCGTACCGCCTCCGCCTCCCCCACGCCCAGCCCCACGCGGACCTACCCGCTCTCCACCGCGCCGCGCACCATCCCCGCCGTGCGGGAGCACGTGGCCGCGCGGGGGCCCGGGTGGCGGCCCGGCGCGGGAAGCGGCGTGGTCGTCGCGCGCGGCAGCGGCGCGCTGGCCGACGAGGCGCGGCTCCTCGCCCGGGAGCTGGGCATCGCGGACCGGGGCGAACGGCCCGCCCGCGCCGGGGACATCGAACTGGCCCTCGACGGCGGCGGGGCGTCCGGCGCCCCCGAGTCGTACGCGTTGACGGTCCGCGACGGCCGCGTCCGCGTCACCGGGCCCGACGAGGCGGGCGTCTTCTACGGGACGCGGACCGTCAAGCAGGCCCTCCGCTCCGGCGGCGCCGTGCCGGAGGGCGTCATCCGGGACCGGCCCGACCGCCCGCAGCGCGGACTGATGATCGACATCGCCCGCAAGCACTTCACCGCCGCCTGGCTGGAGGCCCGCGTCCGCGAGATGGCCGACCTGAAGCTGAACCAGCTCGGGCTGCACTTCTCCGACGACCAGGCGTTCCGCATCGAGTCGGACAGCCACCCCGAGGTCGTGTCGCGGCAGCACCTCACCAAGGCGGAGGTCCGCCGGATCGTCGCCCTCGCGACGAGCCTGCACATCACCGTGATCCCCGAGGTCGACTCGCCGGGCCACCTCGGCGCCGTCCTCGCCGCCCACCCCTCCCTCCGCCTGCGGAACGCGCAGGGCACCGTCGCGCGCGGGGCGATCGACATCGCGCGGCCCGAGTCGGCGCGGATCGTCGACGACCTGCTGCGTGAGTACGCGCGGCTGTTCCCCGGCCGGTACTTCCACATCGGCGCCGACGAGTACCGGGCGCTCACGGCGTCCGACCCGGAGGCGTCCTACCCGGCGCTGGCCGCCGAGGCCCGCCGCCGGCACGGCTCCGGGGCGCGGATCCAGGACCTGGCGACGGGCTGGCTCAACGACCGGGCGGCGGTCGTGCGGGCGGCCGGCAAGCAGCCGAAGGCGTGGAACGACGGGTTCTTCCGCGGCGGGGTGGTCGCCGCCGACAAGCGCGTCGAGGTCGAGTACTGGACGGGCCGCGAGATCGGCGCGCGCCCCCCGGTGGAGTACCTGCGCGAGGGCCGCAAGGTCGTCAACGCCAACGACCGGTACCTCTACTACGTCCTGGGCGAGCCGAACCAGTTCACGTACCCGACGGGCCGGGAGATCTACGCGTCGTGGACGCCGCTGGTGCTGCGCGGCACGCAGGCGGTGCCGGCGCGGTACTCCGGGCAGATCCTGGGCGGCCGGTTCGCCGTGTGGTGCGACCTCGCGAACGCCCAGACGCAGGACCAGGTCGCCGCCGGGATCAGGATGCCGCTGCGGGCGCTGGCGCAGAAGGTGTGGGACCCGCGCGAACCGGCCCTCTCCTGGTCCGAGTTCTCGGCGCTCGCCGGGCGGCTGTGACGCGCCGCGGGCCCGCCCGGGGGCGCGGGGGCCGCGCCGCGGGTCCGGCGCGGGCAGGGGCGGCCGATCCGTGCCCGCACCGGGGTGGGGCCGCGCCCCCGACACCGAAGTGAGGTTTCGCGCCACGGCCGGTGACGCTTTTTCGCCATCCGACGCAGTAAGGGGAAGTACCGCGTTCGCGACGGGAGACGTCATGAGTCCGAGCACGAGCACGACCCCGCCCCTGGTGGAACTGATCGCGCGGGCCGGTGAGCGGGGACTGGCCGCCGCCGCGCTGGCCTGCCTCGACCGCTGCCTGCCGCTGCTCGTCCCGGAGGCCACCGACCAGCTCCGCCCCCTGTGGCTGGGCGTCGCGCGCCAGGGGGCCGACTGGCCCGACCGCGTCGCGGAGGCGAGGGCCGCGGTCGAGGCCGCCGGTGCCGCCCCGGCGGACGCCGAGGAGGCCGCGCTCGTACGGCGGATGCTGGACGCCGCGCCCGGCGCGTGGGCGCGGGAGCCGCTCCGGGAGTGGGCCGACACGTGCTCCCTCGCCGCCCTGGAGCTGCACCACCGGCTGTGCGCCGCCCCGTCGCCGGGGCTCGCGGAGGTCCTGGACCGCTGCCGCACGGGCGGGCCGGAGGGCGTGGGACCGCTGGTGGAGGGGGAACTGCGCCGTCAGGTGCGGGTCCTGGAGGTCCTCGGGGACGGCGGGGCGGGCGGGCTGCGCCGGGCCCTGGACCTGTCCGCCGAGGGCCGCCGCGTCCTCGGGGCGGTCCTGTCGCGCCGGGCCCGCACGGCGTAGGGGCGCGGCGACCCGCGCGGGGCGGCAGCGGGTCCGGAGCGGTGTCCTGTCCGGAGCGGCGGCGTGTCCGGGGCGGTGGGGCCCGGGAGGCGGGTCAGCCGGGGCGGCGGGGTGACCGAGGCGGCGGGGCCGGGCGGCCGGGGCGGCGGCACCGCTCAGAACAGCAGCAGCACCGCCGCCCCCCACACCGCCGACACGACCGCGACGAGCGGCCCCACCGGCATGCCCTGCTGCCCCGGCGCGGCCTCCTCCAGGGGCCGCAGCCCGGGCCTCCGCAGCAGCGCGTGGGCCTCCTCGGCGGCGCGCGGCCCGTACGGCTCGCGGCCCAGCCGCCGCTCCAGCCACGCCCAGCCGATGGGCGAGAGGACCACCTCGGTGTCCTCCTCCCGCGCGACGACGAGGTCGCCGCCGTGGTTGTGGCGCACGGTCAGCACGTCGTCCCACAGGACGCGCCGCACCCGCCACGGTCCGGCGACCCACAGCCCGTCGCGGTCGGCGGTGAGCCGCCAGTTGAGCGCCGTCGACGCGGACGTGACGACGAAGAACAGGCCGACCAGCGGGAACACCGACAACCACGACACCTCGTCGTCGAGCAGCGCCCACACCCCGCCGCCCTGCACCAGCAGCAGGAACACGCCGACGGCGCGCGACACGCCGTGCGCGCCCCACGTCCGGGGCGCGACGGACGGCCCCAGCGCCGCGGCGACCTCGTCGACCGGCCGCCGCCGTCCGCCGCCGGGGCCCCCGGGCCGCCCCGGCGCGGGGACGGGATCCGGCAGGCCGCCGCCGAAGAGGCCCGCCACGGCCGGTTTCACGGCGGTGACGCTGCACTCCACGGACACTTCGGTGCGGTCCCCGTCGTCGGGGGCGACGAAGGCGAGTTCGGTACCGGTGAACGGCAGGCCGTACAGGACGGCCTCGCGCAGCGGGGGCGGCGGGTCCTCGCCCTTCAGGACGGCGCCGACCCTGCGCAGCCCCTCGGCGAGCTCGTCGCCGTCGTCCGCGTCGTCCTCGTCCGCGTCGTCTTCGTCGTCCTCGTGCGGGGCGCGCCGGGCCCCGGGGGCGTCGGGGCCGTCCTCGAAGGCGTGGAGGGAGTGGAAGTGGAGGAGGGGCCGCCCGGCGTCGAGGTCGTCGGCCGCGTACACCCACGTCCTGCCGTCGTCGTGGCCCTCGCGGACCAACACCCGCAGGACGGGCAGCGGGCCGCGGTGCAACTGCCGGGACCGGGTCCGCCCGTCGACCGCGTTGGCGAGGAACGCCAGCCCGCCGACGAGCCCGGCGAGGACGAGCAGCTCCCAGCCGAAGACGTCGTACGGCTCCGCCGCCAGCCGGGCCCAGTCGCCGTCCACGAACAGGTCGACCCGGCTGTCGACGGGGTGGTCCTCGGAGTGGGCGGTCTCCACCCGGTGGACCCGGCCGCCGACGGCGACCCCGATCAGCGTCCCGTCCGGGTCGGACGCGGTGACCGTGCCGGTCACGGGCGTCAGCCCGACGACCCGCCGCTCGTACGCGTCGACGACCTGCTGCGCCCGCCAGTACCCGAACACGGCGACGGCCAGCAGCAGCGACGCCAGCGCGAAGGAGAGCCGCCCGCGCCGGAACGCGAGGGCCGCGGCCGGTACGGGGTGGACGGCCGGGCCCGCCGCCTCGCGCGCCAGCGCCCGCTGCCGGGCGGCGGCGGCGAGGCGGTGGAGGAGCCCGGCCGCGGCGAACCCGACCGCCGCGGCGAAGGCGAGCCACGACGGCTCCCCCAGCGCGGCGGCGACCCCGCCGTCCGCCAGGTGCCCGAGGAGGACCACCGCGAGGCCGGGCAGGGCGAGCCGGGGCTGCCGCACCACCCAGTACAGGGTGAGCAGCAGCACCGCGGCGAACCCGAGGCCCGGCCAGTCCGTCCCGCACGGCTCGGCCGGGGTGCACGGGTCGGCGGGGGCCGCCGCCACCCGCCACCCCGCCGCGAGGGCCAGGCCCAGTACGGCCCACAGCGGGTGCGCCCACGCGGCGGGCACGGCGGCCAGCCACCGCCGGGCGTCGGAGGACCGCCAGGCGGCGGTTCCGGGCGGTATGTGCCCGGCGGGAAGGGGGACGGGCGAGGCGGTGTTCACCCGCGTATTATCGCGGCGTCCGGGACGGTTTCTGAGGGGTTGTCAGAGGGTGTCGCCCCAGCCGCCCTGGATCATCGTCTGGAACGCCCAGGCGCCGTCCCGCTTGACCAGGACGTCGGCGTACCGCAGCCGCCGCGTCTCGCCGTCGGCGGTCATGGTCGAGTCGGTGAAGACGACCGCCAGGGCGGGGGAGAGGAAGACGGGCGTCCGCGTCGACTCGAAGGCGATGTCCCCGGCGCCGTCGCCCATCACCCCGGTCATGGTGGCGACGAACCGCTCCCGGTCCCACTGCGCGGTCCGCCCCTCGCCCGCCGAGTCGTCGCTGACGAGGTTCAGCGGGAAGACGGCCATGTCGGCCATCCCCGCGACGTCGCGCCGCGCGCTGCGGGCGTCGTACTCCGCGAACCACGCGTCCAGCCCGGCGCGGTCCTCGGCGGTGGGGACGTATCCGGTCTCGGGAAGGAAGGTCACTCGGGCTCCTCATGGACGAGGTGGTCAACTTTGACTACGCGAGAAAGGTATCCCCGACGCCTCTAGTAATCAAACTTGACTAGAAGTGACGTAGGTCACCCTTCGTGTGACACTTCCGCCGGGGCGCACGCAGGCTGTGGTGTGGGGGGAGACGACAGGGAGCTGGCCGCGGCCGTCCTGCTGGCGCGGGGCGGCGACGAGCGGGCCTTCGCGTACGTGTACCGGGCGGTGCACCCCGGGCTCCTGGGGCACCTGCGGGGACTCGTCGGCGACGACGCCGAGGACGTGGCCGCCGAGGCGTGGCTGGAGATCGCGAGGGACCTCGGCCGGTTCCGGGGCGACGGCGGCGGGTTCCGCGGCTGGGCGGCGACCATCGCGCGGCACCGGGCGCTGGACCACCTGCGCAGGCAGCGCCGCCGACCCCGCGCCGCGCCGCTCGAACAGGACGCGCTGGACCTCCCCGACCGGCACGACACGGCGTCCGCCGCGCTGGAGTCCCTGGCGACGGAGGAGGTGCTCGCCCTGGTCCGGTCGCTCCCGCGCGACCAGGCGGAAGCGGTCCTGCTGCGCGTGGTGGTCGGCCTGGACGGCCCGGCGGCGGCGCGGCTCCTGGGCAAGCGGCCGGGAGCGGTGCGCACGGCCGCGCACCGGGGGCTGAGGCGACTGGCCGGGGACCTGGAGCGACCCGAGGGCCTGGAAGGGGCCGGGGACTTGGAGCGCCGCGGGGGTCTGGAGGGGGCCGGGGACTTGGAGCGACCCGGGGGACTGGAGTAACCCGCGGGCCCGGAGCGGGCCGGGACCTGGAGCGGGCCGGGGCCCGGAGCGCCCCGGGGGACTGGAGCGGCCCCGGCGGGGAGGCGGCGCGCGGTGGCTGACGCGCCCGGCACTCCGAAAAGACGACCGGGACCACCGCCCCCGGCCTCCTGCACCCTGGAGGGCCCACGGGCCGTCGTGCCGTTCGGGCAGGGGTTCCCGTCCGCCACCCGGAACGGTCCCCGAGGGCCGCCGCGCCAGAAGTCGCCGTGACGCCGATGGACGACCTTCGACTCCGAGGTCCTCGGGCCGCACTTCGAGGACCCGGCCCGCGACTCCACCCGTCGTCACGCCCACCCCTCGTCGGCCTGCGGACCGCCCGGCGAGGTGCGGGGCCCCAGGGGAAACGGCAGCTCGTTCAGCCACCGCCCAGGGGCGGCGTCACGCGCGTCCGCCGTACGCGCCGCCGAACCCCCGGGACCGGGTCCAAGGCCCTCCGCCGCAACGGCTCTTGACCTGGAGCGCGCTCCAGATACGAGCATGGGCGGCATGAACACCACCGACCCCCAGATCGTCCTCGGGACCATGGACTTCGGCACCCGCGTCGACCCCGACCGGGCTTTCGCGATCCTCGATTCCTTCGTCGCCGCCGGCGGCGTCTGGCTCGACACCGCGAACTGCTACTCCTTCTGGGCCGACCCCAGCGGCGTCGGCGGCGCCAGCGAACGCGTCATCGGCGCGTGGCTCCGGGCCCGTCCGGGCGCGCGCGACGCGGTGCGGATCGCGACGAAGGTCCGGCAGAACCCGCTCGTTCCGCACTCCTGGCCGGAAAGCGCCGAAGGGCTCTCCGCGCGCGCCGTCCACGCCGGCGTGGAGGAGAGCCTGGAACGCCTGGGGGTCGATCACGTCGACCTGCTCTGGGCCCACGCCGAGGACCGCACCGTGCCGCTGGAGGAGACGGTCGGCGCCTTCGGCGAGCTGGTCGCGAAGGGAGTGGCCCTGCGGGTCGGGGCGGCGAACCACGCCGCCTGGCGCGTCGAGCGCGCCCGGGCACTCGCGCGGGAGCGGCGCGTGGAACCGTGGACGGCCCTGCAACTGCGCCACTCCCTCCTCCAGCCGCGTCCGCTCGCCCCCGTCGCGGAGGCCGGCCACCGCATGCTCACCGCCGAGGACCTGGACCTCGCGCGGTCGGAGGGACTCGCGGTGTGGTCGTACACCTCGCTGATGTGGGGTTCCTACGAGCGCGCGGACAAGCCGCTTCCGCACACCTACGATCACCCTGGAACGACCCGGGTGCTCGCGGTCCTGGACGACGTCGCCGGCGAGCTCGCGGCCACGAGGAACCAGGTCGTCCTCGCATGGCTGATGAAGCAGGGCATCGATCCCATCGTCGGCGCGAGCCGGGTGGAGCAGATCGAACAGGCGCTCGCCGCACGCCGCGTGCGGCTCGATGACGAGCACCTGACGCGCTTCGCCGAAGCGCGGTGACGGCCGTGACCGAAGGAGCCCCATGACCACCCTGGCCCCGGCGGCAGCCGCCGACCGCGCCGGCGTCTCCATCGACACACTGCGCTACTACGAGCGCGAAGGGCTCATCGGCCCGATCCGGCGCTCCGCCGGCGGGCGTAGGGAGTACACCGAGGACGACCTCTTCTGGATCGGCCTGATCACGTGTTTCCGCGAGGCCGGCCTCGGCATCGCGGACCTGCGGGGGTTCGTCGCCATCCTGCGCGCCGAGCACCCTCCGCAGGAGCGGGTCGCCTTCCTCCGCGAGCGCCGTGCCGCCCTGGAGCAGCGGGTGGCGGCGCTGTGCCGGGCCATGGAGGTCCTCGACGAGAAGATCGCCTACTACAGCTGAGCGCCGGGAGTCCCGTACTCGGCCCGCGCCCCACCCTTCGCGTGCCGCCACCCGTGGATCCCGCCCCCATGGCCGGGGCCGCACGAACGACGCGGACGCGGGGAGGGAGCCCCGTGGAGACCTCGGCGAACGCGGGCCGCGCGGGGCGCTCGGCGCGTTGGGCACGCGGTTGGTCACGGTGACCGGTCACGTGCCGCATCACCGCAGGTCAGGGCCGCGGAGATCGGAGCGACGACCGGGGCCGCCACCCCCCACAGGAGAGGCCCCGGCCGTCGTCCGCGGGTCCGCAGGACGGCCCCGTACTCCTAACAGCGCCACGGGTGCGTTTTCTGTCACACCACCCCGAGACCCAGTCGGTTGCATGTTGTACAAACATGGACGAGATGCGGCAGCAGCACGTAGCGTGCTGCTGCGCGCTGGGCGGACCGGCCTGATGTGCCTGTCGCGATGACGAACGGGTTGTGGGAGTGCTGGGGGACGACGCGGAGCTGACCGCCGCAGTGCTCGCGGCACAGGACGGGAACGAAGACGCCTTCCGTACTGTGTACCGCGCCGTGCACCCGCGGCTGCTCGGATACCTACGGACGCTGGTGGGCGACGCGGACGCCGAGGACGTGGCGTCCGAGGCGTGGTTGCAGATCGCCCGGGACCTCGACCGGTTCAGCGGGGACGCCGACCGCTTCCGCGGCTGGGCGGCCCGCATCGCCCGCAACCGCGCCCTGGACCACCTGCGCATGCGTGGCCGCCGTCCCGCCCAGGGCGGCGACGAGACCGAGCTGACCGACAAGCCGGCCGACTGCGACACCGCCGGCGAGGCCATGGAGGCCCTCGCCACCGGCCGCACCATGAACCTGATCGCCCAACTCCCGCAGGACCAGGCCGAGGCGGTGATCCTCCGGGTCGTCGTCGGCCTCGACGCCAAGAGCGCCGCCGAGGCGCTCGGCAAGCGGCCCGGCGCCGTCCGCACCGCCGCCCACCGCGGCCTGAAGCGGCTCGCGGAACTGCTCGGCGCGGGCGACCCGAACGACACCGCGCTGAGCGCCGTACCCCCGCAGCCGGGGCCCCCCACGGAGTCCGGCGCACGCACCCCGGCCGCGCGCCGTGCTGTGACGCATTCGCGCCCGCGGACGCAGAAGGACATGTGATGGCCGACGAGCGGTATGAGTGGCTCGACCACGAAGCGGCGGAGCGACTGCTGCGTGGCGAGCCGGTCGACGCCGACGACGATTACGCACAGTGGCAGGTCGAACGCCTTTCGGAGGTGCTCGACAGCGCCCGCGGTGGCGTCGGCCCCCTCGCGCCGGGCCCCTCGGGCGAGCTGCCCGGCGAGGAGGCGGCGCTCGTGGCGTTCCGCGCCGCCCGGTCCGCACACGTGACGAAGTCGCAGGTGGCGACCGGTTCCGATCTCGGATCCGTACGGATGGGGACAGCTCTGCGCCCGCTGCGCCCGGCCCGCCCGCGCGGCTGGACGCGCCCGGCCCGCTGGGGTCTGGCCGCCTCGGTCGCCGGGCTCGCGGTGGGCGGCGTCGCCGTCGCCGCCAGTACGGGCGTCCTGCCCACGTTCGGCGGCCACAAGACGCCCCTGCCCGCCGCGTCGGCCTCCGCGCCCACCACCCCGGTGGGCCCGGCGGTCGTCCCGCCCGGCTCCACCGGCCCCCGGGCGTCCACCGGTCCGGGCGGCCCGACGTCGTCGACGTCGCCCGCCCCGTCGACCGGCGCGAACGGCGCCGCCACGGTCGGGGGCGGTTCCGCGGGCGGCGACGACGGCACCTCCGGCGGCCGTACCGACCCCGGTGATTGGGGCCGTACGGTCACCAGGGCACCCGACGGCACCTGGCCCGCCCGGGCCACGCAGGCGTGCCGCGACTTCCGCGACGGCCGCCTCGACACCGCGCGCCGGCGGCAGTTGGAGCTCGCGGCGAACGCCGACAGCGGCAGCGTCCGGCGCTTCTGCGACCAGGTCCTGGCCGGCGGTGGCCGCCAGACCGGCAACACGTCCGCCGGCACGGGCGCGGTCGGCGGAACCGGCACGTCCGCCGGTACCGGCGCGGTCGGCGGCCTCCCCGGCACGGGCACGGGAACCGGCACGGGTGTGGGCAAGGGCGGGAGCGGGAGCGGCGGCACCGGAGGCGACTCCGACAACGGCGACCCCGACACCGCCCGAGGCGGCCAGGGCACGACCGGCAAGAACGGCAAGAACGGCGGAGGCGGGAGCGGGGGCACCACCGGCAAGGGGGCCTCCTCCTCCGGCACCTCCGGACAGAAGCCCTCCGGCAAGGGCTCCGACGGCAAGCGGCCCTGACCCGCTGACGGACCCGCCCGGGCCCCGCACGGACCCGCCGGGCCCCGCGGCTCGCCCCTCCGCCGTGTCACCGCCCCGGTTCCGGCGGCTCGTCCCGCCCGCGCGTGCCCGCACCGGGCCCCGCCACCGTCCCGCCCGCGCGTCCCGGCAGCGGATCCTGCCGCCCGGCTTCGCCCGCGCGTGCCCCGCCGCCGTCCCGCCCGCGTGCTTCCGTACGGGGACCCCGCCCGCTCCGTCCGCATGCTGTTGCGCCGGGCCCCGCTGCCCCGCTTCGCCCGCGTGTTCCCGTACCGGGTCTCGGCCGCCTCGCCCCGCCCGCGCGCCCCGGCGGCGGGACCGCCGCCCGGCTCGCCCGCGCGTCCCCGCGCCGGGTCGCGCCGCCCGTGCGCCCGCGCGCTCGTGCGGCTTCCGCTTCGCCCGTGACACGCCTCTGACCTGCGGTTCCTTCGGGTCGCGTGGCAGGTGTGACATTTTTCGAGTCGGTGACGCAGTAATGAGTGAGCCGACTGGTCATCGGCGGCGCAAGGAGCCGGGGTTCCCCCCGTACCTACGGCTCGGCGCACACGGCGCGGGCGGGGCACGTTCCCCCGGTCCCGCCCGCGCCCCTCTCCCGGCCCCGGAGTCCGGAACCCCGGATCGCCCCGGAGCCCCGGATCACCAGTGGACGACCACCTTGTCGCCCACCCGCACCTGCTCGAAGACCTGCGCCAGCCGCGCCTTGTCCCGGACGTTCACACAGCCGTGCGAGCCGCCGTTGTAGCCGCGCGCCGCGAAGTCCGCGGAGTAGTGCACCGCCTGGCCGCGGCTGAAGAACATCGAGTAGGGCATCTCGGAGTGGTACAGCGTCGACGTCCACGTCCGTTCCTTGCGGTCCACCTTGAAGGTGCCCTCGCGGGTCGGCGTGTTGACGGAGCCGAAGCGCACGTCCATCGCCGAGACGACCTTCCCGTCGATCATCCAGGCCAGCGTCCGGCTCTCCTTGCTGATGCACAGCACCCGGCCCGTCATGCAGCGCGGGTCCGGGGCGTCCAGCTCGTTGGTGGTCTGCGGACGCAGCTCGTCCGGCGTGGGCCTCCGCGTCACCGCGGTGAGCCTCTCCCAGGTCGTCCCGTCGACGGCGCCCGTGGCCGGCAGCCCCCGCTCCTCCTGGAACCCCGACACCGCCTCGGCGGTGAGGGCGCCGTAGAAGGCGGTGGGGCTGCGGTGGAAGTGCCCGAGCTGGCGCAGCCGCGCCTGGAGCTCACGCACCCGCTCGCTCTCGGTGCCCTTCGCCATCAGCACCTTCACCACCGGGGACGCCGAGGCGGTCGGCTTGCCGTCGCCGCCCTCCACCGGTGACGAGGAGGCGGGCAGGACCGGGGACGGGGACGCGGAGGTCGAAGGGGAGGAAGGGGAAGACGAGGAAGGGGAGGGCGAGGGGGCCGCCGGCGACGGGGACGCCGAGGCGGGCGTCGGCGAGACGGCCTCGGCCGGTTCCCGCGCGGCCGGCGACGCGGCGGGCCCGGCCGTCCCGACGACCTGGGCGGCGCAGCCGGTGGCCAGGGCGAGCGCCGCGGCGGCGAGCAGCCCCCCGCGTATGGCGGACGGACGACGGTGCATGGAAGCCCCCAGGGATCGGAACCTACGTAGACAGGGATACTTCCCCGTCCTCCCCGGTTGCCCGACACCGGGGTGGTGTGACGATGCTGTGACCGAAATGGCCCCGGGAGGCCGACCGGGGGCTGTGAGGAAGGTCCCAGCGTGCGGCCCTCCACCCGCCGCACGCCCGCCGCTACAGTCCGTCGCGAGGGTCGGTACCTGCGAGTAGGTCTATCGGAAGGCACAGCACATGGCGCGCGAGTCGGAGTCGGGACTGCCCATCGAACCGGTGTACGGGCCGGACGCCCTGTCCGGCTGGGACGCGGCGGAGAAGCTGGGCGAACCGGGCTCGTACCCCTTCACCCGGGGCGTCTACCCGACGATGTACACGGGCCGCCCCTGGACCATGCGGCAGTACGCCGGTTTCGGTACGGCCGTCGAGTCCAACGCCCGCTACAAGCAGTTGATCGCGAACGGCACGATGGGCCTGTCCGTCGCCTTCGACCTGCCCACGCAGATGGGCCACGACTCGGACGCCCCGATCGCGCACGGCGAGGTCGGCAAGGTCGGCGTGGCGATCGACTCGATCGACGACATGCGCGTCCTGTTCGACGGCATCCCGCTGGACAAGGTCTCCACGTCGATGACGATCAACGCGCCGGCCGCCCTCCTGCTCCTGCTCTACCAACTGGTCGCCGAGGAGCAGGGCGTGCCCGCCGACCAGCTCACCGGCACGATCCAGAACGACGTGCTGAAGGAGTACATCGCCCGCGGCACGTACATCTTCCCGCCGAAGCCGTCCCTCCGGCTGATCGCCGACATCTTCCAGTACTGCAAGGCCGAGATCCCGAAGTGGAACACCATCTCGATCTCCGGCTACCACATGGCGGAGGCCGGCGCGTCGCCCGCGCAGGAGATCGCGTTCACCCTCGCGGACGGCATCGAGTACGTCCGCACGGCCGTCGCCGCGGGCATGGACGTCGACGACTTCGCGCCCCGCCTGTCGTTCTTCTTCGTCGCCCGGACCACGATCCTGGAAGAGGTCGCCAAGTTCCGCGCGGCCCGCCGGATCTGGGCGCGGGTGATGCGCGAGGAGTTCGGCGCGAAGAACCCCAAGTCGTGGATGCTGCGCTTCCACACCCAGACCGCGGGCGTCCAGCTCACCGCCCAGCAGCCCGAGGTCAACCTGGTCCGCGTCGCCGTCCAGGGCCTCGCCGCCGTGCTCGGCGGCACGCAGTCGCTGCACACCAACTCGTTCGACGAGGCCATCGCGCTGCCCACCGACAAGAGCGCCCGCCTCGCCCTGCGCACGCAGCAGGTCCTCGCGTACGAGACGGACGTGACCGCCACGGTCGACCCGTTCGCCGGCTCGTACGTCATCGAGAAGATGACCGACGACGTGGAGGCCCTGACCCTCGAACTGATGGCGAAGGTCGAGGAGCTGGGCGGCGCCGTCAGCGCCATCGAGCGCGGCTTCCAGAAGAGCGAGATCGAGCGGTCCGCGTACCGCATCGCCCAGGAGACCGACAGCGGCGAGCGGGTCGTCGTCGGCGTCAACCGCTTCACGCTCGACGAGGAGGAGCCCTACGAGCCGCTCCGCGTCGACCCGGCCATCGAGGCCCAGCAGGCCGAGCGCCTCGCCGAGCTCCGCGCCGCGCGCGACCGGGCGGCGGTCGACACGGCCCTCGCCGCGCTGAAGAAGGCGGCGGAAGGCACGGACAACGTCCTCTACCCGATGAAGGAGGCCCTCAAGGCCCGCGCCACGGTCGGCGAGGTCTGCGGCGCGCTGCGCGAGGTGTGGGGCACGTACGTCCCGACGGACGCCTTCTGACCGGCGGAGGCTCCCGTCCCCGGCGCCCGACGGACCCGCACGTACGTCCCGACGGACGCCTTCTGACCCCCGCTGACCCCCGCTGACCTGCGCCGTTCCATGGCGCGGAACTCGGAGGCGGAGTGGCGCGCCGCTGTGCGACACTCCGCCCCATGCTGGGTGTCACCGATCTGCCGACCTATCTCGCCGGCCTCCTCGTCATCGTCCTCCTGCCGGGACCGAACTCGCTGTACGTGCTCTCCGTCGCCGCCCGGAGCGGCATACGGAAGGGGTACGTCGCCGCGTCCGGCGTCTGGTGCGGCGACACGGTCCTCATGACCCTGTCCGCCGCCGGCGTCGCCTCGCTGCTCCAGGCGAACGCCGTGCTGTTCGGGATCGTCAAGTACGCCGGCGCCGGCTACCTGACGTGGCTCGCCGCCGGGATGCTGCGCGCCGCGTGGGCGATGTGGCGCGGTCGCGCCGAGCGGTCCGAGCCGGAGCCGGCCGCCGCCGGGCCGGTGCCCGAGGGGGAGCGGCCGTTCCGGCGGGCGTTCGTGATCAGCCTGCTCAACCCGAAGGCGATCCTGTTCTTCGTCGCGTTCTTCGTCCAGTTCGTCGACCCGGCGTACCCGTACCCGGCGCTGTCCTTCGTCGTCCTCGGCACCCTCGCGCAGGTGGCGAGCGTCCTCTACCTGTCCCTGCTGATCTTCGCCGGTACGCACCTCGCCGCCGCGTTCCGCCGCCGCAGGCGGCTGTCGGCGACGGCGACCTCGGCGGCGGGCGCGCTGTTCCTGGGCTTCGCCGCGAAGCTGTCCCTGGGCGGTGCCTGACCGGCCGGCGGCGGCACCGGGCCCGGCGCTTGACCCTGACACCGTGTGAGGCCGTGTCGTAGGAGGCGTCATGTTCACCATCGGAGACTTCGCCCGGCACGGCCGCGTGTCCGTCCGCATGCTGCGCCACTACGACGCCATCGGACTGCTGCGGCCCGCCCACGTCGACCCGCACAGCGGCTACCGGTTCTACGAGGCCGGCCAACTGGCCCGGCTCAACCGGGTCATCGCGCTGAAGGACCTCGGCTTCACGCTCGACCAGGTGCGGTCGATCGTGGACGACGAGGTCGGCGCGGACGAACTGCGCGGGATGCTGCGGCTGCGGCGGGCCGAGCTGGAGGCGGCGGTGGCCGAGGCCACCGCCCGGCTCGGGCAGGTCGCGGCGAGGCTCCGGGTCATCGAGAGCGAGGGACGCATGTCCACGCAGGACGTCGTCGTCAAGAGCCTTCCCGCCGTGCGGCTGGCCGAACTGAGTGGGGTCGCCGCGAGCTTCGCGCCCGCCGACATCGGCCCCGTCGTCTCCTCCCTGTACGAGGAGCTGTGCGCCCGTCTGATCGCCGCGGGGGTCACCGGCTTCGGTCCGGGCCTGGCGTACTACGAGGACGCCCCGGCGGGCGACGGCGCGATCCTCGCCCACGCCGGGATGATCGTCCCGCCCGGCACGACCGCGCCGGACGTCGACTTCGTCGAGCTGCCGCCCGTCGCCCGCGCGGCCACCGCCATCCACCGCGGGCCGATGGACGGGGTCCTCACCACGGTCCAGACGCTCGCCGCCTGGACCGCCGCCCACGGCCACCGCTCGGCGGGCTACACCCGCGAGCTGTACCTGGAGCACCCGGACGACACGAGCAAGTGGGTGACGGAACTCCAGGAACCCCTGGCCGACTAGCGGCCCTCCGCGCCGCCACCTTCGGGTGCTTCCGGCGCCTCGGGTGTCCCTGCCGTCTCGGGCGCCTCGGCTGCCTCGGGTGCCCGGGGCGCCTTGCGGATCTCGGGTGTCCCGGGTGCCTCGGGTGCTTCCGGCGCCTCGGGCGCTTCCGCCGCCTCGGATACCCCCGCCGTCTCTGGTATCTCCAGTACCTCGCGCCCCTGATGCATTCGGCACCTCTGATGCCTCCGGTGCCTCGGGCGTCTCCGGCGCCTAGGACGCCAACAGGCGGTGGAGGCGGCGCAGGCCGCGCAGGCGGCGGGTGCGGCGGAGGACCCGGCCGGCCAGGCGGCGGGCCGTGCGGTTGCCGGACGCCGGCAGGCCGCCCGGGAGGCCCAGGGCGGTGAGACGGCGACGGCGGAAGTACCGGTCCACCCGGGCCGGGTCGGCGCCCGACAGGTGCCGCTCGGCCACCGGGCGCAGGTCGGGGCGCACCCGGGGCTGCATCGCGTACCCCACCGCCTCCACCAGCGCGGTCACCTCCGCGTCCACCGCCCGGGGCGCGCCCGCGCCGCCCGCGTCCAGGTCCGGCAGGAGCACGTCGGCGAGGGTCACCGGCACCCGGTTGCTGTTCTCGTACGGGGCGAGCCGCTCCAGCAGCGTCCCGGTGCCGGTCCGCGCCACCGGGAGGCCGTGGAACCGGGCCGCCGTGAACAGCGCCGTCGAGAAGCAGCCCGCCACCAGGTCGGGCCGCATCCGGCGGAACACCACCTCCGCCAGCACCGGCCGTTCGAGGACCGTCAGCTCCGCGCCCAGCGCCCGGGCCTCCCGCTCCAGCGTCCGCGACCAGGACGGCGGGGCCACCGGGTGCGGCTTGAACACCAGCCGCCGGTGCCCGAGCGCGACCGCGCCCCGCACCATCCGCACGTGCAGCGCCTCCTCCTCGGCGGGGGAGAGGATGCCCAGCGCGGCCAGGTACTGCCCCAGCAGCAGCGCACCGCCCCGGGCCGGCACCTCCGGCAGCTCCTCCGGTCCGGCCAGCTCGTCCAGCACCTTCGTGAACGCGTCCTCCGGCACCACCACCGGCTCCGCCCCGAACTCGGCCAGCAGCAGTGGCCGCAGCCCCGGCACCAGCTCCGGGTGCAGCACCCGCCGCACCCGCTCCCCGACCAGCGGGTCGAGCCGGACCCGGGTCGGGCCGTAGCTCATCAGCCCGTCCGCGTACACGTCGAGCGGCGCGTCCGGGAACAGCCGTGCCAGCGCCAGCGCGGGTGCCACCTGGAGCGACTCCACCACCAGCTCCACCCGCTCGCCGCCCAGCCCCCACAGCGACCGCAGGTACCGCTCCCACAGCGGCACGTCGTCGGGGCGGGGCGTCCAGCCGGCCGGGTGCAGCGGCGCGACCGCCTCGTTCCAGGACAGCACGGCGTCGAAGCGGCCGCGCAGCCGCTCGAACCCCGGCATCCGGTCGAGCGGCGTCGTCGTCTCGGGCACCGCCGCGTTGTTCGCGACCAGCAGCACCCGCCGCCCGGCCGGCGGGAGGAGCCCGGCGTCCAGGGCGGCGGCGAGCGTCGCCGCGCCGTACAGGCTGGACGCGTACAGCAGTCGGACCGTCACGCCGGCACCCCCGCGCCCACCAGGGCGGGCCGCCGCCGCAGCCGGCGCAACACCGCCGCCCGCCGCGCGTCCATCCCGTCCAGGGCGTCCGCCAGCACGTCCTGCGGCAGCCGGCGCAGCGCCGCCGCGCTCCACGTCCGCAATTTCCGGGCGACGACCGGTTGGAACCGTTCCGCGGAACCCACGTGGTGGGCGATGATCGCGCAGTACGTGCGCACCGCTTTCGGCATCAGCCGGTCCGCTTCCGGATCTTTCGCGGTTTCTTCGATTACCTGGTCGAAAGCCCTGATGAAATCCAGTTGGCGCATGTCGCCGATGTGGGTGAGGGAGGAGGCGACCCCGCGCCGGTAGAAGATTCCCGGTGTTCCCCCCACCACCGCGAAGGAATCCGCCTCGCGGTGCAGCCGCCAGATCCACGGGCGGTCCTCCGCGGTGCGCAACCCGTCCGTGAAGCGCAGCAGCCCGCGCTCCGCGAGCCGCCGGTGGTACATCCCCGCCCAGGCGTACGGGTAGTCGACCGACGTGGACCGGTCGGCCGGCAGGATCGCGTCGCGCGGTCGCAGCACCTCGCCGCGCCGGCCCACCGGGACCCGCTGGACCGACCGCTCCGAACCGGTGCAGCGGATGTGGTCGGTGCGCACGAAGTCGCACCCCAACTCCTCGATAACCGACAGTACTTGGGCGAAGTGCCCGGGCGCGAGCCAGTCGTCGCCGTCCAGGAACGCGACGTACTCGCCGCGCGCCGCGTCCAGCCCCGTGTTCCGGGCCGTCGCCAGTCCGCTGTTGCGCTCGTGTCGCAGCAGCACCGCGCCCGGGACCTCCCGGACGGCACGCCGGAGGATCTCCGGCGTGCCGTCCGTGGAGCAGTCGTCGACCAGCAGGAACTCGAAATCGTCGCGGGCGTTCGCGCGCAGGCTTCGGAGGGCGTCGGGCGCGTATCTCTGCACATTGAAGAACGGCACGACGACGGAGAGCTTGACCACCCCCCGGAGATTAGGGGGCGGGCCCCGCATTCTTCCCGACAGGGGAAGGGATGCGCGGTGAACAGTGGGCGGCGCACCGTTGAACCGGACGGCCGCCGGACGCTGTTCACCGTTTGTTGCGATCGAGTTGGGCCGCGCACCGAAAGGGATTCCTAACGTCCTCGGCGTGCCTTCGCCCACACCTCGGATCGCCGTTCTCGCGGATTCCGACACCCGCTGGAAATGGGGCGCGCTCACCGCGCGCCGGATCGCCCCGCCGCCCCCGCCCGGCGCCACCGGCCCGGACGTCACCGGGTACGCGCTGCGGGGCCGCGCCACCCCGACCGCCCGGCAGCTCGCCGAGGCGGGCCTGGGCACGCCCCGCGAGGTGACGGGCGCGGAGTTCCTGCGGGCCGTACGGGACGAGGCGTACGACGTGGTCGTTCTCGCCCTCGTCGGCGGCACCGTGCAGGCGCTCCTCCACGGGCTGGCCCGGGCGTCCCCGCGCCGCCGCCCCGTCGTCGTCACCGGCTACGTCGGCGTCGTCTACGAGAAGCTCACCGACGGACTGCTGCTGCGGCACGGCGCCGACGTCGTCCTGGCCAACTCCCCGTACGACGCGCGCCGGTTCCGCGCCGTGTACGAGGGGGTCGGCGCCGACGCGTCGGCGGTCGTGGAGGCCGCGCTGCCGTTCCTCGGCGGGGCGCCCCACCGGCCCGTGCCGGGGCGGCACACCGTCGTGTTCGCCGCGCAGCCGTCCGTACCGGCGTCGCGCGCCGACCGCCTGTACCTGCTGCGCCGGCTGGCCGGCCACGCCCGGCTGCACCCGGGCCGCGAGGTGCTGCTGAAGCTCCGCTCCAAGCCGGGCGAGCACACCACGCACATCGAGGAACTGCCGTACCAGAAGCTCGCCCGGACCCTGCCGCTCCCGCCCAACCTGCGCCTCGTGTACGGGAACATGGGCGAGGTCCTGGACCGTACGGACCTGCTGGTCACCGTCTCGTCGACGGCCGCCCTGGAGGCCCTGCACCGGGGCGTGCCGACCGCCGTCCTCACCGATCTGGGCGTGCGCGAGGCGCTCGGCAACCACCACTTCGTCGGCTCCGGGCTGCTCACCTCCTGGGACCGCATCGACGCCGGTCACCGCCCGGTGCCGGACCCGGCGTGGCTCACCGACCAGGGCGTGGCTCCCACCGGCCCGGCGCGCGACGGCGGCGCGGTACCGCCCGGGGAGGCCGTACGGGACCCCGACGCGGCCTTCGCGGCGGCCCGCCGGCGCGTGGCCGACCTGCTGGCGCGGGACGTCCTGCCGCCGATCGCCCCGTACTACACGGCCACCACCGCCCCCGGCTACCTCCCCGGCGTCCTCGCCCGCCACCGCCTGGACACCGACACGTCGGCGCCCGGGGCGCCCGTGGCGCGCGGCGCGCGCCGCCTCCTGCGCGACGCGGCGCGCGGGGCCGCGCGGGGCGCGTACCGGCACGGCGTCCAACACGTGGCGCCCCTCATCCGCCGGCTGGGGGAGCTGTGAGCGCCCCGCGCACCGTCCTGGCGGTGATCCCGGCCCGCGGCGGCTCCAAGGGCGTGCCCGGCAAGAACCTCGCCCCGGTCGGCGGGGTCCCCCTGGTCGCCCGCGCCGTCCGCGCCTGCCTGGCCGCCCGCCGCGTCACCCACGTGGCGGTCTCGACGGACGACCCGGACATCGCGGCGGTCGCGGCGGGCGCCGGCGCCGAGGTGGTCCACCGCCCGGCCGGCCTCGCCGGCGACACGGCCAGCAGCGAGGCGGCCGTCCTGCACGCCCTGGACGCCCACGCTTCCCGGCACGGCCGCCCCGCCGACGTGGTCCTCCTCGTCCAGTGCACCAGCCCGTTCCTCACCCCGGGGGACGTCGACGGCGTCGCCGCGGAGATCCTCGACCACGGCGCCGACACGGCCCTCACCGTCGCCCCCTCCCACGGCTTCCTCTGGCGGCACGAGCCCCCGGCGGACCCCGGCGCCACCGCCCCGGGCACCCCGGGCAGTCCGTCCGCCCCGGGCACCCCACCCGTCCCAGACAGCCTGCCCACCCCGGTCATCTCGCCCGTAACGTCCGCCCTGGGCACCCCGGGCCCCCCGCCCGCCCCGGTCACCCCGAACACCCCACCCGCCCCGGACACTCCACCCGCCCCGGACACCCCGCCCGCCCCGGACGCCCGGGGGGTCAACCACGACAAGGCGCACCGCCCCCGCCGCCAGGACCGGCACCCCGAGTACCTGGAGACGGGCGCCGCGTACGCCATGGACGCCGCCGGGTTCCGCACGCACGGGCACCGCTTCTTCGGCCGCACCGCCCTCGTCCCGACCGACCCCGCGCGCGTCCTGGAGGTCGACGACCCGCACGACCTCGCCCGCGCCCGCGCGCTGGCACCGCTCCTCGACCCGGCGGACCTCCCGACCCGCGCCGACGTGGACGCGGTGGTCCTCGACTTCGACGGCACCCAGACCGACGACCGGGTCCTCGTCGACTCCGACGGGCGCGAACTGGTCGCCGTCCACCGCGGCGACGGCCTCGGCATCGCCGCCCTCCGCCGCTCCGGGCTGCGCCTGCTGATCCTCTCCACCGAGAAGAACCCCGTCGTCGCCGCCCGCGCCCGCAAGCTCCAGGTCCCCGTCCTGCACGGCGTCGACCGCAAGGACGCCGCCCTCAAGCACTGGTGCGAGGAGCGCGGCGTCGACCCCCGGCGCGTCCTCTACGCCGGCAACGACGTCAACGACCTGCCCTGCCTCGGCCTCGTCGGCTGGCCGGTCGCCGTCGCCGACGCCCACGCCGCCGTACGCGCCGCCGCCCGCGCCGTCACCACCGCGCGGGGCGGCGCGGGCGCCGTGCGGGAGATCGCCGCCTGGCTCCTCGGACCCGAACTGGACACCACCGCCCACGCCCCGTCCCGCTCCCCCCAAGGAAAGCGACCATGAACGACCAGCGCACACGCACCCTCGGCGGCCGCCCCGTCGGCCCCGGCCACCCCGTCTACGTCACCGGCGAGATCGGCATCAACCACAACGGCGACCTCGACACGGCCCTCGCCCTCGTCGACGCCGCCGCCGACGCGGGCTGCGACGCCGTGAAGTTCCAGAAGCGCACCCCCGAGATCTGCACCCCCCGCGACCAGTGGGACATCGAGCGCGACACCCCCTGGGGCCGGATGACGTACATCGACTACCGGCACCGCGTCGAGTTCGGCGAGGCCGAGTACCGCGCCATCGACGAGCACTGCCGGACCCGCGGCATCGCCTGGTTCGCCTCCCCGTGGGACACCGAGGCCGTCGCCTTCCTGGAGAAGTTCGACGTCCCCGCCCACAAGATCGCCTCGGCGTCCCTCACCGACGACGAGCTGCTGCGCGCCGTCCGCGCCACCGGCCGCACCGTCGTCCTCTCCACCGGCATGTCGACGCCGAAGCAGATCCGGCACGCCGTCGAGGTCCTGGGCTCCGACAACGTCCTGCTCTGCCACGCCACCTCCACCTACCCGGCGAAGGCCGAGGAGCTGAACCTCCGCGTCATCGAGTCGCTGCGCCGCGACTACCCCAACATCCCCATCGGCTACAGCGGCCACGAGACCGGCCTGCAGACCACCCTCGCCGCCGTCGCCCTCGGCGCGGTCTTCGTCGAGCGCCACATCACCCTCGACCGCGCGATGTGGGGTTCCGACCAGGCCGCCTCCGTCGAACCGCAGGGCCTCACCCGCCTCGTGCGCGACATCCGCACCATCGAGGCCGCCCTCGGCGACGGAGTGAAGCGGGTGTACGAGTCGGAGCTGGCGCCCATGAAGAAGCTCCGCAGGGTCCTGGCCCCGGCATGAACACCGCCCTCGCCGAGAGCCCCGTCCAGGTCCTGAACGTCCTGGAGTGGGTGCGCGCGCACCCCGACGGGCACGAGCCGCTCACCCTCGTCGTCCTCCCGCCGACCGACCCCATGTCCCGGGGCCAGCTGCGCCGCATGGCCCAGTTGGCCCGCGACGAGGGCGTCACCGTCCGCTGGCACGACGCCCGCGGCGGCGCGGGCCGGGGCGGCGGCCCCGCCCGTACGCTCCGGGACCTCGCGCCGCTGTTGCGCGGCGCCGATCGCGTCCTGGTCGGCGACCCCTTCTCGCGGTACGTGCAACTGCTGCTCGGCGCGTTCCCGCCGCGCCGCGTCACCGTCGTCGACGACGGCACCGCCACCATGGAGTACGCCGCCCAGCTGACCCGCGGCGAGCGCCTGGTGCGCTGGCACCGGCGCGGCAGCCGCAGCCCGCGCGAGCTGGCCCTCGCCCCGGTCACCGCCCTGGCCCGCCGCCGGCTGGCGCCCGGCCGGCGCCGTACGGTCGAGATCTTCACCGCCCTGCCGGTGGAGGCGCCGGAGGGTACGGTGGTGAGCAGGAACCGTTTCGACTGGACCCGCGCCCGGTTCGGGCCGCCCCGGCTGACCGCGGGCGCGGACCTGGTCGGCACGTCCCTGGTGGAGACCGGCGTGGTCGACCCCGACCGGTACGTGGAGGCCGTCGCCGCCCTCGCGGCGGCGCACGGGGTGACGCGGTACTTCGCGCACCGCCGCGAGAGCGTGACCAAGCTGCACCGCATCGCCACGACGACCGGACTGGAGATCGTCCGCCCCGAACTGCCCCTGGAGCTGATCGCGCGGCGCGGCCCCCTCGGCCGTACGGTGCTCAGCTTCCCGTCGACGGTCGTGCACACCCTCCCGGCGACCCTCGCCGGCACGGGCGTCGCGATCACCGTCTGCGACGTGGCCCCCGAGTGGCTGCGGGCGGGCGTCCCGCCCCGGGCGCGCGGCTTCCTCGCGGCGGTGGCCGAGACGGCACGGTCGACGCACGGACTGTCGCTCATCGGCGCGTGAACGGCCGCCGGATCCCAGCTCGACCCGGGGATGGAGGAAGATCAACACAAGCCTCAAATCGCGTGAGCTTACCCACTTCGGACCCCCCTCAAGCCCCGCCGGCCGGATTTCTTTCCCCTAACGGGCTGAAGTTTTGTGGATCACGCGTAAGTTGGAGGGCTAAGACGCCTACCCTGTGATGGGTGAACAAGTTGATGTCCCGCGAACCCGAAGCCGACGTTCCCGACGAAACGCCCCTCCTCGGTACGCTGCCGGAGTCACTCCGTACCGAGCTGATCGCCTTCCGCCGGGATCTGCACATGCACCCGGAGCTCGGCAACCAGGAGTTTCGCACCACCGCCGCCCTCAAGGCCCGGCTGGAGGCCGCCGGTCTCCGCCCCCGGGTCCTCCCCGGCGGCACGGGACTCGTCTGCGACGTCGGCACGTGGGACGGCCACCGCCCCATGCTCGCCCTGCGCGCGGACATCGACGCCCTCCCCATCCCGGACACCAAGGAGGAGTGCGCGTACCGCTCCACCGTCCCGGACCGCGCACACGCCTGCGGCCACGACGTCCACACGACCACGGTCCTCGGCGCCGGGCTCGTCCTCGCGGACCTGCACCGCCAGGGCCTCCTGCCGCGTCCCGTGCGCCTCCTCTTCCAGCCCGCCGAGGAGGTCCTCCCCGGCGGCGCCGTCGACGCGGTCGAGGCCGGTGTCCTGGACGGCGTCGGCCGGATCATCGCCGTCCACTGCGACCCGCGCGTCGACGCCGGCAAGATCGGCCTGCGCGTCGGCCCCATCACGTCCGCGTGCGACCGCCTGGAGGTCACCCTCGACGGCCCCGGCGGCCACACGGCCCGCCCGCACCTGACCACCGACCTGGTCACCGCCGTCGCACGGGTCGCCACGGACGTCCCGGCCCTCCTCGCCCGCCGCATCGACGCCCGCTCCGGCATGGTCCTCACCTGGGGCCGCATCGAGGCCGGCCACGCCCCGAACGTCATCCCCCAACACGCCGAGCTGGGCGGCACGGTCCGCTGCCTCGACCTGGAGGCGTGGCGGGGCGCGCCGGATCAGGTGTACGCGGCGATCGACGAGGTCGCGACGCTGCACGGCGCGAAGACCCAGATCAACTACGTCCGGGGCGTCCCGCCGGTCGTCAACGACCCGGTCGTCACGGAGCTCCTGCGCGAGTCCATGGAGCGCCGCCGCGGCCCCTACTCGGTGGAGAGCACCGAGCAGTCCCTGGGCGGCGAGGACTTCTCCTGGTACCTGGAGCACGTTCCCGGCGCCATGGCCCGCCTGGGCGTCCGCCGCCCGGGCGACCCGACCCACCTCGACCTCCACCGGGGCAACTTCGACGTGGACGAGGCCGCGATCAAGGTGGGCGTGGAACTCTTCACGGCCGCGGCCCTGATCGACGCCGGCGCCTGACCCCCGGACGGCCCCGGCACGCACGCCCGGGGCCTCGATCCCCCTCGTCCCGTTCCCACCGGCGCGCACCTAGGTCCGCCCCGTCCGCGTCCACCGGGTACACGGGCCGGACCTCTCCGGGTCCGCCTCACCAGGCTTCGGGCCTGCCCCGAGGCTCGTCCCCACCGGCGCGCACCTAGGTCCGCCCCGTCCGCGTCCACCGGTACGCGCGCCGGACCTCTCCGGGCCGCCCCGCCGGCTCCGGGCCCGGCTCCCGCAGGTCCCTCGTCCTCCGCGAGGGCGGTCCCGGCCGGCACGGGGCGCGGGAACACGTACGCGGTGGCCTCCGGCGCGTCGGCCGGGCGCTCGCGCCGTCCGAGCCGTCCGAGTCGTCTTGACGAGGACGCCGACCCGGCGGTCTCACCGGTCCGCGAGGGCGCCGGTGCGGTGGGCGAAGGCCCGTACGCCGGGCAGGGCCCGGTCGTGGCGCACGAGTCCGGCGGTCAGGGGCCGGACCGAGTCCCGGCGGACCTCCTGCGGCGCGGCCCGTTCGGCGGCCAGGAGCGCCCGGTAGCAGCGGTCGGGCTTGTCCCACAGGTCGAAGGCGCGGGCGACGTCGATCCAGTACCGGGCCTGCCGTTCGGCGGTGGGCAGGGCGGTGACGTCGACGCGGCGGGCGTGCTCGACGGCTTGCCCCGCGTCGCCGAGGAGGTGGCTGACGGAGATCTGGTGGAGGAGGACCTGGCTGGGGCCGAAGACGTTGCCGTAGAGCAGCGCGTCGTGGCCGAGCCGCCCGGCGGTGGCCTCGGCCTCGGCGATGAGGGCGCGTGCGGTGTGCCGGTCATCCTGCTTGGCGGCGGTGTAGGCGGCGGTGGCGTACAGGTTCCCCTGGACGGAGAGCCGGCCGGTCAGGTCGGTGGTCCGGTCGTCGGTCAACTGCTGTGCGGCGGCCACGGCGACTTCCGTGGCACGGGCGTGGTGCCCCTGGCGGCGCCACACGGACGAGACCATGCGGTGGGCCTCGGCGACCGTGAGGGCGTCCGCGCCGTTGACGGCCGCGGTGAGGGCGCGGTCAGCGGTGGCGGCGGCCAGACCGTCCTCGCCGAGCTTGATGCACAGCCGGGTCGCGGTGGCGTACAGCGCGGCGACCGCGGTCGCCGCCCGCTCCGGGTGGCCGCCCTCGCCGAGGGCCCGGGCGAGCGCGATCCGGGCCGGGAGGGCACGGGCGAGAGCGTCGTAGCGGCAGGCGCCGAAGTCCCGCCGGGAGGCGTCCACCGCCGCGGCGACGGACGACGGGGTGGGATCCACGGCGAGGACCTGACCGTACGGCCGGTGCAGCAAGAGGTCTTCCAGCCCGGACAGACTCGGCTTCGCCGGGGCGTGAGCGGCGGCGGAAGGTCCCAGAACCGCGCTGGTGGTGGCTCCGGCCACAGCGGCCAGGAGTCGGCGGCGTCGCACCGGATCGTCCCCCCTCTGCATCGAACAGGGCCTGCGGGCCACCCTAGTGGCGCCGGACCGGCCCGGTACCCCCGCTGGCATCGCGGCGCCAGTGAGCGCTCCCCGGAAGCCCGTGCTTCCGGGGAGACACGGGTGTGCGGGGACGGTTTCCGCGCCGACCGTCGCCGACGGCTCGGGCGGCCGGGCCCCGGCGCGCCCGGCCGGAATCCGCTGTTGCTCCGGTCGGGGGAGCCTTCGCCCGCCCGCCGGGCGCCGCGTGGACAACCCGTGGTCGGCGGGACACGCTGGGACACCCCATACCCGGTGCACCCTGCCGGAAGGCGGCTGGTGGGCGGCCTGTTCGCGACGAATCGATAACGGCTTCCGTACAGGGCTTTATCTGACATCTACGCGCGTTACGATCGCCCGCGAAACCAGCGCCGGAAGAGGCGCTTCGGTCAGGTCGAAGGAGCCCCCCTTGCGCCGGATCACCAGGATCGCCACCGCGGGTATCGCGTCCGCGGCGCTCGCGCTCAGCGTGACCGCCTGTGGCAGTGAGAAGAAGTCGGACACCGCCGGCGACGCGAAGAACGGCAAGGCCGCCATCGCGTACGACATCGGCGGCCGCGGCGACCAGTCGTTCAACGACGCGGCGTTCGCCGGTCTGGAGAAGGCCGAGAAGGAGTTCGGCATCTCCGGCACGGAGGCCGAGCCCGGCGAGGGCGAGGGCGACCCGGACAAGGTCCAGCGCCTCACCTCCCTCGCCCGCTCCGGCAACAACCCGGTCATCGGTGTCGGCTTCGCGTACGCCCCGGCCATCGCCGAGGTCGCGCCGAAGTTCCCGGACACGACGTTCGGTCTGATCGACGACACGTCGAAGACCGGCAAGAACATCGCCAACCTGGTCTTCAACGAGGAGCAGGGCTCCTACCTGGCCGGCGTCGCCGCCGCCAAGGTGACCAAGTCGAACACCGTCGGCTTCATCGGCGGCGTCGAGACCCCGCTGATCAAGAAGTTCGAGGCGGGCTTCGTCCAGGGCGTCAAGGACACCAACAAGAACGTCAACGTCAAGGTCCAGTACCTGACGCAGCCGCCGGACTTCGGTGGCTTCTCCAAGCCCGACCTGGGCAAGGCCGCCGCGCAGGGCCAGATCGACGCGGGCGCCGACGTGATCTACGCGGCTGCCGGCCTCGCCGGCTCCGGCTCCATCGAGGCCGCCGCCAAGGCCGGGAAGTGGGTCATCGGCGTCGACTCGGACCAGTACAAGCAGTCCGGCCTCGCCGCGTACAAGGAGCACATCCTCACCTCGGTGACCAAGGACGTCTCCGGCTCCGTCTACAACCTGATCAAGTCGGTCAAGGAGGGCAAGCCGCAGACCGGCGAGATCCGCTACGGCCTCGACGCGAACGGCGTGGGCCTGTCCACCTCGAACCCGGCCTTCACCAAGATGACCGAGGTCGTCGCCGCGGTCGACAAGGCCAAGGCGGACATCGCGGCCGGCAAGATCAAGGTCAAGACCGCCCCGTAACCCAGTCCCGTACCCCAGTCACGGGGCCGGGACCCCGACCCAGGGGTCCGGACGGGCGGTGTCCCCACCGCCTTCCGGACCCCGGGTCACGCCCTGGCCATGGGTTTTTGGCATTAGGGATCGCTACGCGCGTAGAACCCTCTCCGGCGCGATAACTTCGGCCACACCGAGCCCCACCGTGCCCGCCCGTCCTCCCCCTGCTTCTCCGCTCCTTTCCCGCCAAGGAGAGTGCGTCATCAACGCGTCCAGCCCCCCCGCCGTGGAACTGCGCGGCATCACCAAGCGCTTCCCCGGCGTCGTCGCCAACCACGACATCGACATCACCATCCGCAAGGGCACCGTCCACGCCCTGGTCGGTGAGAACGGTGCCGGCAAGTCGACCCTGATGAAGATCCTCTACGGCATGCAGAAGCCGGACGAGGGCACCATCACGATCGACGGCAACCAGGTCTCCTTCTCCAGCCCGGCCGACGCCATCGCGACCGGCATCGGCATGGTCCACCAGCACTTCATGCTGGCCGACAACCTCACGGTGCTGGAGAACGTCGTCCTCGGCGGCGAGAAGCTGCACGGCATCGGCTCCCGCGCCCGCGACAGGATCAAGGAGATCTCCGACGCGTACGGGCTGAACATCCGCCCCGACGTGCTCGTCGAGCACCTCGGCGTCGCCGACCGCCAGCGCGTGGAGATCCTCAAGGTCCTCTACCGCGGCGCCCGCACGCTCATCCTCGACGAGCCGACCGCGGTGCTGGTCCCGCAGGAGGTCGACGCGCTCTTCGACAACCTGCGCGAGCTGAAGGCCGAGGGCCTCACCGTCATCTTCATCTCCCACAAGCTGGGCGAGGTGCTGTCCGTCGCCGACGACATCACCGTCATCCGGCGCGGCACGACGGTGGGCACGGCCGACCCGAGGACCACCACGACCAAGCAGCTCGCCGAGCTGATGGTCGGCAGCGAGCTGCCCTCGCCCGAGACCCGCGAGTCGACGGTCACGGACGTGCCGATGCTCCGGGTCGACGGCCTGCGCCTCGCGCAGACCGACCCCGACGGCATCGTCCGCGAGGTCCTCGGCGGGATCACGTTCACCATCCACAAGGGCGAGGTCCTGGGCATCGCCGGGGTGGAGGGCAACGGCCAGACCGAGCTGATCGAGGCCCTGATCGGCATGCGGGTCCCCGACGGCGGCGTCATCACCCTCGACGGCGAGGACATCTCCCACGCCCCCACGCGCAAGCGCCGCGAGGGCGGCATCGGCTACATCCCCGAGGACCGCCACCGCCACGGCCTGCTGCTGGAGTCCCCGCTGTGGGAGAACCGCATCCTCGGCCACGTCACCGAGTCGCCCAACAGCAGGCGCGGCGTCCTCGACCCGAAGGCGGCCCGCCGGGACACGGAGCGGATCGTGCGCGAGTACGACGTCCGCACCCCCGGCATCGAGGTCACCGCGGCGTCCCTCTCCGGCGGCAACCAGCAGAAGCTGATCGTCGGCCGCGAGATGAGCCACCACCCGAAGTTCCTGATCGCCGCCCACCCCACCCGCGGCGTGGACGTCGGCGCGCAGGCCCAGATCTGGGACCAGATCCGGGAGGCCCGCCGCGAGGGCCTCGCGGTGCTGCTGATCTCCGCCGACCTGGACGAGCTGATCGGGCTCTCCGACACCCTGCGGGTGATGTACCGCGGCCGCCTGGTCGCGGACGCGGACCCCGCCACGATCACCCCCGAGGAGCTGGGCTCGGCCATGACGGGCGCCGCCACCGGCCACCTTGAGCACAACCACGACGCGGACGGTGAGGGCCGATGAAGAAGTTCGACAGGGACAAGGTGCTGCTGGGCATCGCCGGCCCGGCGCTCGCCCTGGCCGTGGCCTTCGTCCTCACCACGCTGGTGCTGCTCGCCTCGGGCCTCGACCCGTTCGGGCTGTACGACCTGATGATCCAGGAGGCGGAGTACCCGGACATCCAGGTCCTCATCCTCAACCAGACGGGCACGTACTACCTGGCGGCCCTGGCCGTCGCCGTCGGCTTCCGGATGAACCTGTTCAACATCGGCGTCGACGGCCAGTACCGCCTCGCGGCGATGCTCGCCGCCGTGGTCGGCGCGGCCGTCAACCTGCCGGGCCCCCTCCAGATCCTGCTGGTCGTGTTCGTCGCCGTCCTCGTCGGTGCCTTCTGGGCCGGCATCGCCGGCTTCCTGAAGACCACCCGCGGCGTCAGCGAGGTCGTCTCGACGATCATGCTGAACGCCATCGCGACCAGCCTGATCGCCTGGCTGATCCTGCCCGCCAACCTCGGTGAGCAGCTGGAGGGCTCCAACGACCTCACCACCGGCGTGATGGCCGAGTCCGGCTGGATGACCGGCCTGGCGGTCGAGGGCGGCAACATCTACGGCTTCACCTTCGTCGCCTTCGCGCTCGGCGTCGTCTACTGGTTCGTCCTCAACCGCACCCGCTTCGGCTTCGACCTGCGCGCCACCGGCGCCAGCGAGACCGCCGCCCAGGCGAGCGGCGTCGACGCCAAGAAGATGGTGCTGACCGCCATGCTGATCTCCGGCGGCGTCGCGGGCCTCACCGGCCTGCCGCTGCTGCTGGGCCAGACCCACACGTACAGCTTCGCCTTCCCGGCCGGTGTCGGCTTCACGGGCATCACCATCGCCCTGCTCGGCCGGAACAACCCCCTCGGCCTCTTCTTCGCCGCGCTGCTCATCTCCTTCCTGGAGAAGGCGTCCGCCTCGCTGGACCAGTACGGCTACCCGAAGGAGATCACCACGATCATGAAGGGTCTCATCGTGATCGCGGTGGTCGTGTCGTACGAACTCGTCCGGCAGTACGGGCTCCGCCGGCAGCAGCAGAAGGTGGGCGAGGAGCTCGCCGCCCAGGCCCGCAAGAACAAGGAGGACGTGGCGGCATGAGCGAGTCCACGAGCACTGTTACCCCCGCGGCGACCGCGCCGCGGAAGGGCGGCGGGCGCCGCAGGCTGTCCCCGCCCGTCATCCTGCTGATCGTCGCGGCCGGACTCGCGCTGTTCTCGCTGGTCCGCGTCGTCAGCGGCGCCGACGACCTGACCTCGGTCGGCCAGGTGTCCGGCGCCCTCCAGCTGGCCGTGCCGATCGGCCTGGCCGGCCTCGGCGGCCTGTGGGCCGAACGTGCCGGCGTGGTCAACATCGGCCTCGAGGGCATGATGGTCCTCGGCACCTGGTTCGGCGCCTGGGCCGGCTACCAGTGGGGCCCCTGGACCGGTGTCCTCCTCGGCCTCGTCGGCGGCGCGCTCGGCGGCCTGCTGCACGCGGTCATGACGGTCACCTTCAACGTCAACCACATCGTCTCCGGCGTGGCGATCAACATCCTCGCCCTCGGCGCCACCCAGTACCTGTCGAACTTCACGTTCGCCGAGGCCCCCGGCGGCTCCTCCAAGCAGTCCCCGCGCATCGAGGCGATCGACCGCATCACCGTCCCCGGGCTGTCGGACTGGCTCAGCGACCTCCAGGGCAGGCACTGGTTCTTCGTCTCCGACCTGGCCGGCGTGGTCGGCGGCGTCCTCACCAACCTGTCGCTGCTGACCGTGGTCGCGCTGCTGCTGATCCCCGCCACCTGGTGGATCCTGTGGCGCACCGGCTTCGGCCTGCGGCTGCGCTCCTGCGGCGAGAACCCGGTCGCCGCCGAGTCCCTGGGCGTCAACGTCTACAAGTACAAGTACATCGCCGTCCTCGTCTCCGGCGCCCTCGCCGGCCTCGGCGGCGCGTTCCTGGCGATCGTGTCGACCGGCATCTACCAGGAGGGCCAGACCGGCGGGCGCGGCTTCATCGGCCTCGCCGCGATGATCTTCGGCAACTGGATGCCGGGCGGCCTCGCCCTCGGCGCCGGCCTCTTCGGCTTCACCGACAGCCTCAAGCTGCGCGGCGGCGCCGAGAACGTCCACGCCATGCTGCTCCTCCTGGCGATCCTGCTGGTCGTCGCGCTGGTGTGGACGCTGTACAAGAAGAAGTACGTGGCCGCCGCCGTCTCCGCCGTCTGTGCCGCCGTCCTCTTCGCCTGGTACGCGATGACGGAGACGCTGCCCAGCCAGTTCGTCGACGCCGCGCCGTACGTCACGACGCTGCTCGTGCTGGCCCTGTCCGCGCAGCGGCTGAGGATGCCCAAGGCCGACGGCCTGCCGTACAAGAAGGGCCAGGGCAAGTGACCACCGCCCCGGAGCCGCCCTTCGACTGGGACGCCCTGTACGCCGCGGCGCGGGAGGCCATGTCCCACGCGTACGCGCCGTACTCCGGCTACCCGGTCGGGGCGGCGGCGGCCGTCGACGACGGCCGCACGGTCACCGGCTGCAACGTGGAGAACGCCTCGTACGGCATCGGCCTGTGCGCCGAGTGCGGGCTCGTCTCCCAGCTCCAGGCCACGGGCGGCGGCCGGCTCACGCACTTCGTGTGCGTGGACGGCCGCGGCGAGACGCTCGTGCCCTGCGGGCGCTGCCGGCAGTTGCTGTTCGAGTTCGGCGGCGGCGAGCTGCTGCTGGACACCCCCGCCGGTGCGCGGACGCTGGCCGAGATGCTGCCGCAGGCGTTCGGCCCCGGGCACCTCACGTAGCCACCGAGCCCGGCGCGGCCCTCCCCTCCCACCGGGCGGGAGGGCCGCGCCGCTCATTTCCTCTACGCGCGGAGAAACTTCGGCGTAGCCCGCTGGAAGGAACACTGAGCCCATGGACGCGATTTCCGTCATCCGCACGAAGCGGGACCGGGGCGAGCTGACCCCGGAACAGATCGACTGGGTCATCGACGCCTACACGCGCGGTGAGGTCGCCGACGAGCAGATGTCGGCCCTCGCGATGGCGATCCTGCTCAACGGCATGAACCGGGCGGAGATCGCCCGCTGGACCGCCGCCATGATCGCCTCGGGCGAGCGGATGGACTTCTCCTCGCTCTCCCGCCCCACCGCCGACAAGCACTCCACCGGCGGCGTCGGCGACAAGATCACGCTGCCGCTCGCCCCGCTCGTCGCCGCGTGCGGCGCCGCCGTGCCGCAGCTCAGCGGCCGGGGCCTCGGCCACACCGGCGGCACGCTCGACAAGCTGGAGTCCATCCCCGGCTGGCGCGCCCTGCTCTCCAACGAGGAGATGCTGCACGTCCTCGACACGACCGGCGCCGTGATCTGCGCGGCGGGCGACGGCCTCGCCCCCGCCGACAAGAAGCTGTACGCGCTGCGCGACGTGACCGGCACGGTCGAGGCGATCCCGCTGATCGCCTCCTCGATCATGTCGAAGAAGATCGCCGAGGGGACGGGCTCGCTCGTCCTGGACGTGAAGGTCGGTTCCGGCGCCTTCATGAAGAACATCGACGACGCCCGCGAGCTGGCCTCCACCATGGTCGGCCTGGGCACCGACCACGGCGTGCGCACGGTCGCCCTGCTCACCGACATGTCGACACCGCTCGGCCTGACGGCGGGCAACGCCCTGGAGGTCCGCGAGTCCGTCGAGGTCCTCGCCGGCGGCGGCCCCGCCGACGTCGTCGAGCTGACCGTCGCGCTCGCCCGCGAGATGCTCGACGCGGCCGGCCTGCGGGACGCCGACCCGGCGAAGGCCCTCGCGGACGGCTCCGCGATGGACGTGTGGCGCCGCATGATCGCCGCGCAGGGCGGCGACCCGGACGCCGAGCTGCCGGTCGCCCGGGAGCGGCACGTGGTGACCGCCCCCTCCTCCGGCGTCCTGACCCGCCTCGACGCGTACGGCGTCGGTGTCGCCGCCTGGCGCCTCGGCGCGGGCCGCGCCCGCAAGGAGGACCCGGTGCAGGCGGGCGCCGGTGTGGAGCTGCACGCCAAGCCGGGTGACACGGTCACCGCCGGCCGGCCGCTGATGACGCTGCACACGGACACGCCGGAGAAGTTCGACTACGCCCTGAAGGCCCTGGAGGGCGCCTGGGACATCGCTCCGGCGGGCACCGCCTTCACGCCGGGGCCGATCGTCCTCGACCGCATCTCCTGACCCCACCCCGGACGCCCCCGGATCCCGCTCTCGGATCCCGCTCTCGGATGGCCGTCTCCGGACCCCGTCCTCGGATGGCCGTCTCCGGACCCCGTCCTCGGACGGCTGCCCCCGGACCCCGTCCTCGGACGGTCGTCCCCGGACCCCACCTTCGCGCCCCCGCCCCCGGGCCCCCGTCCGGACGGGTCGTCCGGACGGGCCGCCCCGGCGCACGCCGGACCGGATCCCCGTCTGCCCGATGAGTTCCGGGCGCGGCGGGGGTCTGGTCTGGTGTGGATGACACGGATCCGATCGTTCTGCGGGTCGGCGGGCTGATCGGGCCCGCCGACGCGCCACGCCTGTGCGGCGAGCTGACCGCGCTCCTCGACGGCGCCGCCCCGGGCGCGGCGGCCGTCGTCGACGCGGCCGCGCTCGTACGCCCCGACCTGGCCGCCGTCGACGCGCTCGCCCGGCTGCACCTGACCGCCCGCCGGCTGGGCCACCCGCTCGCCGTACGGAACGCGCGGTCCGACCTACGGGCCCTGCTGACGCTCGTCGGGCTCGCGGACCGACTGCTCACGCCTCCAGGCGGTCCGGGAGGTCGAACAGCGGGAACCACCGCTTCACGTCCAGGAACGACGTGATCCCCGAGACCTTCCCGCCGGCGGCCTCGACGACCATGAGCGCCCACGGGCTGAACCCGCCCTCCGGGTCCGGGTGGTAGTGCGCGAACGCCGGCGTACCGTTCGCCACCGTCGGCACCAGGCGCGAGCCCCGGCAGACCTCGCCGACGCCCAGCATCCAGCCCACGATGTCGTCGTGGCCGCGCAGCCAGAGGTCGTAGGGCGGCATGGACAGCGTCGCGTCCTCGTGGAGCAGCGCCGTCAGCGCCGCCATGTCGTACGCCTCGAACGCCGCCACGTACCGGTTCAGGAGGTCCCGCTGCCCCGCGTCCAGCGGGTCCGCCGTGTCCGTCCGCGCCGGGTCCGAGGCGGCGAGCGTCGCGCGGGCCCGCTGGAGCGCGCTGTTCACCGACGCGACCGACGTCTCCAGCAGCTCCGCCACCTCACTGGCCTTCCAGGCCAGCACCTCCCGCAGGATCAGCACCGCCCGCTGCTTGGCCGGCAGGTGCTGGAGCGCCGCGACGAACGCCAGGCGCACCGACTCGCGGGCCAGGGCCGTCTCCGCCGGGTCGGCGGTCTGCGGCAGCACCCGCCCGTCGGGCACCGGCTCCAGCCAGGTCACCTCGGGGCGGGCGGTGAGCTGTGCCTGCGCGACGGGCGTCGGCGCCGTCAGGTCCATCGGGCGGGCCCGGCGGTTGCCGGCGTTGAGCGCGTCCATGCAGACGTTCGTCGCGATCCGGTACAGCCAGGAGCGCAGCGACGAGCGGCCTTCGAACCGGTCGAGGGCGCGCCAGGCGCGCACCATCGTGTCCTGTACGGCGTCCTCCGCCTCGAAGGCCGAGCCGAGCATCCGGTAGCAGTACCCGGTCAGCTCCGTCCGGTACTCCTCCAGCCGGGCCTCCAGGCCCTCGGGAGCCACCACATCCGCCATCGCGTCCACCCCTGTCGCGCTGTGCCGTCCATCTGTCTGGAAGCTACCGGAGGGCACTGACAACGCGGGCGGGGCGGCGCGTCACGTGCCGGGCTTGCGCCCGTACACGAACACGTCGTCGCCGTTCCGCAGCAGGTTCCAGTACGCCTTCGCGTCGGCGGGCCGCATGTTGACGCAGCCCCCGGAACCCGGCGGGTTGTACATGGACTTGGTGGTCGAGTGGAACGCCTGCCCGCCGTCGAAGAACTGCGAGTGCGGCATCCACACCTTGTAGATCGTCGACCAGTGCTTCAGGCTCCGGTGGTAGATCTTCTTCGCGCCGGTGCGGGTCTCCGCGCCGTCCCGGCCCGTGCGGACCGGCACCGGCCCGTACACCAGCTTCGACCCGTCCTGGACCCAGCTGAGCTGCCGGGTCAGGTCGACGCAGGCGATCCGCCCCTTGTTGACCGGGCAGGCGCCCGCCTTGTTGGGCGTCTTCCCGGCGGCCCGCTGCTTCAGGATCGTGTCCATCGTGCGCCAGGTGAGCGGCCCGGCGTAGCCGGCGGTCGGCGTGATGCCGTGCGCCTGCTGGAACGACCGGATCGCCCGGCAGTCGGCCGTCGACTGCCGCCCGTCCACCGGCCTGCCCAGGAACTTCTCGACCTGCTTCTGGTACGGCCCGGTCTGCGCCGTGCACGCGGTCGCCGCCTGCGCGGAGCCCGCGCCCACGGCCAGCGTCAGCGGCACGACCATCCCCGCCACGCCCAGCGCGACGCCGGTGCGCCGCCGCCACGTCCCGTCCTTGACCCCCATGTGCCTCTCCCCCTCGCGTCCGGTGGGATTTCCGTACCCGTAGGACGCGCGGGGGAGTCCGATGGTTACGTCGATTTCCGGCGCCTTCGCGGCGCGGCCCCGGTGCGGGGCGGGCACGGGGGTCACCGCGGTCCGCCGGCCGCCACGACCGGCGACCGCCGCTCCACCCGTACGTCCCGTTCCCGCACCCGCCGCTCCGCCACGCGCGCGCTGTGCGTGCCGTACAGGGTGACGGAGGCGACGCCGACGACGGCGACCAGGCCCAGCAGGACCGTGCCCGACCAGCCGCCCGCGTGGTAGGCGACGGCGCCGAGCGCGCCGCCCGCGCTGCTGCCGAGGTAGTACGCCGACTGGTACAGCGCCGACGCCTGCGCCCGGCCGGTGGTCGCCGTCCGGCTCACCGACGACGAGGCGACGGCGTGGCCGGCGAAGAACCCCGCCGTGATGAGGACCAGCCCCGCCAGTACGGCGGCCAGCGCCCCGGAGAGCGACAGCAGCAGACCGGCCGCCGTCGTGGCCGCCGCCAGGTACAGCGCCCCGCGCCGCCCCATGCGCCCGACCAGCGCCCCGGCCGCGGCCGACGACGCGGTGCCGACCAGGTACACGAGGAACACCGACCCGACGACGCCCTGCGGCAGCGAGAACGGCGCCTCCACCAGCCGGTAACCGATCACCGTGTACACGGCGCCGAACACCGTCATGAACAGCGCGCCGATCGCGTACAGCCGCAGCATCAGCGGGTCCGACAGGTGCCCGCGCACCGTCCGCGCCATCGTGCGCGGGTCCAGCGGCGACGGCGCGAAGTGCCGCGCGGCGGGCAGCAGCAGCCGGTACGCCACCGCGCACGCCACCGCCATCAGCCCCACGGCGGCGAGTCCCGCCCGCCAGCCCCACAGCTGCGCCACCCAGCCGGTCACGATGCGGCCGCTCATCCCGCCGACGCTGTTGCCCGCGACGAACAGCCCGATCGCGGCGACCAGCGCCTTCGGCCGGACCTCCTCCGCCAGGTACGCCATCGCCGACGCCGGCACCCCGGCCAGCGCCGCGCCCTGCACGGCGCGCAGCACGACCAGCCACTCCAGGTTCGGCGCGAACGGCACCAGCAGTCCCACGGCGACGGCCGTCGCCAGCGATCCGGTCATCACGGCCCGCCGCCCGAACCGCTCCGACAGGGCGCTCATCGGCAGCACGCACAGCGCGAGCGCGCCGGTCGCGGCGGAGACGGTCCAGCTCGCGGCCGACGCGGTGACCGCGAAGTCGGCGGAGACGGCCGGGAGCAGGGCCTGGGTCGAGTAGAGGAGGGCGAACGTCGCGACGCCGGCGGCGAAGAGGGCGAAGCTCATGCGGCGGTGGCCGGGACGTCCGGGGGCGAGGCGCGTGTCGGCGTCCACGGCTGTCGTGGACGCCTTGGTACTGGCGGGAGACATGTGACGACCGTACGGAGCGCCCGGATCATGCGTCCAATGCATGGAACGGCTTTAATCGTTCCCATGGAGCATGAGTACAGGTCACAGCCTCGCCTGTCACTGAACAGTAACGAAGAAGAAATCGGCCTGCTGCTTGCGCCCCGCCTGGCGTACTTCGCGGCCGTCGCCCGCCACGAGCACGTGACCAGGGCCGCGCGGGAGACGGGCGTCCCGCAGTCGACGCTGTCGCGGGCCGTGGCGCGCCTGGAGGAGGACCTGGGCGTCACGCTGTTCGCGCGGAAGGGGCGCGCCCTGTCGCTGACCCCGGCGGGCCGGACGTTCCTGCTGTCCGTGGAGCGGGCCCTCGGCGAGGTGGAGCGGGCCGCCGAGGCCGTGCGCGCCGACGTCGACCCGACGGCGGGGCGCGTCGCGTTCGGCTTCCTGCACACGATGGGCTCGGAGACCGTACCGGGTCTGCTGCGGGCGTTCCGCGTCGACCACCCGAAGGTCCGCTTCACGCTCGTCCAGAACTACGGCGAGGCGATGATCGAGCGGCTCAGGGCGGGGGAGCTGGACCTGTGCCTGACCTCCCCGGTGCCCGACGCCCCCGACCTGGTCGCCCGCCGCCTCGACGAGCAGCGGCTGCGGCTGGTCGTGCCGGACGACCACCGGCTGGCCGGCCGCAAGCGCATCCGGCTCGCGGAGGCGGCCGACGAGGCGTTCGTCACCCTGGAGCCGGGGTACGGGCTGCGCCGCATCACCGACGACCTGTGCGCCGAGGCGGGGTTCCGGCCGCGCGTCGCGTTCGAGGGCGAGGAGGCCGAGACGCTGCGCGGGCTGGTCGCCGCGGGTCTGGGCGTCGCCCTGCTGCCGCCGCCCGCGGTGCCCCGCCCGGGCGTGGTCGAACTGACGGTGACGGCGCCGCGCGCGGTCCGCGAGATCGGCGTCGCCTGGCAGGCGGGCCGCCCGGACACCCCTCCGGTGGCGGCGTTCAAGAAGTTCCTGCTGTCCCGCCGCGGCAGGCTCCTGGGCGTCTCCGAGCAGTAGCCGGGCGCCGCACGGCATCGGGCGGCGCGCACCGGGTACCCGACGGCCATGACCAGGAACGACGACCAGCATCCCGTACAGCGGCACGACGCGGACCGGCACGACGCGGACCGGCGGCGCGAGGTGGACCAGCGGAGCGGCCACGAGGCGGAGGCCGCCGCGTCCGCCCACCGGGCGGAGGAGGAGCGGGCGGAGTCGCGGCCGTTCAGCTACCCGTACCCCGAGCGCCGCGCCGGCGTCCGCGCCACCCGCCACATCTCGCGCGAGGAGGCCGACGCGGACAGCGTCCCCGGCGTCCCGGGCGGTTACGGCACGACCGGCGGCGGCCAGCCCGGCGGCAGCCCCGGCATCAACCCGGACCGCAGGGGCACCCTCGACCCGTCCGAGTACGCCGACACGATCGCCGGAGGCGAACCCGACCCGCGCCGCAACCCGAAGGACGACTGACTCAGGGCCGCAGCGAACGCCCGAACCCGGCTGCCAGCGGCATGCGCAGCCCCAGCGGCGGCGGCGCGGCGAACGCGTCGGTGACCGGGCGGGTGTACGGGCGGTCGAAGAGGGAGCCCAGCACGAAGTCCGCCGCCAGTGCCAGGACTTCGTCGTGGTGCTGGCGCAGCGCGTGCCCGTCCGAGTGGACCTCGAAGCGGCACGTCGACCGGTTCGCCTTCTTCGCCCGCACCGCCAGCCGGTACGACAGGTCGGGGTGGGCGGCGGCGTCCGTCGTGCCGTGCACGATCATCACCTGGCGGCCGACGAGGTGCCGGACCGGTTCCGGCTCGGCGGCCACGTCGTCCTCCGGCAGCCACGGCGCGAGCGCCAGCACGGACGCGACGGCCGCGTGCCCGGCCGCCCGCAGCGCCGCCCGCCCGCCCATGCCGTGCCCGACGAGGCAGACCGGTACGTCGCCGTGGCGCCGCACCACCTCGGCGACGGCCCACCGCGCGTCCACCGCGAGCCGCGCGTCGGCGCCGTTCCAGCCGCGCCCCCCGTACCGGACCACGTGCGCGACCAACCCCTCGTCGCGGCCCGCCCGTGCGAGCCGACGCGCCAGGGGCAGCAGCGCGGCGCGGTGCAACGGCGAGGCGCGGCGCGTCGACTCGGGCGCGCCGTCCGGGAGGAGGAGCACCACCCCGCCGACCGCCGCCGCCGAATCCGAACCCCCTACGGCCCTCCCCAGGCGCGGCTGCCGAGCGCGGCCCGGACCTACGAGTGCGTGGTGTGCCATGGCAGAACAGTCTCAGAAGACGAGGTGTACGCCACCCGTACACACGGTCACTGTTCCGTATCGGGTGAGGGGGCGCGGGCACGGGAGGACCGGTGCGCGGGTACGCGGGTGGGCGGGCGCCGGAGCGGGGAGGGGAAGGGCGTGGACCGTCCGCGGAGCCGGGGACCCGCGGGGCCGGAAGGGCGCGCGGGCGCGCGGCCGGCCCCCGACCCCCGCCGGGAGCGCCCCGGAGGCGGAACGACCCGGAAAAACAGGAACCAAAGGGAAGCTACAGTGCGAAAATGACGAGCCAGAACCTCACCCTCCCCACCGCGGACCAGATCCGCCGCGCCCCGAAGGTCCTGCTCCACGACCACCTCGACGGAGGGCTGCGCCCCGGCACGGTCGTCGACCTGGCCCGCGCGTGCGGGTACGACGCCCTGCCCGAGACCGAGCCGGACCGACTCGGCAGGTGGTTCCGCGAGGCCGCCGACTCCGGTTCCCTGGAGCGGTACCTGGAGACCTTCGCCCACACCTGCGCCGTCATGCAGACCCGCGAGGCCCTCTTCCGCGTCGCCGCCGAGTGCGCGCAGGACCTCGCCGAGGACGGCGTCGTGTACGCCGAGGTCCGCTACGCCCCCGAGCAGCACCTGGAGGGCGGTCTCACCCTCGACGAGGTCGTCGCCGCCGTCAACGACGGCTTCCGCGAGGGCGAGCGCCGCGCCCGCGAGGGCGGCCACCGCATCCGCGTCGGCGCCCTGCTCACCGCGATGCGGCACGCCGCCCGCGCCCTGGAGATCGCCGAACTCGCCAACGCCCACCGCGACGCGGGCGTCGTCGGCTTCGACATCGCGGGCGCCGAGGCCGGCTACCCCCCCACCCGGCACCTCGACGCCTTCGAGTACCTGAAGCGGGAGAACAACCACTTCACCATCCACGCCGGCGAGGCGTTCGGCCTGCCGTCGATCTGGCAGGCCATCCAGTGGTGCGGCGCCGACAGGCTCGGCCACGGCGTCCGCATCATCGACGACATCCAGGTGGCCGACGACGGCACCGTCACCCTGGGCCGCCTCGCCGCGTACGTACGCGACAAGCGCATCCCGTTGGAGATGTGCCCCACCTCCAACCTCCAGACCGGCGCCGCCACCTCCTACGCGGAGCACCCCATCGGCCTGCTCCGCCGCCTCCACTTCCGCACCACCGTCAACACCGACAACCGGCTGATGTCCGGCACCAGCATGAGCCGCGAATTCGAGCTGCTGACCGAGACATTCGGCTACACGCTCGACGACATGCAGTGGTTCACGGTCAATGCGATGAAATCAGCATTCATTCCTTTCGATGAACGGCTGGCGATGATCAACGATGTGATCAAGCCCGGATACGCCGAGCTGAAATCCGAATGGCTGTTCAGTCAGACCGCCGCCACCAGGGCGTCTTCCCCGGGAAAAGCCTGAAACGGCCTCACCGGCGGTGAGGGGAACGGCCGGAAGCTCCGTACTCCGGCCGTTCCCCCTGTTTGCGGGCCGCGCCGCACGGTGGCTAGGTTGCAGAGCCGCTCATCCCCGATTTCCCCAAGGAAGAATTTCGATGAAGCAGTCCGCTGCCAAGACCCTCGGTGTTGCCGCGCTCGGTGCCGCTTTCGCCGTCTCCGCCGCCGGCAGCGCCTCCGCGCTCACCACCGTCCCCACCGGCCCGGTCCTGAAGACCGCCGCCGAGGCGCTGCCCGTCGGACAGCTCACCTCCGCGCTGCCCGGCGGCGAGGACGAGACCGCGACCCTCGCGGAGGGCACCCTCCGCTCCGCCACCGAAGCGGCCCCCGCGGTCCCGGTCGACACCCCGCTCGACCCCGTCCTCAAGCTCCTCGGCGGCCTCCCCGTCGGCACCTCCCTCCCGGTCCCCGGCCTCGGCTGAACCGACCCCGTACGTACGACGGCGGTGGGCGCGCACCCGTAAGGGGCGCGCCCACCGCCGTACCGCCGTGTTGGGGACACCGGCGCGGGCGCGGGGACCGTGGGCGCGTGGGCGCTACCAGGCCGGGGTCGCGGACTTCTCCGTCGGCAGCAACATCCACAGCGCCAGGTACAGCAGGAACTGCGGGCCCGGCAGCAGACACGACGCCACGAAGATCACACGCATCGTGGTCGCCGAGGTGCCGAAGCGCCGTGCCAGCGCCGCGCACACTCCACCGATCACGCGTCCGTCACGGGGGCGGGCAAGTGCGGCCATGGTGGGCTCCTTCGTGAGGGGCTTCGCGGAAGCCGCCGTCGGGCTTCCGATGACTTCATCCTCACCCGCCTACCCCGGACAAAGCATCGGACTACGGGGCGATCCCGACCCTGGGAATCCTCGGGGTCGCCCCCTGGGGTCCCTCCTCCCGCCGAAGGGCCCCGCCCTCCCGCCGCTTCCTCCCCAGGACGGACCCCCGCCCCGCCCCGGCACGCGGACCACCCGTCCCGCCACCCGGCCCGGACATCCTGCGCCGCAGCCGCGCCCGGCACGCCGGTACGACGGCCAGGTGCGCCAGCGCCACCCCCGCCGTGTTCAACAGCACCGCGTCCACGTCCACGACCCGGCCGGGCACCGCCGTCTGCAACAACTCGATCCCCAGGGACACCAGCGCCCCCGCCGACACCGTCCGCACCAGCGACGCCCACGGCGCCACGTCGAGCCGCGCGTCCGCCAACGGCAGCAGCACACCCAGCGGCGCCAGCAACAGCAACGCCTCACCGATCCGCCGCACCGCCTCGGCCGGACCCAGCACCAGATCGGCCTTGATCCCGGCGAGCGGCTCCAGGTTCGCCGCCGTCACCCACGTCACGTCCAACGGCCGCAACGTCAGCCACCCCACGAGCACCAGATGGAGGAAGAGAAGGGTGAGCCCCGCCACGCGGTAGCGGATGGCGGCCATGCCGCCCGAACCTTGACGCTGCACGCCCCCCAAGACGCGGAGACCGGCAGGATCGGTTCCCCTTTCTTCCGGGGGCTCGTTCCGCCTCCGGGGCGCTGTGAGCGGGTGTCGAGGCGGCGAACGTGCTCAGCGCTCCGCGCCTCCGCGCGATCGCCCCCTCGACACCCGCGCGCCCCTTCGGCTCCACGAGCGGCCCAAGGGGGCAACCCTCCCCCTCCCGGCCCGCAAGGGGCCTCGGCCTCATCAGCCGTGCGCCGACACCCTCCCGTCACCCGCAACGCCCCTCCGAGCCCGTGAGCGGACCAGGGGCGCGCCGTCCCCCTCCCGGCTCGCAGGGGTCTGCGGTCCCACGGGGCGTGCGGTCATCCTTCCGGTATCCGCGCTTCTCTCCGACCCCTAAGCGGTCCACGGGGACACCTCCCTCCCGGCCCGCGCGGTCCTCCGGTTTCACGAGCCTGCGCGCGATCACCGTCCCTGGCACCCGCGCGCCTCCGACTCTCCGAGCGGCCCACGGGGGACACCCCCCTCCCGGCCCGCGCGGGACCGGGGCGCCCTTCCGGGTCGTCAGGGGGCCTGGGTCGGTACCGGGGACTCCGGGCGGTCCTTCACCTTCTCGTCGCACACGTAGCGCCGCACCGGGTACTTCCCCGGCCCGCCCAGCACCACGGCGCCGCGCACCGAGGTCGCCTCCGCCTCCCCGTACGTGCACACGATCTGCGACAGCGCCACCGGCGGCAGGTCCTCCGGCTGCCGGCTCAGCCGCAGCGCGCCCTCCGGATCGCCCGCGCGGCCCGCCGTCACCGTCAGCGGGCCCTCCAGGTACGTGGTGAAGCCCGCCTGCCGCTCGCTCTGCGACGGCCGCTCCCGCATCGCGTCGAGCAGCGCCTGCGCGACGGCGACCCGCCCCGCCTCCTCCGACGCGCCGTCCTCCGGCCGTACGGTGCGGTCCACCGCCTCCAGGCCCGACGCGCACACCAGGTACACCCGCGCCGGCACCCCCGCCCCGGGGGCCACCGTCAGCGAGGCCGCCTCCGACAGGCTGCACGGCACCCGCGACGGCGCCCCGCCCGCGTCGACCGGCACCGACGTCGTACGGATGCCGCACCCGGCGGTCACCACCGCCAGCACGGCCGCCCCGGCCAGCACCCGCCACCGGCGTGCGGCCGAACCTCCGGCGGCGCCCGGGGACGGATCCCGGCCCGCAGCCCGCCCGCCGCCGTCAGGCACGCGCATCCCGCTCGCCACTGTGCTGCCCCTCATCCCCTGGACCGTCGTTCCCACGGCCGTCACGGCCGCCCCCGTCACCGCGCGCGGAGCCGCCCTCCCCGGCACCCCCGTCGCGGGCCGCGACCTCCGAACCGTCACGGGGCAGCCGCAGCGTGAACACCGCGCCGTCCCCGTCCGGAGAGTTGGCCGCGGTGATGTCACCGCCGTGGATCAGCGCGTTCTCCATGGCGATCGACAGCCCCAGCCCGCTGCCCTCCGACCGCGGCCGGGACGCGCTCGCCTTGTAGAACCGGTCGAAGACGTGCGGCAGCACGTCCTCCGGGATGCCCGGCCCGTGGTCCCGCACCCGCACGATCAGGTCGTCGCCCGCCGTCCGCACCGACACCCGCACCGGCGAACCGCCGTGCTTGAGCGCGTTGCCGATCAGGTTCGCGAGTATCACGTCCAGCCGGCGCGGATCCAGCCGCGCCACGATGCCCCGCTCGGCGTCCAGCTCCACCGCGTCCAGCCACGCCCGCGCGTCGATGCACGCCGTCACCTGGTCGGCCACGTCCACGTCGTCCAGGACCAGCTTCGCCGTACCGGCGTCGAACCGCGTGACCTCCATCAGGTTCTCGACCAGCGTGTTCAGCCGCCGCGTCTCGCTGATCACCAGCGACACGGCCGGGGCGACCATCGGGTCGAGGTTGTCCTGCTCCTCCTCCAGGACCTCCGTCACCGCCGTCAGCGCCGTCATCGGCGTCCGCAGCTCGTGCGACATGTCCGCCACGAACCGGCGGCTGGACTCCTCCCGCGCGCTCATGTCCGCGACCTTCTTCTGCAGGCTCTCCGCCGCGCTGTTGAACGTCCGCGCCAGCTCCGCGAGCTCGTCCGTACCGGACACCCGCAGCCGCGTGTCGAGCTTGCCCTCACCGAGCCGCCGCGCCGCCTCGCCCAGCCGGTGCACCGGCTTCAGCACCGTCGTCGCCGCGACCTGCGCCAGCAGCGCGGACCCGAGGAGCGCCAGCAGCGTCGCCACACCGAGCGACCAGCCCAGCGAGTTCAGGTCCTGCCGCTCCGGCTCCAGCGACTTCAGCATGTACCCGGTCGGCCCGCCGCCGATGATCCGCGTCCCGCCCACCAGGTACGGCGTGCCGCGCAGCGTCGTCCGCAGCCAGAACACGTGGTACGAGTGCTTGTTCCCGGCGGTGAGCTCCTGCTCCTCGTCCACCGCCGTCCGCAGCGACGCCGGTACGTCGCGCAGCGTGAACCGGTCCGGGTCCGACGTGCCGACGATCGGCTTGCCCGCGTCCCGCTCACCCAGCAGCACCACGCTGTACCCGCCGCCGCCCCCGGCCATCGACTCGGCGGTCTGCCGCAGCTCCTCCTCCGTGGGCCGCAGCGGCAGCGCGGCCGCCCGGTTCTGCATCTCCTGCTTGAAGTCGCCGAGCGCCGCCTCCTGCGTACGCGTCAGCACCGCCTCGCGGTTCAGCCAGTACGCGATCCCCGACGCCGACACGGCCGCCGTCAGCGCGACCAGGCCGAACACGACGATCAGCCGCACCCGCAGACTCGTCCACCGCTTCCCCGCGCTCAGCGCTCTCCGCCCGCCCTTCACCGCACCGCTCGACGTGCCGTCCCGTTCCTCCCGCATGCTCACGCGGGGGCGTCGAGCCGGTAACCGACACCGCGCACCGTACGGATCAGGGTCGGCGACGACGGAACGTCCTCCACCTTCGCCCGCAGCCGCTGCACGCACGCGTCCACCAGACGCGAGTCGCCCAGGTAGTCGTGCTCCCACACCAGCCGCAGCAACTGCTGCCGCGACAGCGCCTGACCCGGCCGGCGGCTCAGCTCCAGCAGCAGCCGCAGCTCGGTCGGCGTCAGCTGGAGCTCCTCGCCGTTCTTCGTCACCGTCATCGCCGACCGGTCGATGACCAGCGCGCCGAAGGTCGCCGAGTCCGTCGTCTCCCGCTCCCCGCGCCGCAGCACGGCACGGATCCGGGCGTCCAGCACCCGCCCCTGCACCGGCTTCACGACGTAGTCGTCCGCGCCCGACTCCAGGCCGACCACCACGTCGATGTCGTCGCTGCGCGCGGTCAGCAGGATGATCGGAAGCTGGTCCGTGCGCCGGATGCGCCGGCACACCTCGAAACCGTCGATGCCGGGCAGCATCACGTCCAGGACGATCAGGTCCGGCCGCTGTTCCCGGAGCAGCTTCAGGCCGTCCTCACCCGTCGCCGCGGTGGCCACACGGTGGCCCTGGCGGGACAGCGAGAGTTCGAGGGCCGTGCGGATGGCGTCGTCGTCCTCGATCAGCAACAGGAAAGGCACGGCGTCATTCTGTCCCATGGGAGGAGACGAGATCGACCCGTGGAGCGCTCCCACGGCCCGTCCGGTACCGGACCGGTACGGCCGCGGGCCCCTGTGACACGCCTGTGACAGTCGGCGGACACCGTCATGAACTCCCCTCGGCAGTCTTCTTTCCACACGGATGAACCGACTCCACGACGGCAGGGGGGCGTGATGAACGCAGTGCAGCACAGCACCACCTCGAACGCAGTTGTCACGCCTCTCCACGACGTCGCGCGGAGCACCGGGAAGTCCGGTACGGACGGGAGCACCTCCCTGCTCGAACGGAGCCGGGAGCACGGGGGAGGGCGGGGGTGCGTCCGCGGCGCCGGACGCCCGCACAAGGCGCCCTACATGGTGGCCCTGTCCGACGGGGGAAGGACGTACGGGGAGGTCATGGGGGAGCGGAAGGCCCCGGCGAGGAGGGGGAACGCGGAAGCCGCGTTCACCGCCTACGTCAAGGAGCGCCGCGCCTCCCTGTACGCCACCGCCTACCACCTGACCGGCGACCGGCACGAGGCCGAGGACCTGCTGCAGAGCGCGCTGTTCTCGACGTACCGCGCCTGGGACCGGATCAGCGACAAGGCGGCGGTCGGCGGCTACCTGCGCCGCACGATGACCAACCTGCACATCAGCGCCTGGCGGCGCCGCAAGCTCAACGAGTACCCGACGGAGGAACTGCCGGAGACGGCGGGCGAGTCCGACGCGATGCGCGGCACGGAGCTGCGCGCGGTGCTCTGGCAGGCGCTCGCCCGGCTGCCCGAACTGCAGCGCACCATGCTGGTCCTGCGCTACTACGAGGGCCGCACCGATCCGGAGATCGCGGAGATCCTGGACATCAGCGTGGGCACGGTGAAGTCGAGCATCTGGCGGTCGCTCCGCCGGCTGCGCGAGGACGAGGTCCTCAGCTTCGGCCGTGACCAGGAGGAGTCCTTCGGCCAGCTCGTGGCCTGAGGCACGGGGGAAAACGGGGGACCCGCGGGGGACGTGGGGGAACCCCACGGGGGATCACGGGGGACAGGGGGGAACCGGGGGAACACGAGGGGGGTGCCACGGGGGGAACCGGGGGAGACACCTGCGCCGGACAAGCTGGGGGGCTTGTCCGGCGCACGCCTCTTCCCGTCGCCTCCGCGGGCCCTCGCGTACGGCTCCGCCCGCCGTCCGCCGCGTCCCGCCCTACGCCGGCTCCGGCGCCCTCGGACTGCGGTGCCGCCCCGCCGCCGCGGCGGCCAGCCGGCCCAGCGCCTCGTCCTTCCCGCACGGGTGCGCGCCCAGCGCCGCCTGCCGGGCCACGATCGACCGCTCGGCGCGCATCAGCCGCCAGCCCCGGCGCAGCAGGAACGGCACCGACTTGCGGCCCTCGCGCAGGTCCCGCAGCAGCCGGCGCCGGAACGTCGTGGACGGCCGGCCGCGCAGGCACAGCGCGTCCGCCAGTACGCCCAACTCCTCGCAGTGGCCCACGATGTCGGCGGCGAAGATGCCCTCCGCGACGAACAGCGGCGTGCGCGCGATGTCCAGGGTCTCGCGGTCGACGCGGGAACTGGTGGAGATGTCGTACACGGGGACCGTCGTACGGCCCGTGGCGCACAGCTCGACGATCGCGGCGACCGCCGCGTCCGCGTCCCACGACCCGGGGGAGTCCCAGTCGATGTCCGTGCTGCCCGGCACGAGCGGCAGGGTCGGGTCGTCGCCCTCCTTGTAGAAGTCGTCGAGCCGGAGCACGGGGAGTCCGGCGCGGGCGGCGAGGGACGACTTGCCGGAGCCGGAGGGGCCCGCGAGCAGCACGACGCGGGTCGGGATCGGTTGGGAACTCACGGGACACCAGTGTGAACCATTCACCCGGTAGGAGGGCCCTGCCGGGGACCCCTTGGTATCGAGCATCACACCTCCCTTACGGTGTGTGCCCGACCGAACACCCTCCAGGCGGGAAATCCCATGAACCCCTTGCTGAAGGCCGGACTGACCGTGTCGGCCCTGGGCGCCGCCCTCGGTGCCGCCGCAGGCCCCGCCCAGGCGGCCGACCTGCGGAAGGACGACCTGCAGGACGACTTCGCGACGGCCGCGCAGGTCGCGGCGCACGCGGCCGGGCACGCGACGGCCCCGGTGAAGCACCTGAAGGTCAACCCGCTGACCGGGACGGGCACGGACCCGCTGGACAACGGCGTCGGCGCGCAGGTGGCGGACTTCAAGCCCGTCGACACGACGTCCGTGACCGGTTCGCTCACCACCGTGCCCGACCTGCCCGCCGCCGGGCCGCTGCTGGGCGGGCTGCTCCCCGGCTGAGCCGCGCCCGACCGGGTGCGCGCCGCGGGACCCGGCCGCACGACCCGCGCACGCGGCGGCCCCGCCCCCCTCGGACGGAGGGGAGGCGGGGCCGCCGCACGGGGTGGGCCGGGGCGCGGCGCCGCTCAGTACGCCGAGCCGGACACGCCCAGGGAACCCGTCGGGTGCCAGACCGTCTTGGTCTCCAGGAACGCCGTGAGGCGGCCCGTACCGGGGTCGGCGGTCCAGTCGCCGCCGCCCGCGTCCCGGGGGCGCAGGACGCGCTTCAGGTTGTCGGCGGCCGCGACCTCCAGGTCGCGGGCGAGCTCGGGGCCCGCGCCCGTGAGGTCGACGGCGTTGACGTCCTGGTGCGCGGCGAGCGGCGCGGCGATCTCCGCCGTACGGCCCGACAGGATGTTCACGACCCCGCCCGGCACGTCCGACGTGGCCAGCACCTCGGCCAGCGACAGGGCGGGCAGCGGGGCCTTCTCGCTGGCCACGACGACCGCCGTGTTGCCCGTCGCGATCACCGGGGCGACCACCGACACCAGGCCCAGCAGCGACGACTCCTGCGGGGCGACGACGGCGACGACACCGGTCGGCTCCGGCGTGGACAGGTTGAAGAACGGCCCCGAAACGGGGTTGGCGCCGCCGAGGACCTGGCTCACCTTGTCCGTCCAGCCCGCGTACCAGACCCAGCGGTCCACGGCGGCCTCGACGACCTCGGCGGCCTTCGACTTCGACAGGCCCTCCGCGGCCGCCACCTCGCGGACGAACTGGCCCTTGCGGCCCTCCATCATCTCGGCGACCCGGTACAGGATCTGGCCGCGCAGGTACGCCGTGGCGCCGGACCAGCCGCCGAACGCCTTGCGGGCGGCGACGACCGCGTCCCGCGCGTCCTTGCGGGAGGAGAGCGGCGCGTTCGCCAGCCACGTGCCCTTGCTGTCTGTCACCTCGTACACCCGGCCGCTCTCACTGCGGGGGAACTTCCCCCCGACGTACAGCTTGTAGGTCTTGAAGACGCTCAGACGGTTGTGGTCGTCGACGTTGCTCATCAGCGCTCGCCCTCCGGGCTCGACGGGGCGAGGTACGCCTCCAGACCGTGCCGGCCGCCCTCGCGGCCGAATCCCGACTCCTTGTAGCCGCCGAACGGCGACGTCGGGTCGAGCTTGTTGAACGTGTTGGCCCAGACGACACCCGCGCGGAGCTTGTCCGCGACCGCGAGGATGCGGGAGCCCTTCTCGGACCAGATGCCCGCCGACAGGCCGTACGGGCTGTTGTTCGCCTTGGCGACGGCCTCGGCCGGCGTGCGGAACGTCAGCACCGACAGGACCGGGCCGAAGATCTCGTCGCGGGCGACGGTGTGCGCCTGCGTGACGCCCGTGAACAGCGTCGGCGCGAACCAGTAGCCCGTCGACGGCAGCTCGCAGGCGGGCGACCAGCGCTCGGCGCCCTCCGCCTCGCCGGTCTCCGCGAGCGCCGTGATGCGGGCGAGCTGCTCCGCCGAGTTGATCGCGCCGATGTCCGTGTTCTTGTCCAGCGGGTCGCCGAGGCGCAGCGTCGACAGGCGGCGCTTCAGGGCGTCCAGGAACTCGTCCTGCACCGACTCCTGGACCAGGAGGCGGGAGCCCGCGCAGCAGACCTGGCCCTGGTTGAAGAAGATGCCCGTGACGATGCCCTCGACGGCCTGGTCGATCGGGGCGTCGTCGAAGACGATGTTGGCGCCCTTGCCGCCCAGCTCCAGCGTGAGCTTCTTGCGGGTGCCCGCGACCTTCCGGGCGATGGCCTTGCCGACGGCGGTGGAGCCGGTGAAGGCCACCTTGTCGACGTCCGGGTGCTCGACCAGCGCGGCGCCGGCGTCCCCGTACCCGGGGAGGATGTTGACGACGCCCCTGGGCAGCCCGGCCTGGCGGCAGACGTCCGCGAAGAACAGCGCGGACAGCGGGGTCGTCTCGGCCGGTTTGAGGACGACCGTGTTGCCCGCGGCGAGCGCCGGGGCGATCTTCCAGGCCAGCATCAGCAGCGGGAAGTTCCAGGGGATGACCTGGCCGGCCACGCCCAGCGGCTTCGGGTCGGGGCCGAAGCCCGCGTGGCCGAGCTTGTCGGCCCAGCCCGCGTAGTAGAAGAAGTGCCCGGCGACCAGGGGGAGGTCGTGGTCGCGGGTCTCCCTGATCGGCTTGCCGTTGTCCAGGGTCTCCAGGACGGCCAGCTCGCGGGAGCGCTCCTGGATGATCCGGGCGATGCGGAAGAGGTACTTGGCGCGCTCGGAGCCGGGCAGCGCCGACCACTTCCCGAACGCCTTCCGGGCCGCGCGCACGGCGCGGTCCACGTCCTCGGCACCGGCCCGCGCGACCTCGGAGAGGACCTCCTCGGAGGAGGGGGAGACCGTCTTGAAGACCTTGCCGTCCGCCGCGTCGGTGAACTCGCCGTCGATGAACAGGCCGTACGACGGCGCGATGTCGACGACCGAGCGGGACTCGGGAGCGGGTGCGTACTCGAATGCAGATGCCATGGTGATCAGTCCACCGTCACGTAGTCGGGACCGGAGTACCGTCCGGTGGCCAGCTTCTGTCGCTGCATGAGCAGGTCGTTCAGCAGGCTCGACGCGCCGAAGCGGAACCAGTGGTCGTCCAGCCAGTCCTCGCCCACGGTCTCGTTGACCAGGACCAGGAACTTGATCGCGTCCTTGGAGGTGCGGATGCCGCCCGCGGGCTTCACACCCACCTGGATACCCGTCTGGGCGCGGAAGTCGCGCACGGCCTCCAGCATCAGGAGCGTGTTGGCGGGGGTGGCGTTGACCGCGACCTTGCCGGTCGAGGTCTTGATGAAGTCGGCGCCCGCGAGCATGCCGAGCCAGGAGGCGCGGCGGATGTTGTCGTACGTGGAGAGCTCGCCGGTCTCGAAGATGACCTTCAGCCGGGCGGGGCCGGCGGCCTCCTTCACGGCGCGGATCTCCTCGTACACCTTCAGGTAGTTCCCGGCGAGGAACGCGCCGCGGTCGATCACCATGTCGACCTCGTCCGCCCCGGCGGCGACGGCGTCGCGGGTGTCCGCGAGCTTCACGTCGAGCGCGGCGCGGCCGGCGGGGAAGGCGGTGGCGACGGAGGCGACCTTCACGTCCGTCGAGCCGGCGGCGGCGAGGGCGGCCTTGGCGGTCGCCACCATGTCGGGGTAGACGCAGACCGCGGCCGTGTGCGGCGTGGCCCGGTCGGTCGGGTCGGGACGGACGGCCTTGGCGGCGAGCGCCCGGACCTTGCCCGGGGTGTCCGCGCCTTCGAGCGTCGTCAGGTCGATCATCGAGATGGCCAGGTCGATGGCGTACGCCTTGGCCGTGGTCTTGATCGAGCGCGTACCGAGCGCGGCGGCACGCGCCTCGAGGCCGACGGCATCCACGCCGGGCAGCCCGTGGAGGAAGCGGCGCAGAGTGCTGTCGGACGCGGTCACGTCAGCAAGTGCATTGGTGGGCATGGTCACCAGGGGAGCATATCTACGCGCGTAGCGGCCTGTACAGTCCCCGGCGCCCGCCCTGCCCGAATGTGACCCGGAAGGCCCGGCCCCTGGAGGGCGGGGCCTTTGGGGCGACCGGGCGCGTGAGGCGTTGGACCGCCGGGCTGCCGGGCTGCCAGAGCCTCGGGTGGCTGGACTGCCGGATCCTTGGGTGGTGGGGCTGCCGGGCTCCTGGGCTTCTGGATTGCCGGTGCGCTGGGCTGCCGGTGTGCCGGACTGTCGGGCTCTTGGGGTTCCGGGCCGCGTCCGGAGTCCGTCCCGGGCCCGCGCGCTCAACGGTCGGGGCGGCCGTCAACGCTCCTCTTCGCTCCCGGAAGGGGACGGACTCGGCGGGGAGGCGGTGCGGTACGCGGTGTAGGAGCGCAGGCCGAGCCGCTCCAGCCAGGCGTCTCCGGCGACGGCGTAGGTGAGGACCGGGTAGTGCCACGTCCGCAGGTCCGTCAGGGTTTCGCGGAGCGCCCAGCGCGTCCACACCCGGACGGGGTCCTGCTGGGGGTCGGCCTCGTCGGCTTCGTCGGCTTCGCCGGCTTCGTCGTGGCGGAGCAGTTCGGCCGCGAGCTCACCGAGCGGCAGGGTCCGTCGGCCGCCGACCAGCGGCTGGAAGAGCTCGTCCACGCGGACCTCCGTCCGGCAGGAGCCGAGGGACTCCAACCAGTCGGTGTCGAAGAACACCTGGCTGGAGCCGCTCGCGAGCCCGCGGTAGGCGTACTCGCGGGCCAGGATCGTGCTCCGGGTCGCCGTCGTCCTCGGCAGGGCCATCCCGGCGGCCCCTTCCAGGACGAGGATCTTGGGGGCGACGACCTGGTCCCGAGCGGGCCGTCCCGTACGGGTCAGGTCGGTGCGCACGCCGTCGGTGAGTCCGACCGTGTAATAGGGGAGCGGGTGGTCGGCGTCGACGCGTCTGCTGCCCTGGAGCGCCGCCGCCGCGTTGTAGACGTCGATGGTCCCCGGGTCGCCCCGCAGGAAGCGCGGCAACAGCCGGCCCCCGTCGGGGGGTATCAGGTCGCGTGCCGCGGACAGGACGGGGGCGTCGCCGCCCACGAGGTCCAGGCTGCGGCGCAGGCACTGCCGGAAGTAGTCCAGCAGGCTTCCCTCCGGTCGGGGTTCCGGCATGAGGTGGCGGAGCCTGCGCAGCGCCGGCTCGTGGTCCCGGGGGCGCGGCAGGGTGCGCAGGACGGCTTCTTCGTGCTTGGCGATGATGTCGCGGAGCCCGGGCGCGGCGATCCGCATGGGCACGGCGGTGATCGCCAGGTCGGGGCCGGCCAGGCTCCACATGCCGTGCTCGCGGGAGGTCTCGCGGACGAGCCGCTCGACGGTCGTGGAGCGGTGCCGGGCCAGTACGGCGAGCGGTATCCGGCGGTCCAGCGCCGCGTAGTCGGCGCGCGCGAGGTTCGCGAAGAGCAGCCCGTCGGGGCAGAAGGCGGCCAGCGGGCGGCAGTTGGTCCAGCCCTTCTTGCTCAGCACCTCCTTGCGGATGACGCGGAACTCCCGCAGCTCCTCCTTCCCACGGGCGACCCCCGCGTTGTCGATGTCGTCGATGACGTACGTCCCGGCACCGCGGAACGCGAAGGCGATCGCCGGCGCGATCGTCCACGGGCTCTGGTACAGGGCGAGCGGGGGGACCGCCGAGGGCGCCACGTCGACCAGGCCCGCACCTGCGAGAGGACCTGCCCGGTGGCCGGTCGCGACCGTGCTCACGTCTCGCCCTCGCCCTCCGGTCGCGGGTGGAACGGGAAGTCGACGCCGACCCCGTCCCTGAGCGCCGCCCGGTAGGCGGTCCAGGAGAGCACGAGGTCCTGCCAGGGCAGTCCGACGGGGGTGTAGACCGTCACCTGTTCGGCATCGGTTCGCGCCGGGACCGTCCCTTCGACGACCTGGCCCAGGACGCCTGCGGCGTCCTCGCGCCGCAGGCCCGCACTGCCCAGCGCACCGGACGTCAGGGCCAGGTCGAGGTCGTCCACGATGACCCGTGCGTGCCGCAGCAACTCGGCATCGAGCTCGGTCTTGCCCGGTTCGTCCGCTCCCAGCGAGGTGATGTGCGCGCCCGGCCGGACGTCGGGAAGGCGCAGCAGCGGGCGGCGGGACCAGGTCGCGACGACGATGCTGTCGCAGTCGCGGGCGACCTCCCGCGCGCTGCCGACGACCCGGCACGCGAGCCCGGCCCGCTGCCAGGCCGCGGCCATCCGTTGGGCCCGCCGGTCGTCGACGTCGTGGATGACGGCCCGCTCCACCGTGCGCAGCCGGGTCAGCCCGCGCAGCGTCATGTCCGCCTGGGCCCCGGCGCCGATGATCCCCACGGTGTGCGCTCCGGCCGCGCTGAGCAGGTCGGTGGCCAGGGCCGCCGACAGCCCGGTCCGCCACGCGGTCACGAAGGCGGAGTCCAGCAGGGCGAGCAACCGCCCCGTCCCCAGGTCGTGGAGGCAGACGACGCCGGAGATCGCCGGGTCGGCGCCGGGGAACTTCGCGTTCACCTTGACCGTGTAGGCGGGGATGCCGGTCAGCAGCCCCGGCAGCAGTACGGCGATGCTCCCCGGCGATGCCGGCAGGTCCTGGTGGACGCGCCGCGGGGGTGCCGGCGCGGCGAGGGCGGCGGCGAAGCCCCGGCGCAGCGCCCGGACACCGGCCCGCGGTGTGAGCAGCCGGCGCAGTTCGGCGGCACCGAGCAGCAGTGTCACGAGAGAACCCCCGCCTCCCACCGGCGTCGGAACCGGACGGCCGCCAGCCTACCGAAGGCCGTGGCGGCGGCTCCCGCGACGAGCGGGGGTGTGCGCAGCACCGTCACGGGGCGCCCTTCCCCAAGGCCGCTCCCGCCCGGCCGCATACGGCGACGACGGCGCCCAGGGCCGTGGAGACGAGACCGGCGAACAGCAGTGCCGTGTCGACACCGAGGAACCTGCCGAGCACCACGGCCGAGACGGCGCTGCCGAGGAACGCTCCCCCGTAGGCGACGGACCGGCAGGTCCCGGCCACGCGCCCCAGCAGCTCCCCGGGAACGACGGTCTGCCGCATGGCACGCCAGTACACGGTGTAGAGCACCGTGCCGGTGGCGAAGGCGACCTGCGCGAGGACGACGGCGCCCAGCGACGTGAGGACCCCCAGGCCGGCCACGGCCACACCTTGCAGGGCCACCGACAGCCCCATGACCACGAGGTGGCCGCGGGAGGGCGCCTTCCAGGACAGCAGGAGCGCGATGGCGACGGACGTCACCCCGGACGCCGCGAACACGAGCCCCACGGTGTCCGCTCCCAGGCCGAGGTCGTGCTGCATGCGGTAGACCACCATGGGCTCGTACGCGCCGAACACGAAGTTGACCACGGTGCTCATGAGGACGCCGACGCGGACGGCGGTGTCGCCGGTGACGAGGTACCGCATCCCGGTGGCCAGATCGCGCCACTGGCTCGCCAGGCCCCCACGGGCGGGTTCCGCGGGGCGCGCCGGTGAGGTGATGCGGTGGAGCAGCAGGTAGGCCACGACGAAGGAGACGCTGTTGATCAGTACGGCCTGCTCGGGGGCGAGACGGCTGACGGCGAATCCCGCCGCCGCGGGCCCCAGCACGACGCAGGCCGTTCGCGACGCCTCGGTGGCGGCGTTCGCGCGGGGCAGCCTGTGGTGGGGGACGAAGTGGGGCAGGGCGCTGTCGAAGCTCGCCGCGGCCACCGGAGCCATGAGGCCCAGCAGGACCGCCGTCACGGCCAGGCCTCCGACGCCGACGTGCGTGGCGGAGAACACCACGTAGGCCAGCAGCAGCGTCAGCGCCGAGCACAGGTAGCACAGCCGGAGCAGCCTGACGCGGTCCTGGCGGTCGGCCAGCACGCCTCCCCAGACGCCCATGAGGACCTGCGGGAGCAGGGCACAGGCGTAGACGAGGCTCATGGCCGAGGCCGTCCCGCCCACCTGGTAGACGATCAGCGGCACGGCGAGGACGTAGAACTCGTCCCCGGCGACGTTGACCGTGTACGCGGTCCAGAGGCGGGCGAAGCGGCCTGCCGGAACGGCGGACGGCGGGCGGGACTTCGGGAGCGGCTCTGTCGTCACAGGCTGAAGTAGTCGACCTTCAGACGGGGGATGTAGTTGGACACGTCCGAGTAGTACAGGATGATCCCGTCGTTGTACTGGTCGAACGAGTGCTTGAGGTCGTGCAGGTTGTTGACCGCGCGGTGCGCCTGCTCCGCGGGAACGTACTTGCGTCCCTCCAGGGCCTCCTCCAACAGGCCGGTGTGGTTCGCCTCGACGTCCGTCCTGACGTGGGAGACCAGCGGTTCGAGGCAGTCCTTCGGATAGCCGTATGCCTCGGCCAGCCGCTGCAGGGTCTCGGCGCCTTCGACGGTCTCCGTGCCGCGGGCCTCGAAGAGCTTCGTGCACGCCAGGTACCCGAGGGTGTCCTCCCGCGCGATCTCGCAGAGGTTGTTGATCCACGACCAGGTGCCGATGATGGGGTGGGCGTTCTCGACCTCTTCCTTGGTCAGACCCATGCGGATGAGGCTGTCCCGGGCCATCCAGGCATGATCGTATTCCTCGGCGAGGTACTCCGAGAGCAGCCTCTTCCACTGCGGGTCCGAGCAGTGGGCGATGGCCGTGGAGATGTGGCGGCTCGCCGAGTTTATGTAGTGGTACGTTTCCAGGATGAGTCCCAGGAAGACCTCCTTGCGGTACTCCTGGTTTTCCAGCCCGGACCACAGGCGGTGGTAGCCGATCTGCTCGGTCCACATGGCCGTGGACTTGTCGATCTGCTTCAGGAACACGTCGACGGGGATGTTCTCCAGTTCGGGATTCTCCTCGCGCAGCAGTCCTTGCTCCGCGAATGCGTTGACTATCCCGAGCACATCTTCCGGGGTGACGTTCGTGATCTCCGAGATCTGCTGGACCGTGTGGCGGCCGTCCAGGTAGCGCTTGAGGTTCAGGAAGTCCTTGAGCTGCGCACCGTGCTGCTCCAGCTGGAAGTGCTGGTCACCGACGATCATGAGCACGTCGTCCCCGGTGCTGGGGACGAAGAAGGTGCAATGCCTGAGACGCGGGCGGAATTCCAGGTCACGCTTGAGCATGCGGCGATCCTTTCTTCAAGCAATGAAGGGGAGGCACATGAGTGTGCCTCCCCTCCGTCACTGATGGTCGTCAGCCACAGAGAACGGCACCAGCGACCTTGCTCATCGCGGGCTTCTCGACCGGCTTGATGGTGATGGACATGAGAATCACCTTGCCCTCTCTAGAGGAAGAAGACCGGATTTTCCGGCCCGTAGAAAAAGCTAGGCGCACATGTACGGTCCATCAACACCGAAATCAGAATTTTACGTTCCGGCGGCTTGATGTATTCCCTCAGGCTCGTTCTTTTTGGCACTTTTGTCCGGGTTCGTGTGGCGTGTGAGGGAGGATCGTCCCCCTCCATTTGGCGCGAAACGGGCGGTGGCCGATCCGTCGGCCGGTTCGCGCCGGGGCGACCGCGCACCGGCGCGGGGAGGGGGTGGGGCAGAATCGGGCGCATGACACGCCCTGAGCAGCCCGGGAAGCCCGGGGACCCGTCCGAGCCCGCCTACGCCGACCGCGTCTACCGGTCGCCGCTGGCCATGGTGGGGGGTGCGCTGCTGCTCGGCATCGGCCTGTGGATGGGCGGCGACGCCCTGTTCCGCGGTGACGGCCGTGCGCCCTGGACGGCGGCCGCCGCGTTGCTGCTGGGGGTGCCGCTGGTGGTGGCGTTCACCTTCCGCCCCGCCGTGTTCGCCAACGACGACCGGATGCGGATCCGCAACCCCTTCCGCACCGTCGTCGTGCCCTGGGCGGCGGTGGAGTCGTTGCGGGCCGTGTACACGACCGAGGTCGTGACGCGCGGTGGGGCCAAGTACCAGTTGTGGGCCGTGCCGGTCTCGATGCGGCAGCGCAAGCTCAAGGTGCGCAGTGGCGGGAAGGTCCTGGTCGGTGCCGAGAGCACCCTGCAGGAGTTGCGTACGCTCGCCGAGCAGAACGCCGTCCGTCCCACCGCGAAGGGCGAACCCGAGTCCCGCTGGGCGTACGAGGTCATCGCCCCCGCCCTGGCCGGACTGGTCGCCCTGACCGCCCTCCTGGCCACGGGCTGAGACGGGCTGAGGCGGATCGGCGCGAGCCGGGGCGGATCGGCAGGGGCCGGGACGGGCCGAGGTGAGCCGGCAGGGGCCGGCGCGAGCCGGGGCGAAGGCGGGAAGCCGGGAAAACCGGGAAACGCGAGGGTGCCGGGGAGCCCGCGGGCTCCCCGGCACCCTCGTGCCGTACGGCTCAGATGCCCGCGGCCGTCGCCAGGTCGCGCTTCAGGGCGTCCAGGGTCCGGGCCGCGCGGGTGCGGGCGTCCGCCAGCGCCCCCGCGCCGGCGACCGGGACGATGACCTCCAGGTAGCACTTCAGCTTGGGCTCCGTGCCGCTCGGGCGGACGATGATCCGCGCCTCGTACTCGCCCTCCAGGTAGTACCGCAGGCCGTCCGTGGGCGGCAGGTCCCCGGCGCCCCGCGCCAGGTCCTCCGCGCGCGCCACCGCCAGGCCCGCCAGCCGCGTCGGCGGCGCCTCCCGCAGGCGGCGCATCGCGCCGGCGATCACGCCCAGGTCCTGGACGCGGACCGAGAGCTGGTCCGTCGCGTGCAGGCCGTGCTCGACGGCCAGGTCGTCCAGCAGGTCCGTCAGCGTGCGGCCCCGCTCCTTCAGCTCCGACGCCAGCTCCGCGACCGCCAGCGCCGCCGTGATGCCGTCCTTGTCGCGGACGCCCTCCGGGTCGACGCAGTAGCCGAGCGCCTCCTCGTAGCCGTACCGCAGGCCCTCGACACGGGCGATCCACTTGAAGCCCGTCAGGGTCTCCGCGTGCCCCACGCCGGCCGCCGCCGCGATCCGGCCCAGCAGCGACGACGACACGATCGACTCGGCGAACACGCCCTTCGCGCCCTTGCGCACCAGGTGCGTCGCGAGCAGCGCGCCCACCTCGTCGCCGCGCAGCATCCGCCACCCGCCGTCGGCCGCCGCGTCCGGTACGGCCACCGCGCAGCGGTCCGCGTCCGGGTCGTTGGCGATGACGAGGTCCGGGCCCGCCTCGCGCGCCTTCGCGAAGGCCAGGTCCATCGCGCCCGGCTCCTCCGGGTTCGGGAACGCGACCGTCGGGAACGCCGGGTCCGGCTCCGCCTGCTCCTCGACCAGCACCGGCGCGGGGAAGCCCGCCCGCGCGAACGCCGCCAGCAGCACGTCCTTGCCGACGCCGTGCATCGCCGTGTACACGACCCGCGCCGTGCGCGGCGTGCCCGGCGTCAGCACCTCGTCCGTGCGGGCCAGGTACGCGTCCAGCACCTCGTCGCCGAGGACCTCCCAGCCGCCCGGGGCGCGCTCCACGTCCGCCAGGGACCGCACCGCGGCGATCTCCGCGGCGATCTCCGCGTCCGCCGGCGGCACGATCTGCGAACCGTCGCCCAGGTACACCTTGTAGCCGTTGTCGCGGGGCGGGTTGTGGCTCGCGGTCACCTCGACGCCGGCGACCGCGCCCAGGTGCCTTATGGCGTACGCCAGGACGGGCGTCGGCAGCGGACGCGGCAGCAGCGCGGCCCGGAGCCCCGCGGCGACCATCACGGCGGCCGTGTCACGGGCGAAGTCGGCCGACTTGTAGCGGGCGTCGTACCCGATCACCACGAGGCCGTCCGCCCGGCCCTTCGCCTTCAGGTACGCGGCGAGTCCCGCCGCGGCGCGGATGACCACCGAGCGGTTCATCCGCATGGGCCCCGCGCCCAGCTCGCCGCGCAGCCCGGCCGTGCCGAACTGCAGCGTGCCGGCGAAGCGGGCGGCGAGCTCGTCGAGGTCCCGGTCCGCGAGGAGCCGCGCCAGCTCGCCGCGGGTCTCCTCGTCGGGGTCCTCGGCCAGCCACGCCTCCGCCTGCGCGATGAGGTCCTGCTGGTCCTGCTGCAGGTTCTGCTGCACGGGGTCTGCCTCTCTGGTGTCGTCGTACGCGGTCCCGGCGTACGCGGTGGTGTCATGCGCGGCGGTGCGGTACGCGGTGGTGCCGCACGCGCCGCGCGATCGGGGTGAAGGTCTGGTACCCGGTGCCCGCCGGACCACGGCACCCCGCCGCACGGCCGCGGCCGGGCCGCCCCCGCCCGGGGTCCGGCCCGGCCGCGCGGAGGTGCCTCAGATGCGCTCCAGCACGCGGGTGAGCAGGTCGCCCATCCGTGCGGCCGAGTCGCGGCCCGCCTGGAGGACCTCCTCGTGGTTCAGCGGCTCACCTGAAAGGCCCGCGGCCAGATTGGTGACGAGGGAGATGCCGAGGATCTCCGCGCCCGCCTCGCGCGCCGCGATGGCCTCCAGGACCGTGGACATGCCGACCAGGTCGCCGCCGAGCACGCGGACCATGTTGATCTCGGCCGGGGTCTCGTAGTGCGGGCCGGGGAACTGGACGTAGACGCCCTCCTCCAGGGAAGGGTCCACCTCCTTGCACAGGGCGCGCAGCCGCGGCGAGTACAGGTCGGTCAGGTCGACGAAGTTCGCGCCTTCGATGGGGGAGGCCGCCGTCAGGTTGATGTGGTCGCTGATCAGGACCGGCTGGCCGGGGCGCATGCCCTCGCGCAGGCCGCCGCAGCCGTTGGTGAGGACGACGATCCCGCAGCCCGCCGCGACGGCGGTGCGCACGCCGTGGGCGACGGCGGCGACGCCGCGGCCCTCGTAGAAGTGCGTGCGGCCGAGGAAGACCAGGGCGCGCTTCTCGCCCACGCGGTACGAGCGGACCCTGCCGCCGTGCCCCTCGACGGCCGGCGGGGGGAAGCCCGGCAGCTCGGTGACCGGGAACTCGGCTTCGGGGGCGCCGAGCGCGTCGGCGGCCGGGGCCCAGCCGGAACCCATCACGAGGGCGACGTGGTGCTTCTCGGCGCCCGTCAGCTCGCGCAGGCGCGCGGCGGCGGCCCGGGCGAGGGTGCGGGGGTCGTCCTGGCGGTGGTCCGGGATAACAGATGCGTTCACGCGGATGAGGGTAACCCGTCCGGGCCTACGCGCGTAGATGACAGGGCCCACGGTGTTCGTATCGTTGTCTTGTGGGTTTCGACGAACGGGCGGACCGCGGTCAGCAGGGGCGTTTGCGCAGCTCCATCACGTAGTCGTGGGGCGCGCCCGCGGACTCGGCGGCGTCGGCGATCTCGCCCAGGTAGCGGGCGGAGGGGAGGCCGCCTTCGTACCCGTTGAGGACGTACACCCAGGCGGGCTCCTCGCCGTCCAGGGTGTGCACGCGGACCCGCATGCGCCGGTAGACGTCGAGGCCGACGCCCTCCCAGCGGTCCATCGAGTCCTCGTCCATCGGGGCGATGTCGTACAGGGCGACGAAGACCTGCGAGCGCGGGGCCTCCACGATCGTGGCCAGCGCCCCCTCCCAGCCCATCTGCTCGCCGCCGAAGGTCAGCCGCCAGCCGTTCAGCCAGCCCGTGCCGCGCAGCGGGGAGTGCGGGGCGCGGCGGGTCATCAGCCGCGCGTCGAGGTTGCCGGCGTACGCGGCGTAGAGCGACATGGGTCGAGGGTACGGGAGGCCCCGCCTCCCCCGCCCCCTCGCCTCGCACGTGCGGCTTCGCCCCCGGGCCCCGTCTGCGCCCGGCCCCGGCGCGCCCGCGCGCGGCCCGCGGCGGGAGGCCGTGGGGGACACCCCGGGCTGAGGCCGGGGGCGGGGTGCGGGAGAATGACGCTGGATCGAACAGTGCGGGACAATGACGTACGTACTCCCATCCCATGAGGACAACCCCGACCCCTGGGCCCACCCGTCCGCGGGGTCGCCGTGACGAGAGCGCGAGGCGTGACCCCAGTGACCCGGATCGTGATCATCGGTGGCGGACCCGGCGGATACGAGGCGGCCCTGGTGGGCGCCCAGCTCGGCGCGGAGGTGACCGTCGTCGACTGCGACGGCCTCGGCGGAGCGTCCGTCCTGACCGACTGCGTCCCTTCGAAGACCCTCATCGCGACGGCCGAGGTCATGACGACCTTCGACTCCTCGTACGAGGAACTGGGCATCATCGTCGCCGACGACACCCCGCACCAGGAGCAGGCCGCCCGCGTCGTCGGCGTCGACCTCGGCAAGGTGAACCGCCGTGTGAAACGCCTCGCGCTCGCCCAGTCGCACGACATCACCGCCTCCGTCACCCGCGCCGGCGCCCGCGTGGTGCGCGGCCGGGGCCGCCTCGACGGGGCGCAGGACCTCGACGGCTCCCGCCGCGTCGTCGTCACCGCCGCGGACGGCACGGAGGAGACGATCACCGCCGACGCCGTGCTCATCGCGACCGGCGGCCACCCCCGCGAGATCCCCGACGCCCAGCCCGACGGCGAGCGCATCCTCAACTGGACGCAGGTGTACGACCTGGACGAGCTGCCCGAGGAGCTCATCGTGGTCGGCTCCGGCGTGACCGGCGCCGAGTTCGCGGGCGCCTACCAGGCGTTGGGCTCGCGCGTCACGCTGGTCTCGTCGCGCGACCGCGTGCTGCCCGGTGAGGACCCGGACGCCGCCGCCGTGCTGGAGGACGTGTTCCGCCGCCGCGGCATGAACGTCATGGCCCGCTCCCGCGCCCAGTCCGCGAAGCGCGTCGGCGACCGCGTGGAGGTCACCCTCGCGGACGGCCGCGTCATCTCCGGCACGCACTGCCTGATGGCGGTCGGCGCCGTCCCCAACACGGCCGGCATGGGCCTGGAGGAGGCGGGCGTCCGCCTCAGGGACTCCGGCCACATCTGGACCGACAAGGTGTCCCGCACGTCCGCGCCCGGCGTGTACGCGGCCGGTGACGTGACCGGCGTCTTCGCCCTCGCGTCGGTCGCCGCCCAGCAGGGCCGCATCGCGATGTACCACTTCCTCGGCGAGACGGTCGCGCCGCTGAACCTGAAGACGGTCTCCTCGAACGTCTTCACCGACCCGGAGATCGCCACCGTCGGCTACACGCAGGCCGACGTCGACGCCGGCACGATCGACGCCCGCGTCGTCAAGCTGCCGTTGCTGCGCAACCCGCGCGCGAAGATGCAGGGCATCCGGGACGGCTTCGTGAAGATCTTCTGCCGTCCGGGCACGGGCATCGTCGTCGGCGGCTGCGTCGTCGCGCCGCGGGCGAGCGAGCTGATCCACCCGATCTCGATCGCCGTCGACAACAACCTGACGGTCGAGCAGATCGCGAACGCGTTCACCGTCTACCCGTCGCTGTCGGGCTCGATCGCGGAGGTGGCACGGCAGCTGCACACCCGGAAGACCACCGCGGAGGCGTGAGGCCGGGGCCGCCGGGGGACAACCCCCGGCAACCCCCGGCAAGTCGGGACATCGAGCGATCACGGATCGCTCACAGACAGAACCGCCTATAGCACTTGGCGACCTTGTCTGTTCGCAACTTCTCGGAATCGGCCCGTACGCCTGCAAAGGGCCGGCGGCTGGGGTTACTGTCAGTTTCGTGTTCGCTGCAGAACGTCGTCAGTTGATCCTTGAAATGGTGCGTGCCAACGGGGCGGTCTCGCTCCGGGAGCTCGCCCGTGTCGTCCAGACCTCCGAAGTGACCGTACGGCGGGACGTGCGGGCGCTCGAGGCCGAAGGACTCCTCGACCGCCGGCACGGCGGTGCGGTACTGCCGGGCGGTTTCACGCGAGAGTCCGGCTATCCGCAGAAATCCCACCTCGCGGCGGCGGAGAAGACGGCGATCGCCGACGTCGCCGCCGGGCTCGTCCAGGAGGGCGAGGCGATCGTCGTCGGCGCCGGTACGACGACGCAGGAGCTGGCCCGCCGGCTCGCCCGCGTCCCGGGGCTGACCGTGGTGACCAACTCCCTGCTGGTCGCCCAGGCGCTCGCGCACGCCAACCGCGTCGAGGTGGTCATGACCGGTGGGACGCTGCGCGGTTCCAACTACGCACTGGTCGGCAGCGGCGCGGAGCAGTCCCTGCACGGGCTGCGGGTGTCGCGGGCGTTCCTGTCCGGCGCGGGGCTCACCGCGGAGCGCGGGCTGTCCACGTCGAACATGCTCTCCGCGAGCGTCGACCGGGCCCTGGTGCAGGCGGCGACGGAGGTCGTGGTCCTCGCGGACCACACCAAGCTCGGCGCGGACACGATGTTCCAGACCGTCCCCACGGAGATGATCACGCGTCTGGTGACGGACGAGCCGCCCGTCCACGACGACCGGGCGGGGATGGAGCTCCAGGCCCTCGCGGACCAGGGCGTCCAGATCACCGTCGCGGGCGGCGGGCCCGGCGCGTCCGCCGCGGCCGACGCGCGGCAGGCCCGCCACCCGCGCCGGGACGTCCCCCTCCCCGGCCAGCGCGGCACCCGCCACCCGGGCCCCCAGCTCCGCAGCGCCCCTCTGCCCCCGGACTCCCCGGAGCGCCAGGCCCGCGTCGCCGACCTCCGGCGCCGCTGATCCCGCGGCCCCCTCCGGGGAGGGGCCGGGAGCCTCCACGGCGCCGCGCCTGCGCGCCTTCGCGGCCGACCGGTCACGGGTCACCGGTCGGCCGCGAGGGCACGAAGGCGGGCCGACGGCCCCGAGAGCGCCACGCCGGCGGCGTGCCGTACGCGGCGGTCACGCCGAGGAAGGACGTCTCCCCGTACGGGGTGCGAGAAGCGGCGGCACCGCGGTGCCCACCGGGGCCGGGCCCCCGGGTCCGGGCCGGGTGGCGGCGGGTGGGCGGACGCCTCCTCGTACGGGCCCCGCAGGTCGGGGCGGCCGGTGGCGGCGGCCTGACGGCGGTGGCGGCCCGCGGGCTTCAGGGCTTCACGCCGCGCAGGGTCAGGGTCAGGAGGCGGTCCGCGAGGGCGTCGTCGTCCGGGTTCTGCTCGGCCGCCAGAGCTATCGCGTTCGTCAGTTGCAGCAGGTCGCCGATGGACACGTCGTGCCGCACCGCGCCCGCCTCCTGCGCGCGGGTCAGCAGGCGGGCGCCCGCCTCGCGGAGCGGGTCGTTGCACTGCGACAGGGCCGAAGTCGGGTCGTACGAGGCCGACATCAGCGCCCGCGCCAGGCCCCGGTACTCACCCGCATGGGTGACGACCGCGCGGAGCCACTCCACGAGCGCCGTGCACGGCTCGTCCGCCCCCGCCAGTTCGCGGGAGCGGGCCAGCAGGGCCGTCACGGCGTCCTGGAACACCGCGTTCATCAGGGCGTGCCGGTTGGGGAAGTGGCGGTACAGCGTGCCGATTCCCACGCCCGCGCGCCGCGCGATGTCCTCCAGCGCCGCGTCCGTACCGTGCTCGGCGAAAGCCGTGCGCGCCACGCGCAGCAGCCGCTCGTGGTTGCGGCGGGCGTCGGCGCGCATCGGCCTGGTCGTCGTCATCCGGCGGTCCTCCCTCGTCCCTCCAGGATGCCATCGCGCACGAACGGGGAACCGGAGGGCCGTGTGAGTCGGGAGGGGAGAGGCTACCCTCCCGGGCCCCTCGCGGACCGGGGACCGTACGGGTGATGAGGGGGCGGGTGTCCCCGTAGGCCGCTCGTGGGGGCGGAGGGGTGTCGTGGGCGTCGGGGCCGTGCGTGACTGGTGGGGCCGGAGGGCTCTGCGGGCCGGGAGGGGGGTGGGTGCCCCCGTGGGCCGCTCGTGGGGCGAAGGGGCGGGTGGGTGTCTCCGTAAGTCGCCCGTGGGGGTGGAGAGGCGCGCGGGTGTCGGGAGGGCGATCGTGCGCGGTCCGCGGAACCGGAAGACCCTGCGGGCCGGGAGGGGGGTGGGTGCCCTCCTGGGTTGCTTGTGGGGCCGGAGGGGCGCGCGGGTGTCGGGAGGGCGGCCGCGCGCGACTCGTGGGACCGGAAGGCCCTGTGGGTCGAGAGGGGGAGGGTGCCCCCGTGGGCCGCTCGTGGAGCCGAAGGGGCGCGCGGGTGTCGGGAGGGCGATCACGCGCAGGCGCGAAGCGCTGAGCATGTTCGCCCTCCCGACACCCGCTCACAGCGCCCCGGAGGCGGAACGAGCCTCAAAAAAGGAGGGTCGCGAAGCGCTGAGCATGTTCGCCCTCCCGACACCCGCTCAAAGCGCCCCGGAGGCGCAACGAGCCTCAAAAACTCAGTCCTTGATCTCGCAGATCGCCGCGCCCGAGGTGACGGACGCGCCGACCTCCGCGTTCAGGCCCTTCACCGTGCCCGCGCGGTGGGCGTTCAGCGGCTGTTCCATCTTCATGGCTTCCAGGACGACGATCAGGTCGCCCTCCTTGACCTCCTGGCCCTCTTCGACGGCCACCTTCACGATGGTGCCCTGCATCGGGGAGGTCAGCGTGTCGCCGGACGCGGCCGACGCGGCCTTCCGCTTCGCGCGCCGCTTCGGGCGGGCACCCGCCGCCAGGCCGGTACGGGCCAGGCTCATGCCGAGCGTCGACGGCAGGGACACCTCCAGGCGCTTGCCGCCGACCTCGACGACGACCGTCTCGCGGCCCGTCTCCTCGTCGTCCGCCTCGGTGTCGGCGGGGGCGGCGAACGGCTTGATCTCGTTGACGAACTCCGTCTCGATCCAACGCGTGTGGATCTTGAACGGGCCTTCCGCCGGGGCGAACGCCGGGTCCGCGACGACCGCGCGGTGGAACGGGATGGCCGTGGCCATGCCCTCCACCTGGAACTCGGCCAGCGCGCGCCGTGCCCGCTCCAGTGCCTGCTGCCGGGTCGCGCCCGACACGATCAGCTTGGCCAGCAGGGAGTCCCAGGCGGGGCCGATGACGCTGCCGGACTCCACGCCCGCGTCCAGCCGGACACCCGGACCGGACGGCGGGGCGAACGTGGTGACCGTGCCCGGCGCGGGCAGGAAGTTGCGGCCCGGGTCCTCGCCGTTGATGCGGAACTCGAAGGAGTGGCCGCGCACCTCCGGGTCGCCGTACCCCAGCTCCTCGCCGTCCGCGATGCGGAACATCTCCCGTACGAGGTCGAGGCCGGTGACCTCCTCGGTCACGGGGTGCTCGACCTGGAGGCGGGTGTTGACCTCCAGGAAGGAGATCGTGCCGTCGTTGCCGACCAGGAACTCGACCGTGCCCGCGCCGACGTAGCCGGCCTCCTTCAGGATGGCCTTCGACGCCCGGTACAGCTCGGCGTTCTGCTCCTCGGTGAGGAACGGCGCCGGGGCCTCCTCCACCAGCTTCTGGTGGCGCCGCTGGAGCGAGCAGTCGCGGGTGGAGACGACGACGACGTTGCCGTGCTTGTCGGCCAGGCACTGGGTCTCCACGTGCCGCGGCCGGTCCAGGTACCGCTCCACGAAGCACTCGCCGCGGCCGAACGCCGCGACGGCCTCGCGGACCGCCGAGTCGTACAGCTCGGGGACCTCTTCGAGGGTGCGGGCCACCTTCAGGCCGCGACCGCCGCCGCCGAAGGCCGCCTTGATGGCGATGGGCAGCCCGTGCTCCCGGGCGAACGCGACGACCTCGTCCGCGCCGGAGACCGGGTCGGACGTACCGGCCACCAGCGGCGCGCCGGCGCGCTGCGCGATGTGACGGGCCGCCACCTTGTCGCCGAGGTCGCGGATCGCCTGCGGCGGCGGGCCGATCCAGATGAGTCCGGCGTCGATGACGGCCTGGGCGAACTCCGCGTTCTCCGACAGGAAGCCGTAACCCGGGTGGACGGCGTCGGCCCCCGAGTCCTTGGCCGCCTGAAGCACCTTCGCGATGTCCAGATAGCTGGCCGCCGGGGTGTCACCGCCCAGGGCGAACGCCTCGTCCGCCGCACGGACGTGCAGGGCGTCCCGGTCCGGATCGGCGTAGACGGCTACGCTCGCGATCCCGGCGTCCCGGCAGGCACGGGCGACACGGACAGCGATTTCGCCACGGTTGGCGATGAGCACCTTGCGCACGATGGCTCCCTCCATTCCCAAAACACGCTGAGTTTAGGGACTGCCGACACGTCGTTTCGACTGTTCCCCAGTCGTGAGGTTGCCCACACGGAGCGTGATACGCGGCTCGCTCAGACTTCGAAACCCCCTTGCCCCGCCTTGGTACGTGGGGTTTCCTGACAGCACAGTAGCCCCGGGGTGTGGTCAAGGTCTCTGTTCTGGAGGCCAGCGGGGTGTCCCGTTTCTTTGTGGAGTCCCTACGAATGGGCGAACGATTCTTTGCCGCGGCACGCTGACCCTTGCCCGGGGGTTTACCCGTGAGTAGCCTGCGCGTTGACATCCGTACCGCTGGTAACAGGCAGGGGGTGCCCGTGATGACCGGCAGACCGGTGGCACTGACGGCGGGCGCCGTACTGCTCGCCGAGGCGGTGGGCGCCGTGCTGCTGCACGGCGTGCTCGCGGCGGTCCTGTCGAACCAGCGGATGTCCCTGGCGGGCCTCGACCCGGACGCGATGATCACCGGTACGTGGGTGGCGGGCGGCGTCCTCGGCGCGTACCTCGCGCTGTGCGGGGCCGTACTGCTCCGCACGGGTGTCCGCCGCGCGGCGCCCGGTCGGTGGGGCCGCGTCCTGCTCGTCACCTGCGCGGTCACCCACGCGGTGCTGGGCGCCGTGGCGGTCGGCCTCGTCGGCTGGGCGGCCTTCGCATGGCTGATGGCGGCCATGGGGCTGGTGGTGCTCTCCCTCGTCGCGTACGAAGGGCCGCGGGACCCGGCCGGTACGGCGACCGACGACCGCCCCGCCGGTACGGCGATCGCCGACCGGCCCGACGACTGGCCCGACGACCGCCCGGCCGGTACGGCGACCGACGACCGGCCCGGCGGCCCGGCCGGTCAGGCGCCGCACTCCGCGTGACGCGCCCCGCCCCGCGCCCCCAGGCCCCGCCCTACGCCCACAGGTCGGTGACGGCCACGTCCAGCCGGCGCAGGAGGCGGCGCAGCAGCGGCAGCGACAGGCCGATGACGTTGCCCGGGTCGCCGTCGATGCCGTCGATGAACGGCGCCGAGCGCCCGTCGAGCGTGAAGGCGCCCGCCACGTGGAGCGGTTCGCCGCTGGCGACGTACGCGGCGACCTCCTCGTCCGTCGGGTCGCCGAAGCGGACCAGCGTGGACGCGGTCGCGGAGGCGTACCGCTTCGCCGCCGTGTCGTGGACGCAGTGGCCGGTCTGGAGGACGCCGACGCGACCGCGCATCGACTTCCAGCGGGCGACGGCCTCCTCGGCGTCGGCGGGCTTGCCGAGCGCCCGGCCGTCCAGCTCCAGCACCGAGTCGCAGCCGATCACCAGCGCGCCGGACACCTCCGGGCGGGCCGCCACCAGGGACGCCTTCGCCTCGGCGAGGGCCAGGGCCAGCTCGGCGGGGGTCGGGGCGGTCACCTTGCTCTCGTCGAAGCCGCTGACGACGACCTCGGGCGAGAACCCGGCCTGACGCAGCAGGCCGAGGCGGGCGGGGGACGCGGAGGCGAGAACGACACGACGCTGAGCACTCATGCCGCCATCGTATGCAGCGCCGCGCCCCGGAGGAGGGGCTCCGGCGGCCGGCCCGGGGCGGGCGGGGCGGTCAGCGCAGGCCCGCGGCGAGCATCGCCACGAACATCGCCAGGGCCAGCAGGACGCCGGCCCGCCGCAGCATGGCCTGCGTGGCCCGCATCTCCTCGGGCGGCTCGTTCTCGGGGTCGGACCACAGCATCCCTCGATCCTGCGGACCCCGGGCGCGTCCCGCCTGAGTACGCGTACTCAGGCGGGCCCCCGCGAACGGGCCGGGCCGCCGCCGCTACGCCGGCCAGTAACTCCGCGACCAGGACCGGGGCCCCGGGACCGGCGGCAGGCCGCGCGCGACGCGCACGGGCGCCGACCAGGCGCCCGGGGTCCGGGACGGCGCGCCCGCGGCTTCGGCGGCGGCCGTCGCCGCGGCGCGCGCCCTGACCACCGCCAGGGCGGCGGCGAGCTCCTCGGGGGTCGGGTTACCCCGTACGACCTTGATCATCGAGGCTCCTCACAGGGGGATGTTGCCGTGCTTCTTCGGGGGCAGGTTTTCCCGCTTGGTGCGGAGCTGACGCAGGCCGCGGACGATCTGCGCGCGGGTCTCGGACGGCATGATCACCGCGTCGATGTAGCCGCGCTCCGCCGCCGTGTACGGGTTGAGCAGCGTGTCCTCGTACTCCTGGATCAGCCGGGCGCGCAGCGCCTCCCGCTCGTCGTCCGGGGCCGCCGCGATCGTGCGGCGGTGCAGGATGTTCACCGCGCCCTGGGCGCCCATCACGGCGATCTGCGCGGTCGGCCACGCCAGGTTCAGGTCGGCGCCGAGGTGCTTGGAGCCCATCACGTCGTACGCGCCGCCGAACGCCTTGCGCGTGATGACGGTGATCAGCGGGACCGTCGCCTCCGCGTACGCGTAGATCAGCTTCGCGCCGCGCCGGATGATGCCGCCGTACTCCTGGTCCACGCCCGGCAGGAAGCCCGGCACGTCGACGAAGGTCAACACCGGGATGTTGAACGCGTCGCACGTGCGGACGAAACGCGCCGCCTTCTCGCTCGCGTTGATGTCCAGACAGCCCGCGAACTGCATCGGCTGGTTGGCGACGACGCCCACCGGGAAGCCCTCGACGCGGCCGAAGCCGGTGACGATGTTCGGCGCGAACATGCCCTGGGTCTCCAGGAACTCCCCGTCGTCCAGGACGTGTTCGATGACCGTGTGGATGTCGTACGGCTGGTTCGCGGAGTCGGGGACGACCGTGTCCAGCTCGCGGTCGTCGTCGGTGACGCCGAGGTCCGCCTCCTCCGGGAAGGCCGGGGGCTCCGACAGGTTGTTGGACGGCAGGTAGGACAGCAGCGACTTCACGTAGTCGATGGCGTCCTTCTCGTCCGCCGCCATGTGGTGCGCCACGCCGGAGGTCGCGTTGTGCGTCCGCGCGCCGCCCAGCTCCTCGAAGCCGACGTCCTCGCCGGTCACCGTCTTGATGACGTCCGGGCCGGTGATGAACATGTGCGACGTCCGGTCGACCATCACCGTGAAGTCGGTGATCGCCGGGGAGTAGACGGCGCCGCCCGCGCAGGGGCCCACGACCAGGCTGATCTGCGGGATGACCCCGGACGCGTGGGTGTTGCGGCGGAAGATCTCGCCGTACATGCCGAGGGCGCTGACGCCCTCCTGGATGCGGGCGCCGCCGGAGTCGTTGATGCCGATGACCGGGCAGCCGGTCTTCAGCGCGAAGTCCATCACCTTGATGATCTTCTGGCCGAACGTCTCGCCCAGCGCGCCGCCGAAGACCGTGAAGTCCTGCGAGAAGACCGCCACCGGGCGGCCGTCGACCGTCCCGTAGCCGGTGACGACGCCGTCGCCGTACGGGCGGTTCTTCTCCAGGCCGAAGTTGGCGGACCGGTGCCGCGCGAACTCGTCCAGCTCCACGAACGAGTCCTCGTCCAGCAGGAGGGCGATCCGCTCGCGGGCCGTCAGCTTGCCCTTCGCGTGCTGCTTCTCGACGGCACGCTCGGAACCCGCGTGCGTCGCCTCCTCGATTCGGCGCTGCAGATCCGCGAGCTTCCCCGCGGTCGTGTGAATGTCGATCTCTTGACGCTCGGACATCGGGATGCGGCTCCCTGCCTGGTCACGTGTGGTCACGGGTGCGTTGGCTACTGGCCCGTAGAGTATCGGCGGGGATGCCGTTCGGCAGTGCGGTCTTTGCCACACCTAGGCTGGGTTGCATGACGCCCCCTCTTGGTCAAGGAACCGGTCCGGCGAGCCCCTGGAGCGATCTCGAACGGCCCCCGCTGGGCGCCCCCGCGCTGCGCCGGGCCCTCCTCCGGCCGGGCGCGCTGTGGACGTCCCTCGATCTCGTGCCCACCACCGGCTCCACCAACACCGACCTGGCCTCCCGCGCCGCCGATCTCCCCGAGGGCGCCGTCCTCGTCGCCGAGGAACAGACCGCCGGGCGGGGCCGCCTGGACCGGGCCTGGTCGGCGCCGGCCCGCTCCGGGCTGTTCTTCTCCGTCCTCCTCAAGCCGGACGTGCCGGTCCGGCGCCTCGCCTGGCTGCCGCTGCTGGCCGGGGTCGCCGTGGCCACCGCCCTGGCGCGGGCCGCCGGCGTCGACACGGCGCTGAAGTGGCCCAACGACCTGCTCGTCACGGTCGGGGGCGAGGAGCGCAAGGCCGGGGGCATCCTCGCCGAGCGCGCCGGTGACCACGGCGTCGTCGTCGGCGTCGGCGTCAACGTCACCCTCCGCGCCGACGAGCTGCCCGTGCCCGCGGCCGGGTCGCTCGCCCTCGCGGACGCCGTGTGCACCGACCGCGACCCGCTGCTGCGGGCCGTCCTGCGGTCGCTGGAGGAGTGGTACGGCCGGTGGACCGCCGCGGACGGCGACCCGTCCGCGTCCGGGCTCCAGGCCGCGTACGCCGCCGGCTGCGCGACGCTCGGCCGGACCGTGCGGGCGGAGCTGCCCGGCGGCCGGGCGCTCACCGGGGAGGCGGCCGCGATCGACGGGGACGGGAGGCTCGTCGTGGCCGCGGCGGACGGCCGGCGGGAGGCCGTGGGAGCGGGTGACGTCGTCCATCTGCGCCCGGTGGACTGAACGCGCTCGGTCTCGGGGACGTGAGCCAGGGCACACCTGCCGTATCGTTGAGGCGATCCGTCGGCCGGGTTCGCCGAGGTGGTCGACGAGGGGGTCGACGCGGCGGGTCAGCGACAGAACGGCAGGCAGGGCAGTGCGCACGGATCGGGCAGGAGGCGGCCGGTGACCGTCGACGACGAGAACGCGGGCGGAGTGGAGTACCCCACCCCCCACCATGTCGTCGATCACACGGCGGAGCCGACCGACAACCCCCTCGCCATCCGCCTGGAGCAGTTGATCCTCGGCGCCGAGCGGCGCTACACCCCCTTCCAGGCGGCCCGCACGGCCGGCGTCTCGATGGACCTCGCGTCCCGCTTCTGGCGGGCCATGGGCTTCGCGGACATCGGCCAGGCCAGGGCGCTGACGGAGGCCGACGTGCTGGCGCTGCGCCGGCTGGCCGGCCTCGTCGAGGCGGGGCTGCTGAGCGAGCCGATGGCCGTGCAGGTGGCCCGGTCGACGGGGCAGACGACGGCGCGGCTCGCGGAGTGGCAGATCGACTCGTTCCTGGAGGGGCTGACCGAGCCGCCCGAGCCCGGCATGACCCGCACCGAGGTCACGTACCCGCTGGTGGAGCTGCTGCTGCCGGAGCTCCAGGAGTTCCTGGTGTACGTGTGGCGGCGGCAGCTGGCCGCGGCGACCGGCCGGGTCGTGCAGGCGGGCGACGACGACGAGATGGTGGACCGGCGGCTCGCCGTCGGCTTCGCGGACCTCGTCGGCTTCACCCGGCTCACCCGCCGGCTGGAGGAGGAGGAGCTCGGCGAGCTGGTCGAGACGTTCGAGACGACCTGCGCCGACCTGGTCGCGGCGCACGGCGGGCGGCTGATCAAGACCTTGGGCGACGAGGTGCTCTTCGCCGCCGACGACGCGGGCACGGCCGCGGAGATCTCGCTGCGCCTCATCGAGACGCTGAAGCAGGACGCGACGATGCCCGCCCTGCGCGTCGGGATCGCCTTCGGCACGGTCACCACCCGCATGGGTGACGTGTTCGGGACGACCGTGAACCTGGCGAGCCGGCTCACCTCCATAGCGCCCAAGAACACCGTCCTCGTCGACGGCGCCTTCGCCGAGGAGCTGTCCCGTACGGGCGAGGCGCCCGAGTCCGAGGCGCAGGCGGCGGAGGAGGCCGCCCGCGCGGAGAAGGAGGGCGGGACCCCGCCCTCGTACCGCTTCGCCCTCCAGCCCATGTGGCAGCGGCCGGTCCGCGGCCTCGGCGTCATCGAGCCCTGGATGCTGTCGCGGCGGGAGCCTAAGATCCCCGGGTAGACGCGATAACGGTCGTTAACCGGGAGGGTGGGCGCCATGTCCGAGCAGCAGTCGGAGGAGCGGTACGGGGAGTTCGTCGCCGTGCGCCGGCACGGGTACGTGGCGGAGCTGGTCCTCGACCGGCCCAAGGCCATGAACGCGGTCTCCACCGAGATGGCCCGGTCCATCGGCGCCGCCTGCGCCGCGCTCGCCGCCGACCCCTCGGCCCGGGTCACCGTCCTGACCTCCTCCCACGACCGGGCCTTCTGCGTGGGCGCCGACCTGAAGGAGCGGAACTCCTTCACGGACGCCGACCTGATGCGCCAGCGGCCGGTCACCCGCGCCGCGTACACGGGCGTGCTGGAGCTGCCGATGCCGTCCGTCGCGGCCGTGCGCGGCTTCGCGCTGGGCGGCGGCTTCGAGCTGGCGCTCGCCTGCGACCTGATCGTCGCCGACGCGACCGCGGTCGTCGGGCTGCCCGAGGTGTCCGTGGGCGTCATCCCCGGCGGCGGCGGCACGCAACTGCTGCCGCGCCGGGTCGGCGCGGCGCGCGCCGCGGAGCTGGTGTTCACCGCCCGCCGGGTGCCGGCTGCGGAGGCCGCCGGGCTGGGGCTGGTCGACGAGCTGGTCGAGGACGACGCGCGCGGCGCCGCCCTGGAGCTGGGCGCGCGGATCGCGGCGAACTCGCCCGTGGGGCTGCGCGCCGCCAAGCGGGCCCTGCGCCTGGGGCACGGGCTGGACCTGCGGGCCGGGCTGGAGGTCGAGGACGCCGCGTGGCGGTCCGTCGCCTTCTCCGGGGACCGCAGGGAGGGCGTGGCGGCGTTCAACGAGAAGCGCGCGCCGCGCTGGCCGGGGGAGTAGCCGGCCGGCGCGGCGGGGCGCGCCGCCCGCGGGTCACCTGGCGTAACCGGGATCAGGTCGCCGGGTTGAAAGTGCGGATTCCTTCCTAAGCTAAGGGAATGGGTGAGGATGTCCGATTGCGGGCCGTGGTGGCGCTCGCGCAGGGGATGGCGGCGGCGCGCACTCCGCGCGAGTGCTGGCGGGCCGCCGCGCTCGGGGCCTGCGAGGCGCTCGGCGGTACGTTCGCGGCGCTCTCGGTCTGGCAGCGGGACCTCGGCCGGCTGAAGGTCCTGGTGAACGCGGGACGGCGGGCGCCGGACGAGGAGGAGTTCCCGGACTCCGAGGCGTACCCCGTGCACCAGTTCTCGGAGATCACCGAGTTCCTGCACGAGCGGTGGGCGGGCGGCGGTGAACCCGACGCCTGGGTGGAGACCGCCGACGGCGGCCCGGCGACACCCGATCACGACCACTGCCACCTGGAGGTCTCCCCGGGACGGGCGGGGTCGAGGTCCTGGGGGAGGGTGGCCGCGCTGCGGCGGCGTGGGCGGGGGTGCTGCGTGGTCGCGCCGATCGTGCTGCACGGGCGGGCGTGGGGCGAGCTCTACGTCGCCCGCCCGGTCGGGGCGCCCGTCTTCGACCGGGGCGACGCGGACTTCGCGACCGTCCTCGCCTCGGTCGTCGCCGCCGGGATCGCGCAGACCGAACGGCTGGAGGAGGTGCGCAAGCTCGCCTTCACGGATCCCCTGACCGGCCTCGCCAACCGCAGGGCCGTCGACACGAAGCTGGACGAGGCCGTCGACCGGTTCCTGGCGGACGGCTCCGTGGTGAGCCTCGTCGTGTGCGACCTGAACGGGCTCAAGCGCGTCAACGACACCCACGGCCACGCGGTCGGCGACCGGCTCCTGGAGCGGTTCGGATCGGTGCTGTCGTACGCGGGGGCGCGGCTGCCGGGTGCGCTGGCGGCGCGGCTCGGCGGGGACGAGTTCTGCCTCGTGTCGGTCGGGCCGGAGGCCGATGAGGTGGTCGCGGTCGCCGACGAGCTGTGCGTACGGGCCGGGGACCTGGAGTTCGGGGAGGGCGTCGCCTGTGGGGTGGCGTCGACGGGCGACCCGATCGGGCCGGTGCGCTCGGCCCGCCGGCTGTTCCGGCTGGCGGACGCCGCCCAGTACCGGGCGAAGGCGGCCCGCTCCCCGAAGCCCGTGGTCGCCGGGCGGGACGGGGCCGTCATACGGCTCGCGGACGCGCCGCCGGCCGCGTCGCGCGACCGCCGGAGGTTCCGCGACGCGCACCCGGAGGAGTGAGGACCGGGGAGGGCGGCCGGTCGGGCGGGGGCGGACGCGGGGGCGGCCGGGGCGGGGGCGTACGGGCCGAGGAGGACGCGAAGGCGGCGGGGCGGCCGGGGTGGCTGGGGTGGTCGCACGGTCGAGACGGAGACGGACGGGTGACCGAGGGGCGCGGGCGGCCGAGACGGCCGGGGAGGGCGCGAGGGCGGCCGGAGCGGAGGCGGGGCCGGACGGGCGGACCGGGGGCAGGGCTGGACGAGCGGAACCAGGGTGGTCACGCAGCGGTAAGGGGTGGTCGCAGGACGGGGTAGTGACACGTTGCGATTCAGTCCGTAGGCTTCTGAATATGGATATGCACACTGTCGTGGTGGGGACGTCCGGTACCACCGCCGCCGACGTCATCGCCGTCGCCCGCGGCAATGCCCGCGTCGAGCTCTCCCCGGAAGCCCTCGACGCCCTCGCCCGCGCCCGGGAGACCGTGGACGCCCTCGCCGCCAAGCCCGAGCCGGTGTACGGCGTGTCGACCGGGTTCGGGGCGCTCGCCACGCGGCACATCGGCCAGGAGCTGCGCGGCCGGCTCCAGCGCAACATCGTCCGCTCGCACGCCGCCGGCATGGGCCCGCGCGTCGAGCGGGAAGTCGTGCGCGCCCTGATGTTCCTGCGCCTGAAGACCGTCGCCTCCGGCCACACCGGCGTCCGCCCGCAGGTGGCGCAGGCCATGGCCGACGTCCTCAACGCGGGCATCACCCCCGTCGTCCACGAGTACGGCTCCCTCGGCTGCTCCGGCGACCTCGCGCCGCTCTCCCACTGCGCCCTCGCGCTCATGGGCGAGGGCGACGCCGAAGGCCCCGACGGCACCGTCCGCCCCGCCGGGGAACTGCTCGCCGAGCACGGCATCGCCCCCGTCGAACTGCGCGAGAAGGAGGGGCTGGCCCTCCTCAACGGCACCGACGGCATGCTCGGCATGCTGGTCATGGCCCTCGCCGACCTGGAGAAGCTGTACAAGACGGCCGACGTCACCGCCGCCCTCACCCTGGAGGCGCTGCTCGGCACGGACAAGGTGCTGCGCCCCGAGCTGCACGCCATCCGCCCGCACCCCGGCCAGGCCGCGGCCGCCGCCAACATGCTCGCCGTCCTGGAGGGCTCCGGCCTGGTCGGCCACTTCCAAGTGGACGAGGCCCCTCGCGTCCAGGACGCCTACTCGGTGCGCTGTGCCCCGCAGGTCGCCGGCGCCGGCCGCGACACGATGGCGCACGCCCGGCTCGTCGCCGAGCGCGAGCTGGCCGCCGCCGTCGACAACCCGGTCGTCCTGCCGGACGGCCGCGTCGAGTCGAACGGCAACTTCCACGGCGCCCCCGTCGCGTACGTCCTCGACTTCCTCGCCGTCGCCGCCGCCGACCTCGGCTCCATCGCCGAGCGCCGCACGGACCGGCTCCTCGACAAGAACCGCAGCCACGGCCTGCCGCCCTTCCTCGCCGACGACGCGGGCGTCGACTCCGGGCTGATGATCGCCCAGTACACGCAGGCCGCGCTGGTCAGCGAGATGAAGCGGCTCGCCGTCCCGGCCTCCGCCGACTCCATCCCGTCGTCCGCGATGCAGGAGGACCACGTCTCCATGGGCTGGTCGGCGGCGCGCAAGCTGCGCACCGCGGTCGGCAACCTCAACCGGATCCTCGCCGTCGAGCTGTACGCGGCGGCACGCGCGATCGAGCTGCGCCACGGGCTCACCCCGGCGCCCGCGTCCCGCGCCGTCATCGACGCCCTGCGCGCGGCGGGCGTGCAGGGGCCCGGACCGGACCGGTTCCTGGCGCCCGACCTGGAGGCGGCGGACGCGTTCGTACGGGAGGGCGGGGTCGTCGCCGCGGCCGAGGCCGTGACGGGCCCGCTGGCGTAGCGGACGGCCCCGGGGCGCACGCGTCAGAGCGCCGCGTGCGCCCCGCGCCGTACCGCGAAGGTCACCAGGCCCAGACCGACGGCGAGGAACGCGGAGCCGCCGAGCAGGTACGGCGCGCTGTCGACGCCGGCGCCCGTGTCGGCCAGCCGCAGCTCCTGCCCGGCGTGGCCCCGGGGCCCCTCGCGGTCGGAGGCGGGCGGCGCCGCGGCGTCCTGTGACGACGGCCGGCGGGACTCCGGGGAGGCCGGTTCCTCACCGGTGGCGTTCGCCGAGGGGACGAACCACAGAGCACCGAGCAGCGTCCCGGCGGCGGTGGCGGTCAGCAGAGGTCGGCGTGCGACGGACACAGATTCAGATCCCCTTGCGGAATCGAGAATTGGGTGTTGCGACGATGCTAGTGAACACAGCGGGTCGTGGAAAAGTCGCGGCTCCGGGCGGCCTACGCTCCGTCATATGAGTGCTTCTGAGACCTCACGGTATGTACGACTTCGGGTGGACCTGGTGCTGGAGGTGACCGAGCGGGACCGGCTGACCGACGCCGCTCTGCGACGGATCGACGACGACGAGTTCATGCCCGAGAAGGAGCGGGCGCACGCCGGGGCGGTCGTCCGCGAGGACGAAGCGGAAGCCCTCGCGTACCTCGTCGAGCCGTTCCACCTGATCGGCGAGGTGCCCGGCGTGGAGCTCGTCCAGGCGTCCTGGAGCAGCGAGCAGGCCGACTACGACCCCGACGTCGACGCCTGGCACCTCGACGACGAGGACGAGGACGGGGACGCCGAGGACGAGGCGGACGGGGACGAGGGCGACGGGGAGGGGGGTGCGGACGGCCGGGACGGCTGAGCCGGATGTGTGACACCCTTCAAGGTCCCGGGCGCACGCACGCGCGTGCGTCGTGTCCGGGGCCGCCCCGCGCGCGGGAACCGGGCCGCGCGCCGGTGCGTCGTTCAGTGGTGTTCCCCACACCCCGCACCGAAGTGGAACCGGAAGGGGTGTTATGGGTGTTCTGGGGAAGTGTTGACAGGGAATCCGCGACGATGGAGAAGCGTGTGATGACGGACGGTAAGCGGCGCAGAGGTCTGATGACCGCGTCCGCACTGCTCAGTGGTGTGCTGGTGCTCACGGGCTGCGACAGCGGCGACGAGGCCGGTGCCGCCAGCGGCAGCAGTGAGAGTCCGAACAGCTCGCAGGCCCAGGTCGACGAGGCCGCGGCGCAGAAGACCTCGCAGGCCCGAATATCGATCACCCCGAAGAACGGCGCGATCAACGCGTCGATCAACAACGACGCCAAGGTCACGGTCGCCGAGGGCACGCTCACCTCGGTAACGATGACCTCTCCCGAGGGCACGGAGGTCAAGGGCGAGATCTCCGCGGACGGCAAGAGCTGGCAGCCGTCCGAGCAGTTGGAGCGCGCGACCACCTACAAGATCGCCGCGACGGCGAAGGACTCCGAGGGTCGCGAGGCCCACGAGAACTCGTCCTTCACGACGGTCTCCCCGGCCAACAGCTTCATCGGCAACTTCACGCCCGAGGACGGCTCGACCGTCGGCGTCGGCATGCCGGTGTCGATCAACTTCAACAAGCCGATCAGCGACCGGAAGGCCGTCCAGGCGGGCATCGAGGTGTCCTCCTCCAGCGGCCAGGAGGTCGTCGGGCACTGGTTCAACGCCCAGCGCATCGACTTCCGGCCCGAGCAGTACTGGGCCGAGGGCTCCACGGTCACGCTGAAGCTGAAGCTCGACGGGGTCGAGGGCGCGGACGGCGTCTTCGGCGTCCAGCAGAAGACCGTCACGTTCAAGGTCGGCCGCAACCAGGTCTCGACCGTCGACGTCGCCACGAAGACCATGAAGGTCCAGCAGGACGGCAAGACGATCAGGACGATCCCGATCTCCGCCGGCTCCCCGGAGAACCCGACCTACAACGGTCAGATGGTGATCTCCGAGAAGTTCAAGGAGACCCGGATGAACGGCGCGACCGTCGGGTTCACCGACGACGACGGCAAGGGCGAGTACGACATCAAGGACGTCCCGCACGCCATGCGGCTGTCCACGTCCGGGACGTTCATCCACGGCAACTACTGGGGCGCCGACTCCGTCTTCGGCAACGCCAACACCAGCCACGGCTGCGTGGGCCTCAACGACGTCAAGGGCGCCGGCGACCCCAACCAGCCCGCCGCCTGGTTCTACGACAACTCGCTGATCGGCGACGTGGTCATCGTCAAGAACTCCAAGGACAAGACCATCAAGCCGGACAACGGCCTCAACGGCTGGAACATGAGCTGGGCCGACTGGAAGGCCGGCTCGGCCCTCTGACCCGCCGGTCTCCGACCCGCCGGTCCGCCGGCCGACCGGTCCACCGGCACCGTACGACGAAGGCGGCGGCGCTCCCTCGCGGGGCGCCGCCGCCTTCGCCGTGCCGGCCTTTCGCGCCGTGCCGGCCTTCGCGCCGTGCCCGCCCTCCGTGCAGTGCCGTGCCGGCCTTCGCGCCGTACCCGCCCTCCACGCCGTACCGCCGCGGCCCGCGGCGCCGCGTCGGAGCGGGTCCGACGAGCCGCGCGCCCTTCCCCGCCACCCGCCGCCCGCCACCCACCGGGCGCACGGCGGAACGCGCGGGGCTCAGGGCTCCCCGGCGACGGAGGTCCCGGCCGTGCCCGACGGGGCGTCGGCGGCGTCCGGGCCCCAGTTCGCGAGGAGGCGCAGCGCCTCGGCGGCGGGGGAGCCGGGCTCCGCCGCGTACGTGACGAGGCTCTGGTCGTGGTCGTCGGCCAGCTTCAGCGTCTCGTACGACAGGGTCAGCTCGCCGACCAGCGGGTGCCGCAGCCGCTTCGCGCCGTGGCCCTTGTCCTGGACGGTGTGGGCCGCCCACAGCGACCGGAACTCGGGGCTGCGCACCGACAGGTCCCCCACGAGCGTCGCCAGCCGGGGGTCGTCGGCCGAGCAGCCCGCGTACATCCGCAGGACGCTCACCACCTCCGTCGCCTTCGCCTCCCAGTCGACGTACAGGTCGCGGGCGGCGGGCGACAGGAAGACGTGCCGGGCCATGTTCCGCTCCTCCGGCTCCAGCGCGGCGAAGTCCCCGAACAGGGCCCGCGCCAGCCGGTTCCAGGCGAGGATGTCCAGCCGCTGGCCCAGCACGAGCGCCGGCACCGACTCCATGGAGTCCAGCAGGTGCAGCACGGCCGGCCGCACGGTCTGCCGGCGGAAGCCGCGGGGCCGCTTGCGCTTCTTGTCCGCGGGCTTCGCCAGGTGCAGCAGGTGGTCGCGCTCGGCGTCGTTCAGGCGCAGGGCGCGCGCGATGGAGTCGAGGACCTCGACGGAGACGTTCTGCCCGTTCCCCTGCTCCAGGCGCGTGTAGTACGCCACCGAGACGCCCGCCAGCAGCGCCAGCTCCTCCCGGCGCAGCCCCGGCACCCGCCGCAGCCGCCCCACGTGGGGCAGCCCGACGTCCTCCGGTCGCAGCCGGGCCCGCCGGCCGCGGAGGAACTCGCTCAGTTCGGCACGCTGGTCCATGCCCCCAGTATCCCGGCCGCCGGTGACGGGCAGCGGGGCGTCCCTGTCCCCACCGGTGGTAGGAACAGCGGTCGTACGAACGACAGGGGGCTGGGTGGAGCCGCGGGTGGCAGGCAGGATCCCCACCATGACCATGAACGTTCCCGCATACGCGACCCCCGCCGCCAAGGCCCCGCTGGAGCGCACCACCGTGCCGCGCCGCGCGGTGGGTGCGCACGACGTCCTCATAGAGATCAAGTACGCGGGCATCTGCCACTCCGACATCCACCAGGCCCACGACGGCTGGGGCGAGGGCATCCACCCGATGGTGCCCGGCCACGAGATCGCCGGCGTGGTGGCCGAGACCGGCGCGTCGGTGACCCGGTTCCAGGTCGGCGACCGGGTCGGCGTCGGTTGCTTCGTCGACTCCTGCCGGGAGTGCGCGTACTGCCGCCAGGGCCAGGAGCAGTACTGCACGCGCGGCATGACCGGCACGTACAACGACCGCGACAAGAACGGCGACCCCACCTACGGCGGCTACTCGACGCACATCGTCGTCGACGAGGACTACACCCTCCGCATCCCCGACGCGCTGCCGCTGGACACGGCCGCGCCCCTGCTGTGCGCGGGCATCACCCTGTACTCGCCGCTCGCCCGCTGGAAGGCGGGCCCCGGCAAGAAGGTCGCCGTCGTCGGCCTGGGCGGCCTCGGCCACATGGGCGTGAAGATCGCCCACGCGATGGGCGCCGAGGTGACGGTGCTCAGCCAGTCGCTCCGCAAGGAGGCGGACGGCCGCAAGCTGGGCGCCGACCACTTCCACGCGACGAGCGACCCGGCGACGTTCCAGGAGCTCGCCGGCACCTTCGACCTGATCGTGTCGACCGTCTCCGCCCCGCTCGACCTCGGCGCCTACCTGGGCCTGCTGAAGACGGACGGCGCGCTGGTGAACGTGGGCGCCCCCGAGGAGCCCGTCTCGCTCAACCTCTTCTCCCTCATCAACGGCCGCAAGACCCTCGCCGGCTCGATGATCGGCGGCATCGCCGAGACGCAGGAGATGCTCGACTTCTGCGCGGAGCACGGGCTGGGCGCGGAGATCGAGGTGATCCGCGCGGACCAGATCAACGAGGCGTACGAGCGCGTCCTCGCGAGCGACGTCCGCTACCGCTTCGTGATCGACGCGTCGACGATCTGACGGGCCGCGCGCGGGCAATGCCGCAGCGATCGCGGCTCCGGACCCGGCGGGCGGCCGTACGGGAGGGCCGTGCGGACGGCGGTCCGTGCGGGCGGGCCGCGGTGCCCGCCCGCACGCCGGGCTCGGGCCGTCGGGCTCAGCCCTCCGCCGGGGCCACGCCGACCGGGCAGGAGACGCCCGTGCCGCCGATGCCGCAGTAGCCGGCCGGGTTCTTGTCCAGGTACTGCTGGTGGTACGGCTCCGCCGGGTAGAAGGGGCGGTCGTCGGCGGGCAGCAGTTCCGTGGTGATCGTCCCGTAGCCGGAGGACGTCAGGACCCGCTGGTAGGCGTCGCGGGACGCCCGCGCCGTCGCCGCCTGGGCGGGGGAGTGGGTGTAGACCGCCGAGCGGTACTGGGTGCCCACGTCGTTGCCCTGGCGGTAGCCCTGGGTGGGGTCGTGGGCCTCCCAGAAGACCTTCAGCAGCGTCTCGTACGAGACCTCGTTCGGGTCGTGGACCACGCGGACGACCTCCGTGTGGCCCGTCAGGCCCGAGCAGACCTCCTCGTACGACGGGTTCGGCGTGTAACCGCCCTGGTAGCCGACGAGCGTGGTCCACACGCCCGGCGTCTGCCAGAACTTGCGCTCGGCGCCCCAGAAGCAGCCCAGCCCGAAGTCCGCCACCTCCAGGCCCTCCGGGTAGGGGCCGAGCAGGGGCGTGCCGAGGACCGTGTGCCGGTCCGGGACGGTGAACTCCGGCTCGGGGCGGCCCTTGAGCGCCTGCTCGCGGGTGGGCATCTCGGGGGTACGGCGGTACAGGAACATGACGCGTCTCCTCCATGGCGGTCGCCCCGACTGCAACGCCCCGGCGCCGCGGGGGATTCCCCGGCGTCCCCGCCGCGCCCCGCGCACCGCAGGGTCCCGCCAGGGGCAGCACACCGCGCCCGGGCCGGCGTAGCGCGACCACGGGAAGGCGCCCGCGTACCCGTCGACCGGCCGGAACCGCTCCAGCGCCGCCTCGGACCGGCCCCGTCGGGTCAGGAAGTACGCCGGCAGGTGCCGCACCCCCGCCGTGTCCGGGCGGCCGGGCGGGCGGCCTCCCCCGCGTCCGGCCACGCCCCGTCGTCCTCGGCGGCGGCTTCGCCCGGCGGGTGCGCGTACCGGGTCCGCCGCTGCCGGTCGCGCCGCTCCCGCGCGGCGGCCGGCGGCCGGGGCGCCGGCTCCCGGTCGCCGTGCGCCGACGCGGCGGCCGGGGCCCGCTCCAGCTCGGGGGCGGGCCCGGAGACCGTCGTGTTCCGCCGCGACGCGGGCAGCGGGCCGAGCGCCGTCGCCTCGCGGGCCGCGGCGGGCGATTCCCGCTTCGGCGGCTACCCCGTGGCCCGCCGGTACGCGGCGTGGCCCACCGCGACCGCCGCGGCGATCACGAGCACGCGGACGACCTCCACGCTCACGGGGTGGCCTCCCCGGCGGCCGCGTTGACCGCCGACTCGTCGCGCATCCGGCAGAACTCGCCCGCCGGGTCGCCCCGGTACCGCCACGGCAGGGCGCCCACGTACCCGTCGACGAGCCGGAACTGCTCCAGCGCGGGCTCCCACCGCTCCTGGAGGTACAGGTAGTAGGCGAGCAGGTGCCGGACCTCCGCCAGCCGCGGGTGGTCCGGGTCGGCGGCGGCCGCGTCTGCGAGGGCGGCGTCCACGGCCGCGTACATCTCCGGCGTGCGGTCCACGTCCGCCGAGTCGGACTCGTCGTGCTCGAAGTGCGCGATCAGCGGGAACGCCGTCATCAGCGTGCCGGGGGGCGCCTCGGCCGCCGCCTTCACCGCGAACGCCCGCGCCAGCTCCTGCGAGCCGTGCCACTTGCCGCACCAGTACTGGAGTGCCGAGAAGTGCGCCTCGTAGTGGTGCGGGGCACGGCTGGTGATGTCGTTCCAGATGCGGTGCATCTCCTCGTGCGGGTAGCCCAGGCCGATCGCCGTCCAGATCTCGCCCACGTACGGGGACGGGTCGCCCGGCACGGCCAGCTCCGCCGCCCGCGCGTGCTCGTGCCGGGTGCGGGCCAGCGTGCGGTGGAAGCCCTCGAACTGCTCCGACGTCGTGTGCGCGGCGCGCTTCGACCCGCGCACCTTCCACGCCAGGAACACCGAGCTGCGCGCCCGCAGCAGCGCCGCGCCCGGGTCGTCGGGGCGGGCCGCCTCCCAGGCCGACAGCCACGCGTCGTCCTCGGCGGCCACGTCGGCCAGCTTCTCGACGTACGCCGTGCGCCGCTCCCAGTCGCGGGTCGCGGCGGTCTCGTCGAGCAGGGCGGCGGCCGGCGCCCAGTCGCCCGCGCGGGCGGCGGCGACGGCCACGGTCATCGCCCGGGGCTGCGGCGCGGACAGCTCGGTGTGCTGCCGCTCGGCCGGCAGCAGGCCGAGCGCGGCGACGCGTTCGGCGGCCTTCGCCGCGGCCTCCTCGGCTTCGGGGTCGGAGCGCCATCCCTCGATGGCGCCCTCGACGATCGCCTTCAGGAAGTACACGCCGGCCGCCAGGACGAGGAGGACGACGGGGGTCAGGACGACCCAGAGCAGGATCTTCACGGATGTGGCCTCGGGGGTGTCGGGTGTCGGCCGCGGCCGGCGGCCTCGGGGTGGATGCGTGCCCCGGGATTCGGGGTGCGCCCGGGGGCGGGTGTGGTCTCGGGGGCGGGTGCGCGTGCGCGGCTGGAGGCGGACGTGGTCTCGGGGGCGGGTGCGAGTCCGGGGACGGGTATGTGACTGGGGGCGGGGGCGTGCCCCGGGGACGGACGCGCGCCCCGGGGAAGGGAGCCGTGCCCCGGGACGGGTCCTGGAGCGGGCGCACGCCCCGGGGGACGGGAGCGGGGGCCGGCGAAGGCCCCCGGCGGGTCAGGCGGCGGCCAGCAGCCGGCGCAGCGGCGCGGTGTCGGGGCGGTCGGCGACCGCGGCGTCGAGCGCGGCCGGCAGCTCGTCCTCGTAGCCGGGGGGCGTACGCAGCGACGCCGACTCCGACCAGGACAGCTCCCAGCGGGCCGCGCCCCGGGCGATCAGCTCGCCGGCGACCATCCGAGCCAGGCCCCGGCGCAGCACCGGGCGGGCGAACTCGCGGGCCGCGCGGCCCTGCGCCGCCGCGGCCCACTCCGACTTGGGCAGCCGGTCGGCGACCTCCCAGCCGACCCCCAGGTCCAGCGCGTTGAGCAGCGCACCGAGCGAGCCGTCGCCGCCGGTCACCTCGGCGGTGGCGCTCCGCAGCGGCTCCGCCTCCTCGGCGAAGTGCGCGGTCATCGAGGCGTGCACCAGCTCCGGCCAGTCGACGCGGCGCAGCCGCAGCGCCTCCGGGGTGAGCGCCGCGTGCTCGACGGCGACCAGCGCCGTACCGGGATCGGCGAGCAGGCCCAGCGCGGGTCCCGCGGGCTCGGACGCGCGGCCGTCGTCGGGCAGGGCCTCCAGGCGGGCGACGCGCTCGGCGATCGGCGGGTGGGAGTCGTACGGGGAGGCGGGCTCGGTCGGCAGTTCGCGGCGCAGCTCCGCCAGTTCGCCGGCGCGCGCGGCCAGCAGGTGCCGGATGCCGCCGAACACCTCACCGGGCGGCGGCAGCAGGCCCGCGCCGACGCCGAGGGTCGCGTACGAGCTCATGTAGAAGTCGTGCGCGGAGTCCAGGACGGGGACCTCGCGCAGCGCCGACGCGGTGGCGTCACGGCCCGCGACGCGGGCGGCGGCCAGGTCGGCGGCGAGCTCCTGGCGGCGGGAACCGGCGAGGGTGGCCCGCAGGTAGAAGTGGCCGTACGCCCGGTAGACCTTCGCCATGGCGCGGTACGTGAGGCCGACGCCGGTCGTGTCGACCTCCTTGGCCTTCTTGCCCTTGGCGAGCTTCTTCTCGTTCTTCTTCTCCTGCTTGGCCCGCTCCTTGGCGACCTTGCTCCCGGCCCGCTCCTCGAAGTGGGCGATGGTCCGGGCGACCTGGACGCGGCCCCGGACGGTGATCGCGGCGAGGCGGGTGTCGGCGTTGCCGTAGTGGCCCATCTCGTGGGCGAGCACGGCGCGCAGCTGGGCCTCGCTCAGGCCCGTCATCAGCGGCAGGCCCAGGTGGAGCCGGCGCGTGCCGCCGAGCAGGCCGAGGAACCGGGCCTCCTCGCTGACGGAGGCGTTCATGTCGGCGGTCAGCCGGATCTCGTCGGGCGCGCGGGTGCCGACCTGCGCGGCCAGCTCCCGCACGGCCTGCCACAGGCGGGGTTCTTGGTCGTCGGTGACGAGGACGCCGTACGCGCCGTCGTCCTTCGGGGTGCGCAGCATGAACATGCCCCGCACGATCGGTACGGCGAGCAGCGCGCCGACGACGTACAGCTTCACGGCGAGGCCGCTGGGCGCCCAGAGCGCCGCGGCCCAGCCGGCGCCGGCCAGGACGGCGAGCATGGCGAAGCCCAGCAGGTAGAAACCGGAGAGCAGGAGCAGGGCGCGCAGCGCGCGCACGGAAGCGCCCATCGGGCAGAGTCCCCCCACGGGATGGAAAGAGGCATGACGAAGAGGCGTGGGGGGAAGCGGAGTATCACCCACCGGCGGGGCGAATCGCAACTGTGTTCCATCGGGGTCGTTCCGCCTCCGGGGCGCCCCTCCGGCGGCGCGATCGCCCGGGGAGGCGGAACGGTCCGGGGGATCAGTGCGGCAGGGTCGCCGGGCTGCCGCCGTTCGCCTCGTACCCGGCCACCGCCAGCGCCCGGTACACCGCGTACTCCGCCGCCGGGTCCTCGCTCATCGTCCACGGCAGCGCCCCGACGTGCCCGTCCACGTGCACGATCTGGTGCATGGCCTCGCTCCAGCGCTGCGCGCCCACCAGGAAGTGGACCAGCAGGTGGCGCACGTGCGCCAGCATCGGGTCGTCCGGGCGGGCCGAGTGCACCGCGTACAGCGCGCCCTCCACCGCCCGCGACACGACCTGCGTCCCGTAGAAGTCCCGCACCAGCGTCAGGTCGGGCAGGTGCTCCCACACCGCGAACAGCGGCAGCGCGGCCAGCAGCGAGCCCTGCGGGGCGCGGGCGGCGGCGGACTGGGCGAACCGGTCGGCGTCCGCGCGGGAGCCGTGCCACTTCTCGCACCAGTAGTGCAGGGCCGCGATGTGCGCCCCCATGTGCTGCGGGTTCCGGTCGATGACCTTCGCCCACACCTGGTCGAACTGCTCGTGCGAGTACCCCAGGCCGCGCGCGACGGCCAGCTCGACGATGTACGGCACGGGGTCGCCCGGGGCCAGCAGCGCGGCCTGCCCGCACACGGTCCGGGCCTCCTCCAGGATGATCCGGAACTCGTCGGTGCCGACCTCCGCCGTCCGCCACGCCTGCTGCACCAGGAACTCGGCGTGCACGGCCGCGCCGCCCGCGTCCTTCGGCGCCTCGGCCCGCCACGCCCGCAGCCAGGCGCCGCCGGCACCCGGCCGCTGCGCCAGCTCCAGCGACGCGGCGCCCGCGAACGCCTGCACCCGCTGCCAGCGCACCTCGCCCTCCTTGGGCGTACCGGCCAGCAACTGCGACGCGGCCCGCCAGTCCTGGGTGCGCTGCACGACGTCGAGGACCTCCACCAGGTCCTGGTCCGGGCCGGGCATGCGGACGTCGAGCAGTTCCTGCCGCACGAAGCCGTAGGCGAGCGGGTCGGCGGCGTCCGGCGCGCCGGGCTCGACCAGGCGGATGCCGCCGGAGCGGCGCCGCAGCAGCCAGGGCGCGACGACCGCGGCGATCAGGCCGACGGCGAACAGGAACCAGAGAATCTCCACCATGTGCCCATTGTCCCGGACGCCCGCCGCAAGGCGCCGGGCGCGTCCGCCGCACTACGCTCGCCCCATGAGCGACGAGCACACCCACCAGAACTTCGAGACCCGCGCCATCCACGCGGGCAACACCGCCGACCCGCTGACCGGCGCGGTCGTCCCGCCCATCTACCAGGTCTCCACCTACAAGCAGGACGGGGTCGGCGGCCTGCGCGGCGGCTACGAGTACAGCCGCAGCGCCAACCCGACCCGTACGGCGCTGGAGGAGAACCTCGCCGCGCTGGAGGGCGGTCGCCGCGGCCTGGCGTTCGCGTCGGGGCTCGCCGCCGAGGACTGCCTGCTGCGCGCCCTGCTCGCCCCCGGCGACCACGTGGTGATCCCCAACGACGCGTACGGCGGCACGTTCCGGCTGTTCGCGAAGGTCGTCTCGCGCTGGGGCGTCGAGTGGTCGGTCGCCGACACGTCGGACCCGGCGGCGGTGCGGGCCGCGCTCACCGACCGCACCAAGGCGATCTGGGTCGAGACCCCGTCGAACCCGCTGCTCGGCATCACCGACATCGCGGCCCTCGCGGAGGTGGCCCGCGGGGCCGGCGTGAAGCTGGTCGTCGACAACACCTTCGCCTCGCCGTACCTCCAGCAGCCGCTGGCGCTCGGCGCGGACGTCGTCGTGCACTCGCTCACCAAGTACATGGGCGGCCACTCCGACGTGGTGGGCGGCGCGCTCGTGACGGCGGACGAGGCGCTCGGCGAGGAGCTCGCGTACCACCAGAACGCGATGGGCGCGGTGGCCGGGCCGTTCGACTCGTGGATCGTGCTGCGCGGCATCAAGACCCTCGCCGTCCGCATGGACCGGCACGGCGAGAACGCCGCGCGCGTGGCGGAGATGCTGACCCGGCACCCGAAGGTGACGCAGGTCCTCTACCCGGGCCTGCCGGAGCACCCGGGCCACGAGATCGCCGCCAAGCAGATGCGCGGCTTCGGCGGCATGGTGTCGTTCCGCGTCGCGGGCGGCGAGGCGGCGGCCGTCGCGGTCTGCGACCGGGCGAAGCTGTTCACGCTGGGCGAGTCGCTGGGCGGCGTCGAGTCGCTGATCGAGCACCCGGGCCGGATGACGCACGCCAGCGCGGCCGGTTCGGCGCTGGAGGTCCCGGCGGACCTGGTGCGCCTGTCCGTCGGCATCGAGAACGTCGACGACCTCATCGCGGACCTGCGCCAGGCGCTGGGCTGACCGGCGCTCACCACGGTTCGAGCGGCGGCGTCGTCCGCAGGGGCGGCGCCGTCCACGGCTCCGCGGCGCACGCCCACACGGCGAACGCCACGGCCGCGGCGGCCAGCAGCAGCCACAGCGCCCGCCGCCACAGCCGCCGGCGGCGCCGGACGCGCCCGCCGTGGGCCAGGGCGCGGGCCAGCAGGTCCGGCGGCACGGACGGGCGGGCCGCCCCGGCGAGCAGCCGGCGGACCTCCTGCTCCTTGCGGTCGCCGGTGGCGCTCATGCCGCCGCCCCGCCCGGTGTCCCCGCCCCGCCCGGTGTCCCCGCCCCGCCCGGTGCGCCCGGTGCGCTGCGCAGGGTCCCCACGCCACGCCGGCACAGTTCCCGCACGCGTTCCCCGGTCAGCCCCATCAGCGCGGCGACCTGCTCGTCGTACAGCCCCTCGTACAGCCGGAGCACCACGGCGAGCCGTTCCCGCGGGGTGAGCCGGGACAGCGGGCCGCCGCGCCCCCGGCGGAACCGCCGGGCCGCGCGCGCGAACCCCACGGCCAGCTCGCGGCGCGCGTACGCGTACGGGTCCTCGCCGCGCAGCCGGTCCCAGTGGGCGTACGTCGTGCCGAGCGCGGCCGTCAGCAGCCGCTGGGCGTGCGGGTTGGCGCCGGGCGGCTGCGAGGGCTCGCCCGTCAGGAGCGTCGCCACGTGCAGCAGCCGGCCCGCCGTCCCCGCCACGAACGCGGCGAACCCGGAGTCCTCTACGGCCACGTCCTCATCTGAGGGCAGCAGCGGTGCCCGGTCAAGGGCCGTGCGCGGAGCCGCCGGCCCGACCGCGCGTCAGGCGGGGCCGCCCGGCTCCGGGTCGGCGGGCTGGAGGCCGAGCTGACGGACGGAGAGCGCCGAGTTGAAGCGGGTGAGCAGGGTGCAGAACGCCTCCCGCTCGTCGGCCGTCCACCCCTCCGTCACCCGCGCCATCAGGTCGCGGCGGGAACTGCGCACCTCCTCCAGGCGGGCCTGGCCGCGCGGCGACAGCTGGAGCACGACGGCGCGGCCGTCCTCCGGGTGCGAAGTCCGCTTCACCAGGCCGGTGTCGACGAGCGGCGCGACCTGGCGGGTCACCGTGGACGAGTCGATGCCCATCCCGGCCGCCAGCGCCTTCACGCCCATCGGGCCCTCCTGGTCGAGCCGGTTGAGCAGCAGGTACGCGGCCCGGTCCATCGAGTTGCGGAGCTGACCGGTTCCGCCGAGGCGGGTCTGCTCGGCCCGCCGGGCGAAGACGGCCACCTGGTGCTGGAGGGCATCGAGGAGACCGGTTTCAAGATCAGTCGTCATGTCCTGTGAAGTGGGCATGGCTGGGGCTCTCTCGTGCGGCGGTCGGTTTTGGTGGGGGAAAGAGTACGCGGAGTGCCGCGTGTCCGTACCGGCGCTGCGCAAACGAGATGGACTACTTCCCGAGCTGCGAGACTGCTGCCATGAGCTTCCGCACCACTCACCCCGCGCGGCACGTCATGCTCGACGACGTGCGGGGCGCCCAGAAGATGCTGACCGGGGTCGCGCGGATGACCGCGCTGGAGGGCAGCAGGCACCTGTCGGGGCTGGTCGGCGCCCCCGTCCACCTCAAGTGCGAGAACCTGCAGCGGACCGGCTCGTTCAAGCTGCGCGGCGCGTACGTGCGGATCTCCGGGCTGCGGCCCGAGGAGCGGGTGGCCGGCGTGGTCGCCGCCTCCGCCGGGAACCACGCGCAGGGCGTCGCGCTGGCCTCGTCGCTGCTGGGGGTGCGCTCCACGGTGTTCATGCCGGTCGGCGCCCCGCTGCCGAAGGTCGCCGCGACCCGCGAGTACGGCGCCGACGTGCGGCTGCGCGGGCAGGTCGTCGACGAGACGCTGGCGGCGGCGCAGAGCTACGCGCGCGACACGGGTGCGGTGTTCATCCACCCCTTCGACCACCCGGACGTCATCGCGGGGCAGGGCACGGTCGGGCTGGAGATCCTGGAGCAGTGCCCGGAGGTGCGGACGGTCGTCGTCGGCATGGGTGGCGGGGGCCTCGCGGCGGGTGTCGGCGTCGCGGTGAAGGCGCTGCGGCCCGACGTGAGGGTGATCGGCGTCCAGGCGCGGGCCGCCGCCGCGTACCCGGGGTCGCTGGCGGCGGGCCGGCCCGTGGCGGTGGAGTGCGGGCCCACGATGGCGGACGGGATCACGGTCGGCCGGCCGGGCGACGTGCCGTTCGGGATCGTCCAGGAGGTCGTCGACGAGGTCCGCACGGTGTCGGAGGACGCCCTGTCGTCGGCGCTGCTGCTGTGCCTGGAGCGGGCCAAGCTGGTCGTCGAGCCGGCCGGGGCGAGCCCGGTAGCGGCGCTGCTGTCGGACCCCGGGTCGTTCGAGGGGCCGGTGGTGGCCGTGCTGTCGGGCGGCAACATCGACCCGCTGGTCCTCCAGCGGGTGCTGCGGCACGGCATGGCCGCGGCCGGCCGCTACCTGAGCCTGCGGCTGCGCCTGCCGGACCGGCCGGGCGCGCTGGCGAACCTGCTGGGCGTGCTGACGGTGGCCGACGCCAACGTCCTGGACGTGGGCCACGTCCGCACCGACCCGCGGCTGGGGCTGACGGAGGTCGAGGTGGAACTGCACCTGGAGACGAAGGGCCCGGAGCACTGCGCGGCGGTGCAGCACGCGCTCCAGGAGGCCGGCTACACGGTCCTGGGCTGAACCGCCGCCCCACCGGGGGGTGTTCGGGCGCGCCCCGCTCCGCACGAAGGGCGGCCGTGCCTTGCGAGACGCGATATATCGCGTTACCGTGTGGGCTGGATCATACGCTCACCGGGCCGCCGGAGCGCGGCGTCCCCACACTGGGAGTGAGCCGAACCACACCAAGACGCCCATCACGGGAGCACTCACATGCCAGGCGCCATTCACGCGGAAGGTCTGGTGAAGACCTTCGGCGACGTACGAGCACTGGACGGCGTGGACCTCGACGTCCCCGAAGGCACCGTCCTGGGGCTCCTCGGCCCGAACGGCGCCGGGAAGACCACCACGGTGCGCGTGCTCACCACGCTGCTGCGTCCGGACGGCGGCCGGGCGGTCGTCGCGGGGATCGACGTCCTCAAGCACCCCAACGAGGTGCGCCGCGCCATCGGGCTCTCCGGCCAGTTCGCCGCCGTCGACGAGTACCTCACGGGCCGCGAGAACCTCCACATGGTCGGCCGGCTCTACCAGATGTCCGGCAGGGCGGCGAAGGCCCGCGCGGCCGAACTGCTGGAGCGCTTCGGCCTCGCCGACGCCGCCGACCGCCCCGCCAAGACGTACTCCGGCGGCATGCGGCGCCGCCTCGACCTGGCCGCCGCGCTCGTCGTCTCCCCGCCCGTGATGTTCATGGACGAGCCGACGACCGGCCTCGACCCGCGCAACCGCCAGGCCCTGTGGGAGGTCATCCAGGAACTCGTCGCGGGCGGCACGACGCTGCTGCTCACCACGCAGTACCTGGAGGAGGCCGACCACCTCGCCCACGAGATCTGCGTCGTCGACCACGGCCGGGTCATCGCCCGCGGCACGGCCGACCAGCTCAAGGCCCGCACCGGCGGCGAGCGCGTCGAGGTCGTCGTGCGCGCGCCGGGCGGGATCGCCGCCGGCCGCGAGGTGCTCGCCGGGTTCGGCCGGGGTGGTTCCGTCACCGTCGAGGAGCACACGCGCAAGCTCACCGTGCCCGTCACCGGCGGCGCCAAGCTGCTCGCCGAGGTCATCCGCGAGCTGGACGCCCGGGGCGTCGAGATCGACGACATCGGCCTGCGCCGCCCCACCCTCGACGACGTGTTCATCTCCCTCACCGGCCACGCCGCCGAGCGGCAGGACGACCCCGACGCGTCCGCCGCCCCCGCCGCCCCTCGCAAGGAGCCCGTGAAGTGACCGCCGCCACCGACACCCCGCGGCTCGCCGCGCCCCGCCCGCGCGGCGGCGTCGTCCAGTCGCTCACCGACTCCCTGGTGATCGCCCGGCGGAACCTGATCCGCATGACCCGCATCCCCGAGATGGTCATCTTCGGGCTCATCCAGCCGATCATGTTCGTCGTGCTGTTCAGCTACGTCTTCGGCGGATCCATGAACATCGGCGGCTCCACCGACCCCTCGGTGTACCGCAACTTCCTCATGGCCGGCATCTTCGCCCAGACCGTCACGTTCGCCACGGCCGGCTCGGGCGCGGGCATCGCGGACGACATGCACAAGGGCCTGATCGACCGGTTCCGGTCGCTGCCCATGGCGCGCGGCGCCGTCCTCACCGGAAGGACCCTCGCCGACCTCGTCCAGACGGCGCTGACCGTCGTCGTCCTCGCGGTCGTCGCGCTGCTCGTCGGCTGGCGCGTCCACGCGGGCGTGCCGAAGGCGCTGGCCGCGTTCGCGTTGCTGCTCCTGCTGGGCTACGCGTTCTCCTGGATCGGCGCCCTGATCGGCCTGTCCGTACGCACCCCGGAGGCCGCCACGTCCGGCGGGCTCATCTGGCTCTTTCCCGTCACGTTCGTCTCGAACGCGTTCGTGGACGCGAGCCGCATGACGCCCTGGCTGCGGCACATCGCCGAGTGGAACCCGTTCAGCGCGACCGTCCAGGCGTGCCGCGAGCTGTTCGGCAACCCGGGGGTGTCCCCGTCGGACGCCTGGCCCATGCAGCACCCCGTGTGGGCCTCGGTCATCTGGTCGCTGCTGATCATCGCCGTCTTCCGCACGCTGGCCGTCCGCAAGTACCGCTCGGCCACCTGACCGCGGCCCGGGGCACGGCGAAGGGCCGGTCACGGCGAAGGGCCGGGCGGTGCCACAGGGGCGCCGCCCGGCCCTTCGCCGTGCCGGGGTGCGGGCTCAGCCCTGGTACGGCTTGGCGTCCAGGATGCGGACCGACGCCGTCTTGCCGTTCGGCAGCTCGTACTCCGCGTCCTCGCCGACCTTCTTGCCGTTCACGCCCGAGCCGAGCGGCGACTGCGGGGAGTACGTCTCGATGTCGGAGCTCGCGTACTCGCGGGAGGCCAGCAGGAAGGTCAGGGTGTCGTCCTCGTCACCGTCGAAGGCGATCGTCACGACCATGCCGGGGGCGACCACACCCGTCGCGGCGGGAGCCTCGCCGACCTTCGCGTGCTCCAGGAGCTGGGTGAGCTGGCGGACCCGCAGCTCCTGCTTGCCCTGCTCCTCCTTGGCGGCGTGGTACCCGCCGTTCTCGCGCAGGTCCCCCTCCTCGCGCGCCGCCGCGATCTTCGCGGCGATCTCGGCTCGCGCGGGACCAGACAGGTACTCCAGCTCGGCCTTGAGCTGGTTGTACGCCTCCTGGGTGAGCCAGGTGACGTTGTCGCTGGTCTGGGTCACAGGTGCTCCTCGTCGGTGCTGGGTATACAAAGCATCGCCCTACCAGAAGCATGCGGCCTTACCGGGAGGGCGAAACCACGAGCCTAACAATTACGTGCCCGAAGGGGGAGGACGAATGTCACGGACCCGGTGACGCCGCAGGTCGCACGGGGTCCGGCGCGCCGCCGGGGAGGCCGCGCGTCAGTCCGCGACGCAGCCGAGGAGCTGCGCGGCCGTGGCCGACTCCGTCGTGCGGACGGTGATCACCTCGTCGACGCGCGACGCGGCCTGGTCGAAGCGGACCTCCTTGCGGCCCACCTCCGCGCCGCTCTCCGCGAGGGCCCGCACCGTGCAGTACCCCTTCGCGCCGTCCGCCTTGCGCACCTCCAGGTGCACGTCCACGCGGTCCGCCGCCACCACATCGAACTTGATCATCTCGGCGCTGACCTTCTGGCCCGCGACGTAGTCGTAGCCGAACCACCCGACCAGGGCGAGCAGCGCGACGCCCAGCACCGAGCCGACGATCGTGAGCCGCCGGTCCGTGCGCGCCTCGGCGGCGCGGCCGTACCGGCCCTCGGGGAGCCGCTCGCCCGTCACGCCCATGATCGTTCCTCTCGTACGCCGAACGACGGAATATCCCCCGCGCCGATTCCGTCACTATAGAAGCCGAGCGACCTGACCAAATCATTGAGGACCAGTCTTGACTGAGCAGCTGCGACTGATGGCCGTGCACGCCCACCCCGACGACGAGTCGAGCAAGGGCGCGGCGACGATGGCCAAGTACGTGTCCGAGGGGGTGGACGTGCTCGTCGTGACGTGCACGGGCGGCGAGCGCGGCTCCGTCCTCAACCCCAAGCTCCAGGGCGACCCGTACATCGAGGAGAACATCCACGAGGTGCGCCGCAAGGAGATGGACGAGGCCCGGGAGATCCTGGGCGTCCAGCAGGAGTGGCTCGGCTTCGTCGACTCCGGCCTCCCCGAGGGCGACCCGCTGCCGCCGCTGCCGGAGGGCTGCTTCGCGCTGGAGGACGTGGACAAGGCCGCGGGGCGGCTGGTCAAGTCCATCCGCGCGTTCCGCCCGCAGGTGATCACCACCTACGACGAGAACGGCGGGTACCCGCACCCCGACCACATCATGACCCACAAGATCACGATGGTGGCCTTCGAGGGCGCGGCCGACGCCGAGAAGTACCCGGAGTCGGAGTTCGGCCCGGTCTGGCAGCCGCTGAAGCTCTACTACAACCAGGGCTTCAACCGCCCGCGCACCCAGGCGCTGCACGACGCGCTGGTCGAGCGCGGCCTGGAGTCGCCCTACGGGGAGTGGCTGAAGCGCTGGCACGAGTTCGAGCGGTCCGAGCGCACGCTCACCACGTACGTCCCGTGCGCCGACTTCTTCGAGACGCGGGACAAGGCGCTGATCGCGCACCGCACGCAGATCGACCCGGACGGCGGCTGGTTCCGCGTCCCGATGGAGGTCCAGAAGGAGATCTGGCCGACGGAGGAGTACGAGCTGGCCAAATCCCTCGTGGACACCACCCTCCCCGAGAGCGACCTCTTCGCGGGCATCCGGGACAATGCCTGACATGAGCGCACACCAGGCACTGACCCAGCTCGTCCCCCTCGCCGCCGAGCTGGACAAGAACAAGGTGACGCCCGGCGTCCTCGGCTTCATCGTCTTCGCCGTCATGGCCGTCGCCGTGTGGGCCCTGATGAAGTCGATGAACCGGCACATGAACCGCGTCGACTTCGAGGAGTCCCCGGAGAAGCCGGGGTCCCCCTCGACCCCGGCCAAGCCGGCCGCCCAGGAGTGACGGCCACGGCGGGGTCCCCGTACCCGGTACGGGAACCCCGTCGCGCCGTGCGCCCCGTGCCCCGGGGCGCGGCAGGTCTTCTCGGCGTCCGGGCGGAGCCTCCGGCAGGATGGGGGCATGGCGAACCGACTGGCCCGTGAGACGTCCCCGTACCTGCTCCAGCACGCCGACAACCCGGTCGACTGGTGGCCCTGGTCCGGGGAGGCGTTCGACGAGGCCCGACGGCGCGGGGTGCCCGTGCTGCTCAGCGTGGGGTACAGCTCGTGCCACTGGTGCCAATGCACTTACTGAACCTGTAGGCGCCTACCAAGCGTGACGCCATAACGTGGTGACATGAGCGCTGAAAGTGACGATCTCAATGCGGAGATCGATGCCTGGACGCAGGAGCGCCTTGCCGCCTCACCTGACTGCTCCACGGAGAAGTGGGCGAGCGTCATGGCGATCTTGGAGCCGGGCTACCCGGAGTGACCTGACCTCGGAACACGCCGCAGGAAGAGACCTGCTGGAGACCGCCCTCAAGCTTGTAGGCATCGATGCCCGTCGTCGGCAGCCGGTCTCCTTCCCAAGACGCCCTCTGGGGGCGCCCGACGCTACCCTCCGCGTGTCTCGAGTTGTGCAAGGGTTGAGCACAGAGCGGCAGGCGTGGAACAGCGATTGCAGGCTCACCGTAGACCAAGAGGGAGCGCAATGCCGAAGGTGCCTGAGAGTCGGCGCGTTGGGCGTATGGCCGTGAATGAGGTGCGTGCGCTGCTGGAGCGGCACGGGCACATTGTGCAGGAGGTCGACGGCGGTAACGACCACGGTGAGGACCTGCACGTCACCTTTGTGCAGAACGGCGAGCGAACAGCAGACTCCATAGCCGTGCAAGTCAAGGGCGGGGTCTCGACGCGTACCAGAAGGGGCCATCGCGTCCGAGTCGGGGATCACGGGGGCAACTGGCGCGACGGTAGCCTGCCGGTGCTCTGTGTCGTCCATGATCCTGATCGGGGTGGCCTCTTCTGGGCCAATGCGACCCGTCAGCTCCGCCGAGCCGAAGCGCTGCGCAGGACGCTGAAGTCTGTTGTCATCTCACGGGAGTCCGTGCTGGACGACGACACCATCGGGGATTTCGTGCAGAGCATGAGGAGCTTCCTGGTTTGGGAACGTCAAGGGGTTGGCCGTTGGGCTGAAATGGCGGACGTCGAGTTCACTCCGAACGACATCGTTAAGCCCTTCGAGAACGAGTGCGGCGAACCCATGGTCTTCTGGCAGCAGAGTGGGGAGCCATTCGCAGTCTTGCTTCATCATGATCTCGACTGGGATCCCGTGCGCGTTCAGGAGACAATGCTCCGCTTTGATCCCATCCCGATGATCGGCGGTGTCATCCTCGACAGCGCGGAAGCGCACTGGCTCATGGGATGCTTCAAATCCACGGAGGGGTGGCGCCGACCGGTCGAGGAGAGCGATCTTGCCTGACTTTTGAGGTTCCTTGGAGCTGCTACATCTGACGTTGCACTGCGCACTTCCATGCCTCATCAGTGCAGGTGAGCTGAAGAGCGCAGCGCCGATCGTGCGGAACCACGCGTGGGGTGGTTACTCACGTCCGCAACTGCTCGGGCAAAGGCACGGAAGGTCAGGACCCGCTCGGGGGCACTCAGGCCGCGCAGTGCTGACAAAAAGTCGACCAGAAGGGTAAGTGGGTAGATGGCGCGCTGGAGGGCGAGTGCACCAGCGCAGATCACGGTAGACAGCAGTGCCACGGTCACGATGAGAGCCCTTTCAGAGTGACGGCGCACCGCCTGGTGCGCTGACGCTCATACAAGGCTGCGTGGTACCGGGACTCCGAGGAGCTCTGTGCGCCAGAGTGCTCGAAGTGCCTGGTCAGGCAGATAATGTCCGGACTTCCGGTCCGGATTCGTACTGGGAGTTGTGTGTCACGCCTACATCAGGACAGAGCGAGAGCGCTGGCTGCTTGGTAGGACTCGACTCTCTTGTCGTAGCGGGTCGCGATGCCACGCCATGCTTGAGGCGGTTGAAGCATCGCTCCACGACGTTTCGTCGTTCGTGGAGTTCCTTGTCGAAGCGGGGCGGGCGGCCGCCCTTGCTACCGCGCCGCCGGAGCCGGCTGCGGATCTGGTCGGCCCGCTCGGGAACGGCGTGCGGGATGCCTCGGCGTCGCAGCCAGGTCCGAATGGCCCCGGAGGTGCAGCCCTTGTCGCCCAGGACGTGGCGCGTCGTCCCGGGGCATCCCGGCCCGATCCGTGGGACCCCTATCGCCTCATCACCGCGGTGAACCGCGTGCAGTCGATGGTGTTTCCACCCGTTACAGCCCAGCGCATCGCAGACCAGGTGGATCGAGCTGGTCAGTCCTCCTCGGAGCGGCCGAGCGCCGGGTCGCGGAGCCCCTCACTTCCGAGCCCCCGACGGCATGCTGGTGAGCGACTACGACGGTGGAGTCCACCGGACACCTGCCAGTCGACGTCACCGGCCGCGTCCGCCCCCGGCCTGTGCGGCCCGACGTAACCCCCGACCGTGATCCACCCCTCGGTATCAGTATGTGAGGACCTGGTCTAGCAGGGTCACGTCAATGCACGAACCCTCGGGTCGGATCGCGAGGCGGCACGTTCCCAAACTCCTCGAACCATCCTTCGGGCCGTAGGTCTCCGATGCCCATGCGCTGGTTGAGCGGGTCGTCGGGGTGTTCCAGGCCCTGCATTAGCGGGTCGTAGAGGAAAAGCACATCGTGGTCCTGAAAGAGCAGATCCGAACAGATGGACCAGTCATAGTCGCCCCGCTGCTCGGGGAGCCCTCGGGTGAACTCAGCCACCAGATCCGGTTCATCACATGTCATTGCCGAAGCGCTCTGCAGGGCAAAATGGAGTGCCAGTTCCTCTGCCGCGCAGCGTGGTTCAGGGGAACGTCCGAGGGCGATGTCTTCGTTGAGATCGTCCAGGGCTCTTAGCATCCTGCGTCGCCAAGATCGTGGCTGGCCCCACGTGGACGCTGGCAAGCATGCGAAGAAGATCCCAAAGCTGTTCGGGGAGATCGGCTGGTCACCCAATTCATCCAACTCTTCATGAGCCATATCGGCGAGGATCTCCAGGTTGCAGCTGAGGATGCGCGATGTACGGGGCGTCATCTGCCATGGTTCTTCGTCCTCCTCATCCCATTCGACGTCTGGGTCCCAGGTTTCCGAACCTAGCTCGTGGCCCTTTTCGGGCCGGTAGATTCCTGGAGCGTTAAAGGATGCGGTCGCTACCGCATCTCCGCCCTCTGCAGCGCGGACATACCACTCATGGGCTTCGTCGTTCTGCCTGCGCCGCTGAGCGATCACGCCCCTGAGCCGCATGGCAAGGGCATCCCCCTGGCCTGCGGCTCTCTCGTAGCAGGCAGCTGCTTCGTCCCATCGTCCTTCGACCTCGTGCAGGGCACCAAGGGCTCGGGCCTGCAATGGAGTTCCTGTGTCAGATACCGTTCGGTACCACGAGGACCAGGTGTGTTCTGGACGTCGTTCGCGCTGTACGAACCCAAGGTCGTGCATGGCGGCATGGTCACCTTTGGCCGCCAGTGGAGAGAAGCAGCGCTCGGCGAGCACCAGGCGGCCGAAGCGGAAGGCGGACCGTCCGACAGGCAGCAGTTCGCTACCGCCGTTCGCGTGCGTGACTGCCGCCTCCCATACCTCGTCAGGGATGTCCGCCGCTTCGACGGCGTCGGCAGCGGCATCCACGAGGTAGTCGAATGGCCGCCAAGCTTCTGCGGTATCTGTGGCAATCAGCATTCCCGCGACACCGAACTGGATCTCGGTCGCCCACGTCAGAGCCTGCTCAGGGCTCTCGGCTCGGAGACGGGAGACATCCCCGGCAGTGAGATAACACGTGGATAACGCCAGCAGGGTCTCAGTGGGCAGAGGAGTGGAGATACCGGCTCGCGCAAGGTCGATGGCTGCCTGAACCAAGGCCGCGCCACGGGTATGGCCTTTCGGCTGACGTCTGGTCGTCAGGAACTCTTCGAGCAGCTTCGGCCCGGCTGCGAGGTATTCCGCGATGCCGTGAACGCCGTGGTGGCGGGCGGCGTCAGCAAGACGCATATCGCGGTTCGGGTTTGCAAGGTGCGCGCGGAGCCTGCTCATTTCTGCCTCGGACCACTGTCGGTCCAGTACGAGGGGCTCGATGAGGTTCAGGACCCGGGATCCGAGGCGACGCGCAGACGCCACGCCAGCTTCCGTGCCTCTCAACGCGCGCTCACTGTAATTGCCGTACACCTCGGAACGCATGGTGGCCATGACCACAACGCGTTGCTCCAGGAGGGCGGACAACATGCCTTGATCGAGGCCGCCAGGGAGGAGGAATCGGTCGAGGTCATCCAGCCAGAGCACCCACTTCCGATGGCGGGGTCTCGGTAGAGATATATGCGATAGCACAGGGCTCAGGTCGCTTGCCGCAGGCGGTGCGATGATCCAGTAATCGGACAGGTCGCGTCGTACAGCCTCGAAGGCGCACCGTGATTTTCCGGCCGTGGAATCGCCGACCAACAGGACGAGGCCACCGTTCTCCCTGGCTTCTACCAGTTGAGCCGAGACTGTGCTGTCCACGTCCCGTGGCACATAGATCGGTAGTGGTGGTGCACCCTCGAGGCGACTCGTTCGGTGTACGCCCAGTTCAAGGGGCTTGGCGTCAGCCACCGGGCGGATCGGGATCCGGACTGTGCCTACCGTGATGTGACGCGATTCTTCCTGTGCCGGAGTGGGAGTCTTGGCTCGCGCCGCGCGCAGTAGGCGGTCCCAAACTGCCGGGTCGGCGAGTGCGGCAGGGAGGACGAGGTTTCGCTGCCGAGCCAAGGTGTCGACCGCACGGAGAAACTCTCGAAAGAGCTTATTTGTCGGTATGTGCTTTCCGCTTCGCCAATCGCTGATGCGCTGCACGGACAGGGAAGTTCGACCAAGGCGATCCCTGCTCGCAGAGCAGATGGCGGCTGGCTTAGGGGAGCCGGACGCGGCGAAAAGAGCCTCCAGGTGCTCCCGGAATTTCTGCTTTCCCTTGTGCTCAGTCATAAGGAAATGATCTTCCAGCGCTGTCAGATGGCTCCCAGGTCGACAGTGACGGAGAAGGGCACGGCAGCCTTGATCGTGCCGGTGAACATCTCGCCGTCTCTGTAGGCCTTGGTGGCGGGGTCGAGAACATAGGTGTAGATGATTGGGACACCAGTGGCGGCCTGCTCGACCCGCCAGTAGAAGGGGATGCCGGCCTTGGCGTACTGGTCCACCTTCACGATCCGGTCGGTGGTCTCCGAACCCGGCGACACGACCTCGACCACCAGTAGCACGTGCTCGGGGCGAGTAGGTGTGAGGTCGATGGTGTCCGCCCGGTAGACGATGACGTCCGGACGGCGGTTGGTGAGCGTAACGTCCTGCAGACGGATGTCGACGCCCGTGTCGGCGTTCCAGTCCGGGCCCGCGGCGGCGTCGAGGGTGTTGGCCAGGATCCGCGCCAGCCGGTTGTGCCGCTTCGAGACGCTCGGGCTCACGACGACCATCCCGTCCACGATCTCGATGCCGGCGCACTGCTCCTCGGACCAGGAGTCGTACTGCTCCGCGCTGATCTGCGAATGCATCCACGCGGGCGCCACCATCTCGGCGGCCATCGTGTACCTCCTTCGAGGGGCCTCGGCAGGTCCAGCGCTGCTGCGCCCAGCCTACTGTTCCGGGGTGCCGGACCGCCCGACTCGGACGAACGCCGGGAAAAGTTCGACACCGGCCCCGAGGGCGAGGAGCCCCCCGCCACGTGATGGCTCACAAGTGCAATTCGGCCAAGCGAGGCGGGCGCGTGAGGGTTTCGCCGGTCGCGCCAGGTGCTGTGAGAGGCTGGGTCGTATGAACCGGTTGGCTGGTGTGACCTCGCCTTATCTGCTGCAGCACGCTGAGAACCCGGTCGATTGGTGGCCTTGGGAACCGGAGGCGTTCGAGGAAGCGCGACGGCGCGATGTCCCCGTTCTGCTGTCGGTCGGCTACTCTGCGTGCCACTGGTGCCACGTCATGGCGCACGAGTCGTTCGAGGACGAGGCGACCGCCGCGTATCTCAACGAGCACTTCGTCTCCGTCAAGGTCGACCGCGAGGAGCGGCCCGACGTCGACGCCGTGTACATGGAGGCCGTGCAGGCCGCCACCGGGCACGGCGGGTGGCCCATGACCGTGTTCCTCACGCCCGACGCGGAGCCGTTCTACTTCGGTACGTACTTCCCGCCCGCGCCCCGCCACGGCATGCCGTCGTTCCGGCAGGTGCTGGAGGGGGTCGCGGCCGCCTGGCGGGACCGGCGTGACGAGGTGGGCGAGGTCGCCGGGAACATCGTGCGGGAGCTGTCGGGCCGGTCCCTGGCGCTCGGCGGCGACGACGGCGTGCCGGGCGAGTCCGAGCTGGCGCAGGCGCTGCTGGGGCTGACCCGCGAGTACGACGAACGGCACGGCGGCTTCGGCGGGGCGCCCAAGTTCCCGCCGTCGATGACCGTCGAGTTCCTGCTGCGGCACCACGCCCGCACCGGCTCCGAGGGCGCGCTGCAGATGGCCGCCGACACGTGCGAGGCCATGGCGCGCGGCGGCATCTACGACCAGCTCGGCGGGGGCTTCGCCCGGTACTCGGTGGACCGTGAGTGGGTCGTGCCCCACTTCGAGAAGATGCTCTACGACAACGCGCTCCTGTGCCGCGTGTACACGCACCTGTGGCGGGCCACCGGCAGCGACCTCGCCCGGCGGGTCGCCCTGGAGACCGCCGACTTCATGGTGCGCGAGCTGCGCACGCCCGAGGGCGGGTTCGCGTCCGCGCTGGACGCCGACTCCGACGACGGCACGGGGCGGCACGTCGAGGGCGCGTACTACGTGTGGACGCCGAAGCGGCTGCGCGAGGTGCTCGGCGAGGACGACGCCGCGTACGCCGCGCGGTTCTACGGCGTCACCGAGGAGGGCACCTTCGAGGAGGGCGCGTCCGTGCTCCAGCTGCCGCAGGGCGCCGGGGTCGTGGACGCCGAGCGGCTCGACCGGATCCGGCGGCGGCTCCTCGCGGCGCGGGACGAGCGGGCCAGGCCGGGCCGCGACGACAAGGTCGTCGCCGCGTGGAACGGCCTCGCCGTCGCCGCGCTCGCCGAGACCGGTGCCTGCTTCGACCGCCCCGACCTGGTCGAGCGCGCCATGGAGGCCGCCGACCTGCTCGTCCGCGTGCACCTCGACGAGGGCGGGCGGCTGGCCCGGACGTCGAAGGACGGCCGGACCGGGGCGAACGCCGGCGTGCTGGAGGACTACGGCGACGTGGCGGAGGGCTTCCTCGCGCTGGCCGCGGTCACGGGCGAGGGCGTCTGGCTGGAGTTCGCGGGCCTCCTGCTCGACATCGTGCTCGACCGCTTCCAGGGCGAGGGGGGCGCGCTGTACGACACGGCGCACGACGCCGAGCCGCTGATCCGCCGCCCCCAGGACCCCACCGACAACGCGGCGCCCTCCGGCTGGACCGCGGCTGTCGGCGCGCTGCTGTCGTACGCGGCGCACACCGGCTCGGAGGCGCACCGGACCGCCGCGGAACGGGCGCTCGGCGTGGTGAGGGCGCTGGGGCCGCGCGCCCCCCGGTTCATCGGCTGGGGCCTGGCGGTCGCGGAAGCGCTGCTGGACGGCCCGCGCGAGGTGGCGGTCGCCGGTCCGGCGGGCGACGCGGCCACGCGCGCGCTGCACCGGGCGGCGCTGCTCGGTACGGCCCCGGGCGCCGTGGTCGCCGTGGGGGAGCCCGACAGCGACGAGTTCCCGCTGCTGCGTGACCGGCCCCTGGTCGACGGGGGCCCGGCGGCGTACGTCTGCCGCCACTTCACCTGCGACGCCCCGACGACCGACCCGGCGCGGCTGGCGCGGCAACTGGGCGGTCACTGACCCCCGGGTGGACCCCGGCGCGCGGCGTCCCGCGCGCGCCGGGGCCTACGCGCCGGGGCCTACGCGTGCCGGTACGCCACCAGCGAGATGCCCACGTAGTGGACGACGAACGCGGCGAGCGTCAACGAGTGGAACACCTCGTGGAAGCCGAACCAGCGCGGTGACGGGTTCGGCCGCTTCAGGCCGTACACCACGCCGCCCAGGCTGTAGAGCACGCCGCCGACCACGATGAGGACCAGCACGGCGATGCCGCCCGTCCGCAGGAAGTCCGGCAGGAAGAACACGGCCGCCCAGCCCATGGCGATGTAGCACGGCGTGTACAGCCAGCGCGGCGCGCCGACCCAGAACACGCGGAACGCGATGCCCGCAGCCGCGGCGGCCCAGACGGCCCACAGCAGCACCCGGCCGGTGGAGCCGGGGAGCAGGAGCAGCGTCAGCGGGGTATACGTACCCGCGATGATCAGGAAGATATTGGCGTGGTCCAGGCGCCGCAGCACGGCCGTGGCCCGTGGCCCCCAGTTCCCCCGGTGGTACAGGGCGCTCACGCCGAACAGCAGGCAGGCAGTGAGCACGTAGACGCCGCAGGCCACACGGCCGCGCGCCGAGTCGGCCAGGGCGGTCAGGGCGAGCCCCGCCACCAGCACGGCGGGGAACATCCCGGCGTGCAGCCAGCCGCGCAGTCGCGGCTTCACGGGCGTGAGGGGCGAGGTGGCGTCGGCGTCGGCGTCGGTCTGCTCGATCACGGCGGCGGTCATGTCGAAATGCTACCTACGCTCCCGTAGGAGCCGGGACACACGTGGCGATGCTCACGTGAGAGGCCCTCTGGACATATGCGCATTCGCGTCGGATGATCAAATGAGTGCGGTCGGCACCGGATGAGCGCAAACCCACGCAGCGTCCGGGTCGCAGCCCCCACGGGGCAACAACCACAAAACCCTCAACAAGGAGCAACCGTGGCGCGCCGAAACGCGGCTCCCAGCACCGCCCCCACCCAGCACCAGGCCCTCATCACCTGGGTCGACGAGATCGCGTCGATCACGCAGCCGGACCAAGTGGTCTGGTGCGACGGCTCCGAGGCCGAGTACGAGCGCCTGTGCGAGGAGCTCGTGGCCAAGGGCACCTTCAAGAAGCTGGACCCGATCAAGCGCCCCCACTCCTACTACGCCGCGTCCGACCCGACCGACGTGGCGCGCGTCGAGGACCGCACCTTCATCTGCTCCGAGAAGGAGGAGGACGCCGGCCCGACCAACCACTGGAAGGCCCCCGCCGAGATGCGCGAGGTCTTCACCGGTGAGCAGGGCGTCTTCCGCGGCTCGATGCGCGGCCGCACCATGTACGTCGTGCCGTTCTGCATGGGCCCGCTCGGCTCGCCGCTCTCCGCGATCGGCGTCGAAATCACGGACTCCGCGTACGTCGCCGTCTCGATGCGCACGATGACGCGCATGGGCCAGGCCGTCCTGGACGAGCTCGGCGAGGACGGCTTCTTCGTCAAGGCCGTCCACACCCTGGGAGCCCCGCTGGAGCCCGGCCAGGCCGACGTGCCGTGGCCGTGCAACACCACCAAGTACATCTCGCACTTCCCGGAGACCCGCGAGATCTGGTCGTACGGCTCCGGCTACGGCGGCAACGCCCTGCTCGGCAAGAAGTGCTACGCACTGCGCATCGCGTCCGTCATGGCGCGCGACGAAGGCTGGCTCGCCGAGCACATGCTCATCCTGAAGCTGACCCCGCCGCAGGGCGAGGCCACGTACGTCGCCGCCGCCTTCCCCTCCGCGTGCGGCAAGACGAACCTCGCGATGCTGGAACCCACGATCTCCGGCTGGACCGTCGAGACGATCGGCGACGACATCGCCTGGATGCGGTTCGGCGAGGACGGCCGCCTCTACGCGATCAACCCCGAGGCCGGCTTCTTCGGCGTCGCGCCCGGCACCGGCGAGCACACCAACGCCAACGCCATGAAGACCCTGTGGGGCAATGCCGTCTTCACCAACGTCGCGCTCACCGACGACGGAGACGTGTGGTGGGAGGGCATGACCGAGGAGACGCCCGCACACCTCACCGACTGGAAGGGCAACGACTGGACGCCGCAGTCCGGCACCCCGGCCGCCCACCCGAACGCCCGGTTCACCGTGCCCGCCTCCCAGTGCCCGATCATCGCGCCCGAGTGGGAGGACCCCAAGGGCGTGCCGATCTCCGCGATCCTCTTCGGCGGACGCCGCGCCACCGCCGTGCCGCTGGTCACCGAGTCCTTCGACTGGCAGCACGGCGTCTTCCTCGGCGCCAACGTCGCCTCCGAGAAGACCGCCGCCGCCGAGGGCAAGGTCGGCGAACTGCGCCGCGACCCGTTCGCGATGCTGCCGTTCTGCGGCTACAACATGGGCGACTACATGGCCCACTGGATCAAGATCGGGAAGAACGCCGACCCGTCGAAGCTGCCGAAGATCTACTACGTGAACTGGTTCCGCAAGAACGACGCGGGCAAGTTCGTCTGGCCGGGCTTCGGCGAGAACAGCCGCGTCCTGAAGTGGATCGTGGAACGCCTGGAAGGCAGGGCCGAAGGCGTCGAGACGCCCATCGGCATCCTGCCGACGCGCGACGCGCTCGACACGGACGGCCTCGACCTCTCCGAGGAGGACCTCGACTTCCTGCTGAAGGTCGACGCGGACGTGTGGCGCGAAGAGGCGGCGCTCATCCCCGAACACCTCAACACCTTCGGCGACCACACCCCGAAGGAACTGTGGGACGAATACCGCGCACTCGTCTCGCGCCTGGGCTGACACAGCCCCCACCGACCCGCGGCCGAGCCGTACGACAACGCCCTGACCTGTGGAGTCATCCCGGCCGGCCGCGGTTCTTTTCCCCTTTTTTGGGCTCGTTGCGCCTCCGGGGCGCTGTGAGCGGGTGTCGGGAGGGCGAACATGCTCAGCGCTTCGCGCCTGCGCGTGATCGCCCTCCCGACACCCGCGCGCCCCTTCGGCTCCACGAGCGGTTTACGGGGGTGTCCTTCCCCTCCCGGCCGGGCGTCCCTTCGGTTCTGCGCGGCACGGGGCTCCGCCCGGGCACCCTTCAGCTCTGCGGATGGTTCACGGAGCCCCACGGCCTTCGGCTCGTGGGTGGGATCGACCGGGCAAAGGGGTGGCAACCCGGTCCGCGCACCTTCGCGGGCGCGGACCGGGGCCGTTCAGGGGGCGCCGACCAGGCTGTCCTCGCCCAGGACGGCGGCGTGGGCGTCCATGCGCTCGGCGGCGAGGATCGCGGCGGCCGTGTCGGCGCGGGAGGCCGCGACGACCAGGGCGCGCCCCGCGAGGGCGTGAGCGCGGCGGTGCAGCGCGGACGGGTCCGCGCCGGTCAGTCCGGCGTGCCGGGCGGGCGGGGCGCCGCGCAGCCTGGCCACCTGCTGGGCGATGCGCTGCGCGGCGGCGGCGTCGCCCAGTTCGTCGGTGACGGCCAGCAGCGCCGCGAGGTGCCCGGCGAGCTGGATGTCCAGCTCCTCCTCGCGGGAGCGGTGCGGGAACTGGTTCCGGTCGTCGTCGGCCATCCGGTGGACCGACTTGGTGCGGATCGGTTCGTACATGGGATGGCCTCCTGCTCTCAGACAGGAGGCCATCCTACATTGGATTCAGTCTAAAGTTGAGCCCGTCCCAAGTGACGGTGTCAGTGCTGGCTGTAGCCGTCCAGGAAGGTCCCGATCCTGGTCACCGCGTCGACCAGGTCCGTCGTGTTGGGCAGCGTGACGATGCGGAAGTGGTCCGGCTCGTGCCAGTTGAAGCCCGTCCCGTGCACCACCATGATCTTCTCGGCGCGCAGCAGGTCGAGGACCATCTGCCGGTCGTCCTTGATCTTGTAGACGGCCGGGTCGAGGCGGGGGAAGAGGTACAGCGCGCCCTTCGGCTTCACACAGCTGACCCCGGGGATGTCGATCAGCCGCTCGTACGCCGCGTCCCGCTGCTCCAGCAGCCGGCCGCCCGGCGCGACCAGCGCCTCTATCGATTGGCGGCCCTGCAGGGCCGCCGCGATGGCGTGCTGGGCGGGCATGTTCGCGCACAGGCGCATGTTGGCGAGGATGGTCAGGCCCTCGATGTACGAGGAGGCGTGCGCCTTCGGGCCGCAGACGGCCAGCCAGCCGCTGCGGTAGCCGGCCACGCGGTAGTTCTTGGACATGCCGTTGAACGTCAGGCACAGCAGGTCCGGGGCGATGGCGGCGGTCGGGGTGTGCGTGGCGCCGTCGTAGAGGATCTTGTCGTAGATCTCGTCCGAGCAGACCACCAGGTTGTGCCGGCGGGCGATCTCGGTGAGGCCGCGCAGCATCTCGTCGTCGTAGACGGCGCCGGTCGGGTTGTTCGGGTTGATGATGACGAGCGCCTTGGTGCGGTCGGTGACCTTGCGCTCGATGTCGGCCAGATCGGGCATCCAGTCGGCCTGCTCGTCGCACCGGTAGTGCACCGGCGTGCCGCCCGCCAGCGCCACCGACGCCGTCCACAGCGGGTAGTCCGGGGCGGGGACGAGGACCTCGTCGCCGTCGTCGAGCAGCGCCTGCATCGCCATCTGGATGAGCTCCGAGACGCCGTTGCCGAGGTAGACGTCCTCGACGGAGAGGGGGATGCCCTTCGTCTCGTAGTGGCTCATCACCGCGCGCCGGGCCGCGAGCAGGCCCTTCGCGTCGCCGTAGCCGTGCGACGAGCCGAGGTTGCGGAGCATGTCCTCGAGGATCGCGGGCGGGCACTCGAAGCCGAAGGCGGCCGGGTTGCCGGTGTTGAGCTTGAGGATGCGATGGCCTGCCGCCTCCAGCCGCATCGCCTCGTCGAGCACCGGGCCGCGGATTTCGTAGCAGACATTGGCGAGCTTCGTTGACTGGATGACCTGCATGCCCGCGAGCTTACGGTCGCCCGGCCCGCCGCGCCTCGTGTTTTGCACCACGCAGCGGACCCGGTTCTGCACCGCGCCGCGGACCCGGACGGGGCCGGGGCGCGGTCGCGTCACCGGGACGAGGGGGTGGTCGAAAGCGCGGGCGAGGGATTCCGCGGGCTCAGGTGGGTGGACGGGGGAGGCCGGGTAGGTTGGCTCCTCATGTGGTCCTTGAGGAGCGTCGCCGGATGCAGGCGCCTGGGCGCGGTCGGGTCGGTCGGGGTGGCCCTGGGCGGCTGGGCCGCGGGCACCATGCCGGCCCGTGACCCGTGGGGCCTGTGGTTCCCGCGGGTCCAGGACACGGCGCGGCCCGGGGTGCTCCTGGCCCTCGCCGGGCTCACGCTCCTGGTCGTCGCCTGGTGGCGGTACGGGCGGCTGGTCGCCGGCGGCGCCGCCGCGCGCCCCCGGGCCGCCGCCGCCACGCTCGCCTGGTGGACCGCGCCGCTCCTCCTCGCCCCGCCGCTGTACAGCGCCGACGTGTACAGCTACATCGCGCAGGGCGCCATGGTCGCCGAGGGCCACGACGTGTACCGCTTCGGCCCGTCCGTCCTCGCGCCCGACGGGCTCGGCGGGGTGGCCGCCGCGAGCGTCGGCGGGCACTGGACGGACACCCCCGCCCCGTACGGCCCGGCCTTCCTGCTCCTCGCGAAGGCGGTCGCCGCCGTGACGGCCGGGCAGATCGTGCCGGCCGTGCTCGGGATGCGGATCGTCGCCGTCGCCGCGCTCGCCCTGCTGTTCTGGGCGCTGCTCCGGTTCGCGCCGCGCGCCGCCACCGGCGGCGCGCTCTGGCTCGGCGTCCTCAACCCGCTGCTGCTCGTCCACGTCGTCGGCGGGCTCCACAACGACGGGCTGATGGCGGGGCTGCTCCTGGCGGGCACCGCGCTCGCCGTGCGCCGGGGCCGCTGGGTCGTGGGCAGCGCCCTCGTCGCCCTCGCCATGATGATCAAGTCACCGGCCGCGCTCGCGCTGCTGTTCATCGGCGTCGTCGTCGGCCGCGAGACGTCCGGCCCGCTGATACGGCGCGTCGCGAAGGGGCTGCTCGGGCCGGGCGCCGTCGCCGCCTGCGTCGCGGTCGGCGCGACGCTGTGCGCGGGCACCGGCTTCGGCTGGCTGCGCACCCAGAGCGTCGCCGGGACGATCCACACCGCGCTCTCCCTCACCAGCGACCTCGGCGTCGCGCTCGGCGAGTCCATGTACTTCCTGTCCGGCGCCGAACCGGACCCCGTCAAGCGGGCCGTGCAGGCCATGGGCCTCACCCTGGCCCTCGCCCTCGTCGCGTACCTCGCGTCGTGCGTGGCACGCGGCTGGCTGGACCCGCTGCACGCCCTGGGCCTCGCCCTCCTCGCGCTGGTCGCGCTCTCCCCGATGGTCCAGCCCTGGTACCTGCTGTGGGCCGTGCCGCCGCTCGCCGCGACGGCCTGGAACGGCCGCGTCGGCCGCGCCGTCACCATCCTGTCGGCGGGCCTCGTGTACGTGACCGCGCCGGACGGCCGCACCCCCGCGTACGGCTTCGCCCTGGCCGCCGTCGCGTGCGCGATCGGCGCCCAGCTACTGCTGCGCCGCTCCGACTTCGCCGGCGGCGTGTGGCTGCCGTCGCCGCGCCGCGCCGAGGAACGCGAGCCCTCCCGGGCCTGACGGGCCCTTCGCGCCGCCCTACGGCGCCCGCCGCACCGCGCGCCCCGCCAGGACGTCCGTGCGCCGCCCGTCCCGCACCGCGAACCGCCCGTTCACCAGCACGTGCGGAATCCCCACCGGCAGGGTGCGGGGCGCCGCGAACGTGGCGCCCGCCGCGACCGCGTCCGGGTCGAACAGCACCAGGTCCGCCCGGTACCCCGCCCGCACCAGGCCCCGGTCCGGGAGCCGCAGCCGGGCCGCCGGGCGGGACGTGAGGTGCGCGACGGCCTCCTCCAGGGACAGCACGCCCAGCTCCCGCACGTACCGCCCGAGGTAGTGCGGGAACGTGCCGTACGCCCGCGGGTGCGGCTTCGCGCCCTGCAGGATGCCGTCCGAGCCGCCCGTGTGGACCCGGTGCCGCATGATCGCCCGTACGTTGCCCTCGTGCCCGACGTGCTGGAGCACCGCCGTGCCGAGCCGGTCCGCGAGGAGGAGCCGGCGCGCCGCCGCCCAGCCGGGCAGCCGCGTCCCCACGTACCGCTCCAGCGCCGGGTCCGACACGCCCGACACCTCCACCGTGTCCCACGCCACGGGCACGCCGTGGCAGCCGTCCGACCCGGTCACCTCCAGCGCGTACCGGATCCGCTCGGCCGCCGCGTCGTCCCGCAGCCGCGCCAGCAGCGCCTCCGGGCCGCCCTCGTGGGCCCAGCCGGGCAGCAGCGCCGCCAGCGTCGTGCAGCCCGGCGTGTACGGGTAGGTGTCGAGCGACACGTCCACGCCGTCCGCCAGGGCCTCGTCGAGCAGCGCCAGCAGCTCGGGCGCCCGGCCCTCGTTGACGCCGAAGTTCAGCGTGGCGTGCGCCAGGTGCAGGGCGCAGCCCGTCTCCCGCGCCAGGTCGAGCACCTCCGCGTACGCCCCGAGCGCGCCCGCCCCGTACGAGCGGTGGTGCGGGCAGTAGTAGCCCCCGTGCCCGGCCACGACCCGGCACAGCGCGGCCAGTTCGGCGCGGTCCGCGTACATGCCGGGCGGGTACGTGAGGCCCGACGACATGCCGACCGCGCCCTGTTCCAGGCCCTCCGCGACGAGCCGCCGCATCCGGTCCAGCTCGGCGCCGGTCGGCGGCCGGTCCGCCCACCCCATCGCGTACGCCCGCACCGTTCCCTGCGGCACCAGGTAGGCGGCGTTCACGGCGACGCCCTCCCCGCCGAAGCCCCGGTCGAGGCGGTCCAGGTAGCCGCCGACGGTCCGCCAGTCCGGGTCCACGTCCGCCAGGTCGCCGTTCCAGCCGGCGATCGCCGCCCGCACCTCGTCGAGCGTCCGGTCGTCGGCGGGCGCGTACGACAGGCCGTCCTGGCCGAGCACCTCCAGCGTCACGCCCTGCGCGACCTTCGCCTCGTGCGCCGGGTCCCGCAGCAGCGCCAGGTCGCTGTGGGCGTGCATGTCGACGAACCCGGGCGCGAGGGCCAGCCCCGCCGCGTCCAGCGTCCGCGCGCCGGACAGCGGCCGGTCGCCCTCGCGGCGGACCGCTGCGATCCGGCCCCGGTCGACGCCCACGTCCGCCCGGTACGACGGCCCGCCCGTGCCGTCGACGACCCGCACGTCCCGGATGACCAGCTCCACCGCGCGCCTCCCCCCTCGAAGACCGGAACCCGGAGCGTCAGAAGAACGTGCGGACGTAGTCGACGGCCGTCCCGTCCGCCTCCACCACCGGGATCAGCGGCCACTTCTCGAACACCGTGCACGGGTGCGCCAGCCCCAGCGCCACCCAGTCGCCGACCTCCAGCGCCGTGCCCTCCGGGTCCGTCCGCAGCCACGCGTGCTGGTCCGACAGCGCCGTCACCGCCAGCCCCGCCGCAGGGCGGACCGCACCGTCCCGGCCGGACCGCACCCACTGCGGCACGGGCAGCGCCAGGTCGTACGAGACGTCCCGCTTCCCCGCGTTGAGGAACGCCTCGCCCGGGGTGGGCCGGGACACGACCTGTGCCCACAGCCGGAACGCCGGCTCCAGCGCGCCCTCCTCCGGGACGCGGTTGAACGGCGTCAGCCGCTCGTAGTGGCCGTGGTCGTGGGAGACGTACGCACCGGACCGCAGCAGCCGCAGCACGGGCGCCGACAGCGGCGGCACCTCGGCGAACACCTCCGCGACCGCGTCGAACCACTCGCTGCCGCCCGCGCTGAGGACGATCTCCTCGGCGTCCGCGAACAGCCCCGCCCCGTCCAGTTCCGCCGCCAGCCCGACGAGCCGCCGCAGCCACGCCCGCACGGTCTCCGGGGACGCGCCCGGCACCTGCGCCTCGTACCCGGCGACCCCGACCAACCGCAGCGACGCAGCCCGCGCCGCCGCCCCGGCGACCTCCGCCGCCGCCGCGGGCGTGCGCGCCCCGGTCCGGGCGCCCTCGCCGGCCGCCAGCTCGACCACCACGTCGACGGGGCGCGCGGACCCGGCCAGCGCCCGGTCCATCAGCTCGACGCCGCGCACCGAGTCGACGTAGCAGACGAAGCGGAACTCCGGGTCGTCCGCGAGCTGTCCGGCGACCCAGCGCAGCGCGGCCTCGTCGACCAGCTCGTTCGCCAGGAATACCCGGCGCACCCCGAACGCCCGGCAGACCCGCGCCTGGTGGGGGACCGCCACGGTCACGCCCCAGGCGCCGTGCGCCAACTGGCGGGCGAACAGGCCCGGTGCCATCGTCGTCTTGCCGTGCGGGGCGAACGCCAGGCCGTGGCGCTTCGCGTACGCCCCCAGCAGCGCCAGGTTGTGCTTCAGGGCCTCGGCGGAGAGCGTCAGGACCGGCGTCGTGAAGCCGCCGGTGAAGACGTCGCGCCGCTGGGCGGCCAGTTCACCGACCGTCAGGCCGTCCGCGTCCGGCGGGAGGCCCTTGAAGCGGTGGTCGACCCGCTCGTCCGCGAGCCGCGCGGCGAGCGCGTCGGGCCCCAGCGGCTGTCCGGCGGCCATCGGGCCTCCCTTCCGTTGCGTATGGTGCAACGGTCGTTGCGTATTCTGCTTGACGGTGTCTAACATCCGGGCGGACGCCGGGTCAATGGCCCGGGCCGGGCCGGTTCGTCCGGGCCGGTTCGTCCGCGCCGGCGGCCGGACGGCCGCCGTGGCGACCGGCTCGCGGAGCCGAGGGACGGGCGGGGTGGTCATGGCCGACGCGTGGAGCCGAGGGGCGGACGGGCACCGGGCCGATCGGCTCGTGGGGCCGGTGGGACCGGTGGGGTCTGGTGGCGCCGGGAGGGCGGAGGCGTCTTCCTGGACCGCTGGTGGTGCCGGAGGGGCGCGCGGGTGTGGGGAGGATGATCGCGCGGAGGTGTGTGGCGCTGAGGTTGTTCGCCCGGGGACTGGTGGTGCCGGGAGGGGGAGGGTGCCTCCGTGGGCCGCTCGTGGAGCCGAAGGGGCGCGCGGGTGTCGAGGCGGTGATCGCGCGGAGGCGCGAAGCGCTGAGCACGTTCGCCGTCTCGACACCCGCTCAAAGCGCCCCGGAGGCGGAACGAGCCAAAAAAAGGGGGAGCGCCCCGGAGGCGGAACGAGCCTCGAACCAGCAGCAGTGTGTCTGGGCGAGTCGATGGTCGCCTTCCTGCCGTCCCGTCCCGGCCGTCTCGCGGACGTGCCGTCCTTCACCCGTGGGATCGGCGGCGCCGAGTCCAACGTGGCCTGTGCCCTGGCCGCCGCCGGGCACCGCGTCCGTTGGATCAGCCGTGTAGGTGCCGACGGTTTCGGCGATCACCTGGTGGCGTCCGTCGCCGCGTACGGCGTCGACGTTTCGCGCGTCCGCCGGGATCCGCGCCGGCCGACCGGGGTGTACTTCCGTACGGCCGCCGACCGCGGTGACGCCGCGCACGAGGTCGTCTACCACCGGGCCGGGTCGGCGGCCTCCGCGATGTCGGTGCGGAACGTCCCGTACGAGGAGGCCGCGGCGGGCCGTGTCCTGCACCTGTCGGGTATCACCGCGGCGCTCTCGCCGGACTGCCGCGCGTTGATGGCGGCGCTCACCGCCCGCCGCCCCGGCCGGCCGCTGGTCTCCTTCGACCTCAACCACCGCCCGTCCCTGTGGCCGCGCCCGGAGACCGCCCGCCGCGTCCTGTTGGAGTTGGCGCGCGGCGCCGACCTGGTCTTCGCCGGGGAGGACGAGGCGGCCCGCGCGCTCGGCCTGCACGGTCCGGCCGCCGTGCGCGCCGCCCTCCCGGAGCCGGACGTGCTGGTCGTCAAGGAGGGCGCGAAGGGGGCGACCCTCTTCGCCCGCGTGCCGGGCTCGGCGCGCGACGTGCGGGTCTTCGTGCCCGCGCCGCGCGTCGACGTCGTGTCGTACGCCGGGGCCGGGGACGCCTTCGCCGCCGGGTTCCTCGACGCGACCCTGCGCGGGCTGCCGTTCGCGGCGCGGCTGCGGTACGGGCACCTGGCGGCGGCGGCGGTGCTCACCGTGCCCGGGGACCTCGCGCCCGTCCCGGATCCGGCGCGCGTCGCACGGCTCGCCGCCCTCGGCGACGCCGACTGGGGGAGACTGCGTCTCGGTCCCGGCCGGCCGGAGCCGGGGCCGGACGACGACGAGGAGGTACGCACGCGATGAGCCAGACCGTCGACCGGGCGCTCAGCATCCTGCCGCTGCTCGCCCAGGGCCCCGCCGACCTGGGGCAGGTCGCCGAGCGGCTCGGTGTCCACAAGTCGACCGCCCTGCGCCTGCTGCGCACCCTGCACGAGCACGGCCTCGTCCACCGGCAGCGGGACCAGCGCTACCGGCTCGGTGCCCGTCTCTTCGCGCTCGCCCAGGAGGCCGCCGAGAACCTCGACGTGCGGGAGATCGCCCACCCCCACCTCGTCCGCCTCAACGAGGAGACCGGTCACACCGTGCACCTCGCCGTCCGCGAGGGCGACGAGGTGCTGTACGTCGACAAGGTCGACAGCCGCTACCCGGTGCGGATGTACTCGCGGGTCGGCCGTCCCGTCGCCGTCACCGTCGCCGCCGTCGCGAAGGTCCTCCTCGCCGACCTGCCCGAGGCGGAGCGCCACGCGCTGACCGCCCGCCTCGACTACCCCCCGTACACGCCCCGTTCGACGCCGAATGCCGCCGCCTTCCGCACGGAGCTGGCGGCCGTGCGCGAACAGGGCTGGGCCGCCGATCTCGGCGGTCACGAGGAGTCCATCAACTGCGTCGCCGCCCCGGTGCGCGGCGCGGACGGCCGCGTGGCCGCCGCCCTGTCGGTGTCCGCGCCCAACGTCGTCGTCACCGCCGACGAACTCCTCGCCCTGCTCCCGCTGGTCCGCCGCACCGCGCGGGCCGTCAGCGACGACTACTCCGGCACCACCCCACCGAAGGACACGCCATGAGCGAGAAGACCGCCGTCACGCCGCCCACCCACGCGGCCCCGCCCGCCCGGTTCTCCCACGGCGTGCGCAAGGGGAACGTCCTCCAGGTCGCCGGGCAGGTCGGCTTCCTCCCCGCCGTGCCGGGGCAGCCGCCCGTCGTGGCCGGGCCGACCCTGCGCGAGCAGGTCCTGCAGACCCTCGCCAACGTCGAGTCGGTCCTCACGGAGGCGGGCGCGGGCTGGGACGACGTGGTGATGACGCGCGTGTACCTGACGGACGTGGCCCACTTCGCCGAGATGAACGCCCTCTACGACGCGCACCTGAAGGACGTGGCCGTGCCGCCCGCGCGCACCACCGTGTACGTCGGGCTGCCGGCGGGGCTGCTCGTCGAGATCGACGCGCTGGCGGTGCTGGACTGACGCGCGGTCAGGCGACGCGGGTGCAGACGTAGCCGCGGCCCTCGTTCACCTTCCAGGTCCAGTAGCGGTTGTTCTCGTCGGGGCAGCGGGTCCGCCCGTCCGACGGCATCCGGTAGTAGCCGGTGATCTGGAGGATGTGCGTCTGGCCCTTCGGCACCCGGTCGGAGGCGCAGTTCCAGATCTCCATCAGGTTGGCGGAGGCGTCGCCGTCGCCGTCGATCTTCGCGGTGAAGCACTGGCCGGTGCGGAACTGGCGGGAGAGGCACAGCACGGTCCGCATCCCGTCGTCCGCGTGGTTCGACCACTGGTCCCGGCCCGGTCCCGAGTCGCACGGGCCGGCCGGGCCGACGCGGGTGACGTGGACGTACGCGCTCGCCGAGTCGCAGTCCACGCGGACCGGGGCGGGCTTGCTCCACTCGCCGTACCCCGTGTCGTACACGTCGAGGCAGTTTCCGGCGCGTACGGCGCGGAACGCCAGGTCCTGGAGGCTGGGCGTCGGCTTGCGGGGCGTGTACGCGTACCCGGGCGTCGGGCGGGTGAGCGAGCCGCCGCTCCCGGCCGTCGAGGACGAGGTGGTCCGGGCGGCGTCGTCGAAGTACCAGGCGGCGAAGAGGAGGGCCAGGACGACGAGCAGGGCCGTGGAGCACCCGCCGGACGACTTCTTCTCCTCCGGGGGCGGCGACGGGGCCGGCAGCGGGACCGGTGCCGGCCTTCTCGCCCGCGCGCCCGCCGACGTGCGGGCGCGCGCCCGGGACGCCACCCGCTGCCGGGCCCGTTCGTGCTCGCGTTCCCGCTCCTGTTCGCGCGCCCGCGCCCGTTCGCGCTCCTGTTCGCGGGCGCGGGCGCGGGCCCGTTCCCGCTCCTCGGTGTACATCCGCGTCGGGTCGGGCGGCGGTACGGCGCGGGTGCGGTCGTCGACCGTGAGGGCCTCCGGGTCGACGGGCGCCGGCCGCCTCCACTCCTCGCCCTGCCGCTCGTACGCGCGGATCAGCTCCGTCCAGCGCGGCGGCAGCCAGCGGCTCCCGTCGGCGGTGGCCGGCAGCCCGCGCATCTCCTCCAGGAACCGGTCGAGCACGTCCGCGGGGCGCGGCCGGTCGGCGGGCTCCACGGCCAGGCAGGGGCGGACCAGCGGGACGAGTTCCTTCGGCAGCCCCGCCAGGTCCAGGTCGCCCCGCGACACGCGGGCCAGCAGCCGCAGGGTGTCCTCGCCCTCCGGGTAGGGGGGCCGGCCCACGGCCAGGTGGAACAGGGTGGCGCCCAGCGAGTACACGTCGGACCGCTCCGTGGACGGCTCGCCGCGCGCCTGTTCGGGGGAGGTGAACGCGATCGTGCCGAGCGTGAGCGTCGTCCGGGTGATGTCCTGGGCGTGCGAGATGCCGAAGTCGATCAGCCGGGGTCCGTCCAGCGGCAGCAGGACGTTCTGCGGCTTCACGTCGCGGTGGACGATGCCCTGCCCGTGCAGGGCGAGCAGCGCCTGTGCCGTGCCCGCGGCGATCCAGCGGATGGCGGACGCCGGCAGCCGCCCCGCGGTGCGGACGAGTTCGGCGAGGGACGGAGCGGCGATGTACTCGATCGCCATCCACGGTGTCGGCGCTTCCGGGTCCGTGTCGAGCACGCGCGCCGTGTACCGGTTGTCGACGCGCCGCGCGAGCGTCACCTCGCGGGTGAAGCGGCGCCGGTCGTGGGCGCTGACCTCGCCCTCGGCGAGGAGCGTCTTCACGGCGACGAGCGGCCCGTCCGGCCCCGTCCGCGCCAGGTAGATCCGCCCCATGCCGCCCGAACCGAGCCGCCCCAGCAGCCGGTACGGGCCGAGCGCGCCCGGATCGTCCCCGCCCAGCGGCAGCAGCCGCGTTCCGGCCCCCGTCATCCCCCGCTCCCTCCTGCGGTGCCCCCGCCAGCAGGGTAGCCGCCAACTCCCCCCGCAGCAGCCGCCCTTGGACGTCCGCGCGGTGGCACGGGTCCCGTGCCACCGCGGGGGGTCCGGCTCCCCGCCGGGGGCGCCCGGTGCCTCAGGAGGTCGCGCAGTACTGCTGCTGCTTGCCGATCGACCGGTACATGCAGTCGGCGTTCTCCAGCAGCTGGAGCACCGCGTCGCGGTTGCGGGCGGTCTCGCGCTCGATCACCTCGTCGGGCGGGTAGAAGCCGCCGCCGGAGGAGCCGCTCGGGTACATCTCGAAGGTGTAGCCGAAGATGCGCTGGTCGCCCCAGAGCCAGTCGTCGATCGACCCGTCGGTGACGTAGAGGTCACTGGACTGCTCGGCGGTGTAGCCGTTGCTGGCGGCCATCTTGCGGCCGACCGCGGCGAAGGCGTCCCGGTCGTCCTGGGTCATGCCGGGGGCGGTGTCGGCGTAGGTCCAGCCGAACGGCCAGAGGACCAGCTCGCTGTAGGTGTGGAAGTCGATGGCCGCCCTGATCTGCTGCTTCCCGCCGACGACCCGGGAGCGGACGAAGTCGGCGACGACCTTCACCTCGGGGGCGGACTCGGGCGCCGAGCCGCGGTAGGTCTCGGAGCCCGCGGAGCCGGAGGAGCCGCCGCAGCAGCCCCACTTGTAGTTCCAGTTGCGGTTCATGTCGGTGCCGACGGCGGTGGAGCCGGAGTTGGGCTGCCGGTTCTTGCGCCAGCTGCGGTACGTGCCGGAGGCGATGTCGTACTCGCCGCCGTCCGGGTTGAGGTCGGGCACGATCCATATCTCGCGGCCGTTGACGGCGTTGGTGACGCGGGTGTCGGAGCCGTAGCCGGCGCCGAGTTCGCGCAGCAGGTACAGGGCCATCTCGACGGTGAGGTGCTCGCGGGCGTGCTGGTGGTGGGTGAACAGCACCTCGGGCTCGTTCTCGTCCGTCGCCACGTTGTCGCTGATCTTGATGGCGATGATGTCGCGGCCCTGGTAGGACTTGCCGATCACGCGCTTGCTCATGATGTTCGGGTACTGCTGGAGCCGCTGGTTGATCTCCGCCGTCATCTCCGCGTAGGTGTGGTAGCGGGAGTCGGCGGAGGGGAAGTCCATCGGCGTGACGACGCCGCCGGTACGGTCCGGGGGCCCGGGCAGCGGTTCCAGCCGGTGGCCCAGCGCGCGCAGGAGGCGGGCCTGCCCGGCGTCGGCGCTGACGACGACCGTGTGGCCGTCCACCTCGTCGACGGAGACGCCGGTGGCGGTGAGGGCGGCGCGTTCGGCGGGGGTGGACGGGCCGTGGATCTCGTACTGGCGGGTGGCCTCGTCGGCGGTGGCCGCCGGGGCGGGGGAGGGGGCGGAGGGCGCGCCGGGGGTGCTCGCGGCGGCGGTGAGCGGCGCCGCGACGGCGAGGGCGAGGGCGGCCGCGAGGGTGGCGGACCGTCCGCCGGTGATGCGTAGTCGCATGCTGACTCCTGGATGGGGGTCGGGGTGTGTCCCCGTGCGACGCAGGATGGAGTCATGGCATGAGCGCGTCAAGAAGGAGCTTCGGATCACGGCCGGAAAGGCTCGTTCCGCCGTGTGCCCTTGCGCGCCCGCCCGCCGGGCGCTTGGGTGACGTGCGCACCCCTGGAGAGACGAGGAAAGGCGGACGGCTCATGGCGGACACCGCGGACACCGCTCACGGCACGGCACACGACGGGGGCGGACCGCGCACCCCCGCGATGCGCAGGGCGAGCTGGCGGCACGTCGGACCCGGCATCGTGGTCGCCGCGACCGGCGTCGGCGCCGGCGACCTGGTCGCCACGCTCGTCGCCGGCGGCAAGTACGGCTACACGCTGCTCTGGGCGGCCGTCCTGGGCTGTCTGATCAAGATCTCCCTCGCCGAGGCCGCCGGCCGCTGGCACCTCGCCACCGGCCGCACCCTGCTCGACGGCTGGCGCTCCCTGGGCCCGTGGACGACGGTCTACTTCACCGGGTACGTCGCCGTGTGGGGCTTCGTCTACGGCGCCGCCGCGATGTCCTCCACCGCGCTGCCGCTGGCCGCGCTGTTCCCCGGCGTCATGGGGCTGAAGTGGTGGGCGGTCCTGTGCGGGGTGGGCGGGCTGCTGTTCGTCTGGTTCAACCGGTACGCCGTCTTCGAGAAGGTCATGACGGCCCTCGTCGGCGTGATGTTCCTGGTCACCGTCTACCTGGCCGTGCGGGTCGTCCCGGACCTCGGCGGCCTCCTCGCCGGCCTCGTCCCGGTCCTCCCGGACGGCTCGCTCCTCTACACCCTGGGCCTGGTCGGCGGCGTCGGCGGCACGATCACCCTCGCCGCGTACGGCTACTGGGTGAACGCCAAGGGCTGGCGGGACACGGGGTGGATGCGGGTGATGCGCCTGGACAACCGGGTCGCGTACCTGACGACCGGCGTCTTCGTGGTGGCCATGCTGATCGTGGGCGCCGAGCTGCTGCACTCCTCGGGCATCGCCATCGCCAAGGGCGACAAGGGCCTCGTCGACCTCGGCGGGGTCCTGGAAGAGAAGTACGGGGTGGCCACGGCGAAGCTGTTCCTCGTCGGGTTCTTCGCCACGTCCGTCACCTCGCTGATCGGCGTGTGGCAGGGCGTGAGCCTGCTGTTCGCGGACTTCGTGGCCCGCCTCCGCGGGCGGGGCGCCGACTCCGCGGGGCCGCAGGCGGCGCCGGGGCCGGAGGCGGGCGGGGTGCCGGTGGAGCGGTCGGTGCCGTTCCGCGCGTACCTGCTGTGGTTGACCTTCCCGCCGATGGCGCTGCTCTTCCTGGACCAGCCGTTCGTGCTGGTCGTCGTCTACGGGGTGATCGGCGCCTTCTTCATGCCGTTCCTCGCCCTGACGCTGCTGTGGCTGCTCAACTCCTCCCGCACGCCCGGGGAGTGGCGCAACGGGTGGCTCAGCAACACGGTGCTGGGCGCGGCGGGGCTGCTGTTCCTGGTGCTGTGCGTCGAGCAGGTGCGCGACCTGCCGTGGTGAGGAGGGGGCGCCGCGCCCCGGCGCGGCGCCCCTCGCACACCGCCTACGGCAGGTTGTGGACGTGCGGGCCGACCGCGTTCGACCAGGCGTTGCCCGCCGTGGCGTCCCAGTTCGTCGACCAGGTCATCGCGCCGCGCAGCGACGGCCACGTCTTGGACGGCTTGAACGAGCCGCAGCCCGTGCCCCGCGTCAGGCAGTCCAGGGCGTTCTTCACCACGGACGGGTCGACGTAGCCGCTGCCCGCGCCGCGCGGCGAGGCCGGCACGCCGAGGCCGACCTGCGACGGGTCGAGGCCGCCCTCCAACTGGATGCAGGCGAGCGCGGTGAGGAAGTCCACCGATCCCTGCGAGTAGACCTTGCCGTCGCAGCCCAGCATGGAGCCGCTGTTGTAGTACTGCATGTTGACGACCGTGAGGATGTCCTTCACGGCGAGCGCCAGCTTGAAGTACTCGGTGCCCGTGCTCTGCATGTCGATCGTCTGCGGGGCCATCGTCAGGACCATCCCCGGACCGGCCTTCGCCGAGAGCTGGCGCAGCGCCTTCGTCAGGTACGTCGCGTTGATGCCGTGCTCCAGGTCGATGTCGACCCCGTTGAAGCCGTACTCCTGCATCAGCGCGTACGCGCTGTTCGCGAACGCCGTCGCGGAGGCGTCGCTGTTGATCGTGACGTTGCCCTTCTCACCGCCGACCGACAGGATGACCGACTTGCCCGCGGCCTTCTTCGCGGCGATGTCCGCCTTGAAGTCCGCCACCGAGGCGTACCCGACGGCCGGGTCGAGGTTGAAGGTGATCTGGCCGGGCGTCGTCGTGGAGTCCGCGAACGACACGGCGATGATGTCGTACTGGGCCTGGACGTCGCGCAGCTTCTGCACCGTCGCGCCGTTGTTGAAGTTCTGCCAGTAGCCGGTCACCGCGTGCTTGGGCACGTTCGGGTTCGGGTTGGTGCCGCCCGGCGCGGTGCGGGCGGTGACGGTCGCGGACCGGGCGGACTCGCCGGCGGCGTTGGTGGCCGACACCTGGAAGCCGTACGCCGTGTCGGCGGCGAGGCCGGTCACGGTCGCGGACGTGCCGGACACGGACTGGACGCGCGCCCCGTCCCGGTACACGTGGTAGCCGGTCGCGCCGCTCACCGGGCTCCAGGAGAGCGACACGGACGACGAGGTCACCGTCCCCGCGGCCAGCCCCGCCGGGGGCGCGGGCACGACCGGGTCGGGCTCGCCGGCCCCGCCGCCGTCCGGGCCGAAGACCGACACGTCGTCGACGTGGTAGGCGGCCTGCCCGTACCAGCCGTGGGTGTAGACGGTGACCGAGGTGGTGGCGGACCCCGTGGTGAAGCTGGTGGTGAGCTGCTGCCAGCCGGAGGAGCCGGGCGACCACGTCGCCACGTCGGTCGTGCCGGTGCCGGTCGCGCCCAGGTAGGCGTACCCGCCCTGCACCCACGCGCTCAGCCGGTACGTGGAGTTCGGCTGCACCTTCACGGTCTGGGAGCAGCGGGCGTTGTCATGCCCGGCGGGCGTCGCCTTCAGGGCGGCGGTGCCGGCGCGGACGGGCGAGGCGACGGCCGTGCCGCTGTTGGCGGAGCAGGTCCAGTCGGCGAGGCCGGACTCGAACCCGGCGTTCCTGGCGACGTTGCGGTCCTCCGCCTGCGCGGTGCCGGCGCCGCCGGCCAGGACGAGCCCGGACGCGACGGCGAGCGCGAGGGCGCCGCCGACGAGCGGTCTGGTGCGGTCCACTTGCTTCCTCCGGTGGGGAGTGGGGGTGGGGGAGTGGGGATCGGGAGAAGGCGTGCGAGTCGGTGGCCACCGCGCTCCGTGCCCGTACAAGTTGGTCCAGACCAATCGCGTTGTCAAGGTTCCGGGGCGGCGTCGGGGGTGCCGTCCCCGCCCGGATGTGGGGCACCGGGCAACTCATGTCCCCTTCGCCCGATTTGACGGGGCGTGCGGAACGCGTGATCCACCACGAGGAGTCCGAAAGCGGTTCTCCAGCCCCGTTCCCGCCGATAAAGTGCGGGATCAGGAGCACACACGGAGCGAACAGGTGTCGCAGACGACTGCGACACGCCGGAAACACCGGTGGCCGGAGCCGAACGGGGAACCAGCGTGCCGACCGCGATTGCCGTCACCAGTGCCGACCTGGTGCTACCACCGACCGACCACCACACCCCCGGCGCCGCCGTGCTCCCCCCGCCCGACACCCAGCCCCTGGACGCCGCCCTCGCCGACACGCGGACCCTCGTCGAGCAGTACGGGCACGTCGTCGCCCTCTACCCGGCCTCCACCCCCACCGCCCACGTACGCCGCCTGCACACCGTGCGCGCCCTCCTGGAGAGCGACCGCGTCGCCCTGCTGCCGCTGGACCTGCCGCCGCTCGGCGTCGCCGTCCTCGTCCGTCAGCTCCGCCAGCTCTCCGTCTGCGACTTCGGCCCCGGCGTCCTCGCCACCGCCGCCCGGCTGCTCGCCCACTACGTCCACACCGGCGCCGTACTCAACTCCGTCGCCCGCCTCGACCGGGTCCCCGTCACCCTCAAGGCGCACGCCAAGTCCTGGATGCCCGGCTCCCAGTTCGCCGTCCTCGCCAACCCGGAGCCCCGCCTCCTCCGCCTCGGCTCCCAGGGCGGCGACCCGTTCCCCGGGCCCGACTTCGCCACCCGCATGGCCGTCGCCCGCGGCCAGCTCACCACCGACTGGGTCACCGACACCCTCGGCCCCGCCTGGCGCGTCCAGGGCGTCGACGAGGTCCCGGTGCCCGCCGCCTCCGCCGACTGGTGGGGCACCGCCCGGCTCGTCGAGTTCGCCGCGTACCTGCCCGACCTACCCGTCCTGCACCAGCTCGTGTCGTCCGTGCGCCGCGAGACCTGCGCCTGGTGCGGCATCGAGCTCCTCGGCGACCGCTGCGGATTCTGCGCCGCCCCGCTCACCCCGCCCCACCCGCCCGAGCCCCGCGCCCCCGGCGGCCCCGCCGCCCTGCCCCCGGGCACGTCGGCACGGCACGCGCCATGACCCGCCCCGGCGCCCCGCCCGTGCCTCCCCGCCCGTCCCCCGCCCGCCACCTCACGAGGTTCTCCCGCCCATGAACGCACGTCAGCGCCGCGGCGTCATCCTGCTCGTCCTGTCCGCCCTGTGCGCCCTCGGCGCGTTCGCCGGCGTCGTCGTCATCGTCAGCGACGTCCAGGCGAAGGTCGGACCGGAGGTCGCGGCGTACCGCGTCAAGGCGGACGTACCGGCCTACGAACCCCTCAGGCCCGGCCACTTCCAGAAGATCACCATGCCGGAGCGGTGGCTGTCCGCCAACGCCGTCAGGGACCTCTCCGCCGTCCAGGGCAAGATCGCCGTCACGGACCTCAGGAAGGGCTCCCTGCTCCAGAAGGACATGGTCGCCGACCGGCCCGCCCTCGCGAGCGGCGAGCAGGAGATCGCCATCATGATCGACGCCTCCACCGGCGTCGCCGGCAAGATCACCGCCGGGGCGCGGGTGAACATCTTCGCCACCTTCGACGACGAGGGGCGCGGCAAGAACGCCGTCGCCGAGTCCCGGCTCATCGTCGCCGGTGCCCGCGTCCTCGACGTCGGCAGGCTCACCCCCCTCGACCAGCGCAGGAGCGACGGCGGCACGGCCGGCGGCGCCCGCGAGGCCGTACCGATCACCTTCGCCCTCACCACCGCCGACGCCCAGCGCGTCGCCTACGCCGAGTCGTTCGCCGAGCACGTGCGCCTCGCCCTGCTGCCGAAGGACGGCTCCGCCGCCCCGAAGCCCGGCGAGTCGACGTACACGCTCGACGAAGACAAGAACAAGTGAGGGGACAGGCAGCAGGATGACCATTCGCGTCCTCCCCGCCGTCGGCGACCCCGACGCCGCCCGCGCCATCACCACCCTGCTCGGCCAGCTCCCCGACACCGAGCAGGCCGCCCCCGCCCCGGTCGGTGACTCCACCACCCTCGTCGACACCCTCGCCCGGGCGGCCGCCGACTCCGTCGACGACCTCCCCGAGGTCGTCCTCGTCCACGAGCGGATCGGCCCCGTCCCCGCCCTCGACCTGATCCGCGAGGTCGCCCTCCGCTTCCCCGCCGTCGGCGTCGTCCTCGTAACCGCCGACACGAGCCCCGGCCTGTACTCGGCCGCCATGGACTCCGGCGCCCGCGGCCTGGTCGGCGTCCCCCTCTCGTACGAGGAGCTCGCCCAGCGCGTCCAGTCCGCCGCCGCCTGGGCCGCCGGCGTCCGCCGCCACCTCGGCCAGACCGGGGACGCCCCCACCGGGCCGGGCGGCACCGTCGTCACCGTCAGCGGCGCGAAGGGCGGCGTCGGCACCACCGTCACCGCCGTCCAGCTCGCCCTCGCCGCCCGCGCCTCCGGCCGCAGCGTCGCCCTCGCCGACCTCGACCTCCAGTCCGGCGACGTCGCCTCCTACCTGGACGTGCAGTTCCGCCGCTCCGCCGCCGACCTCGCCGCCATCCAGGACATCACCCCCCGCGTCCTCCAGGACGCCCTCTACACCCACCCGACCGGCCTGTCCCTGCTCCTCGCCCCCGCCGACGGCGAACGCGGCGAGGAGGTCACCGACCGGTCCGCCCGCCAGATCGTCAGCGCCCTGCGCCACCGCTACGAGGTCGTCGTCGTCGACTGCGGCACGCAGATGGACTCCGCGAACGCCGCCGCCGTCGAGATGGCCGACACGGCCCTCCTCGTCGTCACCCCCGACGTCGTCGCGGTCCGCGCCGCCAAGCGCATGATCCGCCTCTGGGACCGGCTCCAGATCCGCAAGGCCGAGGACACGACGACCGTCGTCAACCGGCACACCCGCCACACGGAGATCCAACCCGCCCTCGTCGAGAAGATCACCGGCACGCGCGTCGCCCGCACCGCCGTCCCCGCCGCCTTCAAGGAACTCCAGCCGTGCGTCGACGCGGGCCGCATGCACGAGCTGGACCCCAAGTCGACCGTCAAGCAGGCCCTGTGGGCGCTCGCCGGCGAACTCGGCCTCGTGAAGGCCCCGGAGTCGACCGGCGACCGGCCGGGCAGGCTGCTCAAGGCACGCAGGAAGTAGCGGAGAGGGGAGGGGCGGCCCATGGGAGGCACACGGACCGGAACGGCACGCGGCGACCGCCGCCGCGGCGACCGGGGGCAGGTGGCCGTGGAGTTCACCGGCATGGTGCCGCTCGTGCTCGGCGTGCTGCTCCTGCTCTGGCAGGCGGCGCTCATCGGCTACACGTACTCCCTCGCCGGCAACGCCGCCGACGAGGCGGCCCGCGCGGGCGCGGTCGGCGGCGACTGCCCCGGCGCGGCCGGGAGGACGCTGTCCGGCGCGTGGTCGGCGAGCGCGGACTGCGGCGTCGCGGGCGACCTGTACACCGCCGACGTCAGCATCCGCGTCCCCGTCCTCTTCCCCGGCGCGAACCTGCCCTTCACCGTCCGGGCCCACGCGGCGGCGGCCGACGAGCGGGGGGAGTGAGGACCGTGACCGGCCACCACAGCGGCGCCCCGCACCACCGGAGGGGGCGCTCCGACCGGGGCCAGGCGGCGATCGAGTTCGCGGGCTGGATCGGCATCCTCCTGATCGCCGCCCTCGCCGCCGTCCAGCTCGGCATCGTCGCCTACGCCGCCCAGCAGGCCGGCACCGCCGCCCGCGCCGCCGCCCGCGTCGCCTCCCAGGGCGGCGACGGCGCCGCCGCCGGACGGGGCGCCATGAGCGCCTGGCTCGCGGACGGCGCGGAGGTCAGCGCCCCGTCCGGCGCCGAGGAGGTCACGGCGACCGTGACCGTCGACATCCCCGCCGTCCTGCCCCTCCTCCGCTTCGACCCGGTCACCCGGACCACCACCATGCCCGTCACGACCAGCGAGGGAGGGACCCCATGAGCCTGCGGGCCCGCATCACCAGCTCCGAGCCGGCCGGCGGGAGGGACGGCGAGGAGGACCACCTCGTCGGCGTCTACCGCGGCAAGCTCCTGGAGGAGATCGACCTCGCGGAGATGTCCGCCCTCCCGGCGGCCGACCGCCGCGTACGCCTGGAACGGGTCCTCGGCCACATCATCAGCCGCGAGGGCCCCGTCCTGTCGTCCGCGGAGCGCTCCCACCTCATCCGCCGCGTCGTCGACGAGGCGCTCGGCCTCGGCATCCTCGAACCGCTCCTGGAGGACGCCTCCATCAGCGAGATCATGGTCAACGGCCCCGATCAGGTGTACGTGGAGCGGCACGGCCGCCTCGAACGGCTCCCGATGCGCTTCTCCTCCACCGACCAGTTGATGCAGACCATCGAACGCATCGTCTCCACCGTCAACCGCCGCGTCGACGAGTCCAATCCGATGGTCGACGCCCGCCTCCCCTCCGGCGAGCGCGTCAACGTCATCATCCCGCCGCTCTCCCTCAGCGGCCCCGTCCTCACCATCCGCCGCTTCCCCCGCGCCTTCACGCTCCACGAGATGGTCGCCCTCGGATCGCTGGACGAGCACATGGTGATGCTGCTCTCGGGACTGGTCCGCGCCAAGTTCAACGTGATCGTCTCCGGCGCCACCGGCACCGGGAAGACCACCCTGCTCAACGCCCTGTCCGGCCTCGTCCCGGACGGCGAGCGCATCGTCACCATCGAGGACTCCGCCGAGCTGCGGCTCCAGCAGTCCCACGTCATCACCCTGGAGTCCCGTCCCGCCAACGTCGAGGGCAAGGGCCGCATCACCATCCGCGACCTCGTCCGCAACTCCCTGCGCATGCGCCCCGACCGCATCATCGTCGGCGAGGTCCGCGGCGGCGAGACCCTCGACATGCTCCAGGCCATGTCCACCGGCCACGACGGCTCCCTCGCCACCGTCCACGCCAACAGCGCCGAGGACGCCCTGACCCGCCTCCAGACCCTCGCCTCCATGTCCGAGGTGGAGGTGCCGTTCGCGGCCATCAGGGACCAGATCAACAGCGCCGTCGACGTGATCGTCCAGCTCACCCGGCACGCCGACGGCGCCCGCAAGATCACCGAGATCGCGATCGTCGACTCGCACGGCCGGGAGGAGTACCGCATCGTGTCGGTCTGCCGGTTCGAGGCCCGACCGATGACCCCGGACGGCCGCGTCCACGGCAGGTTCACCCACCACCCGCTGCCCCGGCGGGTCGCCGAACGGCTGTACATGCACAACGAGCCGACCCCCGCCGCGTTCGGCGTCGCCCACAGCGACGCCGAACTGGCCCTGCGCGGAACAGCCGCGTGACCCCCGCAGCCCCCTCCCCCGGAATCGACGGACAGACGACACGATGGACAACCTCCCGCTCCTGACGCTCGGCGCCACCCTCCTGGCCGGCTTCCTCGCCGTCCTGGGCGTGCACGCCCACGCCGCGGGCAGGGCGCAGCAGAAGGCGCTCGTGGCGCGGATGGCCCAGACGGGCCCCGCCCCCGCCGCCGGCCGCGGCCGCCGGTTCCCCGGCCTGGACCGCCGGCTGCGCCGGACGGGGCTGGGCCGCCGCCTGGAACGGAAACTGGCCGTCACCGGCCTCGCCGTCACCCCCGCCGAGTACACGGTGTACGCCCTGGCGGGCCTCCTCGCCCTGTACGTCACGGCCGCCGCCGTGTTCGCCCCGTTCTTCGGGGCCCTCGCCGTCCTGGCCGGGCTGTGGGGCGCCGACGCGTTCCTCACCTGGCAGCGCCAGCGCCGCACCGAGGCGTTCATCAACCAACTGCCCGAGCTGACCCGCGTCCTCGCCAACGCCACCCAGGCCGGCCTCGCCCTGCGCACCGCCATCTCCATGGCCGCCGACGAACTGGACGACCCGGCCGGCGAGGAACTCCGCAGGGTCGCCGACCAACTCGCCGTCGGCCACAGCCTCGACGACGCCCTCGGCGACCTCGCCGACCGGCTGCCCTCCCGCGAACTCGTCGTCCTCGTCACCACCCTGGTCCTCTCCAACCGGGCCGGCGGCCAGGTCGTCGGCTCGCTGCGCAACCTCACCGGCACGCTCGACGAGCGCAAGGAGACCCGCCGCGAGGTCACCACCCTGCTCTCGCAGGTCAAGGTCACCGCGTTCGCCCTCCCCCTCCTCGGCCTCGGCTTCCTCCTCATGATCAACGGCATGAACCCGGGGGCGCTGGACGAGATGACGGGGTCGTTCGCCGGACAGGCCGGCTCGGTCGTCGCGTTCGCGCTGTACACCGCCGGGTTCGTGATGATCCGCCGACTGTCCAGGGTCCGGGTCTGAGGCACCGGGAAGAGGAAGAGGAGGGGAACGGGACATGGTCCTCCTGCTGGCCGCGCTGACGGCGCTCGCCGTGTACGGGATCTTCCACGGCGTGCGCCTGTACCGCGCCGAGGCCGAACTGCCCGGCGACCTGGCCGTCGCCCTGGAGGTCGGCGCCACGCGCACGACCGCCGTCGGCTCCGGCGTCGACCGGCTCGGCATGCGCTGGGCCCCGTCCGTGCTGCGCCTCATGGGCCCCAGGCGCGTCGACGCCCTGCGCCGCCGCCTCGACATGGCGGGCAACCCCGGCGGCCTCACCGTCGACCGGTACGCCGCCCGGCGCGCCGTGTACGGCGCCCTCGGCGTGGCCGCCGCGCTGGCGATGCTGCTGCGCGGCCAGCCCGTCGTCGCGGCGGCCGTCCTCGCGTACGGGCTGACCTGGACGGACGTACTGCTGCGCATGGCGATCCGGCGCCGCAGGGACGACATCGAACGCACCCTGCCCGACTTCCTCGACGTCCTCGCCGTCGTCGTCTCCGCCGGACTCGGCTTCCGCCAGGCGCTGGAACGGGTCGCGGAGAAGTACTCCGGCCCCTGGGCCGACGAACTGCGCATCACCCTGCGTCAGATGGACATGGGCGTCAGCCGCCGCGACGCCTTCGACCAACTGCGCAGGCGCAACGCCTCCGAACAGGTGTCGATGTTCGTCACCGCCCTCCAGCAGGGCGAGGAACTGGGCGCGCCCATCGTCGACACGCTCATCCAGATCGCCAACGACATGCGCCGCACCGACGCCCAGAACGCCCGCCGCGCGGCGGCGAAGGCCGTCCCGAAGACCACCCTCGTGGTGACGCTGGTGATGCTGCCCGCCACGATGATCCTCATCACGCTGAGCTTCTACTACGGCTCCGGCGTCGACCTGGCGGACCTGCTGGGCGGTCGGTGACGGGCGGAAGGACGCGGGCACGGCGGCGAAGAACGTCTGCAACCGCATACGCCCCGGCGGCGGACACCCGTGTCACACCGTCAACAACCCGGCCGCACCGGAGGGGAGGGGGTGGTGACCGCTCGGCCGAATGTGTGGAAGACGCTTCGCTTCCGCAAGCGGATGTGGCACATTCGTTGCTGAGTCAACGGGAGACGACGGGGGGCGCGACAGACCATGACTGACCACCGTTTCCGGCCCCAGTCGCCGATTCGGGCCCATGGATGGGCTCCGAGCCCCATGATGAAGGGGGCCCACCCCGCGTACGGTCACGCCCCCACCCGCGTGGCCCCCGGGGCACACCCCGCACCACGCGCACACGGCACCGAAGACCCGCACCATCCCGACCCCGGAGGGGACCGCAATGTCGAACATCGCACTGAAGGCCCTGACTCAGGCCAAGGTGTACGTGGGCACCTGGGCGCACACCACGACGACCGCCCTGAAGCGCCGGGGGGACCGGGGCCAGGGGGCGGTGGAGTACGTGGGGATCATCATCTTGGTGGGGGTGATCATCGCCGCCGTGGTCGGCTCCGGCGTGGGCGCGACCATCGCGTCCAGCCTCGTCGCCCGCGTCAGCGCGATCGTCGGTGGCTGACGGGAGCGTCGGGCCGCGAGCGGGATGCGGGGCAGGCCTCACCGCTGTACATCTTCATGGTGGTGAGCCTGCTCTTTCTCGCGCTCGCGTTCTTCGCGGTCGGCCAGGCAGGCGCCACACGCAACGGCGCGCAGTCCGCGGCGGACGCCGCGGCGCTGGCGGCGGCCAAGGAGTCCAGGGACCGGTTCGTCCTCGGCGGCCTCGACATCCCGGGCTGGAGCGACCTGTTCGACGGTGACCTGGTGGGCGAGGACGGTTGCGGGGCGAGCCACACGTACGCCGCCCGCAACGGTGCGAGCGTGATCGAATGCTCCGAACTGGGCGACGGGCGCTGGGGCTTCCACGTGGCCGTCCGCTCGGTGAAGTCCGTGGGGGACACCATTCTGCCCGGTACCGAGGGCAAGCACGCGGTTGCCACCGCCACCGCCGTCGTCGTCCCGCGGTGCACCTTCGAAGCCGCCGACGACGGGACCTCTGACGACGGGGCTGCCGACGACGGGGCTGCCGACAGCGGATCCGCTGACGACGGGTCCGCTGACGAGGGAGTCGTCGACGCCGAGCCGCCGTCCCCCGGATCCCTGAACTGCGAGGGCACGCAGCTGGATCTGGACCCCGATGACCTCCCGGACATGTCCGACCTCTTCGAGGTGCGGCTGACCGAGGACTGACCGCGAAGGAACACAGAGGAATGACACGCATGGGTACGCAGTACGGAGAGACCGCACGCGCGGTTCGGGTCGCCGCCACGGCCGCCGCGCTGGCGGCTCTGCTCACGGCCTGCGGTGACGGCGGCAGTGACGACGCCGAGGGCAGAGGGCCGCAGAAGGCGGGAACGGTCAGCTCGGCACCCGCGGGACAGAGCACACCTCCCCGGGAAAGCGACCCGACCGGCCCGGACACGAGCACGACGCTGGCGACGATCAGCGGGGGCAACGGCCTCCAGATCGTGATCCACAGCGCCGTCCGCGAGGAGGGTGGCTTCCTCACCGTGAACGGAACGCTGAAGAACACCACGTCCAAACTGGTGGTCACCCCGCCCCAGTGGAGCGGCCAGGAGATCCAGGTGCAGAAGACGGGCCCGTCCCTGGCGGGAGTCACCCTCGTCGACAAGGTCGAGAAGAAGCGCTACTACGTCCTGCGGGACACGGAGGGCTACCCGCTGACGACCACGGGCATCAACTCCATGCAGGCCGACCAGGCGGTCTCCATCTTCGCCCAGTTCCCGGCCCCGCCGGCCACCGTGACGCGGGTCGACATCCAGTTCCCGCTCATGCCCACCGCGACCATCGAGATCTCATGATGCGTGCCCCCACCCGCCGTCCCGGCCCCAGTCTCCTCGCCGTTCTCGTCCTCCTCACCGGTGTTCATCTCGCCGCCCCCTCCGCCGCGCACGCCGACGAGACCCCGGGTGCCGTGCCGCCCGGGACCGAGGCGTCCGCGCCGGTCCCCGAGGTCGACCCGACCGCACCGGGGCTGAAGATGCGCGAGGGCGCCACCCTGGCGGCCGCGAAGGTGCTGCCGATCGTCTCCATCGTGGAGTCCGAGGACGGAGAGGAGCGCCGCGAGGAGACCAACACCAACCTGAAGTTCGCGCTCCAGGCCGAAGTCCTGTTCGGCAAGGACAGCGCCAAGCTGACGCCCGAGGCGAACTCCCGCATCGCGGCGATCGCCGAGGAGATCAAGAAGCGGAACGCCACGAAGATCCGCGTCTTCGGCTTCACCGACGACCTCGGCTCCGCCGCCCACGGTGACGTCCTGTCCAAGCAGCGCGCCGACGCCGTCCACGGCGTGCTGTCGCCGCTGCTGGCGGCGCAGAACATCACGTACGAGATCCGCGGTTACGGCGAGCAGTACCCGATCGCGGACAACAGCACGGAGGAGGGCCGCCGCAAGAACCGCCGCGTGGAGGTCTCCTTCCCGACCGGCGGCTGAACGGCAACCGGACCACCGGCACCCGGCGGCGGACGGCGGCCAACGGCAGGAGCGGCCGGGGGACGGCCGCGGGGTAGCGCCCCGCCACGCCACCCCGCTCCACCCCGCCCCGGGTGCCACCTGGGCACACCGGGCGACGCCGACGGCGCCCGGGTCCCGTCGGAAGCCCCCGCGCCTGCGGTGGCGCTCCCGGTGTCGGGTCGACCGGCCACTGTGCCTGCGGTGGCGCTCCCGGTGTCGGGTCGACCGGCCACTGTGCCTGCGGTGGCGCTCCCGGTGTCGGGTCGACCGGTCGCTGTGTCTGCGGTGGCGCTTTCGGGCTCACCGGGACGTACCTCACACTGCTTTCCCGGCATTCTCCGACCGGCCGCGTCCGGACGGCGGACATAATCGGCCGGTGCCCTTGGACCGAACGGCCCCACCCGCCCGGACAGCCGCGGCGGACGAAGACCCCCGCCCCGGCCACCCGAACCGCCCTGGCCACCCCGACGGTCCCGGTCGTCCGAACGCCGCCGCCCTCGCGCTGCTGGGCTACGCGGCGGCACGCCTCACCGGTCTCGCCGTCCTCTTCGGCGCGGCCACTGCGAGCGGGGAGGACGCGTGGCACCGGCTCATGGGCCGCTGGGACGCCGTCTGGTACACCCGCGTCGCCGAGCGCGGATACGGCCACGAGATCACCCTCCCGGACGGCACCGTCCACTCCGACCTGGCGTTCTTCCCGCTGTTCCCCGCCCTGGAGCGCGCCCTGTCCGCGGTGCTCCCGATCGGCGTCGCCCCCGCCGGGCTGGTCGTCGCCTGGACGGCGTCGCTCGCCGCCGCCTGGGGTGTCTACGCGGTCGGCGCGCACGTCGCCGGACGGCGCGCCGGCGTCGTCCTGGCGGTGCTGTGGGGCGTGTACCCGACGGCGTTCGTGCAGTCCATGGCGTACACGGAGACGCTGTTCACGGCGTTCGCCGCCTGGTCGCTGTACGCCGTGCTGCGCGGCCACTGGATCCGGGCGGGCGTCCTCGTGGTGCTGGCCGGGCTCACCCGGCCCTCCGCCGTCGCGCTGATCGCCGCGCTCGGCGTCACCGCGCTCGCCACCGTCGTCCGGGAGCGCCGCGTCACGCCCGGGCTCGCCGCCGGGGTGCTGCTGGCGCCGCTGGGCTGGTTGGGATACGTCGTGTACGTCGCCGTACGGACCGGCAGCCCCACCGCGTACTTCGACGTCCAGGCCGGCTGGGGCAACCGCATCGACGGGGGCGCCGCCCTCGCCCGGTTCGTCCTGGCGCAGCTGACCGGGCCGCAGCCGCTCGCCGGGGTGGGGCTCCTCGCGGCGTTCGCGGTGCTCGGCTGGGCGGTGTGGCTGTGCGTGCGGCAGCGCCACCCGCTGCCGGTCCTCGTCTACACCCTCGCCGTGGTCGCGGTGTCCCTCGTCGGCGCCGCGTACTTCGGCTCCCGACCGCGCCTGATCATGCCCGCGTTCCCGCTGCTGCTCCCGGCGGCCGTCGCCCTCGTCCGGCTGCGCCCCCGGTACGCGGGCGCGGTGCTGGCCGTGTCGGCGCTGGCCTCCGCCGTGTACGGGGCGTTCACGCTGCTCGGTCCGGGTCCGCCGTGACCGGCACGTCCACGGTGAGCCGGACGCCCGGCCGCACCCCCCAACGCTCCATCGCCCCGGCCTCCGCCTCCAGCACGTGACGGGCGCGCGGCCGGGGCAGCCCGAGCCGTCCCGGCCGCATCGCCGGGACGACGGCGAGGACCGTCAGGTCGCGGTCCAGGTACGCCACGTCGATCGCGAACCGCATCCGGAAGGTGTGCACGCTCCCGCACGGCGTCAGCAGCATCGCCCCGTCGATCCCGTCCCGCCCGAGCAGGCCCCGAGCCCGCGCCCGGTACGAGGCCGCGATCTCCACCGGCACCGCCCCGCCGCCACCGACCCGCAGGGTGCCCGTCCCGTTCCGCCATCCCATGTCCCGCACGGTAGGCCGCCGGACCGCCCCGCCGCAGGGTTTCGCCGCCGGCCCGCTCTTTTGCCGCGGGGTTTCGCCACCGTGCCGCCGTGCTGCCGTCCCCGTTACCGCCGGACCGCCCCGCCGCGGGGTTTCGCCGCCGGCCCGCTCTTTTGCCGCAGGCTTTCGCCCCCGCCCCGCCCTGCCACCGCCGGGTTTCGCCACCGCCCCGCCCTGCCACCGCCGGGTTTCGCCACCGTGCCGCCCTGCCACCGCAGGGTTCCGCCCTCGCGTCGCCCTGCCGCCATTCCCATCGCCCCCGTCACCCCCTCGCCTCACCTCCTCTCCCCTCATCCCTTCGTTCCCCCTTTCCTCGCCGCCCCCGGCGCCGCCCCGCTTCCCCCGGCTCCCTCACCACTCCGCCCGTCGCCCCGTCGCCCCGCCCGCCGGGAACATTCCGGCCGTCCCGCCCCGTGACCCGCCGGGCCGCGCCCTTCTAGGGTCGGCGCTGTGTACGCCACGCTGATCGCCGTCGCCGCCCTGTGGGGCGCCGCCGCCGGGCTGCTCGTGCGGCGCGCCGCGCACCGGCTCGCCGTCGAACCGGACGAGCCCTGGCGCGACGCCTGCCCCGCCGGGCACGGTTACGCCCCCGGGCCGCGCGGCTGGCTGGGCCCCGCGCACTGTGCCGGCTGCCCGCCGCCCGTACCCCGCACCCCGCGCCGGGCCTCCGCACCCCGTGCCCCGCGCCGGGTCCCGGCCGTCGCCGTGTCGCTCCTGGCGCCCGCGCCGCTCACCGGGGCCGTCGCGTGCGCGCTGCTCGCCGCGGCCACCGGGGGGCGGCCCGAACTGGTGGTGTGGCTCCTGCTGGCGCCGTTCGCGCTGCTCCTCGCGGCCGTCGACCGGCGCGTGCACCGGCTGCCCGACCACCTGACCCTGCCGCTCGCCGCCGCCGTCCCGCTCCTGCTGGGCGTCGCCGCGCTGCTCCCGGGCCGCGCCGGGTCGTGGCGGCTGTCCGTGCTGGGCGCGCTCGCGCTGGGCGGCGCCTACCTGGTGCTGTTCCTCGTCAACCCGAACGGCATGGGCTTCGGCGACGTGAAGCTCGCGTTCCCCCTGGGCGCCGCGCTCGGCTGGTACGGCTGGCCCGCGCTGCTGGCGGGCGCCTTCGCGGGGTTCCTCTTCGGCGCCGCGTACGGCCTGGGGCTCGTCGTGCGCCGCCGCGCGACCCGCAGGAGCGCCATCCCCTTCGGCCCCTTCATGATCGGCGGAGCCCTCCTGGGCCTCCTCCTCGGCGCCCTCGCCCACCCGTAGGTCCCCACCCCCGCGTGGCCCCCCAGCGCCTCGCCCCCGCCCCCGCGTGGCCCCCCAGCGCCTCGCCCCCGCCCCCGCGCGGGCGGCCCTCCGCACGCCCCGCCGCCCCGCCGCCCGGACGTCAACCGGGGGCCCGCGCCGCGGGGTCCCCCCTGCGGAGGACGGCCGGTGACGGGGCCCGCGCCCCTACCGCAGCCACGCGTTTCCGGAGCGTAGCGCCGGCATGTCGTGGCACCCACCACGCCTTATGAAGGGTTATGGTGGAAACCCCCCCTCGGGCCGGTCCGTATCCCCCCCCACGGACCGGCCCGTTTTTCATGTCCCGGTCCCGGGTCAGCTCCGGGCGGCCCAGATGTTGACCCCGGCCGTGTCGACGGCGAAGGAGTCGATCTCCGTCAGCTCCTCCCGCGTCAGCGGCGGCCCGTCCAGCGCGGCGACGTTCTGCTCCAGTTGCGCCACGCTCGACGCGCCGATCAGCGCGGACGTCATCCGCTCGTCGCGCAGCACCCAGGCGAGCGCGAGCTGTGCCAGCGTCTGGCCGCGGCGCCGGGCGATCCCGTCCAGGCCGCGCAGCCGCCGGACGACGTCCTCGGAGATCAGGCCCGGGTCCAGCGACTTGCCGAGCGAGGCCCGCGAGCCCTCCGGGATGCCCTCCAGGTACTTGTCGGTGAGCATGCCCTGGGCGAGCGGCGCGAAGGCGATGCAGCCCATGCCCTCCGCCTCCAGCGTGTCGAGGAGGCCGTCCTCCTCCGTCCACCGGTTGATCATGGAGTACGACGGCTGGTGGATCAGGGCCGGAACGCCCATCTCGCGCAGCAGCCGCGCGGCCTCGGCGGTCTGCTCGCTCGTGTACGAGGAGACGCCCGCGTAGAGCGCCTTGCCCTGCTGGACGGCGGAGGCCAGCGCGCCCATCGTCTCCTCGAGCGGGGTGTTCCGGTCGAAGCGGTGCGAGTAGAAGATGTCGACGTACTCCAGGCCCATCCGCTTCAGCGACGCGTCGAGCGAGGACAGCAGGTACTTGCGGGACCCCCATTCGCCGTACGGGCCCGGGTGCATCAGATACCCCGCCTTGGTGGAGATGACCAGTTCGTCCCGGTACGGCCGGAAGTCCTGGGCGAGGAGCCTGCCGAAGTTCAGCTCGGCGGAGCCGGGCGGCGGGCCGTAGTTGTTCGCCAGGTCGAAGTGGGTGACGCCGAGGTCGAACGCCCGGCGCAGGATGGCGCGCTGGGACTCCAGCGTGCGGTCGTCGCCGAAGTTGTGCCACAGGCCCAGGGAGACGGCGGGGAGCTTGAGGCCGCTGCGGCCGACGCGGCGGTACTCCATGGAGTCGTACCGGTCGTCGGCGGCGCGGTGGAGAGGGGAAGCGGACATGCGTTTTCCCTATCACGGACTTGTGACCCACCGGGTTGGGCCACCGCCCGGAGCGCCCAGTAAGGTGGCGGGCCTCGGGGACGGCCGCGGTGCCCCGTACGCGAGAGGTGAGATCGGTGAACTTGCGCGACCTGGTGTACAGGCTCTACGCGCGCCGGGTGGAGGGCCGCCTCGACCACGCCCAGGTGCCCAAGCACATCGGCGTCATCCTCGACGGGAACCGGCGCTGGGCGAAGGCGTCCGGCGGCACCCCCGAGCAGGGCCACAAGGCCGGGGCCAGCAAGATCATGGAGCTGCTCGGCTGGTGCACGGAGACGGACGTCGAGGTCGTCACGCTCTGGATGCTCTCCACCGACAACCTGAACCGCCCCGAGGAGCAGTTGGTGCCGCTCCTCGGCATCATCGAGGACGCGGTCCGCAGCATCGCGGCGGACGGCCGCTGGCGCGTCCACCACGTGGGCACGATGGACCTGCTGCCGTCGCGCACGCAGTCGGTCCTCAAGGAGGCCCAGGAGTCGACGCGGCACATCGACGGGATACTCGTCAACGTCGCCGTCGGCTACGGCGGGCGCCAGGAGATCGCCGACGCGGTGCGCTCCCTGCTGCTCGACCACGCCGAGAAGGGCACCTCCTTCGAGGAGCTCGCCGAGATCGTCGACATCGACATGATCGCCGAGCACCTCTACACGCGCGGCCAGCCCGACCCGGACCTGGTGATCCGCACCAGCGGCGAGCAGCGGCTGTCCGGCTTCATGCTCTGGCAGAGCGCGCACTCCGAGTACTACTTCTGCGAGGTCCACTGGCCGGCCTTCCGCAAGGTCGACTTCCTGCGGGCGCTGCGCGACTACGCCGCCCGCCACCGCCGCTACGGCACCTGACCCACCGGGGCGGACGCCCCGCGACCCCTTTCCGAGCCGGGCCGTCGAAGGACGCGGCCCGGCTCCGGCACGTCCCGCCGGACGGGGTGTCATATGCCAAGGGCGCCACGGGCATGGCCCGGTGGCAACAGGGGCATATCCCTTGCAGAGTGAGCGGTACGGAGCCCGCTCGCCCGGGAGGCCCCTTGCGCCAGGACAACCGCGCGGCACCGGTCCGCGGTCGGAGCGGAGGGCCGGAGACACGGCCCGTGCATCGTGGCCCGATCCCGGTCCGTCCCACCGCGACGCCGCAGCAGTCGCAACCCGACCTCATGCGCCTCTAAAAGAGGGGGTCTGTCCTTCCGTGGTGACCAGCACTAAGCGCCGTCCCGACGACCGGCGCACCTACGTCCTCGACACCAGCGTCCTGCTGGCCGACCCCAACGCCCTGACCCGCTTCGAGGAGCACGAGGTCGTGCTGCCCGTCGTCGTGGTGACGGAACTGGAGGCCAAGAGACACCACCCGGAGCTCGGCTACTTCGCCCGCCAGGCGCTGCGCCTCCTGGACGACCTGCGCGTACGGTACGGCCGCCTCGACGCCCCCATCCCCGTGGGCGACCTGGGCGGGACCCTGCGCGTGGAGCTCAACCACTCGGACCCGGGCCTCCTCCCGGCCGGTTACCGCCTCGGGGACAACGACTCGCGCGTCCTCGCCGTGGCGCGCAACCTCCAGGCGGAGGGGTACGACGTCACCGTCGTCTCCAAGGACCTGCCGCTCCGCATCAAGGCGTCCTCCGTGGGACTCCTCGCCGAGGAGTACCGCGCCGAGCTCGCCATCACCGACTCCGGCTGGACCGGCATGTGCGAGCTGCCGCTCTCCGCCGAACAGGTGGACCTCCTCTACACCCAGGAGACGCTGTACGTGCCCGACGCGGCCGACCTGCCCGTGCACACCGGTCTCGTCCTGCAGTCCGAGCGCGGCAAGGCGCTCGGCCGGGTCACGGCCGACGGCTCGGTACGGCTGGTGCGCGGCGACCGCGAGGCGTTCGGCATCCGGGGCCGCAGCGCCGAGCAGCGCATCGCCCTGGACCTGCTGCTCGACCCGGACGTCGGCATCGTGTCGCTCGGCGGCCGGGCCGGCACGGGCAAGTCCGCGCTCGCGCTGTGCGCCGGCCTCGAAGCCGTCCTGGAGCGCCGCCAGCACCAGAAGGTGATGGTCTTCCGCCCGCTGTACGCGGTGGGCGGGCAGGAACTGGGCTACCTGCCGGGCACCGAGGCCGAGAAGATGAACCCCTGGGCGCAGGCCGTCTTCGACACGCTGTCCGCGGTGACGTCGCGCGAGGTCATCGAGGAGATCACGGCCCGCGACATGCTGGAGGTCCTGCCGCTCACCCACATCCGCGGCCGCTCCCTGCACGACGCGTTCGTCATCGTGGACGAGGCGCAGTCCCTCGAACGCAACGTCCTGCTGACCGTGTTGTCCAGAATCGGGACGAATTCCCGTGTCGTCCTCACGCATGACGTCGCCCAGCGGGACAACCTGCGGGTGGGGCGGTACGACGGGGTCGTCGCCGTGGTCGAGAAGCTGAAGGGGCACCCGCTGTTCGCGCACGTCACGCTCGCCCGGTCCGAGCGCTCCCAGATCGCCGCACTGGTGACCGAAATGCTCGAAGACGTCCACGTCTGAGCACGAGGGGACGGGAGGGGTCACAGGGTGACCGCGAACTGATCGGCCGCCAGTCAAGAGGAACACAACGGAGTTGGATCCGTGGGCGCCGCCCGGTGAAGCGCGAGAGCGTAGCCGGGCGGCGCCGCGTTGCGCACCCCTTTCGGCGAAACTCCCATGACGGACCGGGTGTGAGCTTTCACACGCGGCGAAGAATTGCCTTGCGTCCGCGCCTTCCGGCAGAGTCTTGCTTCCGTCAGGCCCCGCATACGGCACAGCCACATCCCCAGGGACCCGTGGCAGCACAACTCAACAGCCGTCCGCCGTATGCCGCCCGAGCACCACGCGGCGCTCCCCCAGGGGAGTCGCCCACCGGGCCCGTGTCCCCCGTGACCCAGCGAGTGGGGGGACCAGTGCCAGGGGCACGATCGCGCCCGCGAGGTCACCTGTGCGGGCGATGCTGGAAGGAAACCGTGTGAGCCGGATCTCGGTCCGGGGATTCGCGGTGGCGTCGGCCACCGCGGTCACCACTGTCGGCGCCGTCGTCGGTGTCGCCGCGGGCGACCCGCAGGCGACGCAGCCGGAGAAGTTCGAGGCGACCGCCGCCGACGCGACCCTCCTCGCCGACATACCCGCCGGGCAGCAGGCGCAGGTCCAGGTCGCCTCGCTGACGCAGCAAGCCGAGGCGCAGGCCGCCGAGGCCGACACCGCCGCCCAGCAGTCCGCCTGGGAGGCCGCGCGCCTCCAGGCGGCCAAGGACGCCGAGGCGAAGAAGGCCGCCGCCGAGGAGAAGGCCGAGAAGGAGCGCAAGGAACGCGAGGACCGCGAAGCACGCGAGGCGCGCGAGCGGGCCAGCCGCGACGCGGTCCGCGACGCGTCGTCCTTCGCCGCCCAGTCCTCGTACTCCGTCGCCGAGGTGCAGGCCATCGCCCGTCAGATGGTGCCGGGCGGCCAGTTCCAGTGCTTCAGCAACATCGTGGACCACGAGTCGAGCTGGAACTACCGCGCCCAGAACCCCTCGTCCGGCGCGTACGGCCTGGTCCAGGCGCTCCCCGGGTCCAAGATGGCCTCCGCGGGCGCCGACTGGCGGACCAACCCCGCCACCCAGATCAAGTGGGGCCTCAACTACATGAACGACCGCTACGGCAGCCCCTGCGGCGCCTGGTCGTTCTGGCAGGCCAATCACTGGTACTGACAGCGGCGCCCGACTTTCCGAGCCCCTCGCCGTCCTACGGCGAGGGGCTCCGTGCGTGTACGGTCGGGAGACCGCAACCCCGGGGGAACAGGGAAGATCATGTCGAGAGTGCCAGGGTGGCTCGGCCGGCTGGGTGCCGGACTGAGCCGGGTGGGACAGCGGCTCGAGGAGCGCCGCGCGCGGGCCGAGGCGGAGGCCGACGCCCCCATCGGCGTGTCCCCGGCCGGGGACACGCCGGGGAGGCCGGGCGCCGGGGTCGCCCACGGAACGGGAGCGCCGGGCGACAGCCACGCGCCCGACATCGTCCCCGCGCCCCCCGCGTACGCGCCCGCCGTCGCCGCCCGGCCCGACCCCGCGGCCGCCGTCCCCTGGGGGGTGCGCGTCGCCGCCGAGGCCGGCTGGCGGCTGCTCGTCCTCGCGGGCACGCTGTGGGTGGTGATGAAGGTCATCAGCACGGTGCAGCTGGTGGTCCTCGCCTTCGTCGCCGCGCTGCTCATCACCGCACTGCTCCAGCCGACCGTGAGCCGGCTGCGGGGGATCGGGCTGCCGCGCGGGCTCGCCACGGCGGTCACCGCCATCCTCGGTTTCGTCGTCATGGGCCTCGTCGGCTGGTTCGTCGTGTGGCAGGTCATGGACAACCTCGGCAACGTCTCCGCGCGCGTGCGGGACGGCATCGAGGAGCTGAAGCGCTGGGCGCTGGACAGCCCGTTCCACGTGACCGAGAGTCAGATCAACGACATCGCCGAGAACCTCAGCGACACGATCGGCACCAACACCGAGGAGATCACCTCCGCGGGCCTCACCGGCGTCACCGTCATGGTCGAGGTGATGACCGGGATACTGCTCGCGATGTTCTCGACCCTCTTCCTGCTCTACGACGGGAAGAAGGTCTGGCAGTGGTTCCTCAAGCTGGTACCCGCCCAGGCCCGGCCGGGGGTCGCGGGCGCCGGGCCGCGCGCCTGGCGCACCCTCACCGCGTACGTGCGCGGCACGGTGATCGTCGCCCTCATCGACGCGATCTTCATCGGGCTGGGCATCTACTTCCTCGACGTGCCGCTCGCGGTCCCGCTGGGCGTGTTCATCTTCCTCTTCGCCTTCATTCCGCTGGTGGGCGCGGTGATCTCGGGCGCCCTCGCGGTCGTCGTCGCGCTCGTCACCAACGGCGTGTTCACGGCGCTGATGGTCCTCGTCGTCGTGCTGGCGGTGCAGCAGATCGAGGGACACGTCCTCCAGCCGTTCATCCTCGGCCGGGCCGTACGGGTGCACCCGCTGGCCGTCGTGCTGACCGTCTCGGCGGGTGGCCTCGTCGCGGGCATCGGCGGCGCGGTCGTCGCGGTCCCGCTGGTCGCCGTCACCAACACGGTCGTCGGGTACCTGCGCGCGTACAGCGAGGAGCAGGCCCTGCGCCGCCTCGCGGCCGCGCACGCCCCCACCCCCGCGCCCCCGCCGGGCGGTGGGGGCGGCGGCGGTCACGAGCGGCCGGAGACCGAGTGATATCCGAACCCGAACTGCTCGACGACGAAGGCGACCCGCCGCGCGGCGCGGCGCCGGCCCGCGGACCGGAGGGCGGCGCCCCGTACGGCGCCGGCGCGGGCGGGCCCGCAGACGGCGCCCCGGTGCCCGGGCGGGGCGGGGCGCGGTACCGCCGGCCCTGGCTGTGGGCGCTCGGCGGCGCGCTGGGCGCGTCCGCGCTGTGGGCGGCCGGCCTCACCGCGTACCAGACGCGCGGACCGGACCTCGGCGGCTACCGCGCGACCGAGGCCCTGTGCGCGGAGGCACCGCTGTCGGCGCTGGTCACCGCCCTGGGCAAGCGCGGCGCCACCACCGGCGCCGACACGTACGAGCACCCGGTGCTCGACCGGGCGTACTGCTCGGTGCAGTTGGGCGAGCCCCCGACCGGCTACGACGCGAGCCTCCGGTACCAACTGCACAAGGAGAGCGATCCGGGACCGGAATTCGAGGCGGTGCAGGGCCGGGCCGCCGTGCCGGGGGAGCCCGCCCCGGAGCCGGTGCCGGGGCTGGGCGACGAGGCGTACTTCAGTGTCAGCGGCGGGACGTACGCCGAGCTCGTCGTCCTGGACGGGCCCGCCGTGATCGGGCTCTCCGTCAGCACCGCGCTCCACGAGTACCTCGACGACACGGGCGATCCGCCCGCCGAGTCGACGCACGCGCCGCTCGACGGGGTGAAGGAGTTCATGGTCGAGGACGTGCGCGCGCTCATGGAGCGGCTCCGGTCCCCGGCGCCGTCCGACCTCGCCGGCACGCCCTCGCCCGACGCGGGTTGACGCTCCGCGCGGGACGGCGCCCTGCGCGGGACGGCGGAGGGTGCGGGACGGGCGGATGGCGCCTCGCGCGGGATGACGCCGCTCGGGGTGGGGTGGCGCCCGGCGTGGGAGGCGTCCGGTGTGGGATGGTGCCCGGCGCGGGACGACGGAGGGCGCCGGGCGGCGGGGGAGTGCCGTACGGCGGAAGCGCGCTGAACCGTCGGCGAAGGGCGCGGTACGGCGGAAGGGCCCCACCGGCCGATGCCGGTGGGGCCCTTCGCGCTTCGCGTACCGGGCCGGCCGATTACTCGGCGGCGGTCAGGACCGCTTCCGCGTCCAGCGTCGCGCCGACCGCCTGGATCACCGCGGCGATCTTGAACGCCTCCTGGATCGTGTCGCGCTCCACGCCCGCCTTGCGGAGCACCTGCTCGTGCGAGTCGAGGCACTGGCCGCAGCCGTTGATCGCGGAGACGGCGAGCGACCACAGCTCGAAGTCGACCTTCTCCACACCGGGGTTGCCGATGACGTTCATCCGCAGGCCGGCGCGCATCGTGCCGTACTCCGGGTCGGAGAGGAGGTGGCGCGTCCGGTAGAAGACGTTGTTCATCGCCATGATGGCGGCGGCGGACTTGGCCGCGTTGTACGCCTCCGGCTTGAGGTTCTCCCTCGCCTCCGGCTCCAGCTCCGCCAGCACCTTCGGGGAGCGCGAGGCGATCGCGCACGCCAGGACGGTGCCCCACAGCTGCTGCTGCGGGAGGTCGCTGTTGCCGATGACCGAGCCGAGGTTGAGCTTCAGGTCCTTCGCGTAGTCCGGTACGGCGGACTTCAGGGCGTCAAGAGACATGGTGATTCACTCGTTCCGGTTGGTCACTCGCCGGCCAGCAGCTTGACCGGGTCGAGGGTCTCGTCGCCCTTGCTCCAGTTGCACGGGCACAGCTCGTCGGTCTGCAGGGCGTCCAGGACCCGCAGGACCTCCTTGGGGTTACGGCCGACGGAGCCGGCGGTCACCATGGTGAACTGGATCTCGTTGTTCGGGTCGATGACGAAGACGGCGCGCTGCGCGAAGCCGTCCTCGCCCTGGACGCCGCACGCCTGCATCAGCTCGTGCTTGGAGTCGGCGAGCATCGGGAAGGGCAGGTCACGCAGGTCGTCGTGGTCCTTGCGCCAGGCGTGGTGGACGAACTCCGAGTCGCCGGAGACGCCGAGGATCTGGGCGTCGCGGTCCGCGAACTCGTCGTTCAGCTTGCCGAACGCGGCGATCTCGGTCGGGCACACGAAGGTGAAGTCCTTCGGCCAGAAGAACACCACGCGCCACTTGCCCTCGTAGGACTTGTGGGTGATCTGCTCGAACTCCTTGCCGCTCTCCAGCGACACGCAAGCGGTCAGGTCGTACGTGGGGAACTGGTCACCGACAGTGAGCACACGCTCTCCTAGTGGCGGGGATTGCCCTTGTGGGGGCATCCGTGGGGGCTGGACGATCGTCAGCATGGCACGGCGTGCATTGATCAGTGAAATAGCTAGACTGGGTCACGTTGATCGAAGGCGGTTATCAGTGATCTCCCCCGCGCATCCCGCGCAAAAAGGAAAACAGCCGAGTCTGGCGCAGCTCAGGGCCTTCGCGGCCGTGGCCGAGCATCTCCACTTCCGGGATGCCGCCGCCGCGATAGGGATGAGCCAGCCCGCGCTTTCGGGCGCGGTTTCGGCTCTCGAAGAGGCACTCGGTGTCCAGCTCCTTGAGCGTACGACGCGCAAGGTGCTGCTCTCGCCGGCGGGGGAGCGGCTCGCCGTCCGCGCCAAGGCGGTGCTGGACGCGGTGAGCGAGCTGATGGAGGAGGCCGAGGCCGTGCAGGCCCCGTTCACGGGCGTGCTGCGCCTCGGCGTGATCCCGACCGTCGCGCCCTACCTGCTCCCGACGGTCCTGCGGCTCGTCCACGACCGCTATCCGGACCTGGACCTCCAGGTCCACGAGGAGCAGACGTACTCCCTGCTGGAGGGGCTGGCCGCGGGGCGGCTGGACGTGCTGCTGCTCGCCGTGCCGCTGGGCGTGCCCGGCGTCACCGAGCTCCCGCTGTTCGACGAGGACTTCGTCCTGGTCACCCCCGAGGGCCACCGGTTGGGCGGCCGTACCGACATCCCGCGCGACGCGCTGCGCGACCTGCACCTGCTGCTGCTCGACGAGGGCCACTGCCTGCGCGACCAGGCCCTCGACATCTGCCGTGAGGCCGGGCGCACGGACGGCGCGGCGGTCACCACGACGGCGGCCGGGCTGTCGACGCTGGTGCAACTGGTCGCGGGCGGACTCGGGGTGACGCTGCTGCCGAGGACGGCGGTGAAGGTCGAGACCGGGCACAACCCGAGCCTGGTGACCGGCTGTTTCGCGGATCCGGCCCCGTCCCGCCGCATCGCCCTCGCGATGCGCACCGGCGCGGCGCGGGCCGCCGAGTTCGAGGAACTCGCCGAGGCGCTGCGGGGGGCCCTGGTGTCCCTGCCGGTACGGGTGCTCCCGGCCGGGGCCGGATAGGCCGGAGCGGGCGGGCCCGGGCCGGATAGATCGGTCGGGTCAGGGCCGGGGCCGGATGGGTCGGGCAGGAGGACTGGGCGGGAGGGCCGGGGCCGGATGGGCCGGGCGGGCGCCTGCCCCGGCCCGCCCGGCGGGCGCCCGCCGTTCGCCCCGGGCGCGCCTACTCGGTGCGCAACCCGTCCGCGCGCATCAGGCGCCACAGCGGCGGCAGGCTCAGCAGCGCGACCCCCAGCAGCAGTGCCGCGCCCAGGCCCGCGACCGGCAGGAACACCCACCAGTCCGCCACCGCTTTGCCCAGGCCCCGTACCAGCGCCAGGCCCAGCAGCAGCCCGCCGCCCACGGCGAGGCCCATCCCCAGCGCGACCGGCACCGCCGTCTGCCACAGCACCGACCACCCCAGCGTGGCGCGCCGGGTCCCGAACGCGACCAGCGTGGACAGCGATCGCCGCCGCTCGCGGAGCTGTTCCACCGTCGACACCAGCAGCGACAGCGCGATCAGCGCCATCGTGGCCGTCGCCGCCGCCAGCACGCCGGTTCGGACGCTGGTGTACTGCCGGTCCCGCTCGACGTCCTGGACGGTCACCACCCGGATCAACGGGTCGAACCGCGCGGCCGCGTTCCGCGCGTGCTCGGCCGCGTCCGGCACGGCCGGGTCGAGCCGTACCATCGCCGTCGCCTCCGGGTCCTCCAGCAGCCCGGCGTCCAGCGCGCCGTGCGTGGCGTAGATCCCGAACGGCATCCACCCCATCGGGTCGCGCCGCGCCTCCACCACCCGGGCCGACTCCGGGATGCGCCACAGGACGGGCCGCTCCCCCTCGTCGCGCAGGTCGACCACGGCGCCCGGCCGGGCCGTCTTGGCCAGGTAGTCGTCCGGCGGCCCGTCGAGCCCGTGCGCCCGGGCGATGAACACGTCGCCGTCCCGACACGACGGCAGCTCGCCCAACTCCCGCAGCGACGCGCAGTCCCCGACCTTCAGCGCGGTCGTCGGCGCGAAGTCCTCACCCGCGCGGGGCGGGCCCGGGCGCCGCGCGCCCCCCTCGATGGTGGCGATGACCCCGGCGACCCCCTCGGCGTCCTTCACCCCGTCGATCAGCGCGCCCGCCGCACGGCTGTCCTTCGCGGCGGTCCACATCTGGAGTTGGGCGCGCGCCCCGTCCATGGTGGTGGGCCTCATGAAGTCGCTCTGCACGGCGCCGAACACCATCTGCAGCGCGATCGCCCCGGCCGCCGCGACGACGATGCCGCTCACCGCGCGGGCCGCGGTGCCGCTGCCCGTCTGGAGCCGGCGGGTGGCGAGCTGCCAGGACGGCGGCCCCCCGCGCAGCCGCCGCACGGCCGCCTCGACCAGCCACGGCAGCAGCGCGGTGAGCCCGGTCAGCGCGAGGACGGCTCCGGCGGCGACCCGGTACGTGTCGAGCGGCGCGGACACGGCGTCCAGCCGCTCCCCGGGCACCAGCAGCAGGACGAGCCCGGCGGCCACCGGGACCATCCGCCACCACACCCGGCGCGGCCGGGGCGCCCCGCCCCGTACGACACCCAGTGGCTCCAACGCGATCCCGCGCAGCGCGAACAGCGCCACCGCGACCGCGCACAGCGGCACCGCCACCACGACGGCCGCCACCAGCGCCGGCTCCGGCACCAGGTCGCCCGGGAAGGCGTTGACGTCCCACACCGTGACGCGGCCCGCGAGCGGCCGGCCCAGCAGGAAGAACACCCCGCCCAGCAGCAGGCCGAGCACCGCCCCGGCCAGCGCCTCGCCCGCCGCGATCCGCCGCGTCATCGCGGTGTCGGCGCCCATCAGGCGCAGCGCGGCCAGCCGCCGGTCGCGCCGCTCCCCGCCGAAGCGGACCGCCACCGCCACGTACACCAGCACCGGCAGCAGCAGCACCACGCAGGCGACCGTCACGACGAGGACGAGCGTCGCGTCCAGCGGCCGCTTGCCCTCCCCGTGTCCGAAGTGGTCGGCGCGGGACACCCGGGGCGCGTCGGCGACGCCGGGATCGTGGACGTACAGGAAGAGCTCACTGGGTCCGGCGAGGCCCGCGTCGCCGATCGTGCCGGCGATCCGGTACGGGAAGCGATCCTTCAACAGTGCCCCGCCGGGGGAGGCGAGCAGCTCGGCGAGCGCCGGCGACACGACCATCTCACCCGGCCCCGGCAGTTTCGCGACACCGGGCGGCACGGGGGCACGGGGGCCGTCGGGGCGCAGGGCCACGCCGTGGACGGTGTCCGTACGGAAGAGCGTGGACACCTCCGTGTGGAGGAAGGAGCGGTCCGAGACGGGCGCCGTGTCGAAGGACGCCTGCCGCGCGTCGGTGCGGTCCTCCCGGCTCTGCAGCATCTGCGGGACGGACGCGGCGACGAACAGCAGCGCCACGCCCAGCCCGACGCCGATCGCGGTGAGGGCCGTACGGACCCGGGCGGCGCGACCGCCCGCGACGGCGAACCGCGCGCCGAACGCGAAGTCCCGCAGGACGCCGCGCACTTTGCGTCCGCTGCGTACTCCGCGCACACCGTGCCCGTTGAATCCGTCGTTCCCGTCGTTCCCGTCGCGTCCGCCGTGCCCGTCGCTTTCGTCACGTCCGCTGCGTACTCCGCGCACACCGTGCCCGTCACGTCCGTCATGCCCGCGTCCGTCACGCCCGTCGTGCTCGCCGTGTCCGTCGCGTATTCCGCGCCCTTCGGTCGCCGCGCTCATGCCGCGCCCGCCGTGTCCCGCACCCTGCCGTCGCGGACGACGACCTCGCGGTCCGCGTACGCGGCGACGCGCGCCTCGTGCGTGACGAGGACGACGGCCGCACCGGTGTCCCGGGCGGCGTCGGTCAGCAGCTCCAGCACCCGCTCGCCGTTGAGGGAGTCGAGGGCGCCGGTCGGCTCGTCGGCGAAGACCACGCGCGGCGCGGTGACCAGGGCGCGGGCGACGGCGACGCGCTGGCCCTGGCCGCCGGAGACCTCGCCGGGCCGCTTGCCACCCACGTCGGCGGCCTCCAGGCGCTCCAGCCACTCCAGCGCCCTGTGCTCGGCGGCCTTGCGGCGCTCACCGGCGAGGCGCAGCGGCAGGGCCACGTTCTCCACGCACGTCAACTCCGGCACGAGCTGCCCGAACTGGAACACGAACCCGAAGTCGCCGCGGCGCAGCGCGCTCCGCCCGGCATCCGACAGGGCGGTGAGCTCCCGCCCGTCGTACACGACGGTGCCCGCGTCGGGGCGGACGATCCCGGCGAGGCAGTGCAGCAGCGTCGACTTGCCGGAGCCGGACGGGCCCATGACGGCGACGACCTCCCCGGCGCGGGCCGTGAAGGACGCCCCGGCCAGCGCGGTGGTCGGCCCGTACGCCTTGTGGAGGTCCTCGGCGCGCAGCAGCGGCCCCGCCGCCCCGCGGACCGACCGGTTCGGTACGGGCGTCGTCATCCAGCCGTCCCCCGCACCGTCGCGGCGAGCTGGTCGAGGCGGGCCGCGGTCAGTTCCAGCCAGCGAAGATCGGCTTCCAGGTGGAACAGCGCGTGGTCGCAGATCAACTGGTCGGCCAGGTCGCCGCCCTTCTTGCGGCGGGTCAGCTCCCGCATCAGCCGCAGGTGCTCGGTGCGCTGGGCGTCCAGCAGGTCGGTGGCGCTGCGCCCGGTGAGCAGGGCGAGCACGACCTTCGTGTAGAGCGTCGACTGGAGGTACGGCTCGGGCTTCTCCGGGCTGGTCAGCCACTGTTCGACGTCGGTGACGCCGGCCTCGGTGATCGCGTAGCGCTTCCGTTCGGGGCCGTCGCCCGGCTCGACGGCGTCGACCTCCACGAGCCCGTTCCTCAACAGGCGGGACATGGTCGAGTAGACCTGGCCGTAGTGCAGCGGCCGGTCGTGGCCGAACTTCTCGTCGAAGGCGCGCTTGAGGTCGTAGCCGTGGCGCGGCCCGGACTCCAGGAGCCCGAGGAGGGTGTGACCGATGGACATGGCGCCACTATACATAGTGTGTATACGCAGGGTGCATAGCTGTCCTGTTCGGTACCCCCGCCTGCCCGGGGCTGCCCGGGCCGGGCTAGTACGCGAGGCGGGCGGCGACCGGCAGGTGGTCGGAACCGGTCGCGGGCAGCGTCCAGACGTGGACGACCTCGGCGCGGCGGGCCATGACCTGGTCGATGCGGGCGAGGGGCGCCGACGCCGGCCAACTGAACGCCAGCCCCGTGCCCGCCGTGTCGAGGCGCGAGGTCAGGGGGGAGAGGCCCCGGTCGTCGACGGTGCCGTTCAGGTCGCCCAGCAGGACCACCCGGTCCAGCCGCTCGGCGGCCAGGGCGGCCCCGAGCAGCTCCGCGCTCTCGTCCCGGCGGGCCGCGTCGAAGCCGCGCTCCGGGCTGAGCCGTACGGACGGCAGGTGCGCCACGTACACGGCGATGTCGCCGCGCGGGGTCGCCGCCGTGGCCCGCAGCCCGCGCCGCCACCCGGCGTCCACGCCTCGGGGCCGGATGTCCAGGGCCCGCGCGTCCGTCAGGGGGTGCGCCGACCAGAGGCCGACCGTGCCGCGCACCTCGTGGTGCGGGTACCGGGCCGAGAGCGCCGCCCGGTACGCGGGCAGCGCCGCCGGGGTGACCTCCTCCAGTGCGATCAGGTCCGGCCGGGGGGCCATCAGCGCCCGCGCCGTACCGGCCGGGTCGGGGTTCTCGTCGCCGACGTTGTGCTGCACCACCGTGAGGCCGTGCCGTACGTCGGGGCCGGGCGCCAGCAGCACCCCGAAGTGCCCGCCCCACGCCATGGCCGGCAGCAGCGCGGCGAGCAGCGCGGTCGCCGAACGGCGCACCAGGGCGGCGGCCACGAGCACCGGCACGGCCAGGCCGAGCCACGGGAGGAAGGTCTCCAGCAGGCTCCCCGGCCGGCCCGGCAGGTCCGGCACGGTCGCGTGGAACACGATCAGCCAGGCGACCAGCGCGGCGAGCCCCGCGATCACCCGCCCCCGGGACCAGGCCGAACGCCCCCGGCCGTCCCGCCCCCACCGCGCGCCCCGCACCGCCCGATCGCCCCCGTCGCCGCCCGTCTCCGCCCCCTTCACGCGTCCGTCCCCGCCGTACGGTGACGCGTCGGCCCCCTTCGCGTGTCCGCGCCCCGTCGTACGGTGACGCGTCCGCCCCTTAGCGTGTCCGCGCCCCGTCGTACGGTGACGCGTCGTCCCCCTTCGCGCGTCCGTCCCCGCCGTACGGTGACGCGTCCGACCCGCGCCCCGGTTCCCCGGCGCCGCCGGGGCGGTGGCCGGAGGGGCGCGGGCCCGGGGCGGCGGCCGGGATCGGCGCTACGCCCCGGGCCCGTCCGGTGGCCGCCCGGCCGGACCCTCGTCCCCGGTCCGGCCCTCCGGTGGCCGCCCGGCCGGGCCCTTGCCCCCGCCCCTGGCCCCGGCTCCGTCTTCGCCCTCGTCCCCGGCCCCGGCGCGGCCCTCCTCCGGCTGCTGCCTGGGCGGGCGGCCGCGGCGGGGGAGGGGGGCCGGGGAGGACGGCAGCCGGCCCGCCTCCGCCAGCGCCCTGCGCAGCAGGAACTCGATCTGCGAGTTCGCGCTGCGCAGTTCGTCCGACGCCCAGCGCGCCAGCGCCTCGTACACCGCCGGGTCGAGGCGGAGGAGCACCTGCTTGCGCTCGCGGCGGGCGGTCACTGGTAGAGCGTGCCCGCGTTGACGACCGGCTGGGCCGAGCGGTCACCGCACAGCACCACCATCAGGTTGGAGACCATCGCCGCCTTCCGCTCGGGGTCCAGTTCCACGATGTCGCGCTCCGCGATCCGGTCCAGCGCCGCCTCGACCATGCCGACCGCACCCTCCACGATCTTCTGGCGGGCCGCCACCATGGCTCCGGCCTGCTGCCGCTGGAGCATCGCCGAGGCGATCTCCGGAGCGTACGCGAGGTGCGTGAACCGCGACTCGATGATGCGGACGCCCGCCGCCGCCACGCGCGCGTGGAGCTCGGCCGCGAGCTTCTCGGTGATCTCCTCGGCGTCGCCGCGCAGCGACAGGCCCTCCTCGTCGTGCGCGTCGTACGGGTACTCGATCGCGATGTGCCGGACCGCCGCCTCCGTCTGCGTGGACACGAACTGCTCGAAGTCGTCCACCTCGAACATGGCCTGCGCCGTGTCCTCCACCCGCCACACGACGACCGCGGCCAGCTCGATCGGGTTGCCGTACGCGTCGTTGACCTTCAGGACCGCCGTCTCGTGGTTCCGCACGCGCGTCGAGATCGCCACCCGCGAGGTCAGCGGGTTCACCCAGCGCAGCCCGTCCGCGCGGACCGTGCCCCGGTAGCGGCCGAACAACTGGACGACGCGGGCCTCGCCGGGCGCCACCATGTTGAGCCCGCACATCGCGAGCAGCGCCCCCAGGCCCACCAGGACGCCGAGCGCGATCAGCCCGACCCGCGCGGCCGTCGACGTCTCCTCGGCGACCGCCGCCCCCGCGACGACGAGGCACACCCCCGCCGCGAGCCCGATCAGGCCCGACAGCAGCGCCAGCCCGCCGCCGACGCTGTACGCCGCGAACTCCCGCACCTGCGGCTGCGGCGTCCTCGGTGGCGTCGCGTCCCCCGCCGTACCGCCGGGCGCGGTCGTCTTCGTGGTCGTGGACATGGTCCCCCCGTTCTCGTGCTCTCTCCGGTGAAGCAAAGTGATATCACTTTAATGTTCTTCGCAACCTTGTCCACCCCCTGTGAGTCAGTTCCTCGCGGGACGGGTGCTGATTGTCACGTTCGGAAAAGACGGGATCCGTTGGTCTCTGTCGCCCGCGGCGGGTTAGCTTGCTGAGCTGATCCGGACGTGAACGACCGAAACGCGACGGACGAACACCGATCAACGGGAGCGACGGAGCCATGGGCCGAGCGGAAGCGCGACGGTCCCGGCAGCGCGGGGCGCGCCGGGAACAGGGGGGTCGCGGGGGCATACGCCGCTTCTTCGCGTGGCGGAGGCTGCTGGGCACGCTCTTCGTGTGCTGCCTGCTCGCCATGGGCGGCTTCTACGCCGTCTACCTGCTCGTCCCCGTCCCCACGGCCAACGCCGAGGCGGAACTGCAGAGCAACGTCTACAAGTACTCCGACGGCTCGATCCTCGCCCGCAGCGGCAAGATCAACCGGTCCATCGTCGGCCTCGACAAGATCCCCGACCCGGTCGAGAAGGCGTTCGTCGCCGCCGAGAACAAGACCTTCTACGAGGACCACGGCGTCGACTTCAAGGGCACCGCCCGGGGCCTCGTGAACTCCGTGACCGGCAAGGGCAAGCAGGGCGGCTCGACCATCACCCAGCAGTACGTCAAGAACTACTACCTGGACCAGAGCCAGACCGTCACCCGCAAGCTCAAGGAACTGGTGATCTCCCTCAAGGTCGACCAGCGCCAGAGCAAGGAGGAGATCCTCGCCGGGTACCTCAACACCAGCTACTACGGCCGCGGCGCGTACGGCATCCAGGCCGCGGCCCAGGCGTACTACGGCGTCGACGCCGGCAGGCTGACCGTCGAGCAGGGCGCCTACCTCGCCGCGCTCCTCCAGGCGCCCAGCCAGTACGACTGGACGTCCGCGACGGCGACCGGCCGCAAGCTCGCCACCGAGCGCTGGAACTACGTCCTGGACAACATGGTCGAGGAGAGCTGGCTCGACCCGGCCGAGCGCGCCGGGATGAAGTTCCCCGTCCCCCAGGAGCCCAGGCCCGCCCCCGGCATGGAGGGCCAGACCGGCTACCTGGTCGAGGCCGCCAACCAGGAGCTGGTGAACCAGGGCGTCAAGGAGGAGGACATCAAGGCCGGCGGCTGGACCATCACCCTCAACATCGACAAGAAGCGCCAGAAGGAGCTCGTCGAGGCGGTCGACGAGCAGTTGGAGAGCCGGCTCGACCGCGAGGGCAACGAGGTCGACGCGACCGTCCAGGCCGGCGCGACCTCCGTCGACCCGAAGACCGGACACGTCGTCGCCCTGTACGGCGGGGTCGGCGCCACCGAGCACTGGATGTCCAACGCCACCCGGCGCGACTACCAGCCCGCCTCCACGTTCAAGCCGCTCGTCTTCGCCGCCGCCCTGGAGAACGGCTCCCGGACGCAGGACGGCCGGCGGATCGGCGTCAACACGACCTACGACGGCACCAGCCGGCGCCCCGTCCAGGGCAGCGACACCCCGTTCGCCCCGGAGAACGAGGACGACATCAGCTACGGCCCGGTCACCGTCCAGCGCGCCATGAACAAGTCGATCAACTCGGTCTTCGCCCAGATGATCGTCGACGTCGGCCCCGACGAGGTGAAGAAGACCGCCCTCGGCCTCGGCATGAAGGACACCGACGGGTTCGTCGAGCAGCCCGCCATGTCGCTGGGCACCATGGGCGCCTCCACCTGGGACATGGCCGGCGTGTACGCCACCCTCGACAACCACGGCAGGAAGGTCACGCCGGCGATCGTGAAGTCCGCGGAGCACAAGGACCGCACGGTCGAGCTGCCCGACCCGATCGGCCCGCAGGCCGTCAGCCGCCAGACCGCCGACACGGTCACCTCGGTCCTGACCGGCGTCGTCAGGAACGGCTCCGGCCGCGCGGCCGACACCCCCGCGTACCAGGCGGCCGGCAAGACCGGTACGTCCGAGAACAACAAGTCCGCCTGGTTCGCCGGCTACACGCCCGAACTGGCCACCGTGGTCGCCCTGTTCGGCGAGGACACCGAGAAGGGCGAGCAGGTCACCCTGACCGGCACGGCCAACTCGGGCCGCGCCAACGGCGGCGGCTTCCCGGCCCGCATCTGGGCCGACTACACGCTGGACGCCCTGGGCGGCGGCTCCGACGCGCGGTTCGACCTGGACGTCATGGAGATCGCCGCCCCCGACCCGGCGCCCGTCCCGTCGCCGTCCGGGAGCCCGTCCCCGTCCCCGTCCCCGTCCTCCTCGCCGAGCGACGAACCGGTCGAGCCGTCGGACTCGCCGTCCTCCGGCACGCCGAGCGGCACCCCGTCCTCGCCGAGCCCGTCGACCGGTGAGCCGACGCCGCCCACGCAGTCCCCGCCGTCCCCGTCACCGAGCACCAGCGAGTCGGGCGACGACGAGGCCCCGGGCGCGGGCCCGGGGCCCGACAAGGACAAGCCCGTCCGCCCGTAGGGAGACGAAGGGAGGTGGCCGGGCCCCGCACCAGGGGCCCGGCCACCTCCCTTCCCCCTTCCGCCGTGCCGCGGCCCTCAGAGCCGCGTCGGCAGCTCGAACCAGACGACCTTGCCGGTCGACAGCCGCGTCGCACCCCACCGGCGCGCCAGTCGGTTGACCAGGAACAGGCCGCGCCCGCCCTCGTCGGTGTCCCGCGCCCGGCGCTGCCGCGGCAGTTGCGGCGAGTCGTCGCCGACCTCGCAGCGCAGCACTTCCGTCCGCAGCAGCCGCAGCGTCACCGGCCGTGACGCGTACCGCACGGCGTTCGTCACGACCTCGCTGACCAGCAGCTCCACCGAGTCCGTCAGCTCCTCCAGGCCCCAGCGGGCCAGTGCCCTGCGGGCCAGTCGGCGCGCCCGGCCCGGCGCCGCGTCCTCCGGCTCCAGGAACCAGTACGCCACGTCGCTGGGCGTTATCCCGTCGAACCGGGCCGCCAGCAGCGCGATGTCGTCGTCCCGGTCACCCGGCCCGAGCATGTCGAGCACGTCGTCGCAGAGGGCCTCCAGCGGCGGCGGGTGGTCCGGGCCCGTCAGTTGCGCCGTCGCTGCGAGCCGCTCGCGCAACTGCTCGATCCCGGTCCACACGTCCCGCAGCCGCGACTCGACGAGCCCGTCGGTGTACAGCAGCAGCGTCGCGCCCGCCGGGGCGTCGAGCTCCACGGCCTCGAAGTCCACGCCGCCCACGCCGATCGGCGCGCCCGGCGGGACCCGCAGCACCTCCGCCCGGCCGCCCAGGTGGAGGAGTATCGGCGGCGGGTGACCGGCGTTGGCGATGGTGATCCGGTGCGCCACCGGGTCGTACACCGCGTACAGGCAGGTCGCCATGCGGTTCTCGCCGAGCCGCTGCGCCTGCTCGTCGAGGTGGTGCAGCACCTCCTGCGGCGGCAGGTCGAGCCCGGCGAGCGTCTGCGCCGTCGTCCGCAGCTGCCCCATGATCGCGGCCGAGGTCATGGAGTGGCCCATGACGTCGCCCACGACGAGGGCGACCCGGCTGCCGGGCAGCGGGATCGCGTCGTACCAGTCGCCGCCGACCCGCGCCGTCTCGGCGGCCGGCAGGTAGCGGGACGCCAGCCGCACGCCGGTCGGCTGCGGCAGGTTCTCCGGGAGCATCGTCCGCTGGAGCTCGTCCGCGATGTACGCCTCGCGCCCGTACAGCACCGCCTTGTCGATGCCGAGCGCCGTGTGCGTCGCCAACTGCGCCGCCACCAGCAGGTCGTTGGGCTCGAACGGGGCGCGGTCCGGGCGGCGCAGGAACACCGCGGCGCCGATCACCCGGCGGCGGCCCCGCAGCGGCGCGAGGATCGCCCGGTGCCCGGCCGGTACGGTACGCCCCTCGCCCAGCAGTTCCGGCAGCGCCGCCCGCGCGGCCGCGGAGTCGCCGAACACCGGCCGCACCCCGCGCAGCACCTCCGCGAGGTGCCCGCCGGGGCGGACCCGGCACAGCTCGGCGGCCGGGCTCTGCTCGGCGTCCGGCGCCACGACGGGCCCGGCCGGGAGCAGGCCCAGGTCGCCGGGGTCGTCCTCCGTTAAACGCAACCGGTCCGTACGGCGCAGCCGCAGGACGAACGGGTCCACGGGCCGCTCGTCGCCGACCGGCAGCGGGTCCCGCAGGTACACGAGTATCGCGTCGGCGAACGTCGGCACGGTGGCCCGGCACAGGCCCAGCACGATCTCGTCCAGGTCGATGCCGCGCGCGATCCGCCGCGTCGCGGCGCCCACGAACCGCAGCCGGTCGCCCTCCCGGCGGGCCGTCCCCACCGGGTCCTGCGGCAGGCCGGCGACGGTCGCCGGAACGCCGCCCGCCGCGCCGTCCCCACCGCCGGGCGGACCACCGGCCACGGCGCCCGCCGCGGCGGCACCGCCCGGAGGCCGCACACCCTCCTGGGCCCGCGCCTGGCCGCCGTCACCGGTCCCTTCACCGCTCCCGGTACCGGTCCCGTCGCCGGGGTGGTCCGGCTCGGCGTCCGCGCGCACCCGCGCCTGCGCCCCGCCGCGCGCGGCCACGCCCCCGGGCCCCGCGACCGCCTCGCGGACCGCGGACGCGGCACGGGCCGTACGGGACGCCCCACGGGCCGCGTTGGCAGCGCGCGACCCGTCCGGGGCGTCCACCGGGACCGGCGGACCGGACGGGGAGGGGACGGGGGAGCCGCCGGGGTGCGACCGGTCCCGCGGGGGCGCGGCCACGGCGGGGCCCTCGGCGGGCTCCGGGGCCTCCTGCCGGGGCCGGGTGCGTTCCTGAGGCCGGGCAGCGAGCGGCTGCCGACCTTCATGGGAGGTGGGATGCTCCGTCACGCGTGGGATTCCGTCCGTCCGGGCCGGGTGGGCGATGCAATCGCTCTGACAGGCGCTATACCCGCTCTGAGCGCGGCGTCGACAAGGGACGACGGATCCGTGCACACCTCGGGCACGGCTCCACCCCCTCGTAGGTGACTTACGGTCAGTTCCTGTCCAGTGATCGGTCGTTACTGCTGCGGGGCCGGGTCGGCCGTCCGGCGGAGGACGATCCTACGGTTACCCCCCAGGGGCGTATCAAGGGTCTCACGGTGCCGTGCGGGCCGGGAGGCGATCCCAGTCGGCCGGCAGCTCCGGAACCGTCCAGCGCGGGTCCGGACGCCACTCCTCCCAGCCGTCCGCGAACGGCGCGCCCCACGCCCGGATCACCTCGACGGCGGCGTCACCCGCCTCCCGCACCCGCCGCGCCTGGGCGGCGTCCATGAGCCCGGCGCGCTGTGCCTGGGCGAACTCGTCCTCGTCCCGCCACAGCCAACTGCGGTCGGGGTAGACGGAGATGTCGAGGAAGTGGTCCTCGGAGTCGACGCCACCGGACCACCGTACGCGCGGCGACTCCAGGTTGACGTACCAACTGCGGAACTCCCAGCCCTCGCCCCAGAACAACCACACCGACCACGGGTCGGCCGGGCGGGCCAGCTTCAGCACGCCCATGCCGGACCAACGGGTGCGCGCGGTGGTGCGCGGCGCGGTGTAACGGGTGGCGAGCGGCTCCTCGTGCACGGGCGTGCCGTCCGCCAGTACGGGCTTGACGCACTCGGTGCCGGGCGCCATCCAGACGGCGAGCAGGTCGGGGGAGTCCCGGACGACGGTCACGGGACGGCAGATGTGGACGTGGCCGTCGCCGTTGTCCCGGTACCGCCACAGGATCCGGTCGCCCGGTGCCCAACGCGGGCCGCCCGGACCGCCGGAGCCCGGACCGCTTCCCGCCTCTCCTCCCGCCGCCGGCACCGCCCCGACCTCCGGCGCCGGGCCTGTCGTCTCCGCTGTCATGCGCAGATCTTAGGACCGCGCCGGGGCGGACGTCCGCGATCCAGGTCACGCGGGACGGCCGTCCCGGTCACCGACGCCGCAGGTCAGAAGCGGTACGGCCGGGGAGCGGCGGTTGGGGGAGCGGCGGTCAGGGGCGGGTCATCCGCAGGACGTCGAGCGCCTCGTCGAGCTGTTCGAGCGTGAGGTCACCCCGCTCCACGTACCCGGACTCCAGGACCACCTCGCGGATCGTCTTCCGCTCGGCCAGCGACCGCTTGGCGACCTTCGCCGCCTCCTCGTACCCGATGTACCGGTTGAGCGGCGTCACCACGGACGGGGACGACTCGGCGTACTCGCGGGCCCGTTCGACGTTGGCGGTGATCCCGTCGACCGTGCGGTCGGCGAGGAGCCGCGCCGCGTTGGCCAGGAGCCGGATCGACTCCAGCAGGTTCTTCGCCATGACCGGGAGCATCACGTTGAGTTCGAAGTTCCCGGCCGCGCCGGCCGCCGCGACCGTGGCGTCGTTGCCGACGACCTGCGCGGCGACCATCAGGACCGCCTCCGGGACCACCGGGTTCACCTTGCCCGGCATGATCGACGAGCCGGGCTGGAGGTCCGGCAGGTTGATCTCGGCCAGGCCGGTGCGCGGCCCGGACGCCATCCACCGCAGGTCGTTCGCGATCTTGGTGAGAGAGACGGCGACCGTACGGAGCTGGCCCGACGTCTCGACCAGCCCGTCCCGCGCCCCCTGCGCCTCGAAGTGGTCGCGCGCCTCGGTCAGCGGCAGCCCGGTGTCCCGCGCGACCTCCGCGATGACGGCGGCGGAGAAGCCGGGCGGCGTGTTGATGCCCGTACCGACCGCCGTCCCGCCCAGCGGCAGCTCCGCGAGGCGCGGCAGGGCGGCCCGCAGCCGCTCCACCCCGTACCGCACCTGCGCCGCGTAGCCGCCGAACTCCTGGCCGAGCGTCACCGGCGTGGCGTCCATCAGGTGCGTGCGGCCGGACTTGACGACCTCCGCGAATTCGGCTGATTTTCGCTCCAGGGCGGCGGCCAGGTGGTCGAGGGCGGGGACCAGGTCACCGGTCACGGCGGCGGTCGCCGCGATGTGGATGGACGACGGGAACACGTCGTTCGACGACTGGGACGCGTTGACGTGGTCGTTGGGGTGGACGGTCCGGCCGTCGCCGAGCCGCTCGGTCGCGAGGGTGGCGAGGACCTCGTTCATGTTCATGTTGGAGGAGGTGCCGGAACCGGTCTGGAAGACGTCGACCGGGAAGTGGTCGTCCCACCGGCCCTCCACGACCTCCGCCGCGGCCGCCCGCACCGCCTCCGCGATCTTCGGGTCCAGGGCGCCCAGCTCCGCGTTGACCTTGGCCGCCGCCGCCTTGACGCGGGCCAGGGCCGCGATGTGGGCCCGCTCCAGGCGCTGTCCCGAGACGGGGAAGTTCTCCACCGCCCGCTGCGTCTGCGCCCGCCACTTGGCGTGCGCGGGGACCCGCACCTCGCCCATGGAGTCGTGCTCGACCCGGTAGCCGCCGTCGCCGCCGGCCCCGCCGTCGCCGCGCTGTTCCCTCGTGTCCGTCATCGTCCCGACCTCCCGGAAGAGTTGAGCACCTGTCTCATTCGCTCTATTCCCAAGTGCTTTACCGACCAGTAAAAACCGTGGGTAACCCCACTTCCAGGAGGCGCAATGGCGCGCACCAGAAGGAAACTCGGACGCGCGGCGGCGGCCGTCGCGCTCACCGCCGCCCTCGGCGGCCTCGCCACCACCCCGCCCGCCGTTGCCGCCGGCCCCCCGCCGGCCGGCCAGCGGACCGTCACCTCGACGCCCCTCCCGGCCGCGTTGGAGCGCGTCCGCGCGGCCGAGGCCACCGCCCTCTACGGCAGCCCCGCCGAACGCCCCTTCGCCGAGCGCAAGACCGCCCTCGTCTCCCTCGGCGACAGCGAGATCTCCGGTGAGGGCGTCGGCGTCTACGAACCCGGCACGGACGGCCCCGACAACTGGTGCCACCGCTCGCCCGACGCGGCCGTCCACCGCACCGGCATCCCCGCCGACGTCACCTACAACGTCTCCTGCTCCGGTGCCGCCACCCCCCACATCCGCGCCGGCGGCACCCCGCAGTACGCCGACGAGCTGGTCCAGAGCGACAACCTCGCCGTCAAGGCCCGCAACACCCGCGTGAAGATGGTCCTCCTCGTGGCCGGAGCCAACGACGACCTCCAGTTCGGCCCCGTCATGACGGACTGCGTCACCCGCTACGTCCTCCTCCAGGGGCCCTGCGCGCCGAAGTACGCGCCCGGCTGGCAGGCCCGCGTCGACGGCCTCGTCCCCAAGGTCGAGCAGACCGTCCACGACCTGCGCGCCGTCATGCGCGGCGCCGGGTACGCCGACACCGACTACCGGCTCGTCGTGATGAGCTACCCCAGCCCCATCGGCCCCGACTTCCGCGACGACCCCGGCTTCCCCGGCAAGCTCGCCTGCGGCGGCCTCGGCTACGACTCCGACACCGCCTGGGGCCGCGACACCGCCGTCCCCGCGTTCGAGCGCGGCATCCGCACCGCCGCCGCGCGCACCGGCGCCGTCTACCTCGACGCCTCCCGCCTCTTCCACGGGCACGAGGTCTGCACGGACCAGGCGTGGGCGCGCGGACTCTTCGTCGACGTGACGAAGTTCCCCTGGGACGAGAACTCCGTCCGCCAGTCCTTCCACCCCAACCGGGCCGGCCACGCCGCCTTCGCGTCCTGCCTGACCCAGTTGTACGCGGCCGGCGTGCGCGAGGCGGGCTGCGCCGACCCCGCCTCCACCGGCGAGCCGGTCCTCGTCCCCGGCGCCTGGGACGACACGTTCGCCCCGCTCCGCGACGCCGCCACCGGAAGGTGCGTGGACGTCTCTGGCGCCACCACCCGCAACGGCACCGCCGTCATCGGCTGGGAGTGCCACGGCGGCCGCAACCAGGGCTGGTGGTACGACCCGGCGCGCGGCTCCGTCCACACCGAGCTCACCCACGACCGCTGCCTCGACGTGCCGGGCGCCCGCTACGAGCCGGGCGCGGCCCTGGTCGTCTGGAACTGCTCCGGCGCGGCCCACCAGAGGTTCGCCCGCGACGCGGGCACCCTCCGCCCGGCCGCCGCGCCGCACCTGTGCGCGACCCTCGCGTCGGCCGGGGACCCGCTGCGCCTCCAGCCCTGCGCCGCGGGCGCCGCGAACCAGCGCTTCGCGTGACGCGCGGGGCCCGACCGCCCCGCACGGCGCACGCCGGGGCGGCCGGGCCCCGTCCCGCACGACCGGCCCGGGCCGGGGCCGCGCGGCGGGGACGGCGCGGGCCGGTCCCCGGCCTCACGGCGACCGCCGGATCAGGAACGCACCGGGATCGACGTGAACGTCGGGGCGGGCGCCGGGTCCTTGAAGAAGTCGTTGCCCTTGTCGTCCACCACGATGAACGCCGGGAAGTCCTCGACCTCGATCCGCCAGACCGCCTCCATGCCGAGCTCCTCGTACTCGACGACCTCGACCTTCTTGATGCAGTCCTGCGCCAGCCGGGCCGCCGGGCCGCCGATGGAGCCCAGGTAGAAGCCGCCGTGCGCGGCGCACGCGTCGGTCACCTGCTGGGAGCGGTTGCCCTTGGCCAGCATCACCTTCGAGCCGCCCGCCGCCTGGAACTGCTCCACGTACGAGTCCATGCGCCCGGCCGTCGTCGGGCCGAACGACCCGGACGCGTACCCCTCGGGCGTCTTGGCCGGACCGGCGTAGTACACCGGGTGGTCCTTCAGGTACTGCGGCATCTCCTCGCCGGCGTCCAGCCGCTCCTTGATCTTGGCGTGCGCGATGTCGCGCGCCACGACCAGCGGGCCGGTCAGCGACAGCCGGGTCTTGACCGGGTACTTGGACAGCTCGGCGAGGATGGCGTCCATCGGCTGGTTCAGGTCGATCCTGACGACGTCGCCCGCCTCGTCGAGGTGCTCGTCCGTCGTGTCCGGCAGGAAGCGCGCCGGGTCGGTCTCCAGCTGCTCCAGGAAGACGCCCTCGGCGGTGATCTTCGCGACGGCCTGGCGGTCGGCGGAGCAGGACACCGCGATCGCGACCGGGCAGGACGCGCCGTGCCGCGGCAGGCGCACCACGCGCACGTCGTGGCAGAAGTACTTGCCGCCGAACTGCGCGCCGATGCCGATCCGCTGCGTCAGCTCGAAGACCTTCTCCTCCAGCTCCTTGTCGCGGAAGCCGTGGCCGAGGACCGAGCCCTCCTCCGGCAGCTCGTCCAGGTAGTGCGCGGAGGCGTACTTGGCGGTCTTCAGCGCGTACTCGGCCGACGTGCCGCCGACGACGATCGCCAGGTGGTACGGCGGGCAGGCGGCCGTACCGAGCGAGCGGATCTTCTCCTCCAGGAACTTCATCATGGAGGCTTCGTTCAGGACCGCCTTCGTCTCCTGGTACAGGAACGACTTGTTGGCCGAGCCGCCGCCCTTCGCCATGAAGAGGAACTTGTACGCACCGCCGTCCGTCGCGTACAGCTCGATCTGCGCGGGGAGGTTGGAGCCGGTGTTCTTCTCCTCCCACATCGTCAGCGGCGCCATCTGCGAGTACCGCAGGTTCAGCTTGGTGTACGCGTCGAAGATGCCGCGCGACAGGGCCTCCTCGTCGCGGCCCTCGGTCAGCACGTTCTGGCCGCGCTTGCCCATGACGATCGCGGTGCCCGTGTCCTGGCACATGGGCAGCACGCCGGCGGCGGCGATGTTGGCGTTCTTCAGCAGGTCCAGCGCCACGAACTTGTCGTTCGGCGACGCCTCCGGGTCGTCGATGATCTTCCGGAGCTGCGCGAGGTGCGCGGGCCGCAGGTAGTGCTGGATGTCGTGGATGGCCTCCTCCGCCAGCTTGCGCAGCGCCTCCGGCTCCACCTTGAGGAAGGTGCGCCCGTCGGCCTCGAAGGTGGACACACCCTCCGAGGTCACCAGGCGGTAGGGCGTGGTGTCCTCTCCCAGCGGGAGCAGATCGGAGTACGCAAACTCTGGCATGACGGCCATTCCTCACTCGGCAGACAGCGGCGCGGCCTCCCTTGGCAACGCGTCCACAAGCCTAGAACGCCGCCGGGCGCCCGGGTCTGTGAGGTAGGGCTCACCCCGCCCTGGTCGCGATCTATCGCGTTTCGCTACGCTGAGGGCGTGGACTCCGACAAGCAGCCCCAGAAGCAGCCCGCTCCCCGCGCTCCGCAGTCCGCCCCGGCGATGCGCGCGTCGGACGCCGACCGCGACCGGGTCGCCGACATCCTCCGGGAGGCGCTGGTCGAGGGGCGGCTCGACGCCGAGGAGCACGGCGAGCGCATCGACGCCGTGTACCGCGCGAAGACCCTCGCCGAGCTGGAGCCGATCGTCAGCGACCTGCCCGCCGCGCCCGCCGCGCCCCGCGCCGACGCGGCGTACGGCGGGTACGGCCCGGCGGGGGCGGACGGCGCGGAGGAGCGGCTGGTCGCGGTGTTCTCCAGCAACGTCCGCCGGGGCCGCTGGCGGATCGGGTCCCGCACCACCGTCTTCTCCCTCTTCGGGAACATCGAGATCGACCTCACCGAGGCGACCTTCACACAGCGCCTCGCCACCATCAACGCCACCTCCGTCTTCGGCAACGTCGAGGTCCGCGTCCCCGAGAACGTCTCCCTGCGCGGCAACGGCACGGGCGTCTTCGGCAACTTCGAGGTGCACACCCTGGAGGCCGCCGACCCGGAGGCCCCCGTGGTGGTCGTCAACGGCTGCGCGGTCTTCGGCAACGTCGAGGCCCGCCCCAAGCGCGGCAAGCGCATCGCGGACCTCCTCCACGACAAGCTCCGCAAGCACCTCGGGGGCTGACGGGGGCGAAGCCCCCGGTCCGTCCGTCGACCGTCGACTTTCGGCCGTCCCCCGGTCCACTCCCTGGAAGCCCGCGCCACGCAGTGCATAGGCCCGCGCACAGCGGGTAGGGCTTGCTGCATCGTCTCTCTCGCCCGCGTAAGCCGTCGTCAGGAGTAGACCGTGCTGCAACTGCCGCATCAGCCCCTCCAGGTCGCCGCCGTTCCGTCCCCGCGCGTTCCGGCACGGGAGGACGAGGCAGGCCCCTGGCACACGGAGGCGGTGTGCCGCCGCGACGAGGCGGGACTCTTCTTCGCCCCGTCGAAGGAGCCCACGGCCGCGCGGCTCGCCCGCGAGGAGGCCGCCAAGCGGGTCTGCGCCCGCTGCCCCGTGATGGTCGAGTGCCGCGAGCACGCCCTGCTCCAGCCCGAGCCGTACGGCGTGTGGGGCGGCCTGACCGCCGCCGAGCGCCGCGTGGTGCTGGCCCGCCGCCGGCGCCGCGAGGTGGAGCTGAAGAAGGCCGCGTCGACCGGCCAGCAGATCGCCGCCGCCGGCTGACGGGCCGGGCGGCGCGGACGGCAGGCGGACCGCGCGGCACGGCCCGCACGAAGAGGGGCGCTCCCACCGCACTGGGAGCGCCCCTCTTCGTATCGCCGTCCCGCGGGACCGGCGGCAACCGCCCGGCCGGGAACCGCCCGGAACCGCCCGGCGGCAGCCGCCCGGTCGGAGGCCGCCGTCGGGCGCGGTCCCCGGGCTACTTCGCCCGGTCGAAGTCGATCTGGCTGTACGCGCGCAGCTTGGACAGCCGGTGCGTCGAGTCGATCTGCCGGATCGTGCCGGACTTCGAGCGCATCACGAGCGACGAGGTCGTCGCCGTCTCGGAGCGGTAGCGGACCCCGCGCAGCAGCTCGCCGTCGGTGATGCCGGTCGCCACGAAGAAGACGTTGTCGCCGCGCACCAGGTCGTCCGTGGACAGCACCCGGTCCAGGTCGTGGCCCGCGTCGAGGGCGCGCCGCCGCTCCTCCTCGTCCTTGGGCCACAGCTTGCCCTGGATGACCCCGCCCAGGCACTTGATGGCGCAGGCGCTGATGATGCCCTCGGGCGTCCCGCCGATGCCCATCAGCAGGTCGACGCCGGTGCCCTCGCGGACCGCCATGATCGAACCGGCCACGTCGCCGTCCGAGATGAACTTGATCCGGGCGCCCGTCTCGCGGATCTCCTTGACGACGCCCTCGTGGCGCGGCCGGTCCAGGATGACGACGGTGACGTCCTCGGGCGCCGAGTCCTTCGCCTTGGCCACGCGGCGGATGTTCACCGACACGGGCGCGTTGATGTCGACGAAGTCGGCCGCCTCGGGGCCGGTGACCAGCTTGTCCATGTAGAACACCGCGGACGGGTCGAACATGGCGCCCCGGTCGGCGGCGGCCAGCACGGCGATCGCGTTGGGCATGCCCTTGGCGGTGAGCGTCGTCCCGTCGATCGGGTCCACGGCGATGTCGCACTCGGCGCCGGTGCCGTCGCCGATCCGCTCGCCGTTGAACAGCATCGGGGCCTCGTCCTTCTCGCCCTCGCCGATGACGACGACGCCGTTCATCGACACGGTGGAGACGAGGGTGCGCATGGCCCGCACGGCCGCGCCGTCGGCGCCGTTCTTGTCGCCGCGGCCGACCCAGCGGCCCGCCGCCATCGCGGCGGCCTCGGTGACCCGGACCAGTTCCAGGGCGAGGTTGCGGTCGGGGGCCTCGGGGGAGACCTCGAGTTCGGACGGCAGATGGTGCTCGGTCATCGGAGCGCACCTTTCTGTACGGCGACGGCCGGTGGTGAAGAGGGTGCTGTGACTCTATCGGTAAGCCGACAATATGAGCAGAGGGGCCCACGGATGAGCGGGACACACTGATGCGACCATAGGGGGGTGGCAGGTATGCGAGGCAAGCAGACGGTGCGCGGGATGTTCCAGTCGATGGCGGTGATCTGCGCCGCCGCCGGGGTGATCTACCTCTTCGTCCCGCACGACGACACGGCGGACCCGATCAAGCCGGTCGACTACCGCGTCGAACTGGTGACGGCCCAGCGCGCCGCGCCGTACCCGGTCGCGGCCCCCGAGGGCCTCGGGGCGGACTGGCGGCCGACGTCGGTCTCGTACGACCGGCAGGAGGGCGACGCCTGGCACCTGGGCTTCCTCACGCCGGAGCGCGAGTACGTCGCCGTCGAGCAGTCCACCGACTCCCCGGTGAGGTACGTCGTCAGGGTCACCCACGACGCGCGGGACACCGGCAGGACGCAGCAGGTCGCCGGGCGGGCCTGGCAGCGCTGGGAGGGCCCCAAGTACGACGCCCTGGTGCTGCGCGAGGAGGGCGTGACGACCGTGGTCACCGGCACGGCGTCCTTCGAGCGGCTGGGCCAGATGGCCGCGGCGCTCAAGGCCGAGCAGGGCTGAACCCGGGTCGAGTCGGGCTGAACCCGGGCCGAGTCGGGGTGAGCCGGGGTGAACCCGGGCCGAGCCGGGCCGAGCCGGGGGGGGGGGGGCCCCCCCCCCCGCCCCCCCCCCCCCCCGGGGGGGGGGGGCCGGGGGGGGGGGGGCCGCCCCCCCCGCCCCCGGGGGTGTTTGACAG